>CP095464.1:0-600000 GCA_021294815.2 Verrucomicrobiota bacterium
TCTTCTATAAACTATCGTAAAATGAGCTCCCTGTAAGCGAGTATTGAAGCCGTTTGCAGGACGTTGCTAAAAAAATATCGATTTTGGCATTGCGTATCGCTTGGAGTTGATTGATCTTTGTCGGTGGTTGTGGGGACGCTTTATCTATGTGGGAATTGTGAATAACATGTCTGAAGAGCCAATAAGTGAGATCGGGGATGCGCTGTGTCTCGTGAAATCTGAGTTGCGGAAAACATTCCAAGACGACGTGTATCAGACGTGGTTTGAATCGTTATCTCTCCTGGAGGAACACGAGGACCAAATTGTACTCGGAGTGCCCAGTGATTTTGCAGCGATTTGGGTTAACGACAACTATCGTGACGTGATTGCACAAAAATTACAACTTGTTCTTGGCCGATCGATTGAGGTGTCCGTCCGTAGTAGTACGCAAACTTCCGAACCAGCACCATCGCGCAAAAAGCCTAAAACGGCAACGAGCAAAGAGGGGGAGATTGAGGAAGGGTACATCTTAAATCCTAAAAATACATTTGAGAATTTTGTCGTTGGACCTGGCAATCAAATGGCACATGCCGCGTCGATCGCGATCGCGAATGCCCCAGGAAAGGCTTATAATCCGCTGTTTTTATACGGCTGTACGGGATTGGGGAAGACTCACCTGATGCATGCCGTTGCGCACCAAGTTTTGGCGAATAACAAAAAGGCAAAAATCGCTTACACCTCGACGGAAAAATTTACGAATGAGTTCATCCAGGCGATCCAAACCAATGCAATGACAAAATTTCGCAAAAAATACCGTAGTATCGATGTTTTTTTATTAGATGATGTTCACTTTTTATCAGGGAAGGAGCGAATCCAAGAGGAATTTTTCCATACCTTTAATGAGCTTTTTGAATCCCAAAAACAGATTTTTTTATGTAGTGATCGCCCGGCTTCGGAAATTGCTAAACTGGAGAGCCGTCTGGTATCACGCTTCCAATGGGGTTTGGTAACCGATATCCAGCCACCGGACCTTGAGACCCGTATTGCGATTCTTTCCAAAAAGGTCGAAGCGCTTAAAATTTCATTAGATTATGATGTACTGAGCTACATGGCCGAGCATGTGTCGACAAACGTTCGCCGCCTGGAAGGTGCCCTGACGCGTGTTGTTAGCTACATGCAGTTCTCGCATAGCAAGGTCGACATCAATGTTCTCCGACTTCTCATGAAGGATATTTTTCAGGAAGAGGTCGCGAATACGGTAACGATCGACGTGATTCAACAAAAGGTTGCTGAGTTTTATAATCTAAAAACGGCGGATTTATTGGGAAAACGACGCCCTGCGAATATTGCTATGCCACGTCAAGTGGCGATGTATTTGAGCCGCGCGCTGACGCCGCAATCGCTTGTCGAAATCGGTCTAGCTTTTGGTGGCCGGGATCACGGAACGGTGATTCATGCGTGTAAGTCCATAGAAAATATGATGGATCAAGACGAGGTCATTAAAAGAAATGTTGAACATTTGAAAAAGATCCTAAAACGACAATAGCATATGAAGCAACGGACTATTTCGAGGGAAGTTTCCGTGCAGGGGGTTGGCCTTCATACGGGAAAGACTGTTAAGTTGACTTTTTTGCCAGCGCCCGCGGATACAGGAATTCTTTTCCGTCGCGTTGATCTTTTTGGCAAACCAGAGATTTGTCCGACAATTCAAAAAGTCGATGATCTCGTCCGGTGCACTTCGGTACAGCTGGGTTCGGTCCACGTTGGAACAATCGAACACGTAATGAGTGCGCTTGCGGGGCTAAAAATCGATAACATCATCATGGAGCTCGATGCCGAAGAGCCGCCCATATTAGATGGCTCCGCGAAATACTTCACGAATCTCCTGTACGAGGCAGAGCCCGTAGAGCTGGAGGTGGAACGTAAGGTGTTTTCTCTACAGGAACCGATTTCGGTTACGGAAGGAAATCGTTCATTAATCGCACTTCCGTATGATGGTTTCAAGATCACGTGTACCTCGGCTGATGATCGAGGTATCCATACACAACACCTATCACTTGATATTACACCAGAGTGTTATGCCAGTGAGATTGCACCTGCGCGAACGTTTGCGATGTACGAGGATATCGAACCGCTCCTCGCATGTGGGAAAATCCAAGGTGGGAGCCTCGACTGCGCAGTTGTTATCAAAGGTGACCAGATTTTATCGAAAGAGCCATTGCGATTCCCGGATGAGTTTGTTCGGCATAAAATTCTCGACCTTATTGGAGATTTAGCGCTTTTAGGGATGGATCTTCGTTGTCATCTGATTGCGATTCGCCCTGGGCATGCGTTCAACGCAAAGCTTACAAAGCAGATTTTCGAACAATATAAGGAGAGTTATCAGCAGACGGCGCAAAAAAAAAAGTCCTCGCCGAGAGCCATTATCGCTGAAGATCCCTCTTTTGATACCATCAAAGTCTTAAATACATTACCGCATCGGTATCCCTTTCTGTTAATTGATCGCGTCGTTAAGTTTATTGGTGACGATTCGTTAGTCGCGCTCAAGAATGTAACGATCAATGAGCCGTATTTTGCAGGACACTACCCAGGACACCCGGTCATGCCGGGAGTCTTACAAATCGAGGCGATGTCACAGGCAGCGGGAATTTTGATGCTCAAGCGGTACCAATACGAGTCGCGTCTAGCATACTTCATGAGTTGCGATAAGGTTAAATTTCGTAAGCCAGTGGTTCCAGGGGATCAGTTAGAAATCACGGTTAAGATTATACGTTACCGTGGGGATAAGATCGGTGTTGCGGCGGCGGAGTGCCGGGTTGCCGGTGAAGTAGTTTCTTCCGCCGAGTTGATGTTTTCGATTGTTAAAGCATGACACAGATTCATCCCACAGCAGTCATTTCCTCCGGTGCAGAACTCACAGATGATGTCGCAATTGGCGCTTTTGCTTACATTGGCCCGGAAGTTACGATTGGTTCAGGAACAATAGTCCATCATCACGCTTCTGTTGACGGGAATACTTCAGTCGGGGAGAAAAATACGATTTTTCCTTATGCGATGATTGGTGGTCAGACGCAAGATCTCAAATATAAGGGTGGGAGTCCTGGACTTTATATTGGTGACCGTAATATTTTTCGCGAATATGTCACGATCCACACAGCAACGGAGGAGGGGAACTGTACTCGAGTTGGCAATGATAATGCGATTTTAGCCTACGCGCATGTCGCGCATGACTGCGTTATTGGTAATCACGTGGTGATTAGTAGTTTATCAGCCCTCGCGGGGCATGTGGTATTGGGAAATTATGTCAACATTGCTTGGAATGCCGGCGTGCATCAGTTTTGCCACATCGGTGATTACGCCATGCTTGCGGGATCCTCAAAGGCGGTTATGGATATTCTTCCGTTTATGATCGCAGAGGGGTTGCCCGCACGTACGCGTGCTTTCAACAAGATCGCTCTCGAGCGCAATGGATTTTCTCCAGAACGCATTGATACAGTGAAAGATATTTTTCGTGTCATTTTTCACTCCCGTGGCAATCGTGCGATGGCGTTTGAGACCCTACGTCGGCAGGAGACCCAAGATCCGGAGCTTTATCAACTTGTACTTGGAGGGATTCAGCGAGCACAGCGTGGGTTTTGTTAGAAAAATTTTTCATGAAGATCGAAACAACATTCGTTATTTTGAAGCCTGACTGTATGGAAAAACGGCTTCAGGGAGAGGTGATTCGCCGGCTTAATGAGCGGCAATTCGATATCGTCGCGTGTAAGATGGAACGACTTTCAGAAGATATTTTGAGAGAACATTACGCCCATCTTGTCGACAAACCGTTTTTCCCGGAAATCGTCGAGTTTATGCGTTCGCGACCGGTGGTCTTCTTAGCAATCCGCGGAGAAAATGCGATTGAGACTGTCCGTGACCTCCTAGGACCTACCGATTCTACGGCGGCGCCCAAGGGGACGATTCGCAGGGATTTTGGAACAGACAAAATGCGTAATATCGCGCATGCGTCCGACAGCGCCGACAGTGCACAACAAGAACTACGTCGGTTCTTTAAGCCCGAAGAGCTGTTTATCTAACGGACTTGGCACTTGACAGGGGAACGGGTTTTTCAATCGTCCCTCAAGGCGCCCGGATGGCGGAATTGGCAGACGCGTCGGACTCAAAATCCGATTCCTTCACGGGAGTGAGGGTTCGACCCCCTCTCCGGGCACCCGATACCTTTCACGCACGCATCCAAAGTTATTCTAAGCTGATTGATGAGAACAAAATTGCTTTAGGAATATGTCTCGGCTGAGAATTTGTTTGCTTTTATGAAACACATCGCGTAGAAAGATTGTTTCACTGCCACTTTCATAACGCGCGACCCAATGGGCCTTGGCGGCCTGCTTAAATTGCTTTTCTGGCGAAATTGTTTTGAGCGCGTAATCAACACGTTGTCCGTGCTGACGTAAAGTAATGATATCGCGCATCGCATTAGCTTCTGAAGCTGCGTCAAAAACTACAAAAATGTCGCAATTCGACTCTGAAGAGGGTAACAGGTTATGTTCCGATAAAATATTTTGCAGTGTAACGTCTCCAAAGGCAAGTCCGACTGCGGGCGTCGAAGGATAACCAAATTTTTCGATGAGTTGATCATAGCGTCCGCCACCAGCAATCGCGCGAGATTTTCCAGAACGCTCGAAGATTTCAAACACAAAACCTGTGTAGTAGGCCAGCCCCCGGACGATCCCAAAATCGAGTGTGATGAAATCGCGTAAACCCATGTACTCGAGGCGTTGTAGCAAATTTTCGAGTACTGCTAAACGTTCTTGAATTACGGAAGTTTCCCGAAGGCTAGAGCTCAAAAATGTTTTAAGCACCCCAAGATTGTGAATATTTTGAAATGATTGAAGTTGGTCCCAGAGATTGATCGACGCAGGAGCAAACGGTAAAAGTTGTTCCCGAAGGACTTCCTCACTTTCTTTGCCGGCGTGGTCGACAATTGATAAAACCTGCGGAATTGATTTTGGAGCAACACCAAGGCCTTCGAGGAAAATTCTCCACAAAATACGATCACTAAGACGGATGTGAAAGTCACGTTCGGTGAGGCCCAGGGTCCTTAAAATACTAATCGCAACACTGAGCACTTCTGCTTCAGCACTGACACTGGGTTCATCGAAAATATCGATATTAAATTGATAAAACGAGCGAAGTCGTCCCTTTTGCGGGCGTTCATAACGGAAATTTTCCCCGATAGAAAACCATTTCAACGGGCGCTTAAGGCTATTAATTTTCGAGCCGATCATCCGTGCAACTGCGGGTGTCATCTCGGGGCGCATCGCAACAGCACGACCACCGCGATCGATGAAATTAAAGAGCTGTGTTGCAATTTCTGGCCCGGATTTTTCGGTATAGAGCTCAAGTGGTTCGAGAATCGGAGCATCATATTCTTGGAAGCAAAAATTTTGACAGACCTGACGTACGGTCTGGAAAAGATAGTTGCGACGGGAACAGGCTTCGGGATAAAATTCGCGAAACCCGGGGAGAACTTCGATCATGTGCCCCACGGCTAACGAATTTTCGTCAAGAATCAATAAGCCATTTTCAGCTTTACCTTTTGTAGGATTTTGTTATCCGCAGACGGCATGTCTGAAAAGATTGAGTGGTGTATCGCGTGTCTGAAAAACGATTATAAGTGGTGGGTCGAGAAACTCAGTAACGATGCGCACATCGACGGTGACTACGCCGGAATTATCGATCCGCGACAATTTGAGCACCTCATCGAGCTCACCGCGCCACTCCAAAGCTACGGTCTCCGCAATGATCTCGTTGAGAATGCGTTTTTAAAGTTTCGAATCGTGGCAGCCCTCAGTAATAACCAAATTAAACTTGAATTTACGAACATCAAGGTATTCGATGCCGAAGAGCCGCTCTTTTTATTTCCGAATGGTGCCGCAGATAATGAGGGACCATACATGGAGTTAATTGATCATCTCATTCGTTTACGTGTCAAGTTGCTCAATGATCTTATTGATTTCAAGGTACCGTTAGACAGCGAAGAAATCGAGGAGGCAATTAAGGAAAAGTATCAGGAGAAGTACGTCGAAGGCAGCAATGTTCACGTCTTTGATGAGATCGTCGATATTTTAGAGTACACGCCGGAAGGTTATGATTTAGGCGACAAAGGGGAATATACGGGCGACGAAGAAGAGGAATTTGAGGATGATTACCTCGATGATAAGGAAGAGTTTAACGACGAAGACGGGGCCTGGAATGAAGAATTACAGAAGCTGGAAGTTTTAGAGCCATGATCGATATTCAAGCGCTCATCCCGCACCGCGATCCTTTTTTGTTCGTTGATTCGGTTTTATCGTTGGAAGAAACATCGATTTTTGCCGAAAAAACCTTTCATGCTACAGATGATTTTTACCGGGGACACTATCCCGGAAATCCCATTACACCGGGCGTTCTTTTATGTGAAACGGTTTTTCAAACGGCAGCAATCTTAGTGCTCAAAAAAGTTCCTTTGGAGCCAGGCATGATGCCAGTCTTAGCCCGTATTGGAGATGCTCGGTTTAAAGCGATTGTTCGACCTGAGGAAAAACTCCACATTAAGGCACAACTCAATGAGCGCTGTGGGAAATTTTTTCTAATGAGCGGGGAAATCCTCAAAGAATCTGATCGTAAGTTGGCTTTAAAAATCCAATTTTCACTCGCGCTTACCGAACGGGAGTAGGGGAGCTGAGCTCCCTTTATTAATTCAGTTTCCTTGACTGTGCTTCTTCGACAATGAGTTGAATGGCATGATCGATCGAGGACGCTCCGTCTTTTTCTTTGTGATGGCGAGAACGAATTGTAACTTGATGTTGCGATTGTTCTTGAGGGCCAACGATGAACATGTAGGGCACTTTTTCGAGTTCCGCTTTGCGAATTTTTGCCCCCAATTTTTCGGGACTGGCATCCAGACTGGCGCGTAGTTTGGCTTCTTTAACTTGCGCTAGAATTTGCTGACCATATTCAATTTGTGCATCACCAAGCGTCAAAATGCGTACCTGCTCAGGGGCTAACCACGTCGGAAAATCACCGGCAAAGTGTTCGATCAGAAGTCCACAGAAGCGCTCCATAGAGCCAAAAGGTGCACGATGGATCATAACTGGACGATGCGGCTGGTTGTCTGGACCGATATAGGTCAAATCAAACCGTTCAGGAAGGTTGTAATCAACTTGAATGGTACCTAATTGCCATTCGCGTCCGATGACATCTTTGACGACGAAATCGATCTTGGGGCCATAAAATGCCGCTTCACCGGGTTCAAGCGAGTAGGGTACCCCTAAGCCCTGTACGGCTTCTTTGAGTGAACTCTCGGATTTCTCCCAAGCAGCGTCGCTTCCGATATATTTATCGGAGGCAGGATCGCGAAGGCTCACACGGACTTTGAATTCCGCCATACCGAGTGTTGCAAAGATGATTTTAACCAAATCGAGACATTCGGCGATTTCTTGGGGCAGTTGTTCTTCTGTACAGAAGATATGTGCATCATCTTGCGTAAATCCACGAACACGCGTCATCCCATTGAGTTCCCCGGATTGTTCCCAGCGATAAACGGTCCCAAACTCGGCGATTTTCATCGGAAGATCACGGTAGGAACGCCCCTTAGAGGCATAGATCCGAATATGCCCAGGACAATTCATCGGCTTTAACAGAAATCCATCGAAGTCTCCAGATTCAAGACCGGTCATCAGTTCGCGACAGGATATATGCGCGTTTTTTTCGAGGGTCGCGCGTTCAGCAATCGGTGGATATTGGGAGTCCTTATAGTAAGGGAAGTGTCCAGATGTCCGAAAGAGTCCCAATTTGGCAATATGTGGTGTCGAAACGAGTTGGTAATTTCGCTTTTCTAGTTCCTCGGAAATAAAGGACTGAAGAGCATTCTTAACAATCGTTCCCTTCGGAAGCCATAAGATAAGTCCCTGCCCAACAGCTTCATCAATGAGAAATAATTCTAGCTCTTTCCCTAATTTGCGGTGATCGCGCTTTTGTGCCTCCTCCCGCTGGTGAAGATAGTTCTCAAGCTCTTTTTTTGATGAAAATGCCACCCCGTAGATGCGTTGTAGCTGGGGATTGTGCTCGTCGCCACGGTAGTATACACCCGCAATGGATAAGAGTTTAAACGCCTTAATTTCAGCGGTATTATCGACATGAGGTCCACGACAGAGATCGATAAAGTCACCGTTTTGATAAAAGGAAATGACCTCACTCTCTGGGATATCGGCTAGGCGTTCGAGCTTAAACGTTTGATGATTTTTCGATAAAAAATCTTCGGCCTCGTGCCGACTCATTTCGGTACGGATAAAGTCCTGATGTTGATCGATAATACGCTGCATTTCGGCTTCGAGTCGCGTCAAATCCTCCGCCGTAAACGTGTGATCGAGGGAAAAATCGTAATAAAAACCCTCCTCCGTTTTCGGTCCGATATCGAACTTTACGTTTGGGAATAGATGTGCGACGGCGGCAGCGAGTACATGGGCTGCGGAATGCCGAACTTTATCTGCGTTTTCTAACATAGACGACGCGGACTATGCTAAAGTCCGACGCAGCGTCAATGCGGTTTACTCATTTCGCATAATATATATTATGTCTTATTTAGGTTTCTTGTAAGCAGTAACGTGGCTCTTTACTCAAGAATTCAAAGACGATTGGACATCCTTCGAGGTCAAAGGCATTACGGATGCCATTTTCGAGGTAGCGCTTATACGGCTCGTTAAGGAGTTCTGCTTTATTACAAAATAACTTGAACTTAAACGGAAAGTTTTGGCAACATACCAGATAATAGACTTTAAAGCGTTTCTTACCGACGGATGCCGGTGGTTGGCGTTCCAGTAGATTTTGAACAATTCGATTGAGTTTTCCCGTTGAAATTGTCTGTTGCGCACGTTTATAAAGCTCAATAATGGCTTTTAGTAAATCATTTGGATTACCGTTCTTTGCAGATGTAAAAATGACCGATTTTTGTCCCGGTAATTCTGCTTGAATGGCCTCTAAAAAGCGTTTTTGGAATTCCGTCCGTGTACACCCTAAAAGATCTTCTCGTGCTAAATCCCATTTATTGACGACTAGTAACAGGCATTTGTGCTCGTTCATGATCTGACGAATGCGCTGTTGATCCTGCCGCGTAATCCCTGTCAAGGCATCAATGATATAAACGACGACATCGGCCTCTAAAATGGCATCACGTGAGCGTAAGGTTGAGAAAAATTCGACCGAGCTATCAATTTTCTTCTTCGTACGAAGTCCCGCTGTATCGATGAGTTCCAACGTATAATTTTGATGCTGAAACCGACACCGAACGGCATCGCGTGTAGTTCCTGCAATCGGACTTTCAATGAGTCGCGGTTCGTTTAAGAGTGCATTGGCAATCGAAGACTTTCCGACATTGGGCCGTCCAACGAGGCAGAACTTGATATCGGCTGCTTCTAAATCCGAAGGGTGCTCGTTGTTTTCTCGGATAATCTTTCTCAAAGCTTCTTCTCCATAGCCATGTTCGGCTGAAACCGCGATAGGTTCTCCGAGTCCGAGTTGGAAAAATTCGTCGTAAAAGAAACGCTGCTTTTCGCTATCGATTTTATTCACGACCAGAAAAACTTTTCGTCCAGAGGTACGTAATCGCTGAGCAATTTCCTGATCGAGAGCCGTTACGCCTGCGCGTCCATCGACGACAAAAAAAATGACGTCGGATTGCTGAATCGCAAGATCGACTTGATGTTCGACAGAGCTTGATAAATTGTCGCAAATAACACCAACGCCGCCCGTATCCATCAAAAAAATCCCCTCGCCTAACGGCGCTTCAATAATATCACGCGTCACACCAGCTTGATCATGAACAATCGCCACACGTTTCTGAACCAGCCGATTAAATAGCCGGCTTTTGCCAACATTAGGACGCCCTACAATCGCAATTCTCACGGCACACATTCCGCGGATTTTACCGCTTTCGCAAGCTTAATCCGGATGGAGATTTTTGACTTCCTGTTCGAATTCATGCGTTTCGTGAAAATTTTTGTAGATACTCGCAAACCTCAGGTACGCGATCGGATCCGTTTCCTTCAGCACTTGCATAACGATTTGTCCAATTTCCTCAGAAGTAATTTTTGTTGTATGGTTTCCTTGGATCTGGTTCAAAATCTGCTGCATGGCGTGTTCAATCTTCTTTTCACTCAACGCATCAGCTTTAATGGCTTTTCGTAGACCACTGGCGATTTTCTCGCTATCAAATTCTTCCTCCTGCAAGTTTCGCTTAGCGACGACAAGTTCTGGTGGACAGAGCGTCTCTAGGGTCGAAAATTTATAGCCACATTCCGGACACTTCCGACGACGACGGATACTGCTCTGATCCGGTGCAACACGTGTATCGGTTACCTTGGTGTCGCTATATTGGCAATGAGGACACTTCATGACGGAAACACCGCTGCGAGTATGGTCCTTTTGATATCGGCAACATCTTGAATAGTACCCCCATATAAGATCTGATAGAGGGCGTTAACGACCGGTGCCGATATCGATTTTTCCTCAAAGATATGATGGAAGGTTTTAACAGAACGGTAACCTTCGATCGCAGCAACCGACTGCGTAAATAACTTATGTGGATCATAATCTTGTATCAGCGATTCCCCAAAGGTACGGTTGCGGCTCCACGATCCCGAGCAAGTTGCTAAAAAGTCCCCAATGCCACTCGGACCGTAAAATGTTTCCGTTTGTGCGCCGAGCTTTTGTCCGATCATAATCATTTCCTGCAGACAGGTCATCATATAGGAACATTTTGCATTCATGCCGAGTTGAAGACCATCGAAAATCCCTGCCCCGATCGCGTAAATATTTTTCAAACATCCCCCGAGCTCAACGCCAATAACATCTGCTGACGGGAGGATCGTCATATTGGGAAAGTGAAACGCTAAATTTTGGCAATCCGGATTTTTCGATGCTAATACCACAGTTGTTGGTAGACCTAAGGCAACTTCACGCGCATAAGAAGGGCCCGATAGAACACCAAAAGGATTATTGGGGAATCGACGCGCAATGTACATACTGGGTAATTCCCAGGTCTCTCCCGGTAGCCCCTTACAAAACGAAATAATCGGGACCGATGCCGGTAATCCCGCTTCTTGAATATGTTTGCCGACATCATCAATCGCTGCCGAAGGACAAACTAAAAATAAAACATCACAGGCTTTTAACTCATTGTAACGGTGCGTAACGGTAATCGCTTCGGGAATTTCGATACCGGGAAAGAACGTAATATTTTCGTGGTGCGTATTAATTTCCGCAGCATCCTGGGCATTTTTCGTAATGAGCGTCACGGTATGGTGCGCGCGCCAGCTACTCAACGCGACCGCGGTCCCCCATGCGCCAGCCCCCAAAATGGCAATGTTCATCACAAAAAGCTTAAATGTATATCCATGCTGAAGTCAACTCCGTAGGTCTTGGTGGATTTTCTCTACGATATCGTCTGTCGTCAGGTGGTATTTTGTTAAAAGATCCGCATCATTAGTTGCATGTGGCAGAAACTGATCGGGCCAGGCGAAACAATGGAGGCGTACGGGGATTTGGTTTTGTTGAAAAAAGCTCGCAACCGCGCTGCCGAAGCCGCTTGTCACAACGTGGTCTTCAAGCGTATAAAGATAGTCATGTTTTTCGGCACAATGGCGTAGAAGAGCCTCATCAAGTGGTTTAACGAAACGCGCATTGATAATCGTACAATCGCAGAACAGTTTTTGCGCGACTTCTTGAGCCATGCCCACTTTTTCGCCGAGAGCGATGAGCGCAATGCGCTGACCTTCCTGAAGGATTTCACTCCGGCCGATTTGAATGGGCATATGTTGTTTGGGTTTTGTGACCGTTGTTCGTGGATAGCGGATGGCACAGGGACGACTCCAGGTAATGGCCGCGGTTAACATCATCGCCAGCTCCTCTGTGTCGCTGGGCTGCATAATGATGAGATTAGGAACGGCACTAAGCCAAGCGAGATCGAAAAGTCCATGGTGTGTGGGGCCCTCTTGGGGACAAAGACCAGCGCGATCGATCGCAAAAATAACCGGAAGATTTTGGAGCGCTACATCATGAAAGATATTGTCGAATGCGCGTTGCAAAAAGGTAGAATAAATCGCGCAAACGGGAATGAGGCCCATTTTAGCCAATCCGGCAGTAAAGGTAACCGCATGTCCCTCGGCAATCCCAACATCAAAAAAGTTTTGTGGGAATTTTTGCTGAAATTCTTGTAGCCCAGTTCCGGTGGACATTGCCGCGGTAATGGCGACAATTTTTTTGTTTTTTTTGGTCAATTGACAGAGCGTATGGCCCAAAGTCTGTGAGTATCCCTGTGTCGGTATTGGAGAAATACTGTGTTCTTCTGGCGTAACGGTTTGTTGTCCACCGTATCCCTTTTGTGTTTTAACGTGAAGGAGGACCGGTTTGGTTTCTTGTTTGCAAAATTCCAGCACATCGACGAGTTCTTCAAGGTTATGGCCATCGATGGGACCAATGTAGCGCAAACCGTAGTATTCAAAGAAAGAGGATGGTAAAACAAGTGCTTTGATGGCACGTTTAAGAGCGGATAGCCCGTGAATAATTTGCTTCCCGACCCAAATCTTACGGAGGGCATTTTTAAGCCATGTTTTGGTACGGTTATAGGGCGTACTGAGTATCAGGCCCTTGAGATAACGTGCGATAAAGCCGACATTGGGCGCAATGGCATAACCGTTATCGTTGATCACAATAATGAGCTTTGTAGATCCGACATTATTGAGTGCCTCGAGTGTTAACCCATTTGTTAAAGAGGCATCGCCCAAAACGGCAATTACATGGTCATCATCTTTGTGAAGATCGCGGGCTTTCGCGAGACCCAGTGCTAACGAGAGCGCCGTACCGGCGTGGCCACAGAAAAAATGATCATGGATGCTTTCTGAAGGAGACGTAAAGCCTGAAAGGCCTCCGGTCTGACGCAACGTTGGGAATAACGCTTCCCGGCCGGTGAGGAGTTTATGAGCGTAACATTGGTGGGAGACATCAAAAATAATTTGGTCTCGGGGAGATTGAAAGACTTTATGGAGCGCTAGGGTTAGTTCGACAATACCGAGGTTCGAAGCGAGATGTCCCCCATTGCGACGCGTTACCGTCTCAATCTGTTGACGAATCTGACGTGCTTGGGCGCGAAGGTACGAAAAAGAGGTCGATAGCGTCATAACGCATACGACCGTGTGTTTTTTTATTAATAAATCGAAAGCTCAAAAATTACGCCGCTTGACGAATAATTTCGAGAAAATCGTCTGCAACGAGTGAAGCGCCTCCAATCAATCCTCCCGTGATATCGGGTTGTGCCAGCAGTGTAGCGGCATTATTGGGCTTCATCGAGCCTCCGTAAAGGATATGAATGGTGTTATCGTTAAAATGCTTTGAAAGTAGTTGCCGAATCACGTGGTGTACTTCTTGGGCAATTTCCGGTGTAGCGGTTTTGCCTGTACCGATCGCCCAAATCGGTTCATACGCAATTACAAGATTGGAGTTAGTGACATCCTTTAATGCCGCGGTTACTTGGCGTTCGATGACCACGAGCGTTTGATTCTGTTCCCGTTCTTCAAGAGATTCTCCAACACAGATAATTGGAATGAGTTGATGTTGTTGTGCTAATTTTACCTTCTGGTTTACTAACTCATCTGTCTCAAAAAACAAGGACCGACGTTCACTGTGACCGATAATCACATACTGAACGCCTAGATCCGTTAGCATATTTGGCGCAATTTCTCCGGTAAATGCACCCTTTTCCTGGCAATAGACATTCTGTGCACCTAAGGCGATCGGTGTTCCCTTTAGTAGCTGAGCACAGCGATCGAGTGCCGTAAACGGAGGGCAAATCGCAACCGAAACACCCGATGGTATTTTTAACAATTCCTGAACGAGTTGCGCCGCTTCCGTCGACGTCTTATTCATCTTCCAATTCCCTACAATTAACTTGGTCATAAAAAAGTCCGTAATTTTTCCCACATGTGTTCTAATGCGATTGGGAGTACTTTGGTATCCGCAATCACCGGCATAAAATTCGTATCCCCATCCCAACGAGGTACGAGATGACAGTGAAGATGTTGCGGAATACCCGCTCCGGCAGCATGGCCTAAATTCATCCCGATATTAATACCGTCGGGCGTTAGGGCTTTTTGGAGCATCTGTTCCGAACGGATAATGGTTTGAAAAAAATCTGTTTGTTCTTCAGGAGATAATGCACTCAGTTCCCCAATCTCGCGCTGCGGTAAAACTAATAGATGTCCCGCATTATACGGATAACGGTTGAGGACTACAAAACTTAAGGATGTCCGAAAAAGTAATAGGGATGTGCGTTCATCCGGATTGTTTAGAATTTCTAAAAAGGGATTACCCTTCGATTTTTGCGGAGTATCAATATACAGAACGCGCCAGTACGCGTGTAGATAATTCACCCAAGTGATGGTAATGAACGTGCGAAAAATGCCAACATATATCTTGACACCCTCCGAAGTTTTTGGAGAAATCGCCGCAGAATTTAACTATGGCGAAATCCAAGGAGGAAGTGCGGGAGTTGGTACGGAAAATTATCGGGGAAATCGCACCCGATGAGGATGTGAGTGGCCTAAAACCCGATGTTCCGTTGCGCGAACAGCTCGATCTCGATTCCATGGACTTTTTGGATATCGTTATGGAATTGCGTAAACAGTATTCGATTGAGGTTCCGGAGGCGGACTATCCTCAACTGGAGTCCCTCGATAGCTGTGCCAACTACCTCGTCGAGAAATTTCATTAGGGAGCGTGCCCTACCCTGGCTTTCAGTTTGAGGTTACCCATCGGGACTCCCATACGCATGCACGCTGTGGTCGGTTAACAACACCACATGGTGTTTTAAAGACACCCGCCTTTATTTTTTGCGCCACGAAGGGGGCGATGAAGTCGCTCACGATGCAACAGATGCGGGAATCTGGTGCAGAGATTATTTTATCCAACACCTATCATCTCTATCTCCAACCAGGGCCCGATTTTGTTCAAAAACGCGGTGGACTCCATAAAATGATGGGCTGGGATGGGCCGATGCTGACGGATTCAGGTGGTTTTCAGATCTTTAGTCTCGGTCATGGTGGTGTTGCGAATGAGATTAAGGGCCACCGTCATTGTTCTATCCCCAAAACTCTTTTAAAAATCGACGAACATGGGGCGGGATTTCGCTCTTATATCGATGGTCAGAAGAAAATTCTGACGCCAGAGCTTTCAATCGAAATCCAACAAAAACTTGGTGCGGATCTCATTCTCGTACTCGATGAGTGTACGCCTTTTCATGTAGAACGCCGCTATACGGAACAGTCCATGGAACGAAGCCATCGTTGGGCGATCCGTAGCCGGGAACAATTTCAAAAATCCCCAACCCCTCAGGGACTTTACGGGATCATTCAAGGTGGAATTTACGAGGATCTCCGAAAGCGCAGCACACAGTTTATCGCAGAACAAGATTTCTTTGGGCAAGCGATTGGCGGCAGTCTCGGAGGCGATCGGCAACAAATGTACGACGTCGTCGATAAGACCTGTTCGATGATGCATCCTCATCGTCCAACGCACCTGCTCGGCATTGGGGGTATCCGCGATCTTTGGCATGGTGTTGCTCAGGGCATCGATACCTTTGATTGCGTACATCCAACACGGCTCGCGCGCCACGGAGGAGCACTTCTCTACCCCGAGATGGCAGAAGGCAAGGAATTTATCAGCCTCAAAAACGCTCGTTTTGCCGAGGATACAGAGCCAGTTGATCCAACCTGTTCTTGTTATTGTTGCAAAAATTTCACACGTGCTTATATCCACTATCTCTTCAAGGCGCGAGAGTTGTTGGGTGGGCAGTTGTTAGCGATCCATAATGTCGCGTTTATGATGCGTTTAGTACGGGAAATACGTGATGCGATTCGGGATGGGAATTTTCGGGAAAAGGGACGCCTCCGGGGCATGTTGTAAACACGATTATAGATATTCCGTGTTTGCGATTCTTTGCGAACCCTTTCATTTTTGTTACTTAGCGTTACGCGCACGCTGGGTACATTGTTTAGATTTTTTGTATGTTTTGTTTCGCGGCTACCCACGCAGCTGGCTGTTCATGACACTCGACAAAACACTGAGACTCGAATATTTTTTAGAATCCCCCTTTGCGATTAGTAAACGCTACTTACAGCTACGCCTAGATTCTGACATTTACCAATACGGCGAGACGCCAATGCGTACTCTAGAACGCATAGCGCAACGTTTAAAGCTTTCATCCGATGATCACGTGTTTGAACTCGGTGCCGGTACGGGGCGATGTGCCTTTTGGCTCGCCTGCTTACATCATTGCCGTGTAACGGGGATTGAACGCATTGCGCTTTTTGCTGATTTTGCCAACTCTGTTGTTCGAAACTATGGTCTTCAGGATCAAGTTCAATTCATTCACGGGGATTTTCTCGAAAAAAATCTCTCCCAAGCGACTGTCATTTACCTCTATGGCACCAAGATGAGTGATACGGAAATTGAAGCATTTATTTTAAACCTTCAGAATACAAGTTTGGGAACGCGTATTGTGACCGTGAGCTACGCCCTTGAGGAAATCGTCGCGATTAGTTCAGACCTACGGATTCAAGCCATGTCCTTCGAAATCATCGACACGTTTGAAGCGGAATTTTTCTGGGGGAAAGCGCAAGTTTTTATTCAAAAACTAAGAAGCCGGAGCTAACAATTGCTCGATTTGTTTTTGATCACTCGCCTCGACTAATGCATTCAAGAGATCATCGAGATCGCCATCCATAATCTGCGGCAGACTATATAGTGTGAGCCCAATGCGGTGGTCGGTGAGTCGATTCTGAGGGAAGTTGTAAGTCCGAATACGTTCCGAGCGGTCCCCGGAGCCGACTTGGCTCTTTCGATTCTCGGCGTACTTTTTGCGCTCACTTTCTTCCTTCTGTTGCAAAAGACGCGAACGAAGAACCTTGAGGGCCTTGGCTTTGTTTTTGATTTGAGAACGTTCGTCGGCACAAGTAACCATCATTCCCGTTGGTTTATGGAGAACCTGAACTGCTGAATCCGTTGTATTGACCCCCTGTCCTCCAGGACCACTTGCACGACAGACCGAAATTTCTAAATCTTCTGGAGCGATTTGGATGTCGACTTCCTCCGCTTCCGGCAAGACTGCGACGGTCGCAGCCGAGGTGTGAATTCGCCCATTGGCTTCCGTTGTAGGAATTCGTTGAACGCGATGAACACCACTCTCAAACTTGAGGCGTTTAAAAACCTCATCACCACTGATAAGCAGCGATACCTCTTTAAAGCCACCGCACTCGGAGGGACTAGAACCTAAAATTTCCGTCTTCCATCCAATGCGCTCAGCATACATGGTGTACATGCGGAATAAATCCGCAGCAAACAAACTCGCTTCATCGCCACCCGTCCCGGCGCGAATTTCAATAATCGTGTTGCGCGAATCATTTTCGTCGCGTGGGAGCATTTCGAGGAGAATCTCGTGTTCGAGTTGCTGTAATTCTGACGAAATTTGTTGGTTATCCTCTTCAGCGAGCGCTTTTAACTCCATATCTTCACCCTGCAAAAGTGCCTCGTTCTCCGCTAAATTTTTCTGAAGCATAAGATAGTGCTCGTACTTCTCCAGCAAAGCTCCGAGTTTTTGATGTTCACGAGCAATCTTCGCAGCCTGGCGCTGATCGTTAAAAAAGTCCGGCGATAGGACTTGCGCATCAAGGACTTCGTAACGTTGTCGAAACGAGGTAATCTCCGGGAGGCGAGCCATATACTATAGCTTCGCATTTTCCTTTTTCAGTGCTTCATAAATGCGATTCCGGACCTCATCAAAGGACCCCTTCGCGTCAATGCTATAATAGTTCGAACACTTTTTCATGTATTTGAGCGCATTTAAAGTTTGATCACGAAACATTGCATAACGTGTCCGCGCAACGTTGTCGTCCATGTCGGTCGCTCGTACAGTTTGAAGTTCACCATGACCGGAAGCTTGAACTTGGTTGTTGTGCTCAATCGCCTCTTGTCCCCGCGTTTTTTGACGTAAAATACTCGTCCGTTCATCTACTAATAACATAACCGTTATTTCACGAAGCCGGTCGGCGCCAATTCTTTTTTTTAACAACGCGGCACACTCTGCTTGTATCAATGTCCTTGGGTAGCCATCAATAATGATTCCCACCTCATTGTGACTTTCTTCAATGATCTTTTTAAAGACTAAGTAGGTTACCTCTTCATCATCAATGAGTAGTCCCTGATCGATTTTCTGTTGATATTCTGGAGTATGTAAGAGATCGCTGACAATAATCGGATGTGTCGAGATACCCATTACACGCATGACGTTACGCGTATTCGTCCCTTTTCCGGCACCAGGAGCCCCATTAACCCAAATAATTGTGCGTGGTACCTTAATCTCTGGGAACTCCGACATTAGACGCTTCCAGACGCGACAAAACAAAAATACTGCAGGCCCTGAAGCTATCAATTTCCCCTGCTCAATAAAGGGTTCAAATTCCTGATTGTGTACAAAATCGACCGCATCTTTCGCCATCTTAATACTCCTCCTGAAATACCCTAACGCCTTGCCCAACAAATGAGCCCCCTCGTTCTCGGCATGTACTACCGAGGGACAGGACATCGTCGAAACAAGCGCAACAACTGGGATAAAATGCTTCATTAACAGGAGACGCGTCGGTTCTATATGCGCGCCGTTTCTTGTCAATTAAAATGAAAATCCGGACGGAATGACTGCGTGTTTCCCAATGCATAAAACATGATCCCTGATATAAATATCTTCTGAATGATCGTAATTTGCGGGCTTACCTTCTGGAGATAGATTGGCTCCTGCTCCAATCCGCGCATTACGGTCAATAATACAGTTTTTGATGTGACAATGTTCGCCAATACCCAAAGGAACCGGATTGGATTCATTCTCGAAATGATCTGCGCCGATCATGTATACGTTTTCCATTTCCGTCCCCGAGCGAATCAAGGAACGTTCGCCAATCACGCAACGCTTCAAGTGGGCATCCGAAATAATACATCCATCGCCAACGAGCACATTTTGCATGGTACAGCTATTAACTTTTGCCGCCGGTAGGGTTTTGGGCTGCGTGTAGATCGGTTTTGAAACATCAAAAAAGTTAAATTCCGGGACAAGATCGGTGAGCATGAGATTGGTTTCAAAAAACGAACGGACCGTTCCAATATCTTCCCAATAATCTTCGAAAATAAAGGCTTTAATGGCAACTTTCCCCAAAAGTCCTGGAATAATTTCCTTACCAAAATCGCTACCACCAGTGCTCAAGGCTTCATCCAACACCGAACGTTTAAAGACATAAATACCCATCGATGCGAGTGCATAGGCAGTATGGCTTTGGTCCTTTAAGTTTTGGCGCAATGGGCCTGAGAGTGTGAAGCTACGGATGAGCTCGGAATCGGTCGGTTTTTCGACGAATTCGGCAATAGAGAAATCATTCTTAACGCGCATGATGCCGAAAGCGGAAACCCTATTGCCAGGAATAGGCTTTGCAGAGATCGTAACATCAGCAGAAGTCTGGAGGTGATGGCGTACCAAAGCGCCAATATCCATACGATAAAGTTGGTCGCCCGATAAAATTACAACGAGATCATTGGCGGGATCATTGAGGTAGCGCAAGTTTTTACGAACAGCATCAGCAGTTCCCTCATACCAATTGCCGATACCATCGGCTGTTTGCTCCGCTGAAAAAATTTCGATTTTCCCCTTGGTAAACGGGTCAAACTTGTAGGTACTGTTAATGTGAGTATGCAGTGAGCGCGTATTGAACTGCGTCAAAATATAAATATCTTTAAATCCGGAGTTGATGCAATTGCTGATTGGTATGTCGACGAGGCGATACTTCCCCGCCAAAGGGACAGCCGGTTTACAGCGATCTTTCGTCAACGGGAACAAACGTGTTCCCCGGCCGCCACCCATGATCACACATGCCACATTCCCCATCGCGAGGATATTTTATAAAAATTTTTACATAGTTGTCAAAATAGAAACGCGATTTTGTTTCTTCCCTCTAAAAAAGTTAAAGAGAATTCCCAAAGCTTAAAGCTGTTTCCGTGAGAAATTGCTCGAAACGCTCAGGAGAAATTTCACCATCGCACTCCTTGCGAAGCTCCAAAAACTGTTGGACGGCCACCAATAATTGCCGATACTCTTCGTAAGTTACCAACTCTCCTTCCTCGCCGAGGAGATGAGAACATAACACAATGTTGCACCCCGCCCGTAAGACACGCACGGCTCGTTCCCAAAGGGGTCCCGTAAGCGCATTCATGGCGATGCAGTCGCTGATAATTGGCATTTCGCCAAAACCGATACCAGAACGGATAAAATCGATAATCTTTTGGGAAAAGGTTGCGGGATTTTCGAGATCGATACAGGGATAGAGCACATGCGAAACCATGCACCAACAAGGGAAAAGCTTTTCCTGCTTTACGGCAGTCGCAACTTTACGAAAGACGTCGAAATCCTGTTGGTTGAGCTCATTGAACGAATCTTTGGCTTGTGGCAAAGATGTATGACTATCTGAAGTTGCACATCCATGCCCTGGACAATGCTTACATATCGGGATAATCCCATCGCGGTGCATCGTACGAATGACATTTAAACAGCACTCAACTACCGTATTCTTGTCACCTCCAAATGTTCTATCCTTTAGGAAATTATGTGTATAGGGGTGCAATAGGTCGCAGCACGGCGCGCAGTTGACGTTGATACCAACACGTGACAAATCTTGATCAATGCGATGAGTATTATCGCGCAACAACTTCATGATCTTCGGACGCGACTCTGGCGACGCTTCAATTTTTTGGACATAACTTATGGGCGAAAGCGCATCAAAAAACTTCTTTCCTTTCAACCGTTGTACACGTCCGCCTTCTTGGTCAACAAGCACGTAAGCATTAGGAATGATGGAACGAATCTCTTGGACAAGTGCTGCCAATTTTGCGAGGTCCTGCTCTCCTCCTTCATCACGTGCGATATTGCGATCAAACAAAATAACTCCTTGAATGGGATATTCCTCGACCAATTGCGCAAAAGCCTGAGGGAGTTGATCTCCATAGAAACCCAATACCACCGGCAAACTCGCGATCAACGATAAAGCCATACGACAGACGAGCGCCGCGACACAAAGTACCCTTTTCATACAGAATCCAAACCAAGCCCGATCCAAATGCCCCAACTCCCGATAGCCAAAATGGGTGCAGGGCTTGGATTTGAACCAAGGACCTTCAGGTTATGAGCCTGACGAGCTACCAGACTGCTCCACCCTGCAACAAACGTCCCTCACTGTCGGGGCCATAAACATAAAGTCAAGCATATTCTACCAAAAACTTTATTCCAATGAAAAACTTGATTCCCAGCAAGGGAGGTCTATTTTGCATAGAATAATGAGCAGTGTTCCCCAATCATCAATAGGTACAACTTTTGATCGCGAGATGTTATGGGAACAACTCAAGACGATCGAAGATCCTGATGTACACGTCAATATCGTCGATTTAGGACTTATTTACCAGGTCGATGGCGACATTGAAAACAAAACAATTACAGTTGTGATGACATTAACATCGCCCTCGTGTCCAATGGGCGATTTCTTGCTGCGTTCCGTCGAGGATCTCGTTTTAACTTTATATCCTGAGTACGAGGCGCAGGTACAGTTAGTTTGGGATCCCCCTTGGAATATGGATATGATCTCAGAAATTGGGAAACTGGAACTTGGCATTTTTGTCTAATGTGAATTATCCGTGAAGCTGCTTGACCAGTATTGTTTTTGTGGTGTCGCAAAGCGCTTTTGTGGATTTTTATTACTGCTGACAGTGCTATTGTTTTTAGAAGACCTCTACAAGCACCTTGAGCAATTTCTTGCAGCACATGTAACGCTCATCTCTGTCTGTCGTTATTATTTGGCACACAGCGTCGTACTTTTGCCACTAACCGTCCCTGTTGCATTCTTGCTCGCATTTTTATTTTTTTACGGAGGAATGTTACGGCGTCAGGAGCTCATTGTGTGCTATGCTTCGGGGATTTCGTGGCATCGTATTTTTCGCCCAATGGGGAATCTTGCGTTGTTTTTATCCCTATCTCTCCTTGCTAGTAATTTATGGCTTATTCCCCAGGCACAATCGGACACACAGGCGTACATCGCTCATATCCATCACGGTCCATCAGCACGGTTACAGCACCTTTTTTTTCAAAATAACGAGCAGCTTGTTTATTTGCAATCCTACGATCCTGTAAACCAACGGGCGGAAAATATCGTCCTGAATTGTTACGATGTTTGTGGCAATACGCAGTGGCGCATTCAGGCAGATTTTGCGATTTTCGATGCAGAATCTCAATGCTGGCATTTTTATCGCGGGAAGATTACCCACTTTGACGAACATCAATTAGCATCCAAAGTTCAAGTTTTCGAAGAGTACGGTGGTTCCGATTGTTCCGTGCCTCCTGCAATCATTCTTGCGCATAATGAGGCGCCGCAAAACCTGACTCTATTTCAACTCAAGCAATTAATAGACGATCTTCATATTACTAACAAGGCCATTTATCAGATGCGTTGCTGTGATTTGGCATGGAATGCACTACTCCCATTGATTCTCTTATGGTCGGGGTTGCCGTTTTTGCGTTTAATTCAACGGCGCAATTTTAGAATCCGAGTCCTCCAGTTTTTACTTTACCTAATAATTCTCGCGGGAGGATCTCATTTGTGCACACTCATTGCGCTTCATCAAGCATATCCGTGGACTATTGGACTTTTTCTACCCTGCGGTTTGACACTTTTGGTACCGCTTTTCCTCTTTCCTTTACTGCACAACCGCTAGGCATGGGGATGTGATTGGTCGTAGACCTGTTTCATGAATGCCGAGTTGACGTGGGTATAAATCTGGGTCGTCGAGAGGTGTGTATGTCCCAAAAGTTCTTGAATTAAGCGCAGATTTGCACCGTTATTGAGAAGATGTGTGGCATAAGTGTGACGTAGTTTGTGGGGCGTAATGTCCATGGGAAGCCCGGCCTTTAGAAGATAAACTTTGAGGCGATACTGGACTTGTCGTGGTGTTAGTGGATGTCCTTGTTCGTTACAGATAATGATATCGTCATTTTGGACCGATTTTTTGAGGTTTTTTTTGAAATTTCGAATTGCCTCAATGGAATAGCCGCCAATCGGACAAATGCGCTCCTTATTCCCCTTCCCCATAACGCGCGCTGTTTTTCTGGTGTCATCGATATCTCGGTAACTTAGACCTAGTAACTCACTCAAGCGCATGCCGCTATTGTACAGTAATTCGAGAATAAGTGTATCACGTAGGTACAAAAACGGACCAATCTCGCCGTTAAGAAACATCTGCTTGGGTGCTTCGAGAAGTTGTACGACATTTTGCGGCGTCAACACCTTCGGCAGCATTTTTTCATTACGCGGCCCTCTGATTACTCCAAAGGGATTTTGCTCGATTTGATGCGTGTTTTTAAGAAACTTAAAAAAGGTTTTAAGGCCCGAAAGTCGATTATTAACCGTTGCGTGTTTATGATCACGCAGAAGTTCGATTAGATATTGCCGAATTGTCGATTCATCGATCTCACTCCAGAATTTTTTGTCCGTGTAACGCTTTAGATAGTCAATAAATTGTTCGATAGAAATAATATAATTTTCAAGTGTGTGTCGGGATAATTGGCGCTCTACCTCAAGCACTTTAATAAAATCGGCATAGGGAAAGTGGAGCGGTTGCATCGTGATTTCACACTTGACGGAGTGATGACTTTTGGGATTTTCCAAAAACATGGCAAGTAAGGAAAATCGAGTCGCTGAAAATGTACCGGGTCGCTATTATGTCGACGATCAGTGTATCGGCTGTGATATGTGCCGTACGCTCGCGCCCGATTTTTTTGAAATGACCGACCGTGGCAACTCCTACATTAAGCAGCAACCTCGGTCCCCTTCTGAAATTGATCTCTGCGAAGAAGCGTTAGAGAGCTGTCCCGTCCAGGCTATTGGCAACGACGGCGATTAATGCGGCGTTTTCGGTGATAGCGCTCTGCCTCCCGAAAGCTCGATAACATGCTTTAGGTCGGCGCTGCATGATTTCTCAGTAATGAGCTGTCCTCCGTCTTCTGCGAGATCTGTATACCAGCGAACATTACCGTCGAGAAAGGCAATAAACCCGCCTCGCGAACCGTAGGGTGCGTTTTCTCCCCATCGACTTCCTTCAATTCCGCGAGTGTAAGCGATGGGTGTCGTAGCCGGATTGACGTTTTTGACGATATTGCCAACCAATACGATGCTGAGCTCCTTGTTACTTTCCCAGGCATGACCGTTACGAACGGGGAAAATCGTTTCGCGTAATACCTTAGGGGCCCGTGCATCACCCGGATAAATGAAGAGGTTGGCGTTGTTTAAAAATCCTTCTGCCGCAAATTTTTCCGCAAGCTCCACGCTTGAAGTTGCATCCGGAATCGATCCCACCTCGTTATAATATGTGCTGTAAGCGCGCGCGATTTGCTGCATATGGGCCCGCGCTTGTTGTTTGCGAGCGCTTAGAAGTGCACGTTGTGACGCCGGTAACACAAAGCTCATCAGAATCGCAATCACACTGATGACGACGATCAGCTCGATCAGCGTAAATCCTCGTTTCAAATACCGCATCATAGCGCAATGACACCCTGTCCACCGATAATTTTAGCACCTACGGGAATTGCCTCATAGAGATTACCTGTTGTTCCGCTACGGTTATTTTTCAATAGCCGATTTTGTAGGTCAGGATACCACTTAACATGGCCATCGAGAAAGGCAACAAATCCGCCTTTTCCTGCAAACACATCGGTTTCTTTATCCCATAGACCGTTACTGTCGAGCCCGCGGGTGTAAGCGATCGGCGTCGTTTCCAGACAGGATTCATCGAGGCCCACAACGAGATTTACACTAAAACTCTGAGGCTGATGCGCATCTTCCCAACACTGACTCTCCGTTTTGCCGTTTCCTGTGACGATCGTATCTTTTTTTGTACGATTTACCGATTGCGCTAAAACGTCAAAAACATAGGCGTTGGGGTCGTTTAAAAGCCCGGCACGAGCCATCAATAATGCGAACTCCTCAACATCATTAACGATAAAATCTCCGTGCTCATTGCGGTACATGAGGTAAGCATGGGCGATTTTTTGTAAGCAATTTTGTGCATTAGCTCGGCGCGAACGTCCCATAACATCGCTCACAGAAGGCAGTACAAAGGTCATGAGGACGCCAATGATTGAAATAACGACGACAAGCTCAACGAGCGTGAATGCCTTTAGACGGCGACGGTCCATCTTTTTCTAAAAATATTTTCAATTGATTATGCGGCTTCGAGCGCGTCCTCTCCGTGATCCTCAAAGTCAGGCTTTGCCTCATGGTCCCCTTCGGATTCATCGACATCGGTAGCTTCTTTAGTACGATCACCGGTTCCTTGTGCAACAATACCGGAAGCTGACAAGATAACACAAGTACTCGGAAGTGTTTCGCGAATGTCATTAGTTTTCCCTCCGTTCCACTTTACCAGCAACCCCTCCTCTTCGGTACCGAGGTTATCAAACCAATCGACGTGCCCGTCTAAAAATGCAATCCAGCCACCTTTGGCTCCGTAAACGCCTTCTTTTTCGGGCCATTTACCGTCGACGGGCATACCACGGCTAAATGCAATCGGTGTTGTGGAGAAAGGCGCATTGGCGGGAACTCCGGCAACGAGGTAAACACTGAATTCAAGCTCTTGTCCGTCGATCCGCGTCCAGGCATCTGTTGAAGTCGCCGAAGGCTCTCCCTCTTTAACGATCGTATTTTGCTCAACGACAGAAGTTTGATTATCTCCAGAGAAGCAGTACTTATTGGGATCATTCAAGTAACCGCGACGCGCCAAGACGACGGCCCACTGGACACCATCTTGTGCGTAATCGGCCTCACCATTGCTTTGCGTAATATCGCCTGGATGAATTGTTCGCCGTCCATCGAGATCATCGTTGATGTACTTGTTGTACGCTTGCGCAATCCCTTGGAGACATTTATGCCCCTTTTGCTGATGCGCATTTTCCATCACACGCCGAACATACGGTACTAGTAGCCATACTAAAACTCCAACAATCGCGACCATCGCGAGCAGCTCCAGCACTGAAAACCCATCCTTCTTCCCCCGCCTTCTCATAGCTCGGCGCGCATTATGAGTTTCTTGATAAAAAAGTCAAAATATTTTTAATGCATCCGGGAACGTTGACGCAAAAATCGGTCGACAGAGCCCAAATAATCTTCATCCGTACGAATCGTTAGAACATCAATTCCCGCGCGACGTAAGTGCGTATCAATTGCTTGCTGCTCTCGGATTTGGTGCTGGGGATATGTGTTTCGAATCGGTGCAGCGTGCGTATTGAATGTAAAAACTTCGCCTGTTTCTTGGTCTTCAAGAGAAACGAGTCCAACATCAGGCAACTGTTGCTCGCGGACATCTTGTACCCGTAAGCAAACGAGATCGTGTCGACGATTCGTGATTTCCAATGCTTGGGTCAAGTCCCGAACGTCATTGATTTTCGCCTGAATAAAATCACTAAGCAGAAAAACAATCGCATGCCCACGTAAGATGTTGTTCAGGTAATGCATTGCATCCCCGATTTGCGTCCTTTTGCCTTGAGGTTCGAAAAAAAGTAGCTCGCGAATCAACCGCAGGACATGTTTATGCCCCTTCATCGGGGGGATAAACTTCTCAATGTGGTCTGAAAAGAGCAATAGTCCAACTTTGTCATTATTTCGGATGGCGGAAAACGCCAACAGGCTCGCAAGTTCCGTAATCACTTCGCGCTTGCTATAGTGGGCGCTGCCAAAATCCAAAGAACCGCTGACGTCAACAACGAGCATCATTTTCAGTTCACGATCCTCGCGAAATTTTTTGACGAATGGGCGTCCAGTTTTAGCAGTGATATTCCAATTGATGGACCGGATATCATCGCCGATTGCATACTCCCGCAGCTCTTCGAACTCAATCCCCTGCCCCTTAAAGATGCTCCGGTACGAGCCCATGAGTCGCTCATCAATCAGGCGATTTGTCCGAATCTCGAGCTGCCGCACACGCTTTAGAACTTCGCGCGTTACCTGTGACTGGAATTCGTCCTGCATGTGATCATGGCACCGGAACGGTATTGAGAATTTTCGTTACGATACTTTCGGATTTCACATTTTCCGCCTCCGCCTCGTAAGTCACAATAATACGATGTCGAAGAACATCCATAGCGATCGATTTTACATCTTGTGGCGTCACATAACCGCGCCCCTGAAGGAATGCCCAGGCCCGTGACGCCAGTGCTAACGCAATCGTCGCGCGAGGCGAGGCACCAAATTCGATAAAGCGATCAATTGGTAGACCAAAATCACTCGGCTTACGTGTCGCAAAGACAATTTTAACGATGTACTCACCGATTTTCTCGTCCATGTAGAGTTGATCAAGTAATACACGCGACTGCATAATCGTCGCCGGATCTACAATGGGATGGACCGCGATATTCGGCTGATTTTTACCCATGGCACCTAAGATCTGCTTTTCTTGTGTCATATCGGGATACTCCACATTGAGCTTCATCAGGAAACGATCGACCTGGGCCTCGGGAAGCGGATACGTCCCCTCTTGGTCAATTGGGTTTTCGGTCGCAAAGACAATAAAGGGTTCTGGTAGTGGATACGTCGTATCGGCAATTGTTACCTGCCGTTCCTGCATCGCTTCTAGAAGTGCGCTCTGAACTTTCGCCGGTGAACGGTTGATTTCATCCGCTAGGACAATATTAGCGAAAATGGGCCCCTTTTTAACCTCAAATGTTCCGGCGCGCTGGTCATAAATGAGCGTTCCGATGATATCGGCAGGGAGAAGATCCGGCGTAAATTGAATTCTTTGAAAACTTGCCTGAAGCGCCGACGCCATCGTCCGAACGGTTAGGGTTTTTGCTAGACCTGGAACACCCTCCAGTAAAATGTGGCCATTCACCAGAAGTCCGACGATCATGCGATCAATAATATAGCGCTGTCCGACGATCACACGTCCCATCTCGTCGCGTAAAAGGGACACCCAGCTTGAAGCTTCACGAATCCGATTGTTGAGTTCCGATAAATTATCCGCCATGATTCTGTTGCCATATGATGCAGACCCTCTGCGCAGCGTAAAGTTAAATCCGCTCTATAGGGGTGTGTTTTTGAGAAAATGTTATCTTTCTGCAGTAAAAAGATCAACCTCGTGGGGAAGGCCCAAAAAAGACCAACCTTTTGCAGTCAATATACGTCCTCGGAGTGTACGCTGCAAATAACCTTCTTGGATCAGGAACGGCTCATGAACTTCTTCAAGTGTTTGTGGTTCTTCACACACGGCAACTGCCAGCGTGTGAACACCTACCGGCCCCCCCGCATAGTGATGTCCCATGATATTAAGAATTCGTTTATCGAGTTCGTCGAGACCATGGGGGTCGATATCAAGAAGCTCTAGTGCCGCACATGCTTCCTGGAGGGTTATGGTTTCTTTTTTCGATTGATGTGCAAAATCACGGACAAATCGGAGTAAATTATTCGCGATACGCGGCGTTCCTCGGGAACGTCGAGCGATCTCTTCCGTTGCCTCCGCTTCAATCGCAATTCCCAGCAATTTGGCAGAACGCCGAATGATCTTAGAAAGTTCATTGACGTCGTAATAATCCAAACGTGATTGTAGCGTGAATCGGCTTCGTAGTGGTGCACTCAATAGTCCCGTTCGCGTCGTCGCTCCGATGAGCGTAAATTTCGCAACATCGAGTCGGATACTGCGCGCGTTGGGGCCCTGATCAATCATGACGTCAATGCGAAAGTCTTCCATCGCCGAGTAAAGGTACTCCTCTACCGTTTTTGCCAGACGGTGGATTTCATCGATAAACAAGATATCGCCGTACTCCAGGCTCGTCAACAATCCCGCCAAATCTCCCGCTTTTTCAATGACCGGACCTGAGGTAACGTGGACATTCGAGTGCATCTCTTCGGCTAAAATCATCGCCAATGTCGTCTTTCCAAGCCCCGGTGGACCGCTCAATAAAATATGGCTTAGCGGTTCGTGGCGGTGGCGCGCGGCACCAGTCATAATGCGTAATTTTTTGACAGTCCGGGCTTGCCCCGTAAAATCGCTCAATTGCTTGGGGCGCAAACCGGTATCGTTTACCTCGCTTTCCGAATATACTGCCAACGAATTGCCCATACTCTATGAGGATAACAGAAAACGCTCCGCTAAAATCGCTGCCGCGGCTCCCATGCCCGCTGCCGTAATCGCCTGTCGATAATGAACATCGCAACAATCTCCTGCTGTAAATATCCCCGGAATTTCGGTTGTCCCGATCGACGTAAAGTAGCCGTTCGCATCTAACGACAGTTGATCTTTAAAAACCGTCGTATTAGGGATATGTCCAATGGCTAAAAATACACCACTACACTGAAGATCCTGCTCTCGATCGCCTGAACGGACGCGCACGTGCGTTACCTTTTGATCGCCGCAAATTTTCAGCGGGACTGTGTTCCATAAAACTTCAATTTTGGGATTATTTAAAACGCGTTCCGCCATGATTTTTGAGGCACGAAATTGATCGCGCCGATGAACTATGGTCACCTTTGAGCAGAAATGGGTTAAAAAATTCGCTTCTTCGCAGGCTGAGTCGCCACCGCCGATTACCACAACTTCGCGATTTTTAAAAAAGGCACCGTCACAGGTCGCGCAAACGCTTACACCCTTTCCTCCGAAAAATTCACGTTCTCCAGGAATATTCAACATTCGTGGTGCTGCACCCGTAGCAATGATGATCGCTCGGGATTGTTTTTTTTGATCGCCACAATAAAGGCATTTCTCGCGAAGCTCGGCATGATCTACATGGGCCGATAAAAAATGAGCACCAAAACGCTCCGCCTGTTGACGTAGGCGTTCCATCAGCTCGTAACCATTGATACCTTCGGGAAACCCTGGGAAATTTTCAATTTCTGAGGTCATGGAGAGCTGGCCTAGCGGTTGGTTCCCCTCGATGACCAGCGGTGCCAAGTTGGCACGTGCCGCATAGATCGCCGCCGTTAACCCGGCACATCCGCTACCGATAATGACCAGCTGCTCCAGCATAACTCTATCCATATATGAACCTTCAATGTCGACAAGTTTTTTCGAGTAGAGTTAAAACGCAAAACGTCGCGCGACTTGGCAGGCTTGAGAGCGAACCATCTGATCGACCGCTAAAATTTCCTCAAGAGTCGTATAAGTGCGATCATCGATTTTTTCGAGTACCGCTTCCAATATTTGAGGGATGCTCAAAAATGGAATTTTATGGGCTAAAAAGAGTTCGACGGCAACCTCGTTGGCCGCATTGTACGCGATGTGAAGACTTTGCTTTCGCCGAGCTACCTCATACGCGAGTCGCAAACAGGGGAATTTTTTTAGATCCGGCGCATAGAAGTGTAACGACCCTAGAAGCGCAAGATCAAGCTTCTCGGATTGGGGAGCTATACCGCGTTCCGGGAAAAATAAGCAGGCACGTGCGGCGTAGGCTATCGAGGTCGGTGATAATTGCGCTAGCGTATTTCCATCAACAAACTCAACCAACGAATGGACAACACACTCCGGGTGAACTAAAACTTCAATTTGTTCTGCTCGGACTTGAAAAAGGTGCATCGCCTCAATGATCTCAAGACCCTTATTGGCCATCGTCGAAGAATCGACCGTAATCTTGGCGCCCATAGACCATTTGGGATGATTCAAAACAATTTCTGGCGTCGCCGCCTCCATTTCTGAAACCGGTAAATTCCAAAACCTTCCTCCAGAAGCCGTTAGCTGCAATTTTTGAATTTCTCCTGTTTCGCCGCGCGTACACTGAAAAATCGCGTTATGTTCGCTATCAAGAGGTAAAATTTGTACCCCCCGCTCCCGTGCACGCTGCATCACAAGATCTCCTGCCTCGACCAGAATCTCCTTACTTGCAAGAATAATATCTTTGCCGCGATCGATCGCCCGAAGCGTTGGTTTAAGGCCATCAATTCCTGAAATGGCGACAACGAGCACATCAAAATCAAGCTCCGTAACCATCGCCGTCAGACCCATCGATCCTCGATAAATTTTGCGATTGGAGGTAATATGAATCGTTTCATCGGTGATCGCGAGCGCCGAAATATTGAGCTCCAGCAACAATTCTTGTGCGCGGATAACGTTACGTTGGCATGCAATTCCAACGACTTCAAAAAATTCTCGATGGGCAGCAATCTCACGTAAAACCGTTTGCCCCACTGACCCCGTGGCACCTAAAATAACGATTCGTTTTTTTTTCATGGCGTTCTTTTTGCGCGCGGTTTCTAGCATAGAGGCCCAACAATTCAATTCTTTTTTTAGCCTTTTTCACTTCCAGAAAATGCCGTTTTAGGTGATATTCTTTGAATTTATCGGTATTTCTCGGAATTTTTTAACAAAAATGAGTAAATTTTCTTGACATTAAAACAGAAACACAATGGATTTGTTCCACTATGGCGGCTAAAGTAAAGCCTTTGATTTTGGTAGTTGAGGATGATAGCGAGCTTTCAGACCTTATTGAGAAACAGCTACGGGTTTCGGGCATGGATGCTCAAAAGTTTTATAATGCCGATGATGCCTTGAAGTTCTTGCAGCGCTCCTTTTCGAATTTAATGCTGCTAGACCTAAACCTACCCGATAAAAATGGGCTCGACCTCCTCGAAGACCTGAAGAAAAAGAGTATTTCGATTCCGACGATCTTTATTTCGGGTGAAAATCGAGAAGAGATCAAAGTTGCGAGTTTAGAAGCTGGAGGGGACGATTATATGACGAAGCCTTTCGGTCTGAATGAATTGCTATCACGGATTGCCGCCGTACTCCGTCGCTCAGAGCGCTCTGGTGACACCCAGTTGACCGCCAATGCCTCACTGACTGATGGCGTTTTTGAATTTTTAGGGACACAGGTTGACCCTAGTCGCCTTGAAATTCGCTTTCCTGATGGTTCAACGGAGAAAATCGGTCGCAAGGAGTTCGGAATTATTTCTTACTTTGCCCAAAACCCTCATCTTATTTTGAGCCGCAAAAGCATTATCCACAATATCTGGGGCGAACACGCGAATGTGAAGAGTCGTTCTCTGGACCAGTATGTCGTTAAATTACGCAAGCTGTTCCTAGTACACGGGATCAATACAGAAGATACGATTCGTACTTCACACGGTATTGGTTACACCTACGCTCCAAAGGCGACATCTGCCCTGCCTGTAACACGCTAAATCGCAAATTAACTAGTTTTTACCTTCGCTATTAGCTTGAAGGTACGTTGGTAAGTCTTTGGTTCGGTGCATGGGACAGGTTCTCGAAGAGGGAGCATTTTTCGACGTCGCGGTTATCGGCAGCGGTTTAGCAGGCTTAACGGCTGCTAACTACCTAGCGAAACTTGGTTTGAAAGTCGCAATTTTTGAGCAGCACTATGTTCTCGGGGGGCTCGCGGCCTATTTTTCTCGAAAGGGACATATTTTTGATATTTCGCTGCATGGATTTCCTGTTGGTATGGTTAAATCGTGTCGCAAGTATTGGTCTCCGGAAATTGCCGAGAGCATTGTTCAACTCAAGCGCATCCGATTCTCAAATCCGCAATTTGACCTTGAGACTACGTTCACGAAGGAAGATTTCACCCGAATTCTCATTGAGCAGTTCCATGTTGCGCGCGACGTTGTTGAGAACTTCTTCACGACGCTTCGGCAAATGAATTTCTACGACCACAACTTGCAGAAAACGAAAAATTTATTTAAACAATTTTTCCCCGGACGCGACGACGTCCATCGCCTGTTGATGGAACCTATTGCCTACGCCAACGGATCGACGCTCGACGATGAGGCCATCACATATGGTATTGTTTTTTCCAACTTCATGAGCAAGGGCGTCTATACTTTTGAGGGTGGGACCGACGCGCTGTTAAAAAAGATAGAGAAAACGCTAAGCGACAATGGTGTTGCCATTTTTAAACGCCATAAAGTTGACAAAATTTTGATCAAAGATCAAAAAGTTCAAGGTCTTGTTGTCCAAGGGAAGCAAATTCAGTGTCGAGCGATTTTATCCAATTCACACATTCTCAATACGGTACGCGATCTCGTCGGAGAAAACCATTTTCCCGCTTCATTTATTCAAAAAATCCATAAGACGCGAATCAACAACAGCTCTTGTCAGGTTTATATCGGTATTCGAGAAAATGCGTCGATTGACGATATCGGTGACCTCATTTTCACCTCGCACAACCCCCATTTTAGCAGCACTGAGTTGCGCGATTTCCACACGACAAGCCGGACGTTTTCGCTCTATTACCCCAAAACGCGGCCACAGGAGAAACCGATGCACTCGATCGTCGCTTCAATGAACGCCAACTGGGATGACTGGGCGTCGCTCTCGGAGGAACGCTACCAGCAAGAAAAAAAGCGCATTACGGAAGAATGTATCACACATCTGGAGTCATTTTTTCCTGATATCCGACAAAAGATTGATTTTACCGAGGCCGCGACACCCAAGACTTTTTATCGCTACACCGGTCACCCTTGCGGGACCTCCTTTGGAACAAAATTTGAGGGGCTCGAGCTCTCGATGAAACTGCCGAACGAAGTTCAAGGTCTCTATCATGCGGGATCGGTCGGCATTATCATGTCCGGCTGGCTTGGTGCGATGAATTACGGCGTCATCGCTGCACATAAACTTGCGAACTCCCTATAAATATGTTCCTGCGCCGAGAAGTACCCCACTCTCATAAAACGCCGCGACCTGACCTGGAGCTAAGGCTCGTTGCTCTGATTTGAAAGTAATAATAGCCTCATCGTCGCCAATGCGTTCAAACAAAATTTCTTGATCCGGATCGCGGTAGCGCGGACGACAAACAATAGTAGCGCGCTCTGGCAGTGGCCGATTGGTGCAACTTAGACGATGCACACGGTACGTTTTCCCGTACAGCTTACGCTCCGACTCAAAGGCGACGTACAAGACATTATGTTTCAAATCCTTTCCCGTAACGACATAGAAGTTACCGTCGGAATTAGAGGGAACCCCAAGCCCATGCCGTTGCCCAATCGTGAATTGATGAAGACCCTGATGCCGCCCCACAACTTTGCCATGGTTATCGATAATGGAACCAGGTTTATTAGGGATAAAATGTGATAAAAAATGTTGAATTTTAACTTTTCCTAAAAAACAAATCCCTTGACTGTCCTTTTTTGCGGCAGTGCACAACCCCAACTCGCGTGCATAACGTCGCACTTCCGTCTTTTTAATGAAATCGCCTAAGGGAAAAATCGCGTTTTGAATCTGTTTTTGTTGAAGATAAGCCAAAAAGTAGGTCTGGTCTTTTTCGTGGTCTGCAGGGACGACGATATCGACTGTTCCATCACTATTTGCACGTTTTTGCGCGTAATGTCCCGTCGCAATCATTGTATCGATGCCAAGTACGCTTTGGAGCGCACCGAATTTGATAAATTGGTTACACAGAATATCGGGATTCGGAGTTCGTCCGTTCTGATATCCCGCCAATAAAGGATCGACAACGAATTCTTTGTAGCGATTGATCATATTGACGATTTTAAAGGGAATTCCCAACTGAGTTGCGACTTTTTGGGCATCTTCTGCATCTTGCCGCCAGGGGCATGCACCGATAGGATAAACTGCCTCGTCATTGTGCCACGTTCGCATGTAGACCCCCGAAATATCGGCATATTGCTGCTGAACCAGCCAGGCCGCGACCGAGCTGTCCACCCCTCCCGACATCGCCACAGTCACGCTACTCATGATGCAAATCCGACAAAATCTTTTGTACAGCGGCGACTAGGAACTCAACTTGGTAAGGTGTGCCACGAAGTTTCCCGTAAGCTTTGTGCCCAACGATAAAAAAAGTCCATGAGTACTTTTCGTTGATTAGGACCTCAAATTTTTCGCTACTATTCGCATCGATCGGTGTTTCTGGTGCAATCCCTATCGGACGAAGTAATCGAAAATTGTCCAGAATTTCTTGCGTATGTTCGGAAGAAATAATTTTTGTTGCCCCCTGCGTATCTGATTGAAATGCACACCAATGCCCTTCTTCATCTTGGACAAATATCAGGTTCTTTTTAGAGAGAAGAAATTGCAGCGATTGCGGTGTAGGTAATAGTTTTCCCCAGTCAATGAGTGCAACTTGCAGATTGCCTAAAAGATTATCTTTATCTGGGAAATCAACGGTAATGGCAGAAGTTTCGAGCCACGCTTTGCGCTGGCCGACATCTGAGGAGCCGAAGTAGGTTGTAAAAGCGCGTCGCTCTCGATCTTTTAAAGTCACCGTTAATGCAACCTCTCTCATTTCAGAGTTAATCGCTGAAAGATTCGGTAACCACTCTAAAGTAGTCCACTGTTTCAAGAAAACTTCAATTTGGTCCCCATCGGCTGGAATTTCGTAAGGCCTTACAAAATACCAATTTTCCCGATCTCGTTTAGTTAAAGCGTAGCGCTTTTTTCCCAAAAAATCCTTAAAAATAATCTTTTGAATGCCGTCTTTTTCTAGGGGACAGCGAGCTCCTTTGAGCCAAAAATAGGGGTTCCAATAGTGATTCCATATTTCTTCTTGTGACAGATTGACATTAGGTCTGCCTCCTTGAATTTCCTCAATAATTTTCCCTTGGTGAAACAATTGTATCCGTACATTCTGGGGAAAGGTGCTGTAACTGTTTTTCAATGTACTCAAAAACTCGCGAACGGCAAAAATGTTTGCTGGCCAGAGAAAGGGCTCAATCAAATTCCAGGAATTTTCCTGCTTTTCTAAATCAATTTTCGAGTTTTCCCTTTCGAGGACGATACGGTCGATGCCCGCTTCAACGTATAAATTGGACGAAAAATTTTCTATTGTGTGCTTAGAGAAACCGCGAAATAAAAACCAATTAGCCGCCAAACTAAGGATCAAAAGTCCTAAAAAAAGGCCTATTTTGATAATTCTCATTTCCGTTTCTGCTGAGAATTTTTCGCTACAAAAAATCTAACCAACAGGCACAGTACTAGTGATAACAACCCAATAATAATGCGTTTCCAATCGGAATCTTGGAGCGAGAACTTGTAGTTTTTTGGAGCAAACTCGAGGCTTAGTTCACCATCTTTTTCCAACATGATATCGACAAGTGCATTCATAAATGCTCGATTCCCCAAATCATTAAAGTAGCGATTTTCGACTAAGTTAGAACTTCCTATAACGAGCAATTTTCCTCCACTACCACGTGTTCCCACGGGGGCAGAAAGTACGGCAAGTGCCTTGGAGTCTTCATTTTTGGAGTTAAAATCTTGGCTTTCGCATTCCCTTCTTTCTTCACTCAATAATAAAAGTGGCATTAATTGATGGACGATGGATTTTTCAGGACTATGATCTGTGCGGAACCAGTAGCTCTGGGGCAATAGAACTGACAATCCTTGGAGTTGCTGCAATTTCGGGTAGTCTCCAAAGTTTTTTACTAAAAACTCCCCATTGAGGTTAAAAAAATTGTCAGACATTTGTGGTTTATCAATGATTCCTTCTCCTCGAACATCATGTTCCTCGAGAAGCTCTCCAAAGCCGCACATACACGGTGGCGATAATAATAACAAAACGCGACCACCATCATGAAGAAATTTTTGTAAAATTATTAATCCCGATTTCGAGAAATTTACCTTAGGGCCGGCAATAATCAATAGTGTATCGTCAACAGAGAGTGCATCCAAAAGTTCCGTTTTTTTAAGCTGATAGCCTCTTTGTTGAAGGCTAATCTTCCATTCAGAACCGCCGAAATACGGATGTACGCTCTCAGGATCTATTTCGCCATGTCCTGAGGTGAAAAGGATTTTTTTAGATCCATAGTGGGCCCAACTCATCATAAAACCTAATAGAACAGATTCGCCGCAAAATCGCCCATGGGTATCAAAAAAAGTTTCCGACGGCAACACGCATCTGTCACCTTTGTAGGCCAATAAAACCTGGTTGCGGGTAATCGATCCGAAACGGGAGGTCAGGTCCTGTAATATACGCGGCTGTTTAATAATATCGATAAATGTGAATTGGATTTTTTCTGGAGCGGTACATTGGTACGTTTTCCACAAGTATCGCAGGTTTTCTACAAAGGGTGAAACGTCTTCGTAAGAAACATATACTTCCAATGGTTCTTCAAGCGACTCTAAAACCGTTTGTAGCGTGAATTCTTCTGTCGCTGTCTTGTGAGACCTTTGAAGATTAAAGGAGCCCCCATATTGCTGCCCAAGCTGATAAAAACAGAGCCCACAGGAAATCGCCAGGATCGCAAAAAATAGTTTTTTTAAAAAAATCCCCCAATGCTTTATCGCTCCCTTCGCCATATCGATCGCGTCTTTTAAATGGAATTTTATTCTGGACGAAACCCGCCACGACCAGCCTGGAGATGCAATATTTCGCCATTCATAAGCTCGATCTCTAGTACTTCACCGCGATCGTAATAAACCGCGATGGGCTTTTGATAGGTGATATTTTTCTGCTCGCCGGGCGCCAGTGTCCCTGTGAATACATTCTCTCGGCTCTCCTCTTCGCGGACCATCACACGCACGGTATCTTTGGCATGTAACCGCAACTGCTTGGGCTCCACATTAGTGACGGCGCTTTCCGAAGCCCTATTTTCAGAATGAGAGGAAATTTTATTAAAGAACAGCCCCAAGATTCCGAGCAACAAGATAATGCCACCGACAATACCTGCAATTTTCAAGATCTTTTGGCGATCAATGATGATTTTCGAAGTCGTTTTTTTAGCATGGGGATCTTCCAAAACGTCGTCAGTGAAAGATGTTTTAATGTTTTCAAGGTTACGTTCGAGTGCTGCTTGCTGATCGCGCTTCGTCGCTTCAATTGTCGTATGATGTCGTTGTGCCTCTATGGTTTCAAAAGCGGGTACAGGACACATCGCCATCATCTCGGGAACATCAAGCCCCAGAAAATCGACATAGGATTTATAAAATCCGCGCTTGTAGATATCTGGCAGGTCGAAATCGAATGACCCATTTTCAATCGACTCTAAATAATCGATCTTAACGCGAATCGCTTCTGCCACGTCGTCTAGGCTTAACCCTTTTCGCTCGCGCGCTTCCTTTAATCGACTTCCGAACCCCTCGCTCATCGTGCTCATCTTGAAAAATTTGACCGACACTTACAACGCATTTTTACGATCCGACAAGCCCTAAATGTGAGGAACGGCATCAACCAGCAACCGCGTGTACGGATGGACGGGATTTTGGCAAATCGCTTGCGGTTCACCAAGTTCTAAAAAGCGACCATGGCGCATGACGATCATCGTGTCACAAAAACGGGCCACAACCGCAATATTGTGCGCAATCCACAAGATCGCCATATTGTGTTTATGTCTTAGATTATCCAAAAGCGATAAAATCCGTTTTTGCACCAATACATCGCAGGCGCTAGTCATTTCATCGCAAATCAAGACCTCGGGGGATACTGCAAGCCCACGAGCAATCGAAATGCGCTGACGTTGTCCACCACTTAGTTGTGCAGGATATCGATAGAGCAAAGAAGAATTGAGCTCAACAGACTCTAATAGCGTTCCGATACGCGATGCCGTTTCTTTGGCAGTTAGGCGAAAATGGATTTTTAGGGGTTCTCTAAGAATGGCCTCCACGCTCATCGTCGGATTCAGGGCATCGGAGAAATTTTGGGGAATGATCTGAAGGCGGCGACGATAAGGGAAAAACTGTCGGTTGTTGAGCGCTTGCACTTCCTTCCCGTTCAAAATAATTTTTCCTGAAGTAGCTGGAACAAAGTGTCCAATTGCTTTGATGAGGGTCGATTTCCCGCTGCCGCTTTCCCCAACAACTCCCAAAACTTCGCCACGCTTAAGCGTTAACGAAACATCATTGACAGCACGGATTGACCTCGTTTTCCAAAACCTCCATCCAACACGCTGACGATAATCGACGACTAGCTTTTGAACTTCTAAAATGACTGCGCTTTTCACCTTCGAGTTCAATCAAACAAGAAGCCCATATTTTTCAATCCAAGGTAACGCGAACTTGACCTTTAAGCACGGGTTCGCATTTATTAACATCGCTATGACAAATCAACACGTCGATCTTGATCGCATCATGCAACTCTGCCGCATTGAGCTTACCGACGACGAAAAAAGGACCCTAACGCAGCAACTCGACACCATGCTACACTACTTGGACCAAATCCAAGAGGTCGATATCGAAGGTGTCGAACCCTTGTATCACTCAGTAGAAGCCTGTGATGTTTTACGCGAGGATGTCCCTGGAGAGAATTTTTCAGTTGATGAGGCCTTACAAAACGCTCCGGATACACGAGAGCATCAAATTACCGTTCCCCGTATTGTTGATTAGCCAATTTTATGGATTCACTTTTTTATCAGTCTGCCAACGCGTTATCGGAGCAGCTCGCGCTCGGAAAAATCTCTTCCGTTGAACTGACTCAAGAATTTCTGCGTCGCATTGATGCGGTCGAGCCCAAGGTACAGGCGTTTCTTAGCATTGATCGCGAAAAATCACTCGCGGAGGCAAAGGCCTCGGACCAGCGCCGCGCACAAAAGGCAACCCTAGGTCCTTTAGATGGTATCCCCGTTGGAATCAAAGATCTGATTGCCGAAAAAGGACAGCCCCTGACGTGTGCCAGTAAAATTTTGGAGCATTACATCAGTCCGTATGATGCGACAGCTGTCGAAAAGCTCCATGCCGCGGGCGCGGTTTTATTAGGTCGACTGAATATGGATGAGTTTGCGATGGGTTCTTCTACGGAAAGCTCGGCATATCATAAAACCTATAACCCTTGGAACTTAGCGCATGTTCCAGGCGGTAGTGGCGGTGGTAGTGCGGCCGCTGTAGCTGCAGGTGAATTACCCTTAGCGCTCGGCTCTGATACCGGAGGCTCTGTTCGGCAGCCGGCCGCTTATTGTGGTATTTACGGGTTAAAGCCTACATATGGCTTAATTAGCCGCTATGGTCTCTCGGCGCTGACAAGTTCCACGGATCAGATTGGCCCCAATGCGCGTGAAATCCGTGATCTTTGCTTGTTATTACAGGTACTTGCGGGTCATGATGATCGCGATTCGACAAGTTATCCTGCCGATATTCCAAATTATCTTCAAAGCCTCGAAAATACCCAGCCTTGTCTTATCGGGATTCCTAAAGAGTATTTTGGCGAAGGTCTTTCTGCCGAGATTCGAGAATCTATTGAAGCCGCCATCGCATTTTACCGGCAAAAGGGCTACACGATTGTCGACATCACTTTACCGCATACGCGTTATGCAATTCCCGTATACTATGTCGTTATGACGGCAGAGGCTTCTTCGAATCTTGCACGCTTTGACGGCATCCGCTATTCGCACCGCAGTGCCGAAGCGACAAATGCGATCGATATCTATTTAAAATCCCGGGAAGAAGGCTTCGGCCCCGAGGTTAAACGTCGAATTTTGTTGGGAACCTTCGCACTGAGTAGTGATCATCGTGACGCCTACTACATGCGCGCTCAAAGAGTTCGTACGCTGATCCAGAGGGATTTTCTACAGGCCTTTCAAGATGTCGATGTGATCTTAACGCCAACAGCCCCATCAACAGCTTTTAAATTCGGTGCCAAATCAAGCGATCCGCTGCAAATGTATTTGGAGGATATTTGTACGGTTTCGGCAAGTCTTGCGGGGTTCCCGGCATTAGCGGTTCCATGCGGTTTTGGAGAAAATAACCTCCCAATTGGGTTTCAACTTATTGGTAACTTTTTCCAAGAGTCCGCCCTACTTGCGACGGCCCACATTTTTGAGCGCGAACATGCCTATGTTCGAAACCACCCCGAATTATAAAAGGCTTTTACCGAGAATAAAAAACGCCCGCAGGTGCGGGCGTTTTTTGTGTAGACTACATACAGTCCACGTAACGTGCAATAGATTCGATTTTCCATGCTGAGGTTTTGTCGCCGATCTTAACCTCGACTTCATCACCAAGTGTTCGCGAAAGCAATGCGTGTGCCAGTGGTGTTTTGTAGGAAAGAATATTGCTGTCCGGGTCGCTATCCCAAGCTCCGAGAATCGCGTACTCTGCCTGCTCATTAGAAGCCACAGAACGTAGACGAACGACCGTACCGATACCGACCGCATCATTGCTTGCCTCCGCAAAATCAAAGACTTGTGCCCGTTTGAGATCGGTCTCCAATTGGTCACGGCGCGAAAATAGAATTTCCTGGTCTTGGCGTGCCATCTTGTACTCGGAGTTTTCGCTCAAATCACCGTGCTCACGCGCAATCTCGATCGCTTTCTTATTAGCTGGAATCTTTTCATTGATGAGCGATTCGTACTCTTTTTTCTTCGCATCGAAACTCTCCTGTGAAACAATGAGCGACAAATCGGCACCAGGATGTTCGACAATTTTTTCCGAAATCAGGGACTGGAGCGAGGGGAATTCCTTAATAAAACGCGCAAAGAGGAGTTTTTTCGTTAATGCATCAAACCACTGATTTTGCATGAGCATTTGACACAAATCACGCGCATTTTCTTCACTCGCATCCGACAAAAGATCGCGAATCAGATTCCGATCCTCGCTGACAAGTTCCGCCAACGGGATACGTTTTGAAGAAGTATTGGCAAGGGCATCCGCATCGATTGCAAGAAAAATAGCCTTCAGAAGTTGATACCCAATGAGTTTTTCGGAGATGACCTCCGCAAATTTCCGTACGTGACGGTTCTTGATAATCCAGTGAAGAATGGGCGACTTCAGTGAACGTTCGTTGAGCCAACGGACAAAACAGTCACGCAAAAACTCATGACAGCCACGCTCACAGAGAAATAGGACACACTCATTGGTAAATTTTCCCCGACTATTGCGCAACAAGTTCGCACAGCGGCTTTCCCACTCATCAGGAAACGCATAAGTCACTAACAACAAAAATCGATCGTAATAGGAAGGCAGAAGCTCTTCAACCAACTTACCTAAATTATTGCAATCGCGAATAATCGATTCGGGCGTCGGCTCAAAATACTCTGTATCATCACCTGTGATCTCCGCTAAATCATTACGCACCCAGCAACAAACAAGCTGCTGTGCTGTCGAAAGCCGCTTATCGTTTGACGTCAAAATCGCACTAAGATCTTCGACGATGCGTTTAATCTCGTCGGCAATTGCTTCTTGATGTTCGGGCGATAAAGTGAGAATTTTAGCCGCAATCTCAATTTTTTTAGTGGGGTCTTTGTAAATTTGAAGTTGCTCGAGAATATCATCCTCTACGCTCACGGGCTGTTCACGTAAGGTATAGGTATTGGAACGCTTCGATGATGCGATAATCAACGGATCCTTCGTCAGTAATTTCTTAGTATTTGTCCACCAGCGCCGAAAACCGCTCTCGCCAATAATACGCTTAAAGACAAACTCGATTTCACTGAGCGCAAGCTCCTTACGTGGATTTTCCTCAATAAGGGCACGCAGCACTTCTAATGGCTCTTTTTTGACATGCTCCACGATCTCTTGTGGGCGATCGTGAAACTGGACGAGTATATGATCTTGCGGCAAAATCTCGAGCTTTCGTGCGCAAAAAACCGGGTCCATCGCGCGCTCTGTTTCATCCTCAAAAACGATTTTTAACTTGTTCGTTGAGGCATCATAGGAATGAATCTTTCCTAGTCCCCAACTATGGTGTACACAATAAACCCCTTCGTCGATTCGCTCTAATTTTTCTAGTTCTCGATCGAGGAGCGGTTGTTTACGAGCGATTTGCTCGGTTATCGTCTTATCCATCTCGTCTATTTCTCCGCGCCTAGTTTCTTATCTCGTAGGCACCGCTGTCAATTATTTTCTAATTTTCATGCAATTCTCAAGCCTTATCATTCGGTCGCTACTTTTCAAATTAACGAATTTTTTTATGCTTAAAAACGATGGGAATGACGCTACAGCGTTTTTTAGACTATATATTCCCGCGTTATTGTTGCTTTTGCGGCGAACATCTCCGACAATCAAATTTTCGATATCTTTGCGATGCCTGTGCTGCGCGACTTATTCCTATTCGTGAACCTATCTGTAAGCGCTGTGGGCATCCATTAACTTTCGATGCTTCCTGCCCTCGCTGTGCACGTTATACTTTTGATTTTGAACAACTGCGCTCAGCATTCCCTATCACTCGCTATAGCCGGCAACTCATTCACAACCTGAAGTACAAAAACCAAACTCATCTCGCTTCCGATTTGGCACGGCTCATGCTTTGCAATCCCCTCATGAAAGATTTTCTGCAAGGCAGTATTTTAGTCCCCGTCCCACTCCATTGGCGACGCCATTTTTGGAGAGAATACAACCAAAGCGAGCTCCTGGCACGTGCACTGGCGGCCATAGAATCTTCAATTTCCATAAAACTTTTATTGAAAAAAACTCGCCACACCCATCCGCAGGTAGGGCTTCATTCCCAAGCGCGCCAACAAAACGTTAAAGGATCTTTTCGGCTGAATACGAAGATCCACGTCGATCGACAGGTTAAAGTGATTGTACTCGATGACGTCCTAACAACGGGAGCAACGATCAATGAGTGCTGTCAAACACTCAAACAAAACGGCTTTCAACACGTTTACGCGGCGACTTTTGCGCAAACCGTCCGTTTTAAAAACTCGTCTCTTTATTAAATTTTTACATTATCAATTCTATGGCATCTGCCCTCGTTGGTTTTGATGGTTTTGTGGATCATATTTTCCAAGTTGTCGATCAGCGCCATGGTACGGGTCAGGATTTTCAAAAAGTCCGTTCAATTTCTGCTTTTGCCCAGCGCATTACCCGTGCTGCCGGGAAAAGTACCAACATTGAACTCTACCCCATCGAGACAAGAATAGGTGGCAATGGGCCAATTCTCGCCAATGCACTTGCGACCTATGGTCTTCACGTTGATCTTATCGGAACGCTCGATCACCCGATTTTCCAAACGCTATCCTCCAAAATCCAGCAATATTCGCTAGGTGTTCCTGGGATCACGAATGCGCTTGAATTCGACGACGGCAAACTGCTTTTAGGCGTTACGCAACCCATGGACGCGGTTACGCGGTCCTGTGTATTTGAGATTCTACCGCCTTTAACGCATGATCTCTTCTGCTTCACGAACTGGACGATGATTGTCCAGATGAATGATATTATCCAAAAACTCTTACCACAACTGCCACAAAACGCACTTTGTTTCTTTGACCTTGCCGACCCAGAAAAACGCTTTCCCAAGGATCTCTTACAGCTCTTTGAAATTGCCCCCCATCCTCACATGATACTGGGCCTCAACCGCAAGGAAGCGGAACATATTTTATCGATTCTCCATAAAAATACCGACGCGGAGCTTACAGTTATGGCTAGCACAATTCAAAAACACCTTCCCTTCCAAGAAGTTTTTATCCATGACACACGTTCTTGCGCGGCGAGTAATGGCGAGATGGACGCCTTTATCGACGGAATTACCGAAAACTTTTACGTCGAATCCCCCAAAACAACAACCGGTGCCGGCGACCACTTCAATGCGGGTTATCTCACCGCGCGTCTCCAAGAACAATCACTCATCAAAGCCCTCCATCGTGGCTTTCAAATCTCCAGCCACTTTGTCCGCACAGGCGAATGTCTATCTCCTAGCGAGTAAGCGTTTGCAAACTTCATCGGAAATTTGTGACCATTCGAAGCGCCATGAAAATAATTCTCCAGGCGAAAGCTTCAGACCTAAAAGATCCGGTAGCGTCGTCATTAACGCTCCCGCATGCGTTTTTCGTAAAAACTCCTCAAGGGATTTAGGAACTGTGCCACTCGGTGTCACATAATGACTCGTATAGACAATGTTGCGCGGACTGTAATGTGATTTTTGATCATTTAAGGATAAAACCGCACTACCAAGCTCCAGTTGTCGAATCGCACGATCTTCAATAAGTTTTTGTTCGAAAAAATCACTCGCGATGAAATTATTCGTCTGCAGGGCTTCGCGAACACTCAAGAAAAGCTCTTGATCACCGGTTGGGACTCGTCGATGTCCCGAATCATTTACTCCGAATTCATCGCACTCAAAGAACATGTGAAAGTGTTCTAAATTTACAAGGTCGACGTTTTGCAACTCCCGACGGAAACGATTGATCCAAAAGCGGTAGCGATCCGCCTTAATCCGCGACCACCGGTACTGCGGTGCCTGAAAAATTTTTCCCTCTGGGAGTAACTTCGATAATAGTAGTCCGGGCGCCGCCTGGATCACTCCTTCATGATCAACGAAAAATAAATCCGGATTACTCCAAACTTCATAACTATCGTGCGCAACCGATACCGGTACCGAAAGAATCATTCGAATGCCTGCGTAGTTGGCTGCACTGCGGACACGTTCCCAGTGACGTGCCAGGAGGAACTGTAAAATTTCATGGTGCAAGACGGGCTCACGAAGCTGCTTTTGTGTCTTTTCCAATGATACAGGATCCCCTTGCCGTAACGCCTCCGGCCAAGCATACCATGGTGTTTGTAGTTCATCCTGCAACGTCCGAAAGAGCGCAAATCGCCCAAGCCAGCGCTGATTAAATTTTTTAAAACGCATAAAAGCCGCTAACAACTCAGCAGACGCCTTTTCGTTAAAAACGTTGGCTACTTCTGATAATAATACACGTCGGCACTGTAGGATTTCCGTTCGCGACTTTTTTTCGATTTGTTGTTTAAAATCCTCTAACCGTTCGGGTGCTACTAGTCCTTCATCACGTAACCAGGCAAAAGAAATTAAATCCGTATTCCAACCATAGGAGGTATTGGCAAAAAAGCGTTCAAAATCTACAGTTTCGCGAAGGGATAAAAGATGCCATAAGCGTTGGCCCGTTTCATTGAGAAACCGTATCCATTTAAGTGCATGAGGACCAAGTTCACCAATTCCATATGATCCCGGTAACGAGGGAATATCGAGGAGTATACCCGTCTCTCCGTGAAAAAGTTTACAACGATCCTCAACACAGCGGCCTCCTCCCCAATCCATGGACTCTAGTCAATTTTTTTTAGAGCCCACGGCAATCGAAAATCACAGAACCATCGGATCGGCACCAATTGTTCCCTCGATGTCATGCAGGTACTGGTCAGACGTGAGGTATTTGAGTTGTTCGTAGCAGTCATGGACACGTTTACGGATCCGCATAGAACGCGTGTAACTGGCATTGGCCTTTTGAGCGATAAATGCCCGCATCCGACGAATACAGCGATGTAGATGGAGGACCCGAATTTTTTGACACGCTAGTAAACGTTCGTGATACCAATCACTTGCTAAAATTGTTTTCCGATCAAACAATGCCCGGAAAGCTGGATCGTGCAGTTTCATTCCTTGATATTCACCATAAGCCATCACGTGGAGCAGTGCGAGCACCGGCGGACAGGCATACCGAATCGTATGATCATCAAAAAAACGTAGTGCCGCGCGTCGATGCGCATCCACGATATTTTCGATACTATCGACAAAGACTGCCATATCTTGTTGTTCCGGTTGGAGCATAGCTTCTGGGAAAACGGTTTCCGGTGAGGTTAAAATTCTTCCGAGAAAGGTCGTTACAAACTTCCGATTAATACGGTATCCTAAGCGTCCAGCCTCGACGTGTTTCCCTTGGTAGTCGAAATCCTTACAGCGCTCTAAATAGCCACCTTCAATAAGACAACGTGGATCGCGTTCTTCCGGACGCATACGGCTAAAGATTTCCGGAATTAGGTAAGAAATATCATGTCCAACCTTGATTTTAGGTCCGATCATACCAGCCGACGAAATAAATCCCTCGTAACCGCTGACGACAAAACTTAAAAACGCGTTATTGAGATCGACAATTTGGCTAATCGCATTGAACGGACCTTTTGTCATCACACCTTCTAAACCGGCACCGGTCGTTGAGGGTGATTTCCCGGTCATATTGGAAGCAAATTCCATAAACAATTCGGGCAATTCGAGATAATGAAGTGGATTGTGGACAGACAGTGGCCGAATTCCCGGTTCTGGCGGATTATTCCGTCGTCCTGCGATCACCGCATCCGCGGCAAAATATACCGGCATTTCAGCACGAAGACCTCGTGCGAGCCGCATGCCCATCTCGGTAAGATACATCGTCCGCGCTTCGGTAATATCTTTGCGATCCTGTAAATAACGCATGTTACTACTCAATGAGCCATCAGGCATAACGCGTTGCTGCGAGGGACAAACAACATATTTCGGCGCGTGAGGGTCTTCCAAAAATTGTTTTAAAAATGTCTGCATCGGCGGCGTATACCGGGAAAATTGGATGCTATTATCGACAATCTTTTGGACATCATCTTTGGTTAACGGCTTATAATTGCAGATAAAGGTATCATCCCAGGTCATTTCGCGCTCGGCCTCATGATCGTATCCGGGATCAATGGCATCATCGGGGCGCTGATAGAGGCGATATTCGCAATTTTCGACAAATTTCACGGAATCATACGGCTTTTCAAGTCCTGGTAACTGACGCACCGGTACGGTAACGCTTGCCGTAATATCGTCTTCCATCGAAATTTTTCGCGCCGAACGGAAATCTTCGCGCAAGGAGAATAGATTCCAAGAATGATCGGAACGGACGCCTATCCGCAAATAATGCGCAACCACTTTTTGGTTGAGATATTTGAGCTCATGGCCGGCCATTCCATTGACGAGGTCAACAGAAAAATGCGATTTCCAATCACTCCCCCAGCTCTCGCGATAATGGAGTTTTATTAAATAAATAAGTTCACGGATATTGGGCGAAACCGTTGTCAGCCAGCGATTATATTCGTCCGTTTGCTCATCGCTCTGCTGGAACATCTTAATAATCGATCCCAAAGAACGTCGGCGATCGAGAATTTTCAACGTCTTTTTCGAACGATCTTTATAGCGGTTTGAAAAGTCCATGTTGAGGATTTTATCAACCTCGTCGCAGTCTTTTTCAAAATCAACAATCACCGCGCTCCCAACGGAAATGTTATCGTCAATAGACTTCGAGATTTCTGATTTTCCTCCTCCTGAAACTGTTGATGGTTTGTGACAAAAAATACCCTCACCTACGGTTCCAATGAGTTGCCATTGTCCTGAATGGGGATTCTTTTGGAGCTCCACCTGATAGCCATTGGGCAACACATAAGTCCAATTCGGAACAATCCGTAACATCATGTTTTTCCACGTGATTTGCTGTTCTTTGGCGGAAAAATGAGCGTCTTCGGGGACATAAAGAATGTCGGAATATTGGCGATCTACCCCATAGCCTTCCTTTTTAAAATCAATTTTATCCGCATACTGAGAACATAGGGCCGAAAAGGACTGGTTCGATGGCGCAATGTAATCCATCTGGAAATCATCGCCGAGGTTATAACGTGGATTGGCTAAAGTTCCCCCGGAGTGTTCCTCTTCACAAAGTCCATAAAGGTTCGCCGAATAACTCATCTGCGTCTTAATTTCCTTTTTGCCGTAACCGTTGTAGCTGTCCGCAATGATGGAAAAAATCACACCGCTCTTATCACGCGCCATGACTTTAAAGGGCTTCCCATTGTGATAAATTTCATCTTCGTGTTCCCAGCACATACCGTCGCGGCGTTGGCGTTCCGTCGCCTCGGAAATATGCGGTAATCCCAGTTCCTTTTTCGTCAACTTAGTTAGGTGTGGCGCAACAATAATACAACCTGTATGCCCCGTCCAACGTTCGGGATCGAGCGCGGGATCATTTTCAGGCGACATCGGTGAACCCGCATTGCCAAAAATACTTTCCGCCATATCTAAAAAATTGACGAGCGAACCGGGTACAAAAAACCTTATTTCCATGCGCTTTTCGCAACAATAGTTCGGTACCGCAGGACAAACTATGGGCTTTAAATATCCAGAAACAAAGGTGTAGGCCTTCTGCCGCTGGGTTGCGGTAAACGGAAGCTCCAACAGATTCTTCGGAGGATGACAGGCATACGCTAAAAGTCGCACAAAGGTCAATTTCGGGACTTCAATTTTATCGTCGGGGACTGAAAAATCCCCCCCTTCAACAATATGAAATACGCCTTTTGTCGTGCGTTTATCGATTTTGGGATTATGCAAAATGCCCTGGTAGACACGATAACTATCGATGTGCTCGGAATGAAATTCATCCGCATCGGGCGGTAATGAAAGCACGCGTGCGACACCATGACGGTCGGTCACAAAAGTATGGCGTGGGATCCAGTCGTGCTTTTCTTTGTCTGGAATTTCGGCAAAATAGCGTTCGCAAAAATCGATAATCCGTTGGTCGGAGGGACAGTTATAATCTGCCAATAGGCGTCGAAAATTATTCGTCGAGGCCAGTAGCGGCTCTGCAATTCGCGCAATTTGAAGGTCTTGACGATGGCTACCTTTCCAGCCTAATGCCATCAAACCTAAGTTCACATACTCATGGAGCGTCGGATCATTCAGGATTGGTGTTTTTCGCGATGCCCCATAGCCCAACGCACGCTCGATGTCCGTAATCATACGAAATATTGTAAAAATTTTACATTAAAATCAATTCTTTTGCACCTATACGCCACGGATTGAAAAATAAATTCGTCAAAAGTTTTCTTTTTAAAAAAGATGGGTTGTGTGAATGAGCGCATTGAATTCGATCGCCAATTTTTCAATCAATTTCCCGTACTCATCGGTATTGACGAAGCGGGGCGTGGTCCTTTAGCAGGACCCGTTGTTGTATGCGGCGTCTCTATTCACAAAGACCATTTTAATAATATTGCGCGTTTGGACTGGATCGAAGATATCGATGACTCCAAAAAGCTATCACCTCGGAAACGCGAAGGGCTGTTTGAGAAACTCCTAGAACTGCGAAACCAACATATTTTAGACTTTATTACCTGTGGAATCGATGCTGCAACCATCGATCGCATCAATATTTTAGCGGCAACCACTCAAGGGATGATTCGCGTCGTCGAGCGTTTATTTACAAAGAACAAAGCCGAAGAAATCCTTATTGATGGCAATCCCATTAAAAACTTTCCCTTTCCTCATCGAGGTATTGTTGGCGGTGACGGAAAGAGCGCCTGTATCGCTATAGCTTCCATCATCGCTAAGGTCACACGAGATCATATTATGACCGCTTTTGATCGGAAATATTCCGTATACAATTTTGCCCAACACAAAGGTTATGGAACGGCGGCCCACATACAGGCTATTCGAACATACGGCCTGTCACCAATCCATCGTCAAACGTTTTGCAGAAAATTTTTAGCATAAAATACACGATCAAGGCACAACCCATGCGCGGGCGCAGTAACAATTTTCTCGCGTCGTTCTTTTTTCTCTAGGCAATCCCATACATAATCGGCCGTCAATGCGCCACGCCCCACTTGAAGTAAGGTTCCTGCAATCGTCCGAACCATTTTATACAAAAAACCGCTTCCTTCGACTATGAGCTGTAACTTTTTGCCTTCTTGCTGAAATTCAAGGCGATAAAGCGTTTTTTCAGGATTTACAGCTTTTCCATCGCGATGGATAGCGGCCAGAGCTGTAAAATCGTGTGTTCCTAAAAATTGTTGCGCTAATTGCTCGATGGCCACCAGGTCCACTGGACGATCGCCGACAGACCAATAGTAACGCGTCTCAAAGGGCAACGCTTGACCAAGGTAAAATCGGTAAATATAACGCTTTCGAATCGCCGAAAATCGAGCATGAAAGGACGCATCGGCCTCTGTGATAGAGGTAATTTGAATATCCTTTCGAAGACCTGAAGAAAGTGCTCTTAATAGTTTCTCAGGCCCATGTTTCCACTCCGCATCGAAATGAAAAACTTGGCCGCGTGCATGGACACCGGCATCGGTCCGCCCGGCACCATGAACCCGAATCAACCTTTTGAAAATCGCGCTTAATCGTGCTTCAATTGTATCCTGAACGGTATTACCACCGACCTGACTCTGCCAACCTTCAAAATCGGTTCCATCATACGCACAAGTACAGCGCCAACGCATGAATTTTAATGGGAAATCCCCCAGCGCTTCGTGAATGGATAGAGAATAAAGACCGCCTTCCCGACAACCTCTTTCTCTGGAACAAAGCCCCAATAGCGGCTATCGGAACTCTCGGGCGAATTGTCACCCATCGCGAAAAAACAGTGATTGTCGACGTATACGCTCTGATCCTCACTCAGGAGCCCGACATTCGTATAGCCCGGATAACCATTGCGTTGTTGGTTGTCGAAAGCGAATGCCTCCGCGCCCTCAATCGGCTTCCCATTGCGCCATAACTCCGGCGGCCTCACTTCGAGCTGATCACTGGGGATTCCGGCCAGACGCTTAATGAAATACTTATCCTCGCCATGCAACCCCTCGATATTACGAGTCCGGAAAACAAATGGATCGCCCACTTTCGGTCGCGTAAAGTGATAGCAAAATTTGTTTACGAATAGCATATCTCCCGATAAAATATCGAAGTTCAAGACCGGCTCACCCTCCTTCTTTTCGATGCCCGTATTGAGATAAAATACGCGCTTACCGTGTTCGTTATAACGGTGTAGCCGATGATGAGACCGCTGTTCTAAAACCTCTATCCAAGAGTGTTTTCCAGGAAAGAATGCCTCCAGGACGACATCGTCGATGTTAAATTCCAACGGTACTTGAAACGTCACTGGCTGATCACCCACACGAAACGTGTACTCACGCTTTTTCGAAGGAACGATGCCTAAAATTGGCGCATCTACTACCCGATAACAAAGATTGCCGCCATAAGGCCCCATTTGGTCCCTATGCAGGGCGACTGGTACAAAAATATCCCCCGCTGCCGGCGCATTTACCTGGTAATGCGATGCACCATAAAGTGCCCAACGCTTCAGACGCTCGCCCCAATTTTGAGTACTTTTGGTGAATTCGTACTGCATACCAGCGTAGGTCGGGTACATCGAATTCGTCGGGATCTCAAAAGGTTGAAAGAAAAACGTACGGATTGCCAGCGCTAGGATTGCCGCAAACAAAAAGACCTCTACATTCTCTACAAGGCCGGTCATAGGATAGATATCGCCACCGATATCGGCAAAAATCTTTTCGACCTCCGTAAACTTCTCTGTCGCTGAAGGCATAGGTAAATCGGCGGCCTCTCCAATTAGCCTTTTGGCACGCAGCAGCGCACTCCATTGGTCTGCGGTTAAAACATCGCCGCGATAATCTTCTATCTTTTTGGCGAGCAGCAAAAAGTCCTTTGCAAGGCGCTTCGCCGGGTATTTCTTTTTGAAGAAAAACATTACAAAATCCAATCGTAAGGAAAATTCGACAAAAGTTCTGCCGAAGACTCGCGAATTACGACAACATCCTCGATGCGTACACCGCCAATATCCGGGTAATAAAGCCCTGGCTCAACAGTCACAACCATTCCTTCTTTGAGCTCGACATTTTGCTTACCAATACCTGGTGCTTCATGAAGTTCGAGACCAACCCCATGTCCGGTCGCGTGAAAAAATCCCATATTATCAGTCGTCTCGTAACCGAGGTTTTCAAACAATGCGATATTTTTTTCATGAATCGAGGCCGCCTTAACGCCAACCTTAAGGGCCTCAATCGTACGATCATGTACCATCTGGACCGCGTCATAGACCGCTTTCTGAGTTTCCGTGGGCTGTCCTTTTAAAAATGTTCGCGTCATATCGCCGTAATAACCAGACTCTCGAAGGCGCGGAAAAATGTCGATTACGACAAATTCATTCGCCCGAATCCGCCCAGAACCACGGAAGTGAGGACATGCTGCAGAACGTCCGCAGGCAACAATCGTTTCTTGCGCCAGAGCTCCGTTTTGGAAACAAACATTTTCAATTTCGTGACGTACACGCTCCGATGTGAGGTATTCCCCGTCGAGCCATAGATCGTCGTTTGTCACTTCGGCTAGGGAAAGCATCATTTTCGCCCTCTCAAACGCCAATGCGGTTACGCGACAAGCTTCGCGGATTTGATCACATTCTTCAGCGGTTTTAGTAGTGCGCTCTGGCAGAAACTCATCTTCAGCAATCGCGTACGGCAGTTCTTCTTTTTGAATTTTCAGTAATAGTGCCGCTGGGAAATTTTTTGGCAATAAAAGCGTCTCATCGGGATAACGCTCGCTAATGGCTGCAATTAAATTAATGAGTTTTGGCTCTCCTTCTGGGACCAAATCTTTGGGTAATAAAACCCCATCAAATGCCGATTGCTCACGCATCGCGGCAAACTCGAGTTCATTTGCTACAGCATAACGTTGACCCTCAACCTCAAACGCCAGAAACGCATCGGTCGTAAAAAAATGCCCCCAGTAGAGCAAATTTGCATTGGTCGCAGGCGTCGCATAAATCAATCGAATAGCCATAGCTTACAGCTGCTTGAGAACGGCAGTCGCTTGCTCTTGCCAATAAGACGAATGATCGCGGTGTGTAAGCTTATTAAAAACATCCTTTGCACGCGCAACTTCCTGTCGTCCCCACAGGCTCATTCCCAATAGCCACATCGCCTTCCCCTGGATTGATCCTGGATACTTTGTGCTTCCCGCAATATTGTTGAGAAGTTTTTCACCCTCTTCGAGAGCACCAGAACGTATCAGTGAAACGGCTTCTTCAATCTCCGCCTTTCCGCCGAATGGACTATAGCCAAAGGCTGCGACCGCACGACGGTAGTAATCCGCCGCTGTTTTAAAGTCCGCCTGAGCATAAGCGCGCGCCCCTAGGGTTTCAAAAAACGTTCCTGCGAGCTTAGTACTGGCATACTTTTTCGCAAACGGCTCAATATCACCGCTAAGAACCGCACTATTGTAATCCCGCTCGCGGACGTGTGTTACAACTGTTTTTCCAACCGTAACAATGATTGCCAAAAGCACAATAATCGCGAACACGATACCCATCTGTTTCAACGCCGACAAATGCTGCGCAAAAAATACCCACGCCCGATCGCCAAACGATACGGACGCCTGAATCTCGCCCTCCGGCGCTTCCCCTAACGGCTCCTCACTCATACAACTGCGGGTGTTTAGGAGGGGACTCGAACCCCTATGCCTCTCGGCACTGCCGCCTGAAGACAGCGTGTCTACCAATTCCACCACCTAAACGCTTTCGTTGGAAGATCGTTATTCTGGGATTTTTGTCAAGCTAGTGCGTTATGCGTCCGACGATTTTCTAAGCGCTTGTTGGGAATCATAATCTGGATTGAACTTGATAAAGCCGATACCGAATTTAGACTGTCGTACGCTATGCGGATCAAAGTTTTGCTGGGATTGGGAATTTTTTCCGGCGTGATTTTCGCGGGCTACTATGGATATCGTAAGGTATCCGATGCCTCTACTATGGCCGAGTTTTTTCCTAAAGACAGCGTATCAGGAAAAATATTTTTATTAGGCGAAGGCCACAACGATGAATGCTGTCTCAAAAAGGAAATCGAATACTGGAAGCACTGCTATGATACCTATGGCTTCCGACATCTATTCGTTGAAGAATCTTACGCAACCGCACAATTTTTAAATCTCTGGATGCAATCCGACAACGATGAGATTTTGGATCAGTTAGAACAAGATTGGGAACGCGCTCACCTTGATAGTTTCGGACCTAACGTGATAAAATTTTTCAAAGCCATCAAAGATTCCTGTCCCTTAACGATCTTCCATGGCACAGACGTCGCGCATCTCTTTAAATCGACGGACCAGCGATATCTTGAATATTTAGAGGCACAGGGACAAAAAGATTCCGAAGCCTATCAGCGCACTCAAGACAATATCCAACAAGGAAAATACATTTACCGAGACAACGGATTCGACTGGGATACACGCGAATTCATGATGGTCCAAAATTTCATACGCGAATTTGATACACTTGGCGGACTCGGTATTATGGGCATCTATGGTTCCGCTCATCTCTATCGCGAATGTTTCCAAAAAATTACCGTTCCCCGCATGATCGAACAGTTAATAGAACATTACGGCAAGATCGTTCGCGGTAAATTCGCCGGAAACTAAAACGTGTACCGTACTTGACGCCGCATCGCTTCTTGATAGCTTTAGGTGCAATGGGAACGCTCATAGCGGATGGACGGGAAGTGACCTTTAACGAAGAAGAAACACTGCTCGAAGTTTTCAATAAAACGGAATTCAAAATCCCACAAATGTGCTTCCTCGCCGGATTAACACCCAATGGTCGTTGCGGTCTCTGTACGGTCGAACTCCAAAGTGCTCAAGACTGGGTACCGATTCTCGCCTGTGCAATTCGTCCCCAAGAAGGCATGGTAGTCCGGACACAATCCGAACGCATTACCATGATCCGTACACTCGCAGCCCAACTCCTCTTACGTTCTCATCCCTGTGACTGTGACTACTGTGAACACTTTGGGGATTGCGAACTCCGTCGGATCTACAACAAAACCGGTTTCGGATTTACACGCGCTATTGAAGACGGAAAGAAGCAAAAGCCTTATCTTTCTCCACTCTCCGATCGACTCCTCCTGGACCGTGAAAAGTGCACATCCTGTGGTCTCTGTGTCTCTTTCTTCCGCGAAGAACTTGGTGAAGATTTTGTTCACTTTATTCGGGAAAAGAACGATCATCTTCGCCTCGAACGCTATCCTCATACGAACACGGAGAACGGCTATCTTCTCAATGCCATCGAAGTCTGCCCGTGCCATGCGCTTTTTGACCAACAGGCCCTCAGCGCCCTGCCCTCCTGGAAGCTACACACCGTTCCCGGAATTTCTACCGAAAGTAGTGCTGGCAACAATATTTATCTCTGTGCGCATGATGGGGAAATTGCCTACGTCCAACCACGTTTCAATCCCCAAGTTAACCGCTACATTCCCGATAGCATTCGCAACCTCTATCGCGATAACGACAAAAACCGCATCGATAAAGTATTATTCCACGGACAGCCCATCAATTTACGTGAAGCGCTCACGAAGTTTCTCAAAATGGTTGGCTTTGGACACCGTTGTGCGATGGTCGCCCAGGCTAGCCTTTCGTTAGAGAGTCTCTTCCTCATCCGTCAACTCGCAGATATTTTAGGAGCACCCGTTTTCTTTAAAAAACATCCCCAACCAGGCGACGGCTGGCTGATTTCAAAAGACACCGATACCAACGTCCGCGGAGCTCTCCTTACACGTGCCATTAAAAAAGAACAGATCGAAGATTTCCAAGAAATCGAAACACTGATCGACAACCGTCAAATCCAGACACTCATTGTTTTAGAGACCGATCTTCTCGCTGAAGGATTTACCAAAGAAGCGTTTGAAAAAGTGGAAAGCGTTATCTTTGCGAGCCATAAAAACGTTACGACACCCCATGGACACCTTATTTTTCCACTTACCACCGTCGTCGAGGAAGATGGCCATCTCATCAACCAAAATTTTTTATTACAGCGCTATCACCGTGCACTCACACGCCCAACGGAAGCACAACCCCTGTGGCAATGGCTCGCGATGGCTAAAAATAGCTATTTAGGCAACACGGGAACTCAACGAGAATTCCAATCGATCGAAGCCGTTTGGAATGTACTCTCAAAATCCATACCAGAGTTCCTCACCATTGATTTTGCTAAAATACCGGATGAGGGCATAACGATCGACGGCCAACGTTTTACCAACTTCCCCTTTTGCGACCGAGAATAAGAGATTGCCAAATAGGCGTTCCTGGGTTAGCTGCGCAGGTGATGAAGAAGTTGGTGATCGCGGAAAAGCCGAGTGTCGCTCAGGATATCGCAGATGTTTTAGGGGATTTCCAGAAAAAAGACGGTGTTTTTGAAAATGACGATTTTATTATTAGCTCTGCGGTCGGCCACATTGTCGAACTCTACATGCCGGAAGATTTTAATCCCGATTGGAAACGCTGGTCACTCGACATTCTCCCCATCATTCCTCAAGAATTTAAAACAAAACCCATTGCGAAAAATAAGACCAAATTCAACGAACTCAAAAAACTCATGCACCGACGCGACGTCGGAACGGTCATCAATGCCTGCGATGCCGGTCGCGAAGGGGAACTCATTTTTACGTATATTTATGAACTTGCGGGCTGTCAAAAAACCGTTGAACGCCTCTGGCTTTCCTCGATGACACAAGAAGCGATTCGCGAAGGATTTTTGCACCTACGTCCCAGTTCTGAAATGCAAAATCTTCAAGCCGCTGCCCGTTGCCGTTCCGAAGCTGACTGGCTCATCGGGATTAATGGGACACGTGCGATTACGGCTCGTACTGCTCGTGGCAGTGGTGTGGTAACGATCGGACGTGTACAAACGCCGACACTCTCCATGATCTTACAGCGCGAGAATGAGATTCGTCACTTCCAACCCAAGCCCTACCATCGGATCGTGGCTGACTTTACTATTCATAATGGCCAATATCAAGGCGTTTACCAGCGCCCAGACTTTGATAAAAACAATAAAGACCCGGATGAACGCATCGATCGACTTTTCGATCTCACACAGGCCGATGCCTTGATTGAAAAAATCAACGCTAGCGGTACGGCCGTTATTACAGAGAAAAAGAGCAAACGGAAATCGAATCCGCCCAAGCTCTACGACCTCACGACACTACAGCGCGAAGCGCACACGCGCTATGGGATGCCGGCTGGTATGACGCTCAAACTCGCCCAATCGCTGTATGAAAAACATAAATGTCTTACCTATCCACGGACCGATTCCAATGCCCTTCCTGAGGATTATCCGCCCACTTGTCGCCATGTGCTTAGCTCATTAGGCGGGGATTTTACACCCTATGCTCAGGAAATTCTCCAAAACAACTGGATCGATGAAAATAACCGAAAGATTTTTAATAATAAACAAATCAGCGACCACTTCGCGATTATTCCAACGAAAAAGTTTGCTACAAACCTCTCTGACGAAGAACGCAAGATCTACACCATGGTCGTCCAACGATTCTTAGCGGTTTTTTACCCTGCCGCGGAGTTTGAGATCACGACACGCCGTTCGATCGTCGATAGTACCTACGAGTTTCTAACGGAAGGAAAAATTCTTGTATTTCCGGGCTGGCTAGCCGTATATGGGAAAACACTTGAAGACGGGACCACACCACTGCCGGCCGTTGATACTGCGGATGGCACACCACCTCAAGCAGCCGTTGTTGCCCACAAGGAAGAAAATGAAACACGTCCCCCAGCACGATACAATGAGGCAACTCTATTATCGATGATGGAAACCGCGGGAAAGATGCTCGACGATAAAGAGCTTGCTTCGGCCATGAAAGAGCGTGGGCTCGGTACGCCGGCGACTCGGGCACAAATTATTGATCACCTCATCGATTTACGCTACATGGAGCGGCAAAAAAAAGATCTCGTTCCGACGCCCAAGGCCGAAGGCCTTTTTGACTACCTTGATACGGTTCAAGTGCAGACACTTTCGAGTCCCACCCTTACTGGGGATTGGGAATATAAATTGCGCCGCATGGAGCAAGGCCAGCTTGACCGTGAAACATTTATGCAGGGAATTGCCGAAGTTACACGTGAAATGGTCGATAAAATCAAGGCTTTTGACGAGTCTCAACAAAAACCACGCATTTCGAATCTTATTTCGCCGACAGACGGCAAGCCGATGCTGGAATTTTTGCAATGCTATCGCTCTCAAGACGAACAATTAAAGCTCTATAAAGTAATTTCAGGGCGTCGTTTATTGGAGTCAGAGTGCACCGAGTTATTGCAAAATGGCACCGTTGGTCCTCTGGAGGGATTTCGGTCAAAAATCGGGAAAACATTTGCGGCAAAGCTCTATATCGATGAGAATCACGAGGTTAAATTCTCCTTTCAGAATACCAAGAATGATGACCTACAAGGAGAAACGTTGACGCTGGAAAAGCTGAAAACTTATCCTAAAATCGGGCCATGTCCCTGTTGTGGCGGTAACGTTTATGCTTTGGATTCCTGGTACATGTGCGAGCACTTCTTAGATGATCCGAAATGCCCATTTCGTTTGGGACGGCATATTTTGGAGCAGCGCATCGATGAAACACAGGCCGCAAAATTGCTAACAGAAAAAAAGAGCGATCTTTTGGAGAATTTTTGTTCGAGGCGAACGGGAAAAATGTTTTCCGCCTATCTCACGCTCGACGACGGAGGGAAAGTGGGCTTCGAATTTCTACCTCGCAAGAAAAAATCTTAAAAAATTGTTCTATGGAACATTTTTAGGAGCTGTATCAACAAACATTTCCTCGAACGAAAGCCCCGTGAGTTTTGTGAGTTGTTTTACGAGTTGGTAGAGAGTGACCATCAGCACAATTGTACAGGGAAGCACGATTACGGGATAACTCCAAACCGTCATGCGCGCCAGTTCTTTGTTAAATTCGATGGTCCCTGTCTCACTATGCACAAGATATTTCGCTAGGGCAAAATTTAAAACGGCACTCAGTAAAAACGACCCCGCAATTTTTAATGTCCCCTTCGACAACAGGCGTTGGAGCGCGAATTGCTGCTGTGGCGAAGGCAGCCGATCGCCAATCTGGTCTACGTTCATAATCGCTTCATTGAAAACAAGTATCTTAATCAATGGATAACGCGTAAAGGCCGAGATAAACACAACCAGCCCCAAAAACAATGGTAAGAGCGCCTCTTTAATCGCAATATATTCTGTGGGAAGTTTCAATAGCCCAATGACGCCCGTCAGCAGAACGCTGATAAAACCAATAACAGAAAAAATGTTACAGCGCCGTGATTGGCAAAAATCGATCACTCCGTAACCCAGCGGAAACGTCAGTGCCAACACCAACGCGATTTGTGGATTGATTCCAAACCAATCGCCTGCCTTCGACATCAAAACCGAAGGGAGAATAATATTAAACCCAAGGTTTAGAAATGGATTTTCGCGTTTCGCTTTCACAGATCAATAGAACTTTCTGGACGCTCAGCTACGCTTTTTCGAAATCTTCTCTCTTGCCGAACATGGCGAACAAGGCCATAGACAACGTAACTCAAAAAGACGATCGCACACGAAAACTGGTGAAACCAAGAAATCGTCGCTAAGACTCCGATGATGGCAACAAACGTCCCAAGGCGCGTCCGCGTACTCCAATTGATCTTTTTGAAGCTTGGGAAACGGATCGTGCTCACCATCAGGTAGGCCGTTAGAAGCATAATAAACGGCAAAAAAATTGAAAACACATGCAGATCGTAGCTATCGACGATGAGCACAAATGATGCAATGACACCTGCCGCCGCCGGTACTGGAAGGCCTAAAAAATCATATGATGGGATTGCTTCTTCTCGAGGAAGTAGTGGACTTGTAATTACATTAAAGCGTGCGAGACGAACCCCTGCGCATAGCAAATAAATAAACCCGATCATCCATCCCAATTGGCGGAAAAATAAGTACTCATCACATGGTGAAAGAATGCGCAAAAAAACCATCAGGGCTGGCGCTACGCCGAAAGAAACCATATCGGAAATCGAGTCAAATTCGAGACCAAAGAGCGATTCCTTCTTTTTAAGTCGTGCGACTCGCCCATCGAGCATATCCGCAAGTCCGGCAAAAAAAATCAACCAGACCGCCTGTTGGTAAAAACGGTGCGCTGTCGCCGCATCGGTCGTCGCATAACGTGCCTGTATACACCGAATGATCGACAAAAAACCGCAAAACAAATTGGTCGCCGTAAAGATATTGGGCAAGAGGTAAATACGGCTTGCATCGGCAACATTGGAATACTTTTTCGAGACCGACATTCTTCAAGAACGAACAATACGCGATTTCCCGAAAGTGCAAGTTTTTCCCGCGATTTTCGAGTTGTACGCGATGCTCTCTTTCAGCAACATATACGGTAATGGCAACGCTCACCGTACCGACTGATATTATTCCCGATCGTTGCGATAAGATCCTGGCGCAACTGCTCAAACTACCGCGATCTGTCATTAAATCAGCAACAGCCGTTCCGTTTGAACGTAATGGTCAAAAAATCACACCACACGATTTTGTTTATCCGGGTGATACAATTATTTATGAGTTGCCTACGATAAAGGCAATCGCCCCAGCGCCCGTGTTAGAACTTTCGATTCTTTTTGAAGACGAGGATCTCATCGTCATCGATAAACCCGCAAATATCGCCGTCCACCCCGCTCCCGGTTTTTTGGGGAAAACGCTCGTCGAATATGTTCTCGATCACTGCCCTCTTTCCTATCTTGGCGAAAAGGATCGCCCGGGTGTTGTTCATCGTTTGGACAAAGAAACCACGGGATGTATCGTTTTTGCGAAATCGAACCGCGCGTTCAAACAGCTGAGTCGCGATTTTGCCGAACACAATATCCAAAAACAATATATGTGTATTATCCACGGAAATCCACCGCTCCAAACCGGTACGATTGAGGTTCCGATTGGCCGTAAACTTTCGGACAAGACGCGAATGGCGGCGATGCGGGAAGGGAAATACGCTAAAACGACCTGGGTTGTTCGTAAACGCTTTAAACAATATGCTTGGCTCGATGTGCGCATTTGGACGGGACGGACACACCAAATTCGCGTACACCTCAGCTATAAGGGTTGGCCTATCGTCGGCGACACGGTTTATGGTTCCCCTTCCAATAAATTATCCCCAAATACCTTTCCGCGGATCATGCTCCATGCGGAATCGCTAACATTTTCACACCCACGCATTGGCCTGCCCATAACCTGCACAGCACCAATTCCCGATGATTTCACTGAAGTATTGCGAACCCTAAAACCCTCGCCTTAAATCTATATCTATCCAAAATGCAGCCTACCCCAAAATTCAACTCACCTTTCGATCAACTTGCAGCCCGTGCCGAATTCATCCACGAGATGCTCGAAAAGTTGTACCCAAACTTAGAAATTCCCCTTCATCACGGCTCGCCGTTTACCCTACTCGTCGCGGTTATCCTCTCGGCCCAGTGCACCGACGCGCGCGTCAACCAAGTGACGCCGAAATTATTCGCGCAAGCGGCAACGCCCGAAGCAATGAGCCAGCTGCCGCTCGACGTTTTAGAAAATCTCATTCGTCCGTGTGGATTTTTCCATACCAAGGCAAAAAATATCCAGGCTTGTGCACAAATGATACTGGAAAAGTTTCACGGCGAAATCCCGGATAATTTTCAGGAATTAGAACAACTTCCCGGCGTTGGGCATAAGACAGCGAGTGTGATGATGGCACATTGTTTTCATCAACCGGCCTTTCCCGTAGATACACACATTCGCCGGCTAGCCAATCGCTGGGGATTAGTAAATTCACCAAATGTCGTCAAAGTCGAACAAGCTCTGAAAAAAATTTACCCCCAACAATATTGGGACGGACTCCACGTTCGCATGATTCAGTTCGGCCGCGACTACTGTCCCGCCCGTGGACACAAAATTGAAAGATGTCCGATTTGTCGAGTGTTGTTTATAAAAAACGACATTCAACCTACTATGTAATATCGAAAGTATAGTGACAAATATGGGTACCATTCTGTATTTTAAATTCACATTCTCCAAAAACACTTATTGGGGTTTTTCTTTCGTTGTCTCGGGGCTTTTAGAGCCAGATTCAGAAAATAATTCATTCAAAGTTATCCCCTGTTCGTTGTTAAATTCCGATGATCCGTAATATTGAGGTTTTTCTTTCGCTGCCTCGGGGCTTTTAGAACCGACTTGACTCTTCACCTTATTAGAATTTTCAGTTTTGAACTTATCAAATTTTCGTTGTAGTTCCTTAGGATTTTTGATCATCTTCAAAAAGGAATCCTTACCGTTATCAAGAAAAAACCTTCCTCCAAAGCAAACCGTTTTCCTATCCGAAATTTTTTTATGTATAAATTGAACAGCTTGTCCAAGATCGCCATCAAGTCCACGAACCTTCCCCATATCGTTTGCGCACCCGATCGCCCTCATCGCTTTCATCCGATCCCAAAAGCCAAAACCAATGAGTTTTAAGGCCTCTCTAATATCCTCTTTGCGAGCAGTTATATATTCCCCTTTGGCTCTGAACTCACCTCTGGCCAAGAGCGCCATATTATTAAAATCAGCATCTCCATCAATATGTTTGTCAATTCTGATAGTGGTACTGAAAAAGTTTCTGATGCTATTGCCTATTGAATTCATACAAATCATTGTAACGGAACGTTTTTTTTTACAATAAATTTGTAAATTTATTTACGAGACTAACTATTCACGGCGATCTGCCCATTGCGGAACGAACAATGATAGCGATCTTGCTTTAAAATCTCACTTCGACCGGCGATCTACATTGCTACATAAGGTAGTTCCGAATCATCAACGGAATCTAAATTTCCAGGCTCGAACCACAGTAGTGGAAAATTTTGCCGTACAGCGGAACCGATAAAGTCGATTTTTGTCACCCAGTTTTGAAGAAGATCTACAATTTCGACGGACTTCATCAACCAGGTGCCGTCGACTTTTTTAAAATTCTTGAGCTGAAATCTGCGAACAACTTCCCAATCCGTTGTCAACTGAATATTGTTCGAGTTTAAGACCTTTGTTACGTTTCTATCCTTAGGTTCTTTCCTTAAGTACTCTACCTGTATAATTGCTTTTAAAGCGGGATCATACGCAACATCAACCGCATCGAAGCGGGTTTCAGTACTATTTTCGCTTACAGCGATATGGGCATCTTTCTTTGGAAAAACACGACCCAACATCTGCCGGAAATCCCAAGGTTGTATTAGAATTTCCGCAAGAGCCGATCGGCTAGGTCTGCGGTTAAACCGAATAATATGTGTGTTGCGCCCCAAAACTTTTCGTGTCCCTTCGTAGGTATAACACGGCCATAAAAGAAAAGGTAAAAGGATATCGTTAAAACTCAATAAATGCCCCGGTCGTAACGGTGCTATCTCCGAAGAACTGGTCGGTGCTGATGCAGCCATACCTCCCAAAGGTGTTTTTAAGAACACATTACTACCAAGTTCGACGCGAACCGCTAAGTGGCCAGCAATGGTCTTAGCAAATAACTTCCCTTCGATCTGATCCCGCTCCTTCAGTTTCGTAGTCGTCATTCGGAACGAAAGCGCCACCTCCAGAAGTCGCACTGACGACAATTCTTTGACGACCTTTTCTAGACGTTCCGCATTAAGCGGGATTAACTGTCTTCGGTGTGCCTTAGAGCCTGCGCTTGCTGGCAAAACAAGCCCCAGTACTGTTCCTAGAACTACAATAAACCGCTGTAACAATGTCACATTACCAGGAGCAAATCAGATCAAAGATCGACTTTCGACTTTGACACATCGCTTTCATTCAAGGTATCAGCAACTTCCGTTGCCTGAGGCGCCGCTTCGAGCGGTTGTGATTCGGGCTTCGTGCCCTCATGAATATCGATTGCCTCTGCCGCCGGCACGACCAAACTTTCGGAAGTCGGTTTCTCACTGATAACTGACTCTTGAACTCTTTCCGACGTCACCTGAGGAACTTCAGCTGTTACAACGGCTTTCATTTCGAGTAGATGCTGCGATTTAACGGTCTTTTCCAGCGACATGTAGAGCAGCGAAAGTAAAAATGAAATCAAAAAGAAAATGACCACGCAGTACTTGGTCGCTTTTGCGAGAGTATTGACCGCTTCGCCGCCGAAAACAGACGTTACCGCACCGCCACCCAAAGTCGCGCCCATCCCGGACTCCTCGCTCGGCCGCTGCATTAAAATCAACAGAATAACGAAACCGCAAATGCCCAACAAAAATAATGTCAACAGTATAATCGACAGCTTTGTAATCATGACTTGCCTCAACTCAGCAGATTAACAAGCTCGCCCAAAACACAAGTCCGAAAAGCGATGTGGCAAAAGTGGTCAGTTTTAGGGAGCGCATTTTTATTGGTCGGGTGTGGATCATCGAAACTGAAGGAGACCGACACGCCCGCGTACCGCCAGGGGCTTGTTTTTTTACAATCTCAAAAACCCAAAGAGGCACTTCCATTGTTTTTAGAAGTCATCAAAAAAGTACCGGAAGCCAAGAATGCGTACCTCAACATCGGCCAAATTTACCTAACGGTTTATGATGACCCCGTTTTAGCGATTTATTTTTTACGTGCGTTTTTGGCGCGAAATCCCCCGAAAAACCAGGAGCAAATTGCCAATAGCCTCATTGCAACGGCGCAGAATCGCCTTGTACAACAAATTCTTGGCCCTAAGAAAGCCCTCTACGAATCGCATCAACAGTTTCTTGCTCTCTTGCAACACCTCCGTGAAGAGAACAAGCGCTTGCAAATTCAATTAAAAAATTTACAAAATTTTCAACAAAATCCTTGAGCGCCAGCCGCGAATTTTTATGATATCCGCATGGCGGCAATGGAAAATGTAAATAAATTACCAATACCAAGTTCTGATCCAAGGATAAGAGCTTTATTGGAAAGTCCAGAGACTATTGCATCTAGCGAAAATAAAAAAACCACTCCATCTGGATATGGACAAATAGGTGGTTCTGGAATTAGTGATTTCACAAAGGCCGAAAAGGGAGCAATAATGGAAGCTGCTGACAACCTGGAAACGCTTAAACAAAATTTAAATGTTAGCGTCAATATAATGAAAGAAATGCATGCATATGTGGAAAAGATTAATGGTACAAGCAGTGTAACCCGTTCTGAATCTTTAAGCACAGACGAATCGACTCAACTCAACAGAAGCTGCATGGAATGCCTTCAAAGCAGCGATCCTAAAAGCATTCGTAACCTTGCTAACAATATTAACCAGATTATCGATAGCGGCCTCCCCACCGATAGAGGTTCACTTGGTGATATCATGACAGCGATTCTCATTTTGCAGCTTAAAAGTGCAATGGAAGGGAAACAGGCAAATCGCGAAATGAGTGCAGAAATGGCTTCGACGATTTATCAAAAATCCAAAGAAATTGCCAGTATGATCCTTGAAAAGGGTAAAATTGCCTTTGACCAGGCCATAGCAGGTGCCATCACAGGTCTCGTCGGTACAGCCTTTTCTTCAGGGATGACTATCGCAGGAACAATCAAAGCCAACCGAAAACAGGATAACGGGACTCAAGAGATAAACACGGGCTTCGATAGTACACGTAATTTCAGACTTGATGATATAAGTCGAAATACACTAATTCAAAAATACAATGCAATCGGCGGCTTGGGACAGGCTATTGCAAGTGCAATGAAGGGGGTAATCGATGCGATCTGCAATTTCGACATAGCTAAGTTAGAGTCATCCATTAGGGATCTTGAAGCCCTCAACCGTCTGAATGAAAATGCCCAACAGTCGGTTAAGGATGTTGTCGAATCCTTTATATCAGTAGCGAAATTCTGTCTCCAAATGATGAAGGAAATCAACAGTCTCGAGAACCAGGGGATTATGACCGTACAAAATAAAATAGGATTATAAAGATTTTTTCTTCCTAACGGAATACTCTCTCTCTGCAACGGAAAGAAATCTCTTTGCATTTTTATATTTCCATATTTCCATAATTCAGCGATATCGCCAGCTGTTGATTAAACCCGCGAATTGCGGATAATTTGCATTTTTGCATCGTGTTCCGCTTGGGCAATTTGAGAAATCATATCTAAAAAGAATTCTCGGGTACTGTCGATATCGCTCAAGGAAGTTTGAACGGAGTCCGCAACGGACTTTGTAAGCGTTATCAAGGCGCGTCGTTTCGTGATGTCTGCCTCTGCTGCCGCAATGGTCTTAATTTCATCCGCCTTCGCCATATCCGCAATAGTCGCAAGCGATTGCGCGGTATCTGAAAAAGTTTTACTAACGGACAAGGTGGTTTGGATTGAGGCAAAATCCTTTCCTTTGGTCGGCATCATATGACAACCAACACTCACTGCAAAACTTGCACCTGACGCGACGACTTGAAAAATGGCCGTACTCCGACTTTGCTCCACCTCCGCCTGGGCTTTTTGTAAAATTTTCTCCGCAAGTTCTTTTGATTGATCGACATTCGCCGTCACCAGTAACGCCCGCATCTCACGTTCCATCTTCCGCCGTTCAGAAGTCGATTGGATCATTAAAATCATCATCTCACACATGAGATCTCCAAGACTATTGACCTTCGTCGACTGAAAGTCCTTCCCTTTCATCCCAAACGCAAGCTCGTTCAATTTTTCCGAGCGCTTTTCAACTTTTTGCGCCGCACTAATCGACGTAATATTTGTATTATTGAGATGGGACTGCGCCGTCCGATCAACTGTCGCCTGGATCGTTATGGAATCTAAGGTCATGTTCGCGCCCAGATTCATCGCGACCGCATTCAACGTGGCCGCATCCATCCCCGAAGCATTATCGCCCGACGCACGCTTAACGCCCGACGGGTTCGAATTTTTCGGGATATGAGTATCTCCAGGAATGGTCTCCGTCTTACTCATACACTTACACTGTGATGTTACGAATAATTTCCATATTCGTTTCGCCGTACTCGCGGATCGCCTCCGCTGCGCGCTCATAGGATGCCTTGACGTAAGACATCAGCGATTGAATATCGGCCATCTGATTATCGATAATCATCTGATAAAACTCATCGAGCGCCTTGTAGCGCGTGTTGATCGCGTCAACTTCCGCGGCATACATCGTATTGCGATTGGTCTCTTCATTAAGCGCGAGGTTGTAGAGCGATTGATAAAATTGCATCGTCGCCTGAACCATGTTTTGTAGCCGTTGACTCGCGATCATGATTTGCTGAAAAATATTGAGGTGTTCAAGTCCTCTCAAACCCGCAATCGCTCGCGCGCCCGTGGCAATACCGGAAAGTGCTTGGCTTGCCCGACGGGTACCCCCTGTCGCCGTCCGGTTGCTAGAAGAGAGAAAATTCCCGTGCACGGTATACGCCCCGAATTCTGCATCCGCATAGCCTCCACTTCCCGTATCAAGTGCTTTGGCAACATCATCGAAACCGCCACTAGAAGCACTCTCTCGAATTTCTGCCATCGTCGCATCTCCTCTCCTCAATCGAGTTTCCAATGCCCCCATACCATTCCGTCCCAAAGACCCATCTAATCTTCCCGCATTACCGGCAATTTCTTCCGCATTTCCACGCATACTTGTTGCCCTCTTGGCATCGTAACCAGAATCGATAAAATCGATTTCTTCAACGAGCTTTCGATTGGAAAGATCTTGTTTTTTAATCTGGTCCCCTAGGTCCTGTATTTGATCTGGGGAGTATTTGTTAGTTTCGGCACTATCCAAATCCTTTCTTAACTCCTTTAAGCTCTCCCGCCCCTGATCCAATTGTTCTTGTAAATTAGCCCGCTTAATTTGCTGATTCTTTTCAAAATTACGGATGTCTAGCGATTGCTCGATATCTTTAAATTTTCCTTCACGCATTTTACCTTGCATTTCAGCAATCGTAAGGTCACCATCTTGAAATTGCTTTACCGTGGCGTCATCTACCTTCGATGATTCAAGTTCATGCTGGGCATTGTTTCGCACATCTTCGGCCAACTTCAAACTATTTCCTGCATCGATAAGATCAATTTGCTTAACAAGCTGTTGATTAAACTCTTTCTGCTCGCTGATCGCCGCATTTAGTTCGTTTACCTTTTTTACATCGCTAACATCCGTCTGCTTTAGTTCGGCCTGAAGTGACTCTACCTTTTTCCTTCCTTCTTTGAGTCCATTCTCCAAGCCCTCAAGATACTTGGGATCCGAAAGAAGATCATCGAATTTTCCATGAAATGTTCGTAACAAATCCGCTCCCGACACCATAGTTCCGTCCATCAGATCCGCTACATTGTTACTACCTTGGGCTAACACCCCCAAATTGTTTGCTTTAGCTGTGTTAGCGAATTGACCAAAAGATTTATTGAGCTCTTGAGCCTGTTGAGTGATATCGTTCAGCTGTCCTTCGAGTTTTTGGGAATTTTTAAGGATCCCAACCGCATCCTCACTGTTAAGTGCATTGTGAAGCGCTTTTTGTGTCGCCTGAGTATCTTCTACAAGTTTATCGAGTTTTTTAGTGCCTTCTTCCAAGGCTTGGACTCCGTCTTCAAGTGCTTTAATAGTGTCCTCTGATGCTTCGCCGGCCTCCTTAAGCGTTTTCAAGGTATCTTTCGCGGCCTGAAGATTTTCACTCGCTGCCCTTGTTGCCTTCTGAGCATCTTCAATAACTTTCGTCGCCTTTTGCACTTCCTTTGCGGCATCAGCGGCTTTGTCCATTGCACTTGCTCCGGCCTTTGCGCCGGCAAGCGCACCATTGGCGATATCGGCTACCATGAATGCCATATCAATTGACATCTGTAACGCCATTTTTGCCTTATCATCGCTCATTCCTTGAGTCAAAAGCTCCCCCATGCTTTTCCCCAAAATAAGTTCTGCCGCTTGGAATGCGAGAAGCACTGATCCAATTGCAATTACCGCAGGCCCCGCCGTACCAAAGGAGGCAATTGTTGTCGCGGCACCGATAAGAAACATAACAATTTTGCCGTAATTACTATTAAGAAATTTCATGATGCCCGACTTATTGAGCTTCTCCATGAAAAGCTGGAACGGGCTTTTGTAGCGTGACTTCCGGATTGCCTTTTTGGTTTCTAAAATTTTCGTGTTACTGGCACCCAATTTCTGATTTTGTGTACACTTAATTCCATCGAGCTGCGTATCCAGCATGAGCTCATTTTGGAGCGTCGATATGATCAGCATCGCCATCGCGACGCCGACGGAAGTCATCTCAGTAATATCGATCTCCGGAAGCTGATAGAGTCCGTTGTCCTTGTTGGCCTTTACATTCGGCGTGTAACAAAACATCGCATCGGTCATATGCGCGATACGATAACCTAGAACCGTTTCCGCTTGATTGGCGAGTTCCGCTTCTGATAGCCCCTTCAACTTCGGATCGGGATACGTCTTACTAAGTAAAATATCGGTTAAAGAATAAACTTCTCTCATGATACAGCCTCCTCATGATTTTTTGTGTTTTGTCGGATCAGTTCTAGTGTTCCTCTCGCGCGTTCGGCAAGATCCGGACGCTTTTGAGTTTCTTGAAATACTTCGACCACTTGGTTAAAAAATTCGATCGCGCCCTCACGATTTTCAAGTGCAAGACAGCAATCTGCCATTGCTGAAATTACCTCAATATCGGAAGGGTTTAAAAAATAGGCCGCGAGATAGACTCCTAATGCGGCGTCGTATTTGTGCTCGATAAAGAGCGTTACGGCGAGCGCCTTCCAGTAGCGGACTTCGAAATGATTCATCATCGCCAAGCAGTAAAAAATCTTTTCCGCATCCTCATATTTATGCTGCTTGAATGCCGCGAACCCAATACTGTACGCGGCTTCAAGGTGACGTTCATCGAGCCCAGGGAAGTCATCCAATAGAGTCCGCCAAAACATCGAAGGCCCTCGGAAATGTTTTTTTAAAATCTGATCAAATTCGCTTCGTCCTGTTTCCAGCGGGATACGTGCAGTATCTCGCTGAGTTTCGGCTTCTTTTTCCCTCGCTCCCATTCCGGAGCGCATTATAAGGAATTTTTCTCAAAATTCCATTGTTTTTAATATTCTTTTTACCGAATATTGGAGTAGATCTGCTTCCAAACATCGCCAATCGACTTCAACATTTGAGTTGCGAGTGAGGTTGTCTCATTGCAGCGTTGCATCATCCGTTGCATTTTCGTCGTAATAGTCTGACCATCGGTCGTAATTTGGTCGACATGGATACGCATATTTTCACTCCAGAGAGAGACCTCATCGGCATTCAGGCCATTCGAGCCATCACCGTAAAGTTTGTTCAACACGCGTTTAATCTTGGGCTCCTCTACCCAGCATTGTGTCAGCGTCTTTTTCTCGTATCCTTCGACGTTCTCGTCTTCGGTAAACAGGCCCGGCCCATCGATATAAGATTTAATTTGCTTTACATCTTCCTTGCTAAATGTGCGATCACAGCCCAGAAGAGACGCTACCTCTGGGTCAGTCAGTCCATTGAGCGCCTCGAGGGTTTGAGATTTACTGTTTGCCCCTGCTAAATAGTTAACTGCCAAACCGGTTACAATATCGCCATATACCGAGGCCATCGCTTCGAGCTTGTACATCAAAATTAACGCGTTATAATCATAGTCTGGTTCTGTTAAATTTTCTTTATAAACACTCTTCTTTGAATAATAAAATTTCTGGTGGGCCATCAGGTCAAAAGCTTCTACCAATTTTTGATTGGTCCCTGAAGTAAAGTCTCCCGTTGAGGTATCCGAAGCTTTGCCCATCTGTTTAGCAAGATATTTATAGTGCCCTGTTCCGTTCCAATTATTGGAAATTGGTGCCCAGCTTTTAAGCTCAAAGCCATTTGTTGCGTCGCCATTGGGTTTCTTTTTATTAGAACAAATCCCTTCGATAGTACAAGGAAACGGCAAAGTCCCTCCTTTCATCTTTTGGAACAATGCTTCCGTGTAAGTTCCTAGTACGGAACGTACCTGCGCGGTATCATCTTCTTTAACAATTTTATTTCGATTATACCAATAGGCATCAATCAGCTTATTGCCACTACCAGCAGAAAAACTCTTAGTTCCATAAAGATCCGTCTGAGCTCCACTTATACCAAGTGCTGCCAACTGATAAATTCCCATCGCCACTCCACTGGCGGCTCCAGCAGCAGCCGCTCCTACGCCTATAGCAATTCCTATCCCAGCTGCGATAGCTGCCTTTGTACCCAATGCACCGAGAAAAGAAAGGGCCCCAATTCCTGCTACTCCTCCCGCAATTCCAAGAGTAGCGACGGTTATCACAGCAATTGCCGCAGCTGCAATCGCCACAGAAATTGCGGTCAAAGCACCTGCACTTTTCTTTTTTACAGACTTCGCAACGTCACCAAATTTTGCACTGGCATCGTCCGTTAATTCATAGGCTTCTTTCAAAGAACCTAATTCTAAAAGGTCGCGGTCGGTTAGATCGCCCAACATGGTGTTTTGGCCAACATCACCACCGTTTTTAAGCTTCCCTTGAGAAACGTAGGTGAACAGGTTGGAAACATCCGCATGGTTCGACTCGAGGTAACTCATGCGCTTGTTAAAGTTCGAATTTTCGTAGGTCAACAACGAGTTGTCATCCATGGCATTCGTCGGCATTGTTATGTTGTGCTTTTTGAAGTACATGATGACTTCAGCAGGGATAACGACCTTTGCCTTATCGCCTTGTTTCGCCGCTTGCGCCTGAACTTTATTTACCTTGGCAAGTTTGGCATTCGCTTCGGCAATCTTTTCGTTATTCTCTTGGATCTCTTTCAAAAGATCAGCCAAGAGATTCTTTTGCATCGTAAACTTCTCATACAGGATTGCCATCAGACGGAACATCATCCCATAGTGCGAATAGTCGCCGTGCCAGAGCGAATCCGAGCTGATGTAGACCGGATCGGAAATGTTATCGACCTTATCTTCGATGAAAATAGGATCACCATTCTTGCCATAACCGTAGATCACACGGTAATACGTACCGCTGCAGGATTCGAGCTGTTTTTCGGTCAGCGTCCCAGTCACTACCCAAGCACCGTTGAAGTAGGCGTATTCCTTGGGTCTTAACATCAGCAATGAGCGCTGATAAATCTCAAGTTGCTGTGAGTAGTTGAGCCAATCCTTGAGCTGTTCCAAATACTCATCAAGCGGACCTCCACGGGTGGGGATCGCCTCGATCTTGGTTTTATATTCCGCGAAATCAATTTCTGCGGCATCATATTTGTCCATAACCTCGTGAATTTCTGAGGACTGAATTTTGTAGAGGTACTGGTCCTGAGTAAATTTGCTGCTATCGTAGGGTTCGAAATTAATTACCAAACCAATGTAGGTCTTTTTATCGGCGACATTTTTCTTCCCCAGCCAAGCCCGGAAGTTTTTGATCTTTTGTAATAAATCGGCATCCATCTGCCCTGCGAGTTCGCCTTCATCATCGTAAGACGCAATGATCGTATCGATATCGTCGGCAAAGGCATAAAGATCCTCTAAGAGTGCCGCTTTACGGGATTTGGATACGACCCAATTGAGATGGTCGGCCAAAATTTCGTTAAACCCTTTGCCGGCAATTTTCCGGCGGCGATTATTTTTGACGACCTCGATCACGTAAACGTCATTAAGGATACCGTCATAGGTCTCGTAACGCTTGAGCTCCTCGACATAGCCGTTGAGCATCGTATCCATCTCCGTGAGGTATTCCCGGACGCTATCCGATGAAATTAAATTCTTTTCCTCCGAATTTTCGAAGTATGACTGTTTCATGAATTCATTTAGTGTAGCCTGGTAGAGTTCTGCATCGCGGGAATCGCCTTTCCAGCCCTGATATTCACAAAAGCGCGCATCACGTGCCACACCCCAGGTATCGGCGAGCGATGGGATTGGTGTATCAGAATATTGCGAACTGCCGTACTCGATAGTTTCTGCGACACGCTGAAAGTCCTTGCGGGCACCACTATTATTGAGTAACATTTCAACTTCGAGACTCACAGCATCAATTCCGTTTGTTACCTGTAGTACTTCTTCCGCCATGGCTGTTTTTTTGCTAATGAAAGCATAACTCGAGACGAGCGACGCCCGGGTACTTTCATCGGTCATGACCGATAGCGCATACTTCATCTGATCGGCACTTTCGAGCCGTGATTTCGAGAGCGAGGCGACATAGGCTGCGAAATTCCCCTTATCCGAAGCGGCATTGAGCTTAGCGTTTTCGTAATCCTGCTTCGTTTTCGTAAGCTCATCGGCACAATTTTCAGCAGCGGTGATATCGCCAATCGCCTTGGCATTGGTCATTTTTTGGAGTACGCCGTAGTATGCTTTCGCACGGTCCGCAAGGTTACGGAAATTCGTAAAGTCACCGTCGGCGTTGAGATTTTTTAACACAGTATTAATCCGAGCAATCATGACCTCCTCGGACTCGTACGCCAACTTGTCATTGTACCGCAACACATCGTGACGGCTGAGTTTATCACTGAGGTTAGAGAAGAACGATGCGTACGCCGTCATATTGGTACTTAACTTTGCTTTTGCTTCTGGGAAAGCTTTCGCGGCTGAAGAACTATTCCACTGGTCGTAGGCGATCCCAAACGCAATTCCAGCCTTATTGACTTCTTCGACAAAGAGTTCTTGGACATCATCGTTGAGGAGATAATGCGCATGCGGCTCGTACATCCCGTTGTAGGTGTTGAAGAGCGTCTTGTAGCGCTCGAGCTTGCCATCATCGTTTCCAGCAGTATCTGCCGGAACAATCTCGGACTTTTTGATGGGGTCGTAATTGACTAGAACGATTTCGTTATTGTTGAGATCAAACTTATATGCCGCGTAGGTCTTGGTCGTTGCGCTACCACTTCCGACAACATAAGTGTTATAGAGTCGCTTCCCGTTGGCATCGAGCAAAAATCCATCGGCGTCACCACCACAGCTGTTTCCATCGCCGTCGTAGATACCGCCCTCCGCAGAAGAGTACATCATGACGCTATCTTCGGTTACGATTTTCGGGTTAAATTGCTCTGCCGTGAAGTTTTCTTTGTCATCGAGTTTAAAGAACACACCCTCCAAATCTTGCATTTTATTCGAAAACTCGCTCACCGTGAGCTTATTGAGGTCGTGTTTTATACTATTAGGAGTGGCATTATCTTTTTCCACCTCTTTTCCACCCTCCATTACAATTCCCTTGACATTTCCCGTCGGCTTTGGCATTTGGACAATCCGGAGATCATTACCAACGAGTGCCGCGATATAATAGAAATCCTCATTGCCGTGCATATTGAAGGTATAGCAGCCCGAGTTAAGGAGGTAGAGCGAGCGTGTGTTTTCGGTCGTGTCGATCACAGCCTTCCCATTGGCATCCGTTTGTAATACACCATCTTTTCGCTCATAAACCGTCAGATCATCCTTACCCCACCAGGTGAGATTGGAGACCGCATTTCCGGCCACTGAAAAGAGGTACTCTGCGACTTGGACACGATTGTAGGTTTCAGAAATTACCTTGTATGTATCGTTGTTGACATAGATATCCTTGAGCGTATCGATAACATCCAGCAATTCGTTCGTAACGATGCGCGTTGGCGGTTCGGATGTTGAGGAAACGACGTTACCGTCTTCGTAGACTGCCACCATAGTCCCCTCCTCTGTAACGGTTTTCACACTCCCGTTGGCAGGTAGCGCTTCTCCCTCTTCTTGAAGTGTGTACGTACCGTCGTCGCGGAGAATAAAGGTACCGTGTGGGTTCATCGCCTCGAATGCCTCTTTATTGGCGCCTTCATCATTATTATTCCAACCTTTCACGAGCGCCTCCAGCCGTGCGATTAAGTCGACCATCTGGTCCGCGTTCTGGATGATTTTACCACCGATTGCGAGTTGCGAAACTGTGGCGCCAAAGAGCGACTCATAGGTGTAGTTTTTAGATTTCAGTACCTCTTGTATGGCTTCGGTAATTGACGCACAACGGGCAATTTTAATCGCTGCGGCATCTGCCTTCGAGTTATAATTTGCAACCTTATTAATGAGACGATCGATATAGTCACCGAGAGTTCCCTCCAAAAGATCATTATCATTCTTACCGACCATAGCTTTAATGATTCCGACGGTTACACCGCCGCTTTCGTCAGCACCATCTGGCTTTTTGCCGGGATCATTAGACCGTCTAATATCGTTCGCCAGCTCCCAATGTAGGTCATAATAGGGATAGATCTGGTTTTCCTTGAGTGATGTCAGTTCACTACGGAGTTCTTCCGAAACATTCGTGTCGCCACGCCACGTTGAGAAGTGCCCAAAGAGGTAGTCAATATACTCGATGACCGCGTTGTAAGCATTTTGAGCCCGAAGATAGGAACGAATCTGCTGGAATGGCGACGTCTCCTCAATGAAAGTTTTCTTATAGAGCGTCAGAAGATCGAGTTTAAAATCTTCCGTGATAGTACTAAAGTTAAGTGTCGAAAACCCATTGCTGTAGATATTAGAATACCCTCCATTGCCCATGAATTGATCTCGGAGATTTTTAGCCGCATCTTTATTATCTGCAGTCGAGGTATACTGTGCTCCAGGTTTGTTATACTCAAAAACATCAAAAAGTGTTTTATAGAACTTATCTTGTCCAGTTTCGATATTTTGCAGCAGAGGCGTGCCACATGTAGCCCAATTTCCAGTATAATGGATATCATATATACCGTTATTCCATGAGCCGGCCTTTCTGGCACATTTCGAACAATTTCCCTGATTATTGAGTAGATAACTCGACACGAGGAATGAAGCATATTTTTCGAAATCCACCCATGCTTGGTAATATTTCATCATTCGATCGCTGTCATTGTGGATCTCATCGACAGCAAACTCGACAGCTTCTCCGGAAATACGCGAAGCAATGAGATCTTTTCCGCGGTCTTTGTTTGCGCTCTTAAATTCTTCCTCTATTTCCTTGTTGATTTCATCCATCAAGCGAATAGCAGCGGTCTGATCACGTACGCAATCTCCTGTAAACCCATAACGGTTAGCGATTTTCTTATAGGTCCTGATTTCGAAATCGCGCCTTGCTGGAGTGTACTCGTTCCAACCATCTTTAGTCGATTTCCCGCCTTCTGTAACGTCAATATTGTACTGCTCAATATACGCGACAATCTCGTCAATGTGATCCAGGATCACGTCGGTGAAATATTTCTTGGGATCGACATTCTGTCCACCACCCGTAATGAGCAACAATTCTGCACTGCTCGACATCGAAGTTCTCCAATTGGTAATATCGCTATCATCGGGATAGTTAGTACTGCTGAGCCCTTTCGTTTTAGCCCGGATATCCTCATTCAGGTTTTCCAAATCTTTGATAATGTCTTCACAAGCCACCTGGTCGCTTAAGACTCGAAACTCTCCTCCTTTAGCGGCAGCGTCTAGAGATGTCTTCGCCGCGACTAATGCATCCCGAACACCAGTGTAACTGGAATATTTCTTGTAATGTTCTTTATATGCTGTGCTCTTGGGATCCGTGTATTTTTCTGCATCGGTGAGTGCCCATTTTTCTAACGCATTGGCCGCCTCTCGGATCTTGTTCATCATCTTTTCCATGTCATCTCCGAGGCGTACAGAGACATCCTCGACCGAGAGCGCTTCATCGTTATCGGCAATCATATTGGGCAACTGAAATTCGAACGAGATCTGCTGGAACAACTTCAGCTGCTCTAAGAACGTCGATCGACTCACCGAATTAATTTTCCAGTCGTAGTAGAACTTTTCCATCTGCGTGAACCACCGGTAAAACGTGTCAACCTGTTTTCGATTGACGATGTTCTCGAAGGTATCGTTGAGGTTTTCGAGTTCCTTGACGCAGCGATTAAATACCGTTTGGGTCGTCTTTGGAAGCCCATCGCTATACTTGGAGTTACAGTGTTTTTGAAGCGTCTCTTTGTACCGCTGAATGAAAGCTCGCAGTGAAATCGAATTATACCCTTCTTTCTGCGCCTCTGTTAAATCGTTGTACTGCGATAAAGTATTGGTAACTTGGGTTTGCTGCGATAACATGAGATCCCGATCACGACTAAGATCTCCAAGCGCCTTGGCTATGTTTGTGCGCTTGTTTATCTCGTTTTGAATCGGTTTCACATTGTAACTAACGTTTCCATTCGTCTCCGTATTTTTTTGGACAGTTGCGACGCCGAGATCCTGTGCTTGATAGGCAAGGTATCGAAGTTTTGCTAGTGCTTCCGCTTTATTTGCGGTCGCTTCCAGGCGCTTTTTTTCACCGTCTTCAGTTTTAGGACTATTTTGGATTATTTTTTCATAAGTGTCGATATTCTTCTTTATCGCCGTAACATTTGTTGCTAAATTATTCCCACAATAAAATGTTGACTGTAATTCCCAAAGCGTGCGGAGTATATTTTCCGTCGCCGTTGTGGTGTAATATTGCGCCGAATGGTAGATAATTGCGTAATGGTCGGTGCCAACGGTCTTGAAATCCATGTACCGGAGCACTGTTTGACCCACATCCTTTTCAGGCGACAGACGCCACGAGTTAGGCGATGAAATACTGATAATCGCATTATCGTTATCGGCTAAATTTTGCCAGCCATCGGATTGATAGTTGTCATTGATATAAGTCTGAAGATTGATGACCATGTACTCCGCGGCGTAGTCAACGATCGCATTGTACCACTTCTTCAGGGCAAGAGCGATATTGAGGCTCATCGAATCCGATTCTTTAAGGAAAATATCGACTTTTTGAGCGATCTCTTGGAGAAGTTTAGTGACGCGATAAAATCCGGCGCTGCCCTCCTGGTTGGTCAACGTGGCGAGATCGTCCGATTGCTTTGCGACATAGCTCGCGATGCTATCTTCACCGATTGTATGGAGTGAGCCGAGAACCATCGAAGCGGTATTCCAGGCGATAGTTGGAATCGTACCCTGTGTGGGTTCGATAAAGCCAGGATGTTCATCAATCGCCGTTATGAGCGCGAGTTCAGTCTTCCCGGAACTGGTCTTCCGCACGGGTATGGGCGAAAAGTCGTCGGTCGTACCGTAGGTCGAGTTGACGCAACGGCTGGGGACTGTTGTCGTATCGATAACGTTGTACTCTGCCACAAGCTTGAAGGCTTTACCGAAAACCTGCGTATATTTTTCAGAAGAACTCGTAATGTCGGCCAGTGCTCCCGCATAAGCTGTATCTACCAACGAAGCCGTTGGGGCCGGAAGTTTGCCGAGATTTGAGATCCATTTTCCTCTTTTTAGCGGCTGGGTCACAACGCGCAGGAAACTTTCCTTTGTTGCATTAGAATACTTCGCCTTATAGCTCGCATAATCCTCGTTAAAGTGGCGCCCGTGGGCATAAGTATAAAGATTCTGGAGGAGTTTATTACGGCTTGCGTTCCCTTTCGTCCAACCGTCACCGTAGGTCGACTGGAGCGCCATCAAGGCCTCATTAACGGTTTTCGAGACGGGATTAACGTACTGGACTTTTCCGTCGGTACCGGTTGTTTCCGCCCTCGGGGAAAATCTCGCCCCGGCATCATAAGCGCTAAGCATACCGTTTTTCCACCAATAATAGAAGCTCCCGTTGACATCATAACTGTCGACGAACTTAATCATGGGGTCGATGATTTGTGTCTTAATATCCTCATAAGCCGCATTGCCTTGGCAACTTTGGAGATCACTCAGCATTGCCGTATGCGACACAGGATTTTGGCGCCAATCGCTGTGGGCCTCTTCCAATTCGTGAAGCTTGAATAAGAATTCCTTCGCCTGTTTTTGGAAATTCGCCCCTTGATTCGCCGCTTTGGCATTTTCATTAACGGTATCCATATCGGCCGATAGGGTATTCAAAGCGCTATATAAATTCGCGGCGTTTCCCGATGTTACGCTTTGGACCTTTGCCTTAGCGTTATCGATGACAGTTTTCGCAGCACTGTAAGCATCCATTATATCTTTTGCCTTGAACTGCCACCCTATAGAGTTTGCATCTTTTGCTGTTTTGTAAGCGGAAATTGCGTCAAAAAATATCTTAACAATTCCGTTGTTTGTGGCATTTCCCAAGATATTCAATGCTTCACTGCAGGCGTTGTACTCTGTACGCCAAGCTGCTAAATTTTTTCGGGTCGTCTCTGGGACAAAATCGTTATAGTCTGAAAGATTCAGTTGTGTTGCGGTGGCAGCTCCATTTGTTGTTGGTTCTGCCACTGCTTGATATGTGGTCTTTGCCGCACCGTTAAAATAACCGGTCCAGTTACGCCCTAAAAGTGTCGTTATGTCACTGCTGATGTTATCGATGCCAATCGTGTTGATCGAGATTTTGTTCAAATTGACACACCTTCTCAAAAATCCAACACGATTATCGAGATCCTTGTAAATGGCATGTATTGTATTGATAACTGCATCACCATATGGTGTCATTTTTTCACGAGCTTTATTACAATTTCCATCGCTAGGATCGCTCTTAAAATCGCCAACATTCTTTGGATGATAATTATTGGTCAATCGATCAGCCGTTGGAAATCCCCAGTTAAAATAAACCTGGTCTGTACCCTTTTTGCTAAGAAATGCGATCGCGTTAATCGAAATCCCTGAAGAGTTGGCCTTACAGTAATTTTGGATTTGTGCTAGCGTATATTTCTGGGCACCTCCGATGTTAAAGCCACCTTCCGATTTCGCATTTTTCATTAAACGTTCCCAAAAATCCTTGTCATAAAAAACGTCTGCTAAATATTGAATGGGGGTGCCACCAGGTTTACTGCCAATCTTTTCACCACTTGCTTTAAAAGTTTCGCGCCTTTGAAGTGAAAACGTTTTACCGTAGTCGCCTAAACCAAAATTGAGATTTTCTTCTATAGGTAAACCCTGATCATTACATTCCCAAAACTTATATGTTGCCTGGGCAACCTGATGCTCTTTAGGAATTTTGTTGACATCATCTGGTACACCGAGGCCGTCCCAACCCGTTGGATAATACTTTCCGACCAGTGATACGGACCACGGTGTAATCACGGTGACATCCTTTTTTACGCCATCAACTATTTGTTGTTCTTTGTAAGCTTTTCCTTTTATTAAAGTTGGATTGTGTATGAGTAAATTTTCCTTACCAACTTCCTCATCAAATGTTTGCTTATCAAATGTTTTCCGTCCACTATCATCAGTCTTTCCTTCAGCACGCGCGATATATTTATCCAGGATAAAGTCATAGTTACCAGTGTAGTGTTCGAATTTGACCTTGTCACCCTGATGCTTTTTTTCTATAAACGTTCTCGCGCCGCCCATCATGGTTTCCGCGAGCCCTTTTTCGGAGAAACAATTATTAATCGCTGTAGTTACCTCTGATGCGTGTGCCGCAAATGTTTTCCCAGTCGTTACATCATTTTTCACCTGCGTTAATGAAATGTCCGTGCTACCGTTCGATTTCATTGTCGTCTCGAGGAGGTAGGAAACCATCTCTCCGAGTTGCACTTTGTCGGTCGCTTCCAACGCCGCCACATCTGATGGAAATGTCGCCGGAACATTGGTAATATTCCCGCTCTGATGCATCATCGACGGATCTATAACCGTGGAGGAATTGAGATACTTTACTCCGGCAAGCTGGTTTACAGTGCCCGTTGTCTCCGGAATTTTCGGTAGCGTCGGTGTTGTCGTCGAGAGCTGTTCTACAACAGCCGGTGATTCTAAATCTCCGCCGTTGAAAAATAATAAACTGTCCTGAACGCGGTAAATCGGAATAAGGAGATTTTTCGCCGCCTGCTCGATGTAAGCGCGAACATAGTCATCCGCCGCAAGCCGATCTTGCGCCATTCCAAGAAGGTACCCGATTTTATTTTCTTCACCAATGATTTTATTAGTGGAGGGATCTTTGATATCCGCCTTATAACGTAAGAGCTGCTGGAAGAGGTTGTGCCGGATGACATCTTTGAATAAGAAGCCCGATGCGCTCCATTCTTCAGCATCTGTCTCTCGTCGCGCGGCAACCCAGGTCAACTCCTCAACGACTTTAGGGAAATCCGTGACGTTTTTACCGAAATCAGCATCGATAACCGACTTCTCAAGCCGCATCTTCGCGTTGTTGTACCGAAACAGAATCCGACGGGGAATTTTTTTCCCACTCCCGGTATCAATTTCATTCGTCTTGTCGAGTACACATAAAAGGTCCTCACCCGTATCTGTCGATTGCGTAAACCAACAGTTGATTTCCTTATCGCGAGGCTCGATTTTTTTCGCCGAATCCTGGCATTTGTTCGTCTTACTGTCGATTTCATAACCCGTGAAGTTGACCCGATCGTCAATCACACCGTAGTTGTTGAAAATATACTCTAAAATTGTAATCCGATTAAAAAGTGAGACCTCCGACGCGATCGCCTTGCAGTACTCCGACGTAATCGCATTCAGGTCCTCTGCAATCATAACTACTCGATCTTTGAGTGCCGTCATCGCTTCCGGTAAGTTCGTGCTCTCCGCATCTTCAACATCCCAACTCTCTTTGAGCGTTAATAGAGAATCTGCAATCGCCTGTAACTTGACGTAACATAAGTCGTACGCCTTTTCTTTATCCTTTAAATCGGCATTTGCCTGGAGCGATGCCACAATTTTCCCAACAACTTGCGCTAGCACGCCCCCAAAGAAGTCGTCCGGCGGCACTAAATCCCCAAATTCATCGATAATGAGCTGTTTTGCCGATGCTAGACGCTGCTCGAAAATGTTTTGGTCATCCGAAGAAACCTTCCACTCCACGAGTTCATCCCGAACCCCGCGGTAGTAGGCCTTCCACCCCTCGTCTTGGCTAATCGTGCTCCGCTTCGTGTAGTCGTCAAATTCCTCCTGCAGCGACTCGATGTATTGCTTCTTGTAGTTCGGGTGATTCTGTAGCGCCAGATTCCCCAACTCGTCGTTGAGATCGTAGATCGCGACCTCCTGCCGCACTACCGTTTCAACCTCACTGGTCGCCCCCGCATATTCCGCCAGCTTATCGACGATCGATTTCGCAATCGGTTCCCCGTCTAAAGTCTCCTGGAAGAACGAAGCGTACATCTGCGACTCCATCCGGAGCCCCTCCCTCGCCTCCGCGAGATCTTTTGCGTAGAGTTCGTCGATTTGATCCTGAATCTTTTCGCAAGTCTGCTTAAACGACTTCACGTACGCCTTCTCCGTCGGTCCCTCGTCCGTCTCTGTCTTCATCGCAATGTCGCGCACCTTGCAGTACTCAAATTTTTTGCCCTTCACATAGATATCCGATGGCTTGTAGAGCCGTCCATCATTCCCCTTTAGTCTGGCATTATTTGAGGTGCAATAACGGTCATCTAAAACGCTCTTAAAGTCGCCCTCGTACTTGTAATACAATCCATCACCCGGCGTCGCCTTATTGAGTGGAATGTAGTCGAACTTTGTGCCGTAGTAGAAAAGTTCCCCGAGTGTAATCCCTGAAACGTAGTAAGAATCGAGATTTTCTTTATCCTGAAGATAATAAACGTCACGAAGTTTGATAAAATTCGGACTGTTTTTGACTTCATTGACCGGGAAATAACCCGTAGTCTCGGCGCGAACGTACTTTGTTACGTTGGCTAACTCATCGGATGCGGCTTCAGCGACATCAATCGGCGCGTATCGGCCAACATCCATATCGACTTGTGTCTTACTGCGGTTTGAAAAATATCCGCCATCGCCCGTCTTGACGTAGTTGGGATTGCCGCTAGTCAATGTCTGACACGTGTACGTTTTGCTAAGGTCGGCCTCAACCTCCCCATTTTCCGTAACGACGACAAATGATTGAACCTTTTCCGCTGCGATGGTACTGCCCTTCGCCTTTGCCCGGATATCCTCGCGATCGACGTAGCTCGTTCCTTGACGGTCGCCGATTTTTGCTCGAATTTTATTTCCGAGATTGCTCTGTTCAATATAAAAACGTGATGACGGATTACTGACCTCTCCGTTCCCCGCTTGGAGACGATAGTTTCCGAGAATCAAAGTCGCATCATTTTTGCCATCATTGACGCCTACCGACAAGCGGCTGCAAGATCCCTCGCCATTTCCTCCGACACTTGCTCCAAGCGTCACGTGATAGTTGCCATCCTCGGCCATCACGAAGGTATTTTCGTCAACATTGATTACCGGATCGCTTTTCGGGGTAAACTGATAAAGAGCACTGGGATCACTCGTGATGGCTTGTGGTAAGGTTTGAGTCTTCGTCGAATACGCAAACCCTTGGAACGACTGATAATCGCCATCCGCCAATATCGAGAGACTCGAAGCGGGATAATAAATATTATCGGTCCCCTGGAAGCACAAGGAGTTGGCCTTGCTGCTCGCCGCTGTTACCATTGCATCCTGCTTTTCATACTCCAGCGTGTAAACACCAAAGTACCCGGTTTCGATATCATAATCAGTTACCTTAATGGCCTTTTCGGCATCATAGGTGCTAATATCGGCTACATTGCTCGGGATCAGGTACGGCGCCATGTAAACGGTCTCACTCCCCACACTCGTATTAGACTTTAAATCTTCGCGCTGGGTATAGGGCAATAATTTTCCATTTTTTCGGACAACAAGTTGAAAATCTTGACCGCTATAATACCCGTTGCCCGCCTTATATACATAGTTCGCCATATTGGCATTCGTGAGCTCAAAATTAACGCCTACGTACCCCGTCGTAGTATCAAAATCGGTTATCTGGATCGCTTTGTCCACAGCATAAGAACTGATATCTGATACATTGCTCGGAATTAGATATGGTGCAGTGTAAACAGTACCTCCATTGCCGCCTTTGGTAGATTCCAAATCCTTAAGCTTATTATAGGGCTGCAGTTTCCCATTCTTTTTGATTGCAAATCGAAAATTTTGACCGTTATAATATTTGCTTCCTACCTTATAAACGTAGTTCGCCATGTTGGCACTCGTAATCTCCATTTTGATGCTTTCCGTGACCAAGGCCTTCGGATACCACAAAATTTCGAGTGGCGTTTGTAGTATATGATCATTACCTTCACTATCCTTTGTGACAATGGGGCGTGAAGTTGTTGGTTTTCTCAATGCAACCTTAGAATCATTGGTGTGGTAAACGTAGAGCGTCACGTCGGCGTCGTTGTTGCTGACTCCACGGTAGATGGGATTGCCGTCGGCAGCACTGTACTGGAGCTTTAACGTAACTTCATCACTGCTGCGATTGAAGTAATCGTTGTTAATATTGATATAAGTACCGCTAGATTGGTCTTGTTTCACCTCGTACTGCTGCATCGGGTCACTTACCCGGAAACACGCCCCTGAAGACGATTGGCAATAAATATTACTCTGTCCTTTTTGGTCGAAAGCATTGCCGAGATAATTGACTGTCCCATTCTCTGCGACACTGACAACGTCGATATCTTTCAGCAATTTAACTTCGCCGTCATCGCTCTCTACACAGATATCCTTAGCGGCATAATAATTGCCATCCTTAGCAGCTAAGTATGGTCCCGATGTCGAGTTTTTCGCTTCTGGAATAAGGATTCTCCATCCAAAACCTGAAGGATCGAAATAATCGACCTGTTTCTTTAGTACGCATCCCCCGCTGGTACTTTTGATAGAAACGTAGTGCTTTCCGTTCCGTTCCAGACATTGGAGCTTGGTCATCTCCGGCCTTAATTTTGATATGGGTTCACTTGCGACCTCAACATAGCGCGTATCGCTGTCGGTTACCTTTACGAATGAATCTTTGCTAAGCTGGATATAACGATTTCCGGGTACTAGTGTTTTTCCGTTCTTATCGGTTTTCGATTTTCCGAGCTCGATCGTCTTAATCTCATACATCTGATCGGTATTGAGGACATAGAGTTTATTCTCATTCCCTGAAGTGTTGGGAACTTTGATAAAATCGACCACTTTAGCCCCCGATCCTGAGTCCGCATACACATCTTCGATATACCAATCCGAGGCAAGATCCGCGCTCGTATCAGCATCCTCATAGAGCGTCACACATCCCGTATCATAATAAGCTCCATCTTCTCCATGAACGTAGTAGACGCCATCATCATCTCGTTCCTGATAGCCTCCAGGCGCGTTAGAGTAAAATGTATAGGTACTGCTTTGTGGGTAATATGTGTTATCCCCTGAAAGTTTGATATAAAAGGTGATGTCACCCGTGTTTTCAAAATACCGATTCCCCTCACATTTAAAGTACACCTTATTGTCTGCTCGGTTGTAGTAACTGTTGTCGGAACCCTTAAAATAGATTGTGTCAGTCTTCAGGTGATATTTGCCACTTTTATCCTGAACATAAATATCATTTTTTGCCTCACTCAAAGGCTGATAATGCGTTGCCTCCTTATACTGGAAATTTTTCGTCTTAAAATAAAGAGGCCTCCTTTTATCGTCGATTGTTGTTTCTTTGTATGAAAAAAGTCCGGATTTGTAATACACTTTTTCATCAGCTCTCTCGTAATATTTTCCCCTATTATTTCGGCCATAAATCTTGTCGCTACTCCGAACATAATACAGTTCATCGTCGGTGTCTTTGTAGTAGGTATTCTTATCCCCACTCGGCACAATGTAACTTCCCCCGTCTATTTTATAGTAGTGTTCATCGCTGCCCTTAATGAGGTAATTATTTCCGTTTTTATGGTACGTGACATCGCGATCTTTTGGTGTAAATGGATGGTACCGTCCATCGACACTTTTGAGGTAAACCGTATTATCTGTCCCAACGGATACCTGTGCCATCGCTTTAAAGTTATTGTTGTCGGTATCGAGATTACTACTCGCAGCCGTAAGCTTATTGCCCGAGTTTACATCACCTGGCGTAATGTGGGATTGGACGAAAATATCACTCGATAGAACATCCTGGAAGCGATAGGGCTTCCAATTGCTGATGGTCAGGCTTTGATCGGTAGCACTTCCGGCCGCTGCCGCAGGAAGGATAAAGTCCGTATTGGCATAAGCGATGTTGCCTGCGGTAGTTTTAACATTAACCGCCTGAGGCTTAATGGTATCGGTTCTTGTTTTGCCCTCACCAAGTTGTACCGTTTCACTGATTTGAGCTTGTACCGGCGCGATTCGATACAGTCCACCATCACTGGCAACCGCATAATCGGATGTCGCAAGGTCGTTTTGATTTTGTGTAAATTCGAGGTTTTCGCCGTTGCCACGGATTTCGACAAACCGGTTATTGATATAAAGATATTCTGCATTACGACTCAATTTGCCCTGTTCGATGTAGCGTATCTCCGGGTGAGGCACATAGAAGTACTCTTTTGAGGCCGTATTTTGAGCATAGCGGCGATTTGGGAATTCGATACGATGCAGAACCTCCTCGCCCGTTTTTTCATCGGTTTCCGTAAAGTAATAGTTTTCGGTATTCCCGATTTCTGTATACTTTTTGGTAATACTGGAATAAGAGTAGCGTTTTTCATCTGAGGGCGTGAAATCGGGTTCTTCCGCGACCTGACTCGCGAGGACGTATTTTTCATACTCTACCGGAAGGACCAAATGATCATCATTGCGGTGAACGTAACGGGTCTCAAGTCCCCATTGATAGAGCTTCATCCCAAAAAATTTCACATCCCCTTGAGTGGATCGATAGTACAACGGGATATCGAGATGCTTTCCATTGGCAACGACATCAACTTTATCACCGTCCTCCAGGTAATATGAAACCACTTCGCCGTTTGCATCGAGTTTGGAGCCTACCACTTGATAATAAGTTCCCTCCTCAGACTCGCCATTGACGGATTTTTCAATTTTGTAAATGTAGCGCGTATAAATATCGTCGACGGCCGTGTATTGCCCTTCATCAGCACAAATATAGTACTTTTCGTCGTTCCCGGGATTGTTTTCACTCGGAATGTCAGTTACTTCAGCAAATCCTTGTTTTGTCGCCGCATAATAGATAATCGAATCCTGATAGGTCTTCCAGATATCGGTGTCTCCGGTAACATCCTCACCTTCAGCGGTTCCACCCGATTCCTGCTCGTTCTCTGTCGTTGTGATCTCAACGGCATCTGGCTCTACATAGGACATATAATCGCCATCGTAGACCTTGTAGAGCAACTTGTACTTCGATAGCGGATAGGCGACATCATTCTCTCCGAGAACGAAGAGTTTCTTATCGGCTTCACTGCCGGGGAGTGCGGAAGAGATGACCTCCTCTTTATTGCTATTACAGCGGCGATTTGGCATCAAAATGCGGACGTGCTCTTCGGGCGAGACCTGGATAAAGGCGACGTCATTTTCGGCGAGTTTATAAAAATTCCCGTTATTTTTGATGTATTGGTTTTTCTGGTTAACATCGAAGGTAATGATACCGTTGCGCTCGTCTTGGATCCGATAAATCCACCCCGCTTGGGCATCTAAGGGAACAAAAAGTCGTTCCTTCTCATTACTCTCTTCATCACCGGGTTTCGGAACGTAAGCGCAATAATAGGCATTATCGTCGATGATTTTTAGGTCGCCCGTATACGGCATGAATTTCGAGTAGAGCTCTTGAACCTTGGTATTATCAGTTCCCCCACAGGTATAGTAAGCACTATTGAGTATTTCGTCGTCGGCAATCGTTTCGGGACCTTCTAATGGTTTTTGATCACCTGCAATCTGCACAACTGATTCACCTGTTTTAACAAAAGTATAAAATTCGCTCTTCAGCTTTTGCAGCATATTTTCATCGCTATTCCATTCTGGATATTTTTTTTGCAAAAATATGAGGAAGAAGGCCATATTGAGACCCTTAAAGAAATCGCCAATGCCTGCTGCTTCTAAATCGCTGAGCTTGACGTTTTCATTTCGGTCCAGAATGCCAGCAAAATTGACCAGATCTTTGAGCCGCGTAAAGACGCTATCATTACTCGTTCTGCGGTAAGTTGTATAATAGGTATTCGAATCAATGCCCCCCTTCAGACGACTAGCGAAGTCAAGCAATGCTCCAGAGAAATAACTGTCCTCGGAACTTTCGCCAGAACTAGCAATTTCCCCGCGGATGAAATTATATAATTTGACGAGTTTATCCTCATATATCTGAACAGCTTGACTACGACGATCAGATGCGCCGTTTACCAGTTTGGTCGGGATTTGAGATAGTTCCTTCAGCTGCTTGATAAAATCTTCACTGGTACACTGGTCGTTAAGAATCTTCCAAAACGCTTTTTGTAAATCGGTAAAGGCTTTAGAAACATCGCTAAGACTTGAAAAATTAGCCGTTACTTCGTCGCCAAGCGTTTTATTGACGATACTGCGAAGCTTGGAGCTCAGTTTCGAATCGGAGATATTACCCGTTCCCTGGGTCTTTTCCACAAAACATTTAATCAGAGTCTCCCCTTGCCCGTAGCTATCGTCGAGTGTTTGAATAGCACTGGCAATAGCTTTAGCTAGATCAAGTTCATGTACCTCTTCTTGCCCCTCTGGAGCGAGCAACGCCCCATATTTTACTTTCAACTGTTCTCGATCCGCTCCATTCGTAAAATTGTACACTTTATTGAGCGACGCGACGGCATACTGTGCACGCACTTCTTGAACGGCATCAATTACCTTCTGTACCCCTGATTGCCAATCGATAGCCCCTGCTCGCTGTAGAGCCATAACGGGATTATCTCTATCTTGAACCTCCCGAAGTTTCTGAACAATCGTCTTGAAAGCGTTATCAATCGTCTCGGTTTGGGATAAAAGATCTGACCCACCCTCCGTGTATGCTGTTTGAAAATTCGCAATAGCATCGCTGAGTTCTTTCGTTTGACTATTTAAAGTTTCCCTTAGTGCTTCGAAAGATTGCAATAATCGTTCCGTCGTGATTCCTCCCTCAGAGTTGCCGAAATTATGGAAATAGCCGTCCCAGGAAACTTTGGAAATTTCTTTTAATGCCGCACTGGCATTGGTTTTATCGGGTGAAGCAAAGGTACTAAAATTAGTTGTAAAGTTGGATAACCACGTATTGAGATTGTTAATGTACTCTTCCGCTAATGCCGATCCCGATGTAAACACGGACTGCATGCTATCATAGAGATCTTTGAGGCTTGTCGTACTCGCTGTCTCGTGACTCCCTTGAGCGGCAAAAACATCATCTAATGGCGACTGTGTATCAATCTCATTTGCGGTGACATAAGCCTTATGGAGCATCTGCTGTAATCCTCCGTCACTTACTGTCGTATCAAGGAATTTGGAAGCTAACCCTTCTTGTTCGGCACCCAGGACCCAATGTCCCAAAACATCGCGCAAATTAGTAATGGCCTCGGTTGTGAGCGAGCTTCTATACAAACGGGCGACACCGGCAAAAAAGATTGACGCCGCAAAGCGGTAAAGACTTTCTTCGAGGTGTGTCAGATACTGATCATGTTGTTGCGCTTGACTCTCAGACAGTTCATAACGGCCTCCGCTGTTCAAGCGGACGGTGTAGGTAACACTTGAATCCTTTTCCTCCCGGGTTACGCGATAACCCTCTAATGTCGTGACTTGATCCTCTATAGCCTTGATCAACGCCTCATGGTTGGAAATCAACGATTCCGATTTGTTGTTGCTACTGTCTTCTTCTACGGGTGCTAACTCCTTGAGAAGCGATTCTGTATTTTTTAACGCGCCTCCTTGTTGTGTGTAGGCATTTTTTAAAAATTCCACCGTAGAGTTGTATGCCTGAGTCAGCTGCCAGAAGCTCGCGTCTTCCGCTCGATCCGCATCGGCAGTATTGGTAATACGCGAGAGATTGGCAATATTCTTAAACCCAGTTTGAAGATTTTCCGCTTCAGCATCGACATTTGAAAGCAGCGTCTCTTCAATCTTGTGGAGGGCTTCTGTCAGCTTATTTTCTCGTTTCCCGTTATCGAGGAGACCGTAGACCGACGCCAGAACATTCCATCGATCGACCGTTTGAAAAATAGGATCGCGCAACGCCGCCAATGCCCCGGATTCAACTGCTAACGTCTCAAATGGCGTAATCATATCGGCATATAGATCCGAAGGCAGAACTTTCGTCTGTCCATCGGTCTCCGTATTAGCAATGAGCGCATCGAGAACAGTTTTGAGGCCATTGCGCGTCGTATCGTTTCGGAATACGTCAATGCCGCCCTCATTTACGGCTTCGCCCTTTTCATCGACACCAAATAGGAATTGTCGAAGATCGATCTTTTCCTGTTTATCGAGCAATGCCCCCGGATTATCTGTTTCGCCGCCGCGCCGTTCTTCAAACACGGCAAGAATATGGAGCTTTTCGATCGTGTTCTTGAGTTCCTCGAGTCCCTTAATCGCTTCTGTAAGTTTCTCGTTGCTGGTCATTATTATGCCCTGAAATCCCTTACCAAGGATGTTATTCAGAATGGGATACATGCTCGATGGGACATCTTGATACCCCAGATAGTTCTGAAGGCTGTCGAGCGCGCTTTCAAAATTTTCTGACTTACATCCTTGCAATTCGTACAACGCGTCGATAAAGGGCTTAATCGCGGTTAAACGATCCGCGACAATCTTCTCTTCGATTGTCGCGGGACGGGTCTCTTCCGTACCACTTATCGTTTTATCACCCCGGAGTTCCGTGATAACGTTATCGATGGTAAATGTTGCTACTACGGCCTCGGCCTCGTCTGATTTTTCGCCTAAATAAAAGTTTTTGAGTTCTGTGTCTTGGAGTATTGTCCATGCAGCATCAAAACCTCCCTCTATGGACTTATTCAGGCATACCGCATTTAGCATTGTTTCAACGGCACTCAATGCCGTACCAATGTTACGATAAATGACATCTGCTTTCTCGTTGGTTGTCGAAGAAGAGGTGACGCCATTGGTAACATCTCGAAGATTTTGGAATGTCTGTTCGATCCTCCAAAGATCGTGTGTCTCAGGACAAATACTTTTTAACAATTGCTGGAAGTCCGCTAAAGGCAAGTTGATGATACCATCTTTAACCAATTCATAAACGTCTGAAAACAGCTCGTGTACCAGGTAATCCGTCAATTCTGATTGGAAAGCCTGCTGATAAGCGGTGATATACGCATCCTTTTCCTCCTCCGTGCACTTGAACTCTCCTTCTTTATTAGCTTCAACATATGTCGAATCGCTGCTCTCTTTAAATGCCAGCGATTGAAATGCACCCACGTTGGTTGGCTCCCCAGAAACAACCGCAAATAGGTCATCAGAAGCCGTTTTTAGTGCGTTGACACATGCCGTTTGCGCTGCGCTCGGTGCTGTAGCTGAATAACCCGCTTCATCGATTAACAAAACAAGTTCATCCAGTGCCTCCTGAAATGCCTTGGTTTTGGTTTCAATATCGTTCTGAGGTTCATATTCCGGATCCGTGGCGATATTGGTGATCATACCGGTGATCGTTGCATAATTTTGAGCGGCATGTTGTTGCGCCAGTTCATCTAGAAGTGGTACCAAAACATCCTTTAGGTAGATACCCACAACGGCCTGTTTTTCCTCATCACTAACCGTCGCCTCTTCGATCGGGGCGATACTATCACTCGGACTGGGAGAAGTATCTGTAGCCCATAGTGTCGCTACTGTTGCTCCAGTATCTGCATTTTGATTCTTTATTAATTCATCGAGTGCAGTTTTGAACTGATTACTGGACGGGGTAACCGAATATGTGGAGGCAGTTTTCTGGCACAAATATGTTGTCAAAAATCCCCTTATGGTGTCCTCAGCACTATTGCTAAATTTCTCATATTCATCTTGCGTCAAAGCGAAGGCATGGGTATCAAAATCCTCGAGTAGCGCCTGAATTTCTTCGAAACTAGGTTTATCGAAGTCCAAGAGTTCTCCTGATAAAATATGCTTCAACAAGCAATATTTGACGCCGGCCAGATGCTGGCCCAGCCAACCAAAGTTGGTATACAACTCATTCAACTTCCTCTTTAATACTTCCGATGTGGTGGCATTAGCATTGCTGTCACAAACCAGATTCCACAAAGCATTACTCCAAGTGGGCCCAATACCAACATTATTCCCGCATCTCACATTGTTAAAGCTGTCGATATAAATTTTTGCATAATCCTCTGCCCAGTATTCGATCGGAATGCCATTTGGTCCAGTCCCGTATCTCCAATTCTCGTAGTTAAAACCGTAACTGTCGTCATTGCCTGCAACCTCAGCGAGAAATTGCTTGTCAATCTCCTCAATCCCTTCAATGCGATTAGGCCAGTTCATTGTCTTTAGATTGCCGATCTGCGTTTGAATCGCCGTCATCACTGGATCAGCTGCTTCTTTATCGAGAATGTAGGCTGAATTGACTGCGGTTGATCCAAAGAGAAGTTGCTTCGTGCTTCCGTTGTATTGGACCTCAAAATTCGTCAAAAGCTGTTTGAGTCCACAAAGTGCTCCTTCAGTATATCCCTTGTCTGCTTCATTAAATACACTCTCCACTCCACTTAAAATCTCCCGGCGAAGATCTTGCACACACAGCGAAAAATAATCGTCACGCATTTCCTGAACCGCATCGAACAATGCCTGATCGATGGTGATATTAACTGCACGTTTCCCGGTTTCCGTTGACTCGACACCGTATGATGGAGTCGTACCCTCAACATAAAGCGATAACGTACTATTTAATCCACAAACATTTTTTTGCGACGCGATTTTATCATAAACTGCTTTCAGAACATTTGTGACCTTTGCTTCCAGATCCGCCCGACTAGGTGTGGACGTAGCACTGTTATACGTTTGGGCCGTTGATGTGATCGATCCCGATTGTACAAGAGTATTTAATGCCTGTGTGTAAGCATCGTAGAGCTCCTTTTTTTGAAGGGCAATAAAATAGGTCTTAGCCGCTTCAATATTTTCAGAATCCTCCGAGACATCAACCTTTTTCGCCAAGGCTTCGACGGCAGCCGGACCGTTTAACGATAAATCATTAAACACTTCTGCCTCGGCAATGTCATGAAAAACCGTAACATCATACAGGGCGTCGAGATTATCCCTGACACCTTTGAGTGTTTGCTGATTCACGTAGCCGTAGGAACCATTAAACATCGCAATTGGGGAAAGATCTGCAGCGCTTTCCGTGAGGCGTTTAAGCTGGTCCGTCAACTGGTCGTCAACAAGCGTATCACCCACAATGGCCTGAACAAAAGCGCCGGCACTTTTGTAGGTAACATGTTCTTCCCACTTGAATTGCTCATCTTTATTGGCTGCAGCAATCACCCCCATGGCCGCATTACGGAAACTTCCTTCATAAATGGCAATCTGCGCGTTGACGAGATCATACCAATGTTCGAGTTCTTCTGAAGAGAGTATGAGGTAGTTATTATCCTGCTGGAGGGCGAAAAAGGTCGTATTATTCCCTTGAGGATCAACATTATAAAACTTCTGAACGGAGTAACTGAGGCCATTGTGTGTCAAGTCCGTGCCCGTACCCCAGTTTTGGAGAATCGTGCTCCACTGATTTGTTTGGATATCTTCTGGATCGAAATTTTCGATTGCGAGCGATATTGCTTCGGTCATATTTCCCTGTTTATCGAGGAGATTACTCAGTACATCAAGCGTTGCGTGTAACCCTGAGGCGACACCTCCATCTGAACTCGCAGCCGTCCCAACAATTTTTAACACTTCCTCGGAAAATGTTTTACACGCGCTAATGAGTGTGTTGGTTTTGTCAGCACTGCTTCCCCACGCTTCTTTGTATGCAATGATAGCTGGGTTAGCGATTGTATTCTCGGGCGTTTTATCTTCCGTGAAAAAGTACTTATAGATTTTCTGATAAACCTGCTCTAATAGAACACTCAGAAAACGCGACCGGTCATACGGGCGACTATAACCGCTCTTATTCGAGTTAAAAGTCACAATATCCGTCGTTTCACTGTCGCTATCAGCTGTACGAAAAGTGCTCAATGCTAAGAGATCATCGCCGATGTTAAGACGATTTATTGTCGCCTCGGGGATTTCACTTCCCGCAACAAGCTGTCCGATTGCCGAATAAATTTGAAGCAGAAGATTGTGTTTCTCTGTACTCTTTGCTGCATCATCGGCCGCGAGTGTCGCTGTAGCAACTTCTTCTTCGACGAAGAATGATTGATAAACATTCTTAACATCCGCAACCTGTGCGATCGCCTGATCATCGAAAATCGCGTACTTTGGCTGTTCGGTTTTCACCTGTTGAACTTGATGGGCAATACTATCGGCCGAATCATCGATCGTCATTTGTTCCGGGCTGAGAGCGTCGATATGGACAGCATTATCGATCAAATCAACGAGCTCGCGGTACTGCGTCTCCGTAATCGAAAAATTTTGGGTTCCAGTACCATCATCGACAAACTCCCTCAATTTAGCCTGCAGCCCCTCGAGTTGCGAAAAATCTTCCGTCCATTTCGGGTATACAAGTGCCAAAACGTTGGCCAAAAGAAGATCGCGATTCCGTTGCGCAAATTTTTTTATATTCGAGAACGCATTCGAAACACTCCCAGCAGCTTTATTCGAAAGTTTAATCTCCTCAACACTGCCATCCTCGCCGGCCTCACTCGCATAAATCACTGTGCCTTCCTTGACCTGCGCATTGATGCCATCAATTTGTGTTATGAAATCATTCCATCGCGCTTGAAGTTGATCAAATTTCGTCCAGAGTTGGGCTACTGCATTCTGATCTGGAGACGTTTTTTTCGCATAATTCTGAACCTCACTCAGAAAATCCTGAATACAAAGAAGTGTTTGAGGTGTTTTCCCCTCTCCCTCCACTCCCGCATTGCCTTCTACTTTTGTTACCTTTGTAAAATCGACCATCGCGTTATAGGCTTCGATGATCTTATTTGTGACATAGACATTTTCATTGATGCCCTCAGGGGCGTTACGCACACCCTCTTTGTTAAACCAAGACAATTGCGTTAGATACTCCAAACCTCCAAACCTCGTCACCAATGAATCATCATTTGGAACCACCGTGGCGTTCAAAGTACTCAGATCCGTTGTTGTTAGTTGATATAAGAGCTGGTCGAAGTTTGATATCAACTGACTGTACGACTGCGCACTCCCATGGATGGTTTCTAAGTTAAAGTCTTCAAGCGCAACATCCTCCGAAAGATTGGTCCACGAATCCCAGGAATCAACCTGTACTCCCTGACCTTTAAGCGGCAATAATTGGGGCCCATTTTCCAATTTGCTAAGTTGCGCGACGACATCATAGGTATTCACGCCATCTTTGAGATAAATAAGCAATGGCTGTAAAATTTTACGGATTTTTGCGTCATTATTGGATTCCTTGATTGTGCTCGTTGCGACGGTATAGCTCGAATCATCGGCGGAATCGTCACTTTCGAGTTTGTAGGTGTCGACAATATTTTTAACGATCTGATAGCGGATATTTTGAGATTTATTATCATAAACACCATCAACGTACCAATTGGCATGGATCGCATTCTCCTTGGTGACAAAAGAGGCCGCTTCGAGGTGATTAAGGATATTAATGAGGTCTCCAAGCGCATTCTGAAGTGCACTTAAATTCCCTCCTAATTCGCTAGCGCTAATTCCCTCTCCATTGATTTTCTTTTGGATATCATTACGTACATTTTCGATCTGACTGCGCACCTCCTTGAAGGCTTCTACAGCATCTTCCTTGGCGGTCAGTTTTTGAAGCGTACCATCTGCAATGAGTCCTTGGATAGAGTTTGCGATCCCGTTATAGCCATCAATCAATAGGTTTGCCGTTTTGGCCGATCCACCCTCAGCTTCGATCGCAAGGTCGACTGTCACAAGTGAGTTCTGCAACCCGGCGATCAGCTTTCCCATTGCTTCGTCAATCGACAGCTCCTGTTGAGTCGCGGTATCCTCTTGTACGGCAACAATCCCCAAATAGTCCGACATGAGATCCTGCAATGACTTGATGTTATTACGTACTGCCTCTGCTTGCTTTGTGATCTCCGCTTTGGCTGTATCGATCACCTCATTACACAGATATTGGACACCGGCAGGGGTACTACCCGTTGTCATGATCGCCGGATAAACCTTTTGATAGAGCGTCAGGAGCGAAAAATCGATAGACCTCGAAGAAACGTATTTTGTCAGATATTGAAATAACGATACGCCGTCTGTATAAGGAACATTTTGTGTCGTTTTTAATAAATGGCGGAACTGCGATGCCAGCTCTTTTTCGGCATAGAGGTCGGCTTCCTTGTAGGCTTTGACCGCGTTAAGGATCTCCGCGACAAGAATTTCGATGTCTGTATCTTCAGAATAGTTTTTCAATACGTCGAGAATCGATAGCACATATTTGTAACTCTTAGCATTGATATTGTACTCCACCTCGCCCTCAAATGTCGCCATACTTTCGACGCCCGAGGTATAGGTCCCATCGGCGTTAAGGCGCATAATGCCGCAATCGATTGCAATCCGATAGACGCGATTAATCAGTGCCTGGCGCTTAATTTGATTCTGTCGCCAACCCTCGATTTCATGTTCCAGGAGGTAGATGTGCAACTCTTTACGGAACTTATTAGCGCGTTCGTATTCTGCATAGAGGTCAATGGCTTCCAATTCCCGCTTAAGGGCAATAACCTCACTCTGGAGCGCTTCCTTCAATGCGCTGGCAAAAATATCATCGCTATCCCATAACGAGACCTCCTCGGAACCCACGAGTTGTTCACCGAATTTTGTAATCAGGGCTGAAAGCTCGACGCTGTAATCGCTAATGCTGTACTTTTTAAACTCACCATAGCACTTACGCCCATAATTCTCATATACGCGCTGATACGCCTCGAGAAAGGCTTCGATATTGAGAATACCGGTATCGCCATCGCCCTGTGTGAAGCTCGCAAACAGATCATGCTGATTGGTAAGCTCTGGGTACCGCGTGTACGTCGCCGTGGTGCGATCCGCGAGGTACGATTTTCCGTGACAGGGAAAATTCTGGATCGCTTCGTAATATTCCCCATACGTCTCGCGCAATTCACGTAACTTTGTTACGGTTTCAGTGCACGAACGAGCCCGCTGCTGCTGTTGCCCTTCTGTAAACCAGTCTGTCAAATTCTGCGTGTGTTGAACAAACTCGTTATGTATCAATGGCGCGTAGTGATCTTGTAAAATTTTGGCATAGAGATACTCCAAAAGCCGTTCAAGATCGTTATTACCTTGGGCAGCGATCGTCGTCCCGTTATAATTGGGCATTTCGACGCCACCGATAATATCGCGTAACATATTGAGCCGTGCCTCTGTTTGCAAGCGGTAGGCTTTGACGACAGTCTCTTCCGTGATAAGGCCATCGATACTTTTAATAAGTAACGACGCTTCTTTGGCATCCGTACGATCGGAACCAAATCTTAAAATATAGTCCAACACCGCCTCGATATGGCCACGTAACTTTTGTGCCGCCGGACGTTCTGATTCTACACTTGGTACAAAGTCATATTTTAATGCGGCTTCTTTTTGTTCGGCCTCCGTCGCGCCGCCAGCGAGAAAGTTCGCCACACCAACCTGCACGAGATCCTGTATTTGAAGATCTGCCGTTTGGCCATTTGCGACGTTCTCCGAGACACCGACAATTTTTCTGGAATCATCCGATATACCGTCGAAAACATAGCGTTGGATGCTGGTTTTGAGATCATTTAAAAATGCCCCCATCATGGCGTAGCGCACATCCTCCTGCTCATCGAGTGTCAAAAGACGCTTTTTTTCGGTACCGTCCTCTTGCTGCTCGAGAATTGTCACCTTTTTAAGGGCGATACGGATGGCTTCTTCCGTTAAAACCGTTTGCATCGTCTGCTCGATTGTGTTGTTGAGATCCTCCTTCAGCGCGAGCTCGACGTAATTCTCCAACTTGAATGTATTGCTTTCAGTCAGGTAATTAACAACGGTCTGGTAATTCGAATTGCTTTGCTCAAGCGGTTTACCATCGACAATATCGTTCTCCGTAAACAAAACCGACGAATGGGCCTCATTTTGTGCTAAAATCAAGCGACTTTGGACGTATTTTAACGCATTACAGTAGAGTTCGTAATTACTAGCATCGACTGCAATGCCATCACTACCAACAGTCAGCGTTGGAGCCGTAGCTCCTTGTGCCCCTTCTTGAATTACTTCGAGCTTTTTGAGGTGTTGTTCAATTGCCGCCAATTGGGCTTTTAGACGATAGCGCCGAACAGTTTCAATTGTGAGGTCTCCTAAAAGTGTAACGTAGAGATTTTGAATTTCTTCTTTGACTTTCGTTTTGACGACATCTGCGTCATCGGCATCAATAACCCCCTCTTCTACAGCCTTTTGTGTCAATGCCGCGATCTGCTTCCCGACTTCCTGATCCGGGATTTTAACGTACATGCGCAGCCAGTTATTTTCTGGGGAATAGCCCTGTTCTTTGTCACCAACGGAACCAATATAGTCGTCGATCGCACTAATAAGTTTTGCCTTCAGAGCATTATCCGCAGCTTGCCGGGTTTCCTCAATACTCTCCATCATTGTCTCGTTGCGCTGCTGATTATTGAGCACATTGAGAATAGTTCCGACGCCTACTTTCACGAGGTCCTCACAGATCTTATCGACGTAGCTCTCCGTTACGTCACCTGTTCCCGTACTTTCACTTTGCTCGGAATTTGCAAACAGACTTCCGAGAATTTTTCGGAGATTATAGTCTTTATTAGCACTGATTTGGTCCTGATAGAGCAAAAAGGAGGTTTGATGCGTAATCTGACGCTGTAATGCATTGATAACGGAAACACTGTATTTGCAATCTTCTGACGTACAGGCGTCGGACTTCCCCGTTTCGGCATCCTCTCGGAGTACTACGGTATCGTCGCTAACAAGTACGTTTGCCGCCGCATCCATGTACTCCTTTGCGAGATAGTAATTCACGTGAGCCACAAGCTCATTCCAGCCGAAAATACCTTGGAGATCGGGCGCAAAGACTAAGTCTTTCAAATATTTCTCAGAGGCTTTATCCCAAACGCCCCTTGTCCGTGTGATTGTCGTATCCCACTCAGATTGTCTCGTTACATCGCTATTCGTTTTAGTCGGGTTTTGAAGGCGATTGCGTAGTGCAACTTCGGGATTCAAGAGCTGCGTTCCATCAAGTTTGTACCCCGTATCGACAAAAAACTGGTCTTTTCCTAGAAATGTCAGCCATTGGACGTCTTCTTCCCCAAAACCGTAATTTTCGGGCTTTGGCCAAATTTTTTGCGTCGTATCAGGAACTGCAGGTTTTTCCGTTTTAAACTCAAAATCCTTACTGCCGGGACCGTCTTCCGGGCTTAAGAGCTTTTCAACAGGATTTAGGATATCTTTTGGAAGTTTCTCCAGATTATCGGAACGATCCTTATCGAGCGCTTCCTTACGGGGCTGCACATCACCCGCAATGACCGGCGGGTTACAATTTGGGAAAAAATCGTTAATCACCTTCGCTGTCTCTTTAGGCGCGTTAAACGGTTTCAGTTCGGAAATTCCCAGAGAAAATGCCGTCGGTACGTTACCCGGATTATCGACGCGATCGGGTTTCGGACTAGGTGCTTCCGAATCGTCTGACACATCAGCCTCGACCTCAAATATCGAGAACTTCAGCTTTTCGTTAAACGGATTGTTGTAGACACTGGTTGGATCGGTCGTACACGGGATCATCGACCCCATACTTCCCGCCGGATACTCCTCCGGGTTAATCCTGATGTCTGTCAATTGGTCAACCATTTTTCCTATCCCTCCAAATTTTTGTGTTATAATGAAATTCGTCGAAATCCCCCCCGACGTAAGGTGGAAGCTAAGCGGTGTTCCGTACCGTCTACCGATTCATTGGTAGAAGTGACATTTTCTAAAATCGTTTCAGCGAGTGATTTTTCAGGATTCTCGCGTTGTTGCTGTGCGCGTAGTGTTGCTAGAACGACATTGCCATGGTGAGTCGCCGTTGTCGACGCCCGGTGCGATAATAATTGCGAATCCGGCATTATGACCTCTGGTACGACGGTCTCCATAACTGGTTCTGGTTCTGGTTCTGACTCCTTTTCGGATAAGGCATCGAGCGCCGCGAGAATTTCCTCTGCTTTGCGCACCTTGACCGAATTTCCTTCCGCCTCTATGCGAATTGTTTCAGAAGACTGAATCGGGTCTTTCTGAGCAAATTCGATCGACGCCCGTTCCTTCTTTTGCGGAAGCCCCGCATTAGTTTTGGCCGGCGTAGAATTCCCTGAAGATTTCGTGGACACTCCCGCGGCTTTTGCAGTAGAGACTGGTTTTTGATTCCCATTTTTTAAGATTGCGGTCTGTTCAATTGCCTCCTCCAAGGGATCGGTCTCGACGACAATCTGCAGCTGATCGGCGTAATGATGCCCAACTTCCTCGTTGAAACGGAATTGTGGCTTCGCGGCCTCTGGTAACGTAATTTGAGGTGCTACTTTAACATCCTCTGGACGATTGCTCACCCGTAAGCGTGGAAGCTCTGGCACTTTGAACTGCTGCTTCTGGATCTCCTGAACGGTTTCAAACGCATTCGCTAGTTTCTCTTGGATCGCCGCAAGCTGTTCAGCGGCTCGGACATCGCGGACCTCGGTAACACGGATTTCTTTGATCGGTTCCGGAGACTCTGGTATTTCCAATATCGGCTCTACCTCAAGCTCTGATTCGTACGGAAGGCGTTGCCAACCTTCGCGCGGTTTTCCGAAAAGACGTTCGAGCTCCATGCGCTCGCGTGTAACCGTCGTCGCAATCTCGTCGAGGCACTCCTTAATCGCAGGAAGCTCAAAAAGTGCTTCTTGATGATCTTCCGAAAATCCAAGCTTTTGAAAGAAATTCTCAATTTGTTGTAATGTCGCTTCGGCCTGCGCGCGTACTTCTAGCGGATCAAGGACCGCAATCGGCGCCTCTTCAACCGCATCTAATGACGTAAGCGGAGCACCCATTTTTTGTAAGAGTGCCTCCGCCTTGGCTCGCATTACTTGTTCTCGTAACGTGCGCTTCTTCATGATATCGAAATTTTCCCGAGTGGTTGAATCGTGATCTCCTCCGTCAGCTCTTGGTGCGACAAGACTGGTAATTCGTAGAGTTCGAGCTCGATCAGTTTCCGCACATACCGTCGGATATCCATCGACGTCAACAGTACCGGTCGGTTCGTTTCCTGAGAGAAATCTCCAACGGCCTCTTTAACCGCACTCACAATCTTTTTCGCAGTATTGGGTTCGAGCGCTAAGTAGCTCCCCGCCGATGTCTGACGGATGGATTTCCGGATCACATCTTCAACCGCCGGATCTAATAGGTAAACCGCCAAAATATTTTGACCGCCGCTGTATTTATAGCTGATATAGCGCTTCAAGCTCGTACGTACATAATCCGCTAACAAAATCGGCTCTTTTTCTTTCTGTCCCCAATCAATTAAGCACTGCATAATTAGGCGCAGATTCCGGATAGAAATATCTTCCTGTACCAGACGCTGGAGTACCTCACCAATCTTTTGGACCGGCAACACACGCTGGACTTCTTTGACCAACTCGGGGAAATTCTTTTCGAAATTCTCGAGGATAAACCGCGTCTCCTGGAGACCGATAAACTCTGCCGCGTATTTTTTAAGAATGAAAGAGAGGTGGTACGTCAAAATTTGTGGGGATGTCATATAATTAATGCTCGCCTTATCCATCTGCGGAATGAGATCCCGCGAAACCCACAATGCGGGAATATTGGGCAAAAATGCTTTTTCTTCCTGATACGGGATATTGAGAATCCCAAGGCTCTCCTTTGTTTCACGTACCAAAACATTGCCCTTTAAAATCCGTCCCTGCGAAACCGGCACTTCTTGCAACAGAATCTGATACATTCCGTCTGTTAGGTTTTCATTAAACCGAAGGTGAATACCTGGGAATGGAACTCCTAAATCATAATAAAGTGCTTTACGGACCTGTATGAGTTGGTCGTTCAAAACCATCGGGTCAACCGATTCTTCGATTGACGTCGCCACATCCAATAAGAGCGGTACCGTAACCGAAAATTCCCCTTTATCTTCCTTAAAGGTCGGTTTATCCGGAGCTAAATCAGATGGTAGCCCGGTATTCTTGGGAACCTTGGCAATGCTTGGGGCACTCTTATCGGCACCTCCGGATTGCATCAGAGATCTCCCCGCAAGGAAAACGAGCACACCGTATACTAAGAAGGGTAATTTTGGGAATCCTGGCATCAACATGAACCCAACAATCATACATCCCGAAATCATAAGCGCCTTCGGCCGCGATAAGAGCTGCTTACCGATATCGTTACCGAGCGGTTTGGCATCTGTCGAACTTACACGTGTGACGATAACACCCGCCGTAATGGAAATAAGCAATGAAGGTAATGTAGATACGAGACCATCACCAATCGTCAGAATTGCATAGGTTTGGATCGCCTTCGCCGGTTCCATTCCCTTTTGAAAGACACCAATAACCAACCCCGCGACGATGTTAATAGCGGTCATGATGAGACCCGCAATCGTATCTCCCTTAACGAACTTCATCGCACCATCCATCGCTCCGTAGAGCTGGTTTTCCTGCTCGAGCTCCGAACGCTTCTGTTTCGCCTGCTCCGTATCAATACTCCCTGCCCGCAAGTCGGCATCGATACTCATCTGCTTACCCGGCATCGCATCCAAGGTAAAACGCGCTGAGACCTCCGAGACACGTTCCGCACCCTTGGTAATAACGACAAACTGGACAACCAGCAAAATACCGAAAATAACCGCACCGACAACGAAGTTACCCGCAACGACGAAGTTTCCGAATGTGAAAATAATCTCACCCGCATCCGCTGTCAGCAAAATCATACGTGTACTCGTAATGTTCAGCGCCAACCGGAACATCGTCGTAAACAATAGAATACTGGGGAATGTCGAAATACACAGCACCCGCGGGATGTAGAGCGAGAGCATTAGAAGTCCGATACTCATCGATAAGTTGAGCGCCAGCAGTGCGTCGAAAATAAACGCCGGGACCGGACAGATCATCAACAAGATAACCGCGACGACAACACAGGCTAAAAAGACGTCATTGTACTTCGAAAACGACGCTAATAGCTGACTAAATTTAGTTTGGAAGCTCACGACCGGACCTTTGCTTTAAGTTGTGGACAGGCAACCGCGAGCCGCAGATCTTGCTCCTGGATTTCCAAAAAATGCGTAAAGGATGCACGCGCTTCGTTATCTTTTCCCAGTGCCCAAAGCGTTTTACTTTTCAGAACCCAAAAGAGCTTTTCGAATTCCTTCGATGTTGCCTTTCCTTCAGCACGCGTCACCGCCTCCATCGCGACACTCGGCGTATCAGACTGTAACGCCGCAAAGGCGAGCGACATCTCAACAAACGGATCCCTCGGGAAGTAGCGCGCAAGTACACGCGCGATCGCGAAGGCCTCGTCAAACTTGTTGTACCGCAAAAACAGATACACGAGGAGTTCTAAGAATTCCTTTTGAGAATCATCCATAACATCCACCCAGCCGTGGACGATAATAAAGTCTTCGAGTTTTACAACTTTTTATTGAAAAAACTTACCTCAAGGCGTTCTTAAAAAACATAACAGCCGATAGAATTTTTCATCAGCTGTCGTTGATTGTTTTAACGCTTTTGTGGTTCCAGTAGTTCTCCCGCTTAGGCATAGGCCACTAGGTATCTGCCGAAACTACTTACTGAAAAATATTGGGGATTTGAAATTTCTGTTGGACACTGTTTCGAACCCAGTAAATCTGCTCTGAAGTGGTATCAAACACTAAGAAAATCACACGGCCACTCGCCAGTTCTTCTACGACATGTTTCGTTCCCAATGCCGATATGACTCGCTGATCACTCAAGCCTATCGCATTTACGATTTCTGGAACAAAACTGTTGGCAGAGGTATCACGACGGAGATAGTAGAGTGTCCGGAAAAAATCTTGAAGCATAATGCGCCCCGAGGTCACAATTAGGCAGCACACATTTTGCTTCATTCTCGAGGCGAGTTGCGTCGTTGCTTTTTTTGGATTTTCTATAAAATCTTGGACAAAATTTTTCGGTAACAACGTCCCCGTATCGTAAATGCGGATCGAGTCTCTTAATCGCGCAATATTTGATGGTTCCAGCGAACGGGATATCTTCTCAAGAATTTTCATGGGCCTTTTCTCGCCTGAGAGATCCTGCAGGCGAAACATCTCTGGGATACGGTCGCCTATAAATCTGTTGAGACCGAATGCTGAAGCGGCATTTGATGCCATGTTTGCGCCTCTAAATGCCAATAGGTTATCACTATTGGATACCCTCTCAAGTGTCTTCGAAAAATAGGGCGACAATTGGGTAACCACCTCTCTTCCCGTCTCAATTATATTTTTCACTTGCGATATTCCGCTAGACGCCTCCTGTATCCAAGTGCCAAACCTTTCAGGGGTGAAGACATTTTCGAATTTACCAGGAACGTAATTGAAGGTTGCCAAATAAATCGTCTGTGCCGCGCGATCAATGAGGAAACAAACAAACCCCGATGGATTGGGGAGAGGATATCCTCCCATAACTCCCATGACTTCTCCGATTGAAATCGGGCTTCTTTCCGCTAAAAGTTCATGTATTTGTCCAATAACGCTACGATCACTTGTACTGAAGCGGCCTGCATCGATGGGTTGGTGACCGGAAACATAAAGTTTCTGGAAAAAATTGGGATAACTCGAGGACGAAAACATCCCGCCATTCGTGATGTCTAAACAATAAACAGTTCCGCCATACATCCCCGCACGACTGTTAACAAAAATCTGTGGATTCGACCAAATTTCATTAAAAAGCTGCATATTTGTCACCGGGACAAAATCAATGTTGTCGTTGAGCTGCGCCAGATTTTCAAGGGCTCCGGGTCTATTCATCAATTGTGCGTTGAGAAAAGGACCAAATGACGATAGGGTCCCGCAAAATTTCGCATGAGACATTCCAATAGCACCGCGTATCGAGCTTGAAATGACAACAGAATTGGCCGGGGAATAAGGAATATTTGAGCTAAGGTTTACTTCCAAATAGGGATTGGCTGCACTAGCTTCGACATCGGGATAATCGTTGAAATTTTCTTTGGTAAATTCAAACTTTGGAGCTCCGGGATATTCATAAAGATTATCAACCTGAGGATTTGCTTGTATTGTCGACATTCCGCCGATTCCCCACAACATACCCATAAGGCTTTTAAATAGCCGTTTTTGAGATTTTCTTTCCATATCACTCCTCATTATAGGAATTTTTACATTTTCACAACCATTATTGATTGTTAATAAAAGCCAAAGTTTGTTCAGACATCTACCGAGTCTGCTATATACAAAAAGGCCGATGGAATTCTCCATCGGCCTTTCAGAATTTTTATTCAAAAATCAAACAACGTCCTTAGTAGCTATTGACGTTTCGTTCCGCCCCGCCATTGGCGTATACTTCTGCCATCTCGTCAAACCATAGCTCATCATCGGGCTCATTCATGAGTTCTGCTGCAAATTCCGACGCGTATGGATCGTTCTTTGTAAATGCGGATGTGGTTGATAATCCTGCCTAAATTTCGAGGATCCTAAGAATATGCCCTCATTGCTATACCCTTTGGACCTCATCATTGTCGGCCGATCACCGGAATGACGTTGACGGCTACCGGGATGGTTGGACATTTTTCGAATACCAACCTTCAGTGGAGTATTTTTTGTGGGTACAATTTGGTCTCGACGAACCTGTTGCACTGGGACGGATGTTCTAATCGCAGGAACCTCTAATTCCATAGCTCCGTCATAACTCATACCGGAAGGCGCTTCTTCCACGAATTCAGGATCCGAATGATCCACAAGTGCCGCATCGTACCGATCGTCGCTTGAAAGTATCGACTGCGGTTGCTGCTTTCTCTGATCCCTTTGCATAGCACGTCTCTTGAATGATCGAATTCCTGACGATCCGTAGCCAAGAGAACCGGAAGTGCTATGTGCTTGTTGAATTGCTGCATTACTAACAGGCATCTCTACGATGGTTTTTGCAAGGGGATCTCCCATCCCCAACTGTCCGACAGCTACAGGTATGGTCAGTTCTGGAGTTCCTTTAATTTCCTGCGGAATAAGCATTTTACCAACAATTGGAACATTTTTTCTGAAAGCGTTCTTCGAAGTAGCACCTAACAATCGCATCGCCTTACGAAAGCGCCATCCAGTTGTTGGTGCTATCGCTCCTTCCCAATTTTCCCAGGATTGTGCATTGAAAATATTCGGGAATTGCGGTGGCAGTGCAAAATCGTTGTTATAAACCACTTGATAGACTTCCTTCGACGCATCGTCGATGATGTAAAGCAGCGTATCCGTATTCAAAAGCGTATCAATCGGACATTTTTCGCCAAGAATGGAACACACTTTTCGATCGTAGATTCCATTGGCCCTAGTTACTTCTGGGATCACACGTCCATAGTCTGGATCATACTGGAAGGAGTAGAGTTTTTGGAAAAAATTTGGGCACATGAAACGTCCCGATGTGACCACTAAACAGCACACATTTCTGGCAGTTCCAATGGCGAGCTGAGCAGCTGCCTCCTGAGGATATTGAGCAAACCCCTGCTTCCAATCTTCCGTCAGAGTAATAGCCGCGTCATATAAATGAACACGATCGCTCACCCATGCCGCCCTTCCCATTTGATTAGAGTCACGCGATAATTCTTTTGCCTTTACGCCAGAAAGTGCAATTGCCGTTTTTGCATGAACAATGAGAAGCTTTTCTAAGTCAGAATCCCCGGAAGGATAGAGAACTTTCGGCATTTTTTGGGCAAATTCGAACAGTCCGACGAGACGCGCTATTTTTAATGCGGCCAAAACCGGGCCTAACGTCGGCGCTAATTTATCAATAACGGGTGCTACTTTGTCGCTAACCCATGTCAAATTTTCACTAGCAGAGGCTAATTTTCCACCGAATTGCTCTATGTTTTCACCGACGGGTTTTAATACACTGCTTGCAGATCCCAAAGTTTCAGTGATCGACTTCGAGAAGGGCATCCAGCTGAAAAATTTCGCCGTACCGCTTGTCCCATTGGCCACCGAATTAACAGCATTCGCCGCCTTATTGACATATTCCACAGCCGTGTCGATTTTCTCCTTATATTTTGGGGTATTTTCAGCAACGCTCTTGACTAAATTAAATGCTCCTGGTGCATATGCCGCTCCTAATCGGGCACCCGTCGCTCCCAACTTTATGGTACCCGCCCCTACATCAGCTGCAGTCGAAGCTACGGCTGTCGTTGCTTGCTTAACGCCCCTACCTCGGTGACGCCATCTCGCGGATTGTTGTGTCCAAGCTCCAAATTTGTTTTTCGTAAAAACGTTTTCAAATTTACCATGTACAGGCGCGTTTGCCGCCATGTAAACCTTATCAGCCGCACGATCAATTACGTAAAGAATGACTCCTGATGGATTTTTTAGCTCTCCATTTTTTAAAAGGCTATCGACTTCTTCTCTGCGAATGGGTGCCCTCCCAGCAAAAAGGCTACTCATTTTTTTGATAACTTTATTATCATTTGTACTCCAACGACCCGCATGCACCGGATTTTCGTTAGAACGGTAGAGCGTCTTGAAGAAATTCGGGTACATCGAGGAGGAAATCGCCGAACCATTGGTAATTTCAAGACAGTAAGCAATCCCACCACAAAAAGGGGCGATCCCATCGAGAAAAAGCTGTGGATTGGAACAAATTTCCCCACTTTGCTTCTCAGGTATGAGGGCAAGATCAAGAAAGTTATTGATGTTCTCTAATTCCTCTAATGCCTGCCTAGACTGCCACTGCGAGTTGATGAGGGAACCATATCGTGAAAAGACATCACACAATTTCGCATGCGTCATTCCCAATTCTCCGCGTATGGAGCTTGAATTCTCGACGCGAGTTTCCGCAGCGTCAAAACCTGATTTTTCGGGTGCAATCGTGAGTTCCATGCCCTGAAAAGCACTTTCGTCACTCATCGGCATCACATCGGGCGGCATTTCAAGAACGCTTGCTTTTCCAGAAACACCACTCGCAGCCCATAAAACGGTGCACAAGAGTCCCTTTGTAATCCAAATATACGATTTCCCTTCCATATCTTGTGATAAAAGTAAAATTTTTCTATATTTTTACAATTATTATTTTACAAATAAAGCCACTAACAAGATCTCTAAATAATTTTTGATTCGAATTCATACAGACACACACCTCAAAGGCCTGCCTTGAACTTGACTTAAAAGGCGCTTAAGTATGTTGAGACCATGCCATTTTTTCATAAACCGAAATCGCCGGAGAATGCTAACCATACAAAACGTAACGACATCCCCAAGGATGTATGGATTAAGTGCCCGATTTCGGGCGAAATGGTTTATTCTAAGGAGCTGGCAAATAATTGGATGGTCATTCCTAAGAGTGGATACCATTTCCCGCTTTCAGCGCGTGAGCGTATTCGCCTTCTTGCGGACGCTGGCTCGTTTAACGAGACCAATGCGCCGCTATTATCGACGCCGTTTCTGGGTTTTAACAGCACCATTTCCTACGCCGACAAGCTTTTGAATGCTCAAAGTAAAAGTGGACTCAACGATGCAGTTGTTACAGGGACAGCGACAATTCATGGGATCTCACTGGGACTCGCAGTTATGGATTTTAACTTCATGGGCGGCAGTATGGGATCTGTTGTGGGGGAAAAAATAACACGTGTAATCGAGCTCGCCATTAAGAAAAAAATTCCCGTCGTCATCGTTTCAACTTCGGGAGGTGCCCGTATGTTTGAGGGCATTGTTAGCCTCATGCAAATGGCCAAAACCTCTCTCGCCCTTGCCAAGCTCGCGGAAGCCAAGTTACCATTTATTTCCGTGCTGACCAATCCAACAATGGCAGGTGTTATGGCGAGTTTCGCGTCCTTAGGGGATGTCATCATTGCTGAACCAGGTGCATTGATTGGATTCGCGGGGCCGCGTGTTATCGAGGAGACTACACGGCAAAAACTCCCAAAAGGGTTTCAAACGGCTGAATTTTTACTGAAACACGGCCTTATCGACCAGATCGTGCCACGTCTGGAGATGAAATCGAGACTTGCCCTTCTCCTGCGTTCCATGTATCGCTAAAATCGTGGAAGCCGGCAATTTTGAAGATATTTTGCATTTCCTTTATCGTCGTCCCAATCCACACAGTGGGAAGTGGAGACTCGATCGCGTTATAAGACTTTTCAAGCGGCTCGAAATACGTCAGCCACCCTACAAAATTGTTCATGTTGCGGGGACTAACGGTAAGGGATCGACATCGGCAATGCTGGAGTCCATCTACCGCCATGGTGGGTACAAAACAGGGCTCTTCACCTCTCCTCATCTTGTCTCACTACTAGAACGCATTCAAATCGATGGACATCTCATATCCAAAGAAGATTTTGTTCAAACATTCCAAACCGTTCATACGATAGCGGAAAACCTAGAACAGGAGAAGCCTGAAGACGCCATCACATTTTTCGAATACATGACGGCAATCGCTCTACGTTATTTTCTCGAAAAGAAAGTCGATGTTGCTGTTATCGAAGTGGGTCTCGGTGGACGCCTTGACCCTACCAATGCCCTTAAAAACACGTCTTGTTCGATAATCACAACAATCGCCTTTGACCACGAGAAAACCCTGGGACACACCCTCTCCGCAATTGCCCGCGAAAAGGCAGGAATCATTAAAACCAACGGGCTTGTCGTAACAGGCCGCAATATTCAAGGCAAAGTACTTGAAACGATCCAAGATGTCGCGCAAGCGCGGCATGCAGCACTCTACTCCTCTCCCAGTAATCACCTGCTCAATGCAACGACAGCGGACTACCAAAATTACAACGCATCAACGGCACAAACCGTTGCGGAGTTACTGAATGATAAAGGGATTTTACCCATTCCGAATGCGAAGATTTTGAAAGGTATTCAACAATTTCGTTGGCCCGGACGCTGGCAAAAAATCGTTTACCAGGGCAAAACTGTCACCTTCGATGGCGCTCATAATGAAGAAGGTGCCTACGCCGTTGCTCGCGAGATACAAAACCTCCCGAAACCGCCCATTTTAATTTTTGGGTCCAATACTGTTCAACGTGCACAAAAGATGCTTGCGATATTATCACCAATTTGTAAAAAACCTATTTCACCCAGAGTACATTTTATGTCCACCAAGCCCTGCGTTCCCTGAATATAACAGAGCTTTACGACTGTTGCCCTTCCGATATAGACCCTCAGTGTCTGAGCAACATTAAGCTTGAAAACGTTGCACGATTCATACAGACTCGCTCGGAGGAAGCGTTGATCGTGACGGGTTCACTTTACTTGGTCGGCGACCTCATGAAAATTTTAGTACATTAGTGTCATGAGATTTTGGCTTAAGTTAGCTTTATTGGTCGTTGGTATTTTTTTGTTGTTCGCCTATTACCCGAAACGTCCGGTTGCTCCTTGTGTTAAACTTGGAATTGATGTTCTCGAGGAGCGCAGTTTCGATATTCTACAGCAAAAAAATATTGGGATTTTAACCAATAATGCGGGTATCGATTCTAAGGGAGTACAAACCTGGAAGGTCTTAAAAAATGCCCCAGGGGTTAATTTAAAGGCAATATTTGCCCCAGTTCATGGACTTAAAGGCAACTTTATGTCGCTCGAGACCTTTTTCGAAGATGAAGTTGATGATATTCCTATTTACTCGGTCTACGCCTCAAACTCACGGCCTAAGGACAAATGGCTACAAGGGCTTGATGCAGTAGTCGTCGATTTGCAAGGAATTGGCACGCGTTTTTATAATTATTGGGCATTCATGATCTATGTCATGGCGGCATGCTTTGAGAACAATATCGAAGTTATTATCTTAGATCGCCCAAATCCCCTAGGAGGTCACTATGTTGGCGGGGCACCTGTGGATCCCGAAAATACCTCGATCTGGGGCCCAATTCCAGGGATGCCACTGTTTCACGGTATGACCATCGGCGAGCTCGCACGCTATTGTAAAGAAATTCCTGAAGGAATTACTGCGCATCAACAGATCGTAACTGGAGTCATTCACTCAGGACTTTCAATCTCAGCAGAAACGCTTCGCAATGGGAAGCTAACAGTTATTCCAATGGAAGGATGGAAGCGCGACATGATCTGGGAAAATACGGGCCTCAAATGGGTTCAAACTTCTCCTAATATTCCGAATCTTCAGTCGGCTCACGAGTACGTCGTCACAGCACCTATGTTTCTTGTCACTTCAAGCTGTGAGTTCGATTGCTGCAATTTTCTTAGATCAGAGCCTGATTGGGAAAAGCGCCTTCCCTTTCACAAATTTTCGTCTCGCTACACCGTCCCACAAGAGATTGTCCAGTACGTTAACGAACTAACCAAGGATCGTTTCTCCTCAGGGTTTTCACTCAAAGTTGACCGAAAAAACCCCAACCTCGTTGAAATAAAAGTGACGAATATCCGTAAAACGATTCCAGGGTTTTTAGGATTCGCCATGGTCGCATTCGCGCAACGCCATACTAAATTCTACTTCTACAATGAGGATACCCTGCGTGTCTTTGGCGCACACATTGGTGACAATGAACTATTACAAAAGCTAGTACAGATGGAACGGATCCAAATTCAATATTTTGAGGAAAAGTGGAAAAAATCGACCGCTGCTTTTGTCGAAAAAACTAAACCCTTCTACCTCTATGAATAGTAATAGTCCAGTTCTAACAAAACTTGCCCTCTGTTCCCTGATCTCGATTACTATATACTCTCAGGGTTCGATAGCTTCAACAGCAAAGTTCACAGCAAAGGCGACGCTATCTCAAGTGAGAACGACAGCAGTTTCTCCCAATATCAATAAGACAGCCGTAATCGCCGCTAGAAAGAAAACGCTCTTCGGGATTGATGTTTTAGAGGAAGAAAAATTTTCTCGGATTCGCCGTAAAAACGTCGGTTTACTGACCAATACCTCCGGTATCGATCATCAGGGAAATTCGACGGCAATTGTTTTTGCAGAGAGCAAGGAGTTTATCCTCAAGGCGGTATTCTTTCCCGAGCACGATGGTATGCTTGCTCCTCAGACGCTTGCCCATCTCAGGGATAAAAAGATCCCAACCTATTGTACCCACAGTGATCAAACTGGTCGAAGAACTCCCGAAGAGGCATGGCTCAGGGGGCTCGACGTCATGGTAATTGATCTACAGGGCTTTGGCATGCGTTACTACACCTACTACGCATCCGCGCTCTACGTTATGTGTGCATGTTTCAATAATCGCATTCCCGTTCTTGTTCTCGATCGCCCTAATCCACTTGGGAATTACCTAGGCGGTCCTAGTATAGCAGATGCTTATGTCAGCTTTCTTGGGCCGATTTCAGGGATGCCGCTCTTTTATCCCTCAACCCTCGGAGAATTTTTGAATTTTATCCACAAGCGCGGTCAGACAATTAACATTCCCTGCAAAACCTGTGCAAAGCCAAACTGCCTCCACACGGTACACTGTGATGCCTCAACACTTAAAAAGGGCGATCTCAAAATCGTAGAGTGCAAAAATTACCATCGGAGCGATACGCTTTTAGATCTGGACCGCTATCAAAAAGATTCGTCGCTGTCGCTCTCACCAAGTATCCCCAATGTTGCATCAATTTTCGAATATGCGATCACCTCGCTTTCAACTCTCGTAAATCAGGATACTCTGGGCTGCCTTTACTTCCTCACCAATCCACAGGATCCAAAGCAGTCTTTCAAGTATGTCTATTCGCCATACCGCGATGCCAACAGTCTGTTAAGCGCGATCAAACGCTACCCAGATGCGCTCAAGGGGTGCCAGCTTGATGTTGTTACAATCAATGACCATGGGAAATCGAAAAATTGCATACATGTTGAGGTTACGGATTTCAAATCGACCGTTCCAGCCCTTCTGAGTCTTGTGCTCTTATCCGAAATACAAGAAATCGTCCCCGATCGCGATTGGAATGATTTCCTCAAAAGACAGGAATTACGTACACCGAAGAACATCGATGTTATCGCGGCAGCGAAAGCTCACAACCTCAAGAAACTTCCGCTAATGTATCAAAAGGAGTTACGCAAAGCCAAATGGGATCGGCTCTCTGACGATCCTAAGGTACAGCAGCAAAAAAAGGCGCTCTTTTGCAAGCACGCTGGTGACATGGAATTTGTCGCGAAATTTTTCAATGGCGAATCCATTGATGTCGACTATTTTCGTAAAAAGTGGGCAAGGGAGAGTGAAGCGTTCTTGAAAGAACTCCAAAAGTACGAGATCAAAGCCTATCACTAGCGCAGAGTTCCGCAAAAAAAGCTTGTCAATACGCAGTGGAAGTGAATAGTGCGGCTTCGTTGCCTGACTAGCTCAATTGGCAGAGCAGTTGACTCTTAATCAATTGGTTCGGGGTTCGAGTCCCCGGTCAGGTACCAGAAAGTGGGAGCGGGAGTCGATTTTTGTAGTGGTCCTGTTCCTTTTGAATTCCCGCATATTGCGCTTTCGTGGATGAATTTTTAAAAATTATTTATCAATTTTATATTTCTTTTCAAGATCAAGCAGGTGCTGTTTGATTTCTAGGCCGCTGGCATAGCCTACAAGCTTACCAGAGGCACCAATGACACGATGGCAGGGAATAATAATGGGTATCGGATTACGATGGGCCACCATACCAACGGCACGCGCTCCTCCAATGCAACCGACTTTTCGGGCAATTTCACCGTAGCTTTGCGTTGAGCCATAGGGAATGCCCTCCAATGCCTTCCAAACTCTTTGCTGAAATTTGGTTCCTTCCATTAACAAGGGCAAATCAAAATCTTTTAACTTCCCTTTGAAATAGGCATTGAGTTGACGTGCCACTTCCTGTAAAAGTTCTGTTTCACTGATTTGATAAGAAGATAAGTTGCTTGGCGACAAGATATTTGGAAAAACAATCGCTTTCAGCTGTTGATTTCTTTCGATTAACCCCAGTTCTCCAAACGGACTTGCATGAAAAGTTAAGAAATCACGCGCCATATTTGCAATGACAGACAAAATCGGCAATTTCTCAATTGATTTTTTACGTCAAACCTTTTTGCATTGAAAATGATGGATCCTCAAAAAATCGGAATTGCTCTCGTCGAGTGGTTTCGTGTGCATCATCGAACTATGCCGTGGCGAACGAATAGCACAATCTATCACCGTCTCGTGTCGGAGTTCATGCTGCAACAAACGCAAGTCGCGACGGTGATCCCCTACTTCAACCGATGGATCGAGAAATTTCCGACGCTCGAAGCGTTGGCGATGGCCCCAGAGAACGATGTTGTAAAAGCATGGGAAGGTCTTGGTTATTATGCTCGTGCCCGGAATTTACACAAAACAGCTCAAAATTTAGTCTCCCAGGATCGGAGTTTTTTAGGATCGTGGCCTCAAACGGTTTCAGAATGGGAAAAGCTACCAGGCGTTGGCCACTACACCGCCCGCGCCATTGCTTCGATTGCGCAAAATCAACCAATCGCCGTTATTGACGGCAATGTGATCCGTGTTCTCTGCCGTCTCAACGCCATTACGCAAACTTTTAACAGCAAGGATCAAGCACTACGATGTTTAGATCCATTGACCCAACGCTATTTGCCGTCCAATCAAAGCAGCACCTACAATGAGGCCATCATGGAACTCGGCGCTCTCATCTGTAAACCGGGCACACCGCTCTGTGGCGAATGTCCAATCGTAAATGTGTGCCTCGGATACCAAAACAACCTGGACTTACCCCATATCCCAAAATTCAAGAAATTAACTTATATTAAAAAACAGGTCGAGCGTATTATTTTGATTCAAAACGATGCGATCTTGCTGCACCGGGCTTCTTCAAAACGGCTACACAAAATCTACGAGCTCCCGGTACGTGACATCTTTCCAGTCGAATCTCTGAAAAAGATTTCCTTTAAACAGATTGGCCAGATCCGACGCTCCATCGCTAAGGAACACATCACGGAAATTATTTTTGAAGCACGTGATATCACCGATAACTACCTTCCAGAAAATACCACGTATATTCCACTAAACCAGATTCACGCCGTTACACTCTCCGGACCACATCGCAAGTGGCTGAACAACTACCTCAAAAGGAACCTTTAACAAAAACGCCACCCCTGGCACCCCCACGGGGAATCGAACCCCGGTTTTCAGAATGAGAATCTGACGTCCTAGCCGCTAGACGATAAGGGCGTTGGTGACAGTCTTGAAGCGTCGCCTGGTTTGTCAATGACGAATTAAAACCACTGCACAGCAAACCACATCAGCCGAAATGGATACAAAACGTCACACCTGGCGTCCCGTATGGGATTCGAACCCATGTTGCAGGAATGAAAATCCTGTGTCCTGGACCAGGCTAGACGAACGGGACTCAAACACGTCAGAGCGTACAACTGACCGTGCTTCTCAACGGTGCTTTGGCAAGATTTTTTTCACAATAAATTGGCTTGTCGACAATAACCGACTCCCTACCCTTCGCGAATTATGCGGGGTGAAATCATTTCCTTCGAGGGCATTGAGGGCACCGGTAAATCGACACAGATCCAGTATCTGCAGCAGTTTTTGGCTGACCAGAACATCGAGGCGCAGGCCGTACGCGAACCCGGCAATACCTATATTGGCGAACGCATCCGTGCACTTCTGCAAAATGATGCCGCCGCCGATAATATGTGTCCCGAAACCGAGCTTTTGCTCTACGAAGCGAGCCGCGCACAGCTCATCCGGGAATTTGTCGCCCCACGGATTGAGCAAGGTCAATGGGTTATTTTTGATCGGTTTTTCGACTCTTCCGTTGCCTACCAAGGCGCAGCACGCGGCCTTTCGACGGAAATCGTCCAAATGCTTAACGATTTCGCCGTTCAAAATTACCGCCCGCGACTGACTTTTTTACTCGATATCGACATCGATACGGCATTTCAACGCCTACAACAGCGCCAAACTGCCAAAGATCGCATCGAACAGGAATCTTCGGATTTTTTTGAAAAAGCCCGCCAAAAATATCTTGAGATGGCTACAGCAGAACCCAAACGTTTCGTCATTCTGGATGGCAAACTTTCTTCAGAAGATCTGGCCGCAATAATTCGTGAACACGTCCAGAAAATCTTTCATTTCTAAAAAAATGGATCCGCAGCTTTGTCGAAAAATTCCTCATGCGATTATCGTCGAGTCTGAAAATTTTATCCAGGCACAACAATACGTTCAACAGTATGCCCAAACGCTTCTAGAGACGGACTATCTCGAAACTTGCCCCGATTACCATGTCCTTTCGCCAGAAGGCAAAGCGCATAAAATCAAAATTGAGGCCATTCGCGCCCTCATTGAAGAGGTACAAAAATCTCCGCAAGGCTCGATCGGAAAGGTTTTTGTTATTAACCAGGCCGAAGCGTTAAATAAAAATGCCGCCGACGCATTGCTTAAAACACTCGAAGAACCTCCACCTGATACACACTTTTTCCTAATTACAGACGCCAAAAATCGCCTTCTCCCGACCGTTATTAGCCGTTGTGTGCTCCATCACTTGCCCAAAGCCCCCGTTATCTGGCCATCTGATATCGAGGCTTGGATTCAAGATTGTCAGCATTTTTTAGAACAAATTTTTTTGAAAAACAACGCGCCCAACGTATTTGAAATTTACCGTTTGCTTCACTCTCTCATGGCGGCATTCAAAAATCTCGACACGGAAGGCGATACAGAGTCTGTCTCAGTCCTGCAGGAGCGTCTCTTACGTGAGATAGGACGCAATATTGGCAATGCGCTCCTCGGACATTTTCCAGCAATAAGAGTTCAATCGCTGATCGATACTCTGCAGAAGGCGCAAACCCTACTCGGTCTTAACGCTACGTTTGCCCAGGCCATGGAGTTTATTTTGCTTGAGTTTGCCTCTTTTTCACAAAGTCCTGTCGCGTAGAATGAGCAAACTATGCATGGGCGGATGAGATAACAGTCGTGATGCAATTTGAATCTCTGCTTCCGTACAGCGATAGAGAACTTTAATCTCGGCATCCCTTTTCATATCGTCAAAAGTACAGATAATGCCCTGTATCGACTCCTCCGACTTCGTTCCTAGAAACACGTCAATGCCCTCACCATCCGCGCTATATGTTCCCGGGATATACCCATAATTAATGGGGTATATACGATCTGGGAACCGGGGATGTGCTGTTCCTTTAGGCCGGTCGATGGTAACGCCATTTTGGCGAATCAATTGTTCTAACGTCTGCCAATAATCACTCGTATCATTCATTTTTTAAAAGGGAAAACCGATATTCAAAAATTATTTCTCAAACCCTTCTGCATACTGCGCCAATCGCAGAAAAACACAACACACCTCTAGTGGCGGAGAGGGAGGGATTCGAACCCTCGGTACCGTTACCGGTACACAACATTTCCAGTGTTGCACAATCGGCCGCTCTGTCACCTCTCCTAAACAAACGGCACCTGCAAAAACTACTACCAACAGGGCATTTGTCCACATCAAATAATCGCTACTGTTTGAGCTTTGCAAAACGCGGCAATCCGTCTTCTTCGGCACATGTGACAGCTCCCTGTATGAGCGGCAATGCATACTTAATAAAATTATGATTTAATGCTCCATCTTCGCCGAACCAGTGCTCCGGGAGTGCTTTTTGATGGCCAACAACATTGCTGAGATCCGCGACGCCGTACTCGACACCGTATCGGCTACCCTCTGCCCGCAGTAGCGTCACCATTTTTCCTGTTACGCCATCAAGTGCAAAATCGACCGCCTTTTTGCCACACATGTACGCCTCATCGATATCCGTTTGAGACAAATTGTGAGCAGCTGCCCATTGTAGTGCCCCGAGTTGCGTTACGGCTACATGGACTTCCAACGATTCTTCTAGCAAGGTACGCAAGTTGACCGAGCTGTTGCTGTGCGCAATAAAATTCCCCTCTTGATCAATCAACGCCGCCCCGGTTACGACGGTACACGCCGCATGAGACTTTAGCTCGGATTGTACTCGATTGAGAAATGTTTCTGCCGAAAATGGTATCGAAGGCAGTAGTAATAATGGCATTGAACTTTCCCCCCTTTGATGTGCCAATAATGCAGCCGCAATCAGCCATTCGGTATTGTTTCCTTCAAGTTCAACAATATTGACCCAATCGTGGTTCGCAACTGTCGAGGCATAAAGTGAGGCCTCGGAAACTACCGAGGCCACAAACTTCGCACTACTGCCATATCCAAATCCGTGGTCTGTCAAAGGTAGCATGTTATGATTCGATTCGGGTAATGCGATAATACGTAGATCATAACGCCCCTGCATCCATTGAGTTAATTCAAGCGCGATTGCCTGGGCTTCGGCATCGCCAATGATAAAAAGGAAACGAATATTATGACGTTCTAATGCCTGTAAAAGTGCCTCAAACTCTTCCTCTGAGCGCTCCGCCCAAGGGAAACTTCCCAATGCCGCTCCCGGGGTAAACAACAAATCGCGGATTGTCTGTTGTGACTGCACTGCAAGATCTACTAAATCATCGTTAAGGATACCGCAGAAACCATCTCTTGAGCCGAAAATCTCCCCAACGGCTTCGTAATTCAGGGCATTTGAAATAACGCCCGCTAAGGCTGCATTTGAGGCCGGCGATATATATCCTGATTGTACCACTAAAACGTTTCCTTCAAGCTCTGTATCCGCTTCCGTCATGAGCGCAAACCGTGCAATTCGTCCCCATTGATGCAATAAAATTTTTGCAGTAGACATCTCATTGGTCGAATGTTGGAGACCAACACAAGTACTATAAGTTTAAAATGTTTAAAAAATATCAATATTGGTTTCGCTATGATAAAATATACTCTCGAACATGCAGATATGTTCTACTGTGTCATTGACTTCAGTGGCAGGTAGGTGTGAAACGATAACTTTCGCTTCGCTAAAAAATTTTTACAAAAACTCTTGACATCGGGCTATATCACACTTTCAACTACAACCAATTATGAAAAAGATCACTAAAATTTCTCTGATCGCGGCGTGCTTCTTGGGCGACATGGCGTTTTCACATGGAAGTGTTGAAGCGCAGTCATCAAGTTCCCGCTTCGAGAGGTTCCTCGCGAGATACGGTTATAACAGCCTTGGGGAAAAGGTTTCTGCGGATCAACAGCCTCAGGCTGCGGTTGCCGCTCAATCCGTAGCACAGATGGCAAAGACTTCGAACAGTCAGCCGACGGCAAAGGTAACTGCACAAGTCGCGCAAATACCTGTATCTTCTGCAGCTCCGAGTTCCCGCTTCGAGAGGTTCCTCGCGAGATACGGTTATAACAGCCTTGGGGAAAAGGTTTCTGCGGATCAACAGCCTCAGGCTGCGGTTGCCGCTCAATCCGTAGCACAGATGGCAAAGACTTCGAACAGTCAGCCGACGGCAAAGGTAACTGCACAAGTCGCGCAAATACCCGGTATCTTCTGCAGCTCCGAGTTCCCGCTTCGAGAGGTTCCTCGCGAGATACGGTTATAACAGCCTTGGGGAAAAGGTTTCTGCGGATCAACAGCCTCAGGCTGCGGTTGCCGCTCAATCCGTAGCACAGATGGCAAAGACTTCGAACAGTCAGCCGACGGCAAAGGTAACTGCACAAGTCGCGCAAATACCTGTATCTTCTGCAGCTCCGAGTTCCCGCTTCGAGAGGTTCCTCGCGAGATACGGTTATAACAGCCTTGGGGAAAAGGTTTCTGCGGATCAACAGCCTCAGGCTGCGGTTGCCGCTCAATCCGTAGCACAGATGGCAAAGACTTCGAACAGTCAGCCGACGGCAAAGGTAACTGCACAAGTCGCAAAAGCTTCAAGTTCCTCCCAGGGTAACAGTCAATCCAAACAGTACCGCGTATCACGCAAGGTTCCAGTGTATATTTTCACAGATCCCCACTTTGATACTGTGGCTCTCAATAAAATCGTTGAGTTGAAAAATGCGGGAGCCATTGTTGCCGTAGTTGGAGACTTCGTTGGAACAGTTAAACGTAACCCTGACGGAAGTTGTGTCGGCGGATATCATGGGAACGATCAACCTCAAAAGATAATCGACATTCTTAAGAATGGTAGAGGCACCTCCGGACATATCGTCGCGGGATACGGCAATCACGAATTCTACTCTAAAGAATTTTCAGGGAAAATCGATAATCTCCAAAAATTTGGAAAGGCTTTAACGGCTGCTGGAGTAGAACCGACGAATTTATGTCCCGGGGATAAAGGAGCAGCACCATACGTTAAGATCGGAAACTGCTACTTTTTTTCCTATTCTACTGAGGAATACAGTCAATCTATGACGAACGAAGACAAACAACAATACGAGCGGTGGAGTATTAAGAAGATAGCTGATGAAATCAAACGAGTTTGTGACTCTAAAACGGAAGAGATTTTTCTATTAAATCACGCGAAGCTTAGCGAGTCCGAGAAAATTACAACTGGAGTTATTCAAAGACTTCAATCGTTTTCAAAGGGATTAAAGTTCGATTTAAATAAAGTTTATATCACGGCTAGCGCTGCGCACGATCACTACTACAGTGGCCCCCACGCAAAGTGGTTGAATATCAATGGCAAGAGAGTATTGCAAGTATTCCCAAAACCGGGCGTATACTATGGTCAGTTAAAGGCTAGTGGCAAACGAAGCTTTAAAAAGTTGCGTTAACTTGAGCACTCAGACACACTAACAGGGGGAGCATCTACTCTCCCCTTTCCGGTTTAATACTTATTAGCGCTAAAACCTTCTTCTACAGCCTCGTTAGATCTTTTTCACCTCTAAGTTGCAAAGTTCGAAATTTATAAAATTTTACAAGTTCGTTATATTGATCCCAATTGGCGGTATTTTGTTCTAAAAAAATGTCTTCAATGCCTTGATTGAGCGCGATTAGTTGACGATTTCGTTGGAGATTTTCTCGTTCATTTGGTAGTAAATTTTGAAAACGTGTCGGTTTGATTTGGGCGATATTTTTATATATGCCCTCAATGGTATGGAAATTTTGCAGCCAATTACTAGCAGTTTTCGGCCCAACACCCTGAACTCCAGGAATATTATCTGCCTGATCGCCGATTAGCGATAGATAATCCACAATTTGTCCGGGATACACGCCAAATTTTTCGTATACACCTTGCCGATCTAGGAGATGTCCCAACTGGGCCGAACGTGATTCGGGAATTAACAAATATACTTTTTCTGAGACACATTGTGCAAAATCCTTATCGGCGCTAAAAATGATTGTTTGATCGAAGTCATTTTGATACTTCCGGGAAAATGAGGCGACTAAGTCGTCTGCCTCGACATGAGATCGTTCGATAATTGTCACTCCAAGTGCCTCGGCAAATGCCTTAACAACTGGAATTTGCACCTTCACAGGATCGGGAACTTCGAGTCGGTTAGCTTTATACGCCGGCAATAGGGCTTGGCGCTTTGGATCACGACCTTTATCGAGAAAAAAGACCAAGCAAGCCGGCTGTTTCGTCTTAATAATTTTCCACAAAATTTTCACCGAGCCGAGGATTGCGTTCGTTGGAAACCCGTTGTTACTCAGCATCGGGATCCCGTAAAAACAGCGAAAAATGAGATTCATGCCGTCGATCAAAAAGCATTTCGACATGCTACGACAACTAGCAACTATCTAAAAAACTCAATCGGGAATCTACTCCATTTTACGCAAAGCCAGGGTCATTTGAAATCATTTTTCGTAATATTTTACAATAAATTGACTTTTAGTACACACTTATTAGAATCAATACGTCCCTTCCTGGGTGAGAAATCATGAAAAATATCTTTAAAATTTTTGCCGTAGTGTGCAGCATTTTTGGCCGTGTCATACCGTCTTTCGGCGGAACGCATGGCACACGTGACTTTCCGATTTATGCCATGACGGATATTCATATGAATTCCGAACCTCTCAAAGGCATCACAAAACTCACAGACGGTATCGTTATTGCCAATGGTGATACTGTTACAGGTGTCACTTTTGACAAAAAACAACGTAAACTCGGAAGCAAACATACTCATAGTATACGAAAAACTGCCCAAGGGACATGGACTGACCCCAAAGCAGCAATCGATATTCTCAAAACAAGGACATCTCCCTATCCTCTCATTGCGGGATTGGGAAATCATGAGCTCAATCCCTACGCTTATAATGGTAGCTCTATTAAAGACTTGAAGAAATGGATCCAAGCTCTCATAGGAATTGGCATTGTCCCATTATGTACATTTCCTAATTATGAGTCCTTGGGTGCAGAACGCTGCTACCGCTATGGCAACAGTTACTTTCTATCATACATCACAAGCGAGTATGGCACCAAAGAAATCAATGCCAAAGATCGGAATGACTATGAAAGTGCAGCCATTGTAAGCATCTCGTGGCAAATTCAAAAAGCGTACAATGCAAACTCTCATATGAAAGAAGTTCATTTAATGCTCCATGCGGGATTTGACGAAGGGAAAAGAATTGCCGAAGGAATCATCCGTACACTTGAAAATCATAAATTCGATACCAAGAAGGTTACTTTCTTCTGTTACTTGGGGCATGCACATGGCGGCTCTATTCCCCTACCATATCCCATTAATGGAACATCCTGGAAAGCCAAAGGAGAATACCAGAAAAACAATGGAAGGATAGTACTAATCGTTGAGGCACAAAAAAACACAAACATCCTGTTTATTTTCCCGAACTGTGCAGATGACTGCATTAAAATCGATAGTAATGGTACCCCGAGTATAAAAGCGCGGTTCATAACGAGAAGTCTTTAGCAGATCTCACTCCCAGAACTACAATAAAGCAACAGAAGAGACTGCCTACCTATTCCTTCGCTTTGCTACGCTCCAAATTCCAACCTTTGGCCACAATAACCTCTAGTGGCGGAGAGGGAGGGATTCGAACCCTCGGTACCGTTACCGGTACGCCTGATTTCGAGTCAGGTACAATCATCCGCTCTGCCACCTCTCCTTGCTTGCAAGCAAAAATTTTTGTCGTTATTGTCTATAAAAATTTGACGGCATAAAACATTTTTCAACTCCTTACAACAAACTTGACTTCTTCAATATGCTACTTTTCTCTTTGTGGATTTCAGAAAAAAGGGGTTTAACTTATGGATAAAAATGTTCTAGTTTTGTCGGCGCATCCCGATATTGCCGAAAAGTCGAAAGCGTGTGCGGCTTTGTTGAGCGCTGTGAAGGATCTGCCAAAAGTGCGCGTTATGGATCTTTCGGAAATTCCTGCCACGGTAGAAAATTACTACGAGCGCGTTAAGGCCGCATCGGTAATCGTTCTTCAATTTCCTTTCTGGTGGGGAAGCGCACCGGCTATCCTTAAAACGTGGATCGATACGCTGATGCTCGGTTTTTTAGAAGATCCCGGCATGAAGGGCAAGCGTTTACTCGTTGCAACAAGCGTGGGCTCGGGGCCAGAGGTCTATCGCTCGGGCGGCGCAGAACAGTTTACTGTAGATGAGATTTTACGTCCTTTCCAGGTAATGGCAATTTACTCGGGGATGACGTACCTGACACCTTTCGTTCTCTACGGAACGATGCTTCCCGATGCGGACCAGCGCATTCAGCGAGGCGCCAAGGAATATCGCGCGTTGATCGAGCAACTCTAGCCTGGAAGGTTTATTGTTCCTTCGTGCTTTCCATTGTAATCGTGGATTGCCTCCTATGGTGTTTGTGTTATAAGAAACCCAAGGATAGTTATGGCTTTCCACGTTGTCCGTCATCCGATTGCTGAATCCATTTTAACGCAACTGAGAAATCGTGATACGTGTGCTCACGAGTATCGCTTGTCATGCCGACAGATTGCGTCTATTCTACTCATTGAGGCGTTGCGACCACTTGAATTGGAAGCTGTGCCCGTTAATACCCCTCTCGCTCCTTGCGAAGGTAATACCATAGCTGACTTGGTGACTTTTGTCGTTATTTCGCGCGCTGGAACGGCAATGTTAGGACCTGCATTGGAATTATCGCCAGAAGCGACCATTGGAACGATTGGCATCGAGCGCGATCCAATGACCACGAAAGCGCATTGCTACTACCAAAAATTACCAGAGATCAAAGGGCGCTATGTCGTCGTACTGGATCCCATGCTCGCAACGGGTCATTCTGCAGCCTTGGCGTTTTCACTGATTGCGCCGCAACAGCCAAAAATATTATCGCTCGTTTCGGTTCTCGCTGCTCCAGAAGGCGTCGAACATTTAATGAAAAATTTTCCGTCCTCGCAGCTTTACGCCGCCGCACTCGACCAAGGGCTTAACGAACAGAACTTTATCGTCCCCGGCCTCGGCGATTTTGGCGATCGCTTCTACGGGACGCTCTAATTTCTATCCGTGGATCCCGCCAAAAAGTCTTTAGCAGAGCAGCGCATTTTCTTGCTGTGTTTCATCCTTTTGGGGATTTTTCTTTTTCTTATCGGAGGACTTTTTTACCGCCAGGTCACGCAGCACAGCTACTTCCTTCAGAAAGGAAAGTACCAGACCCAGCGCCGTGTTTTTTTACCGGCACCACGTGGCGATATTTTAGACCGCCAGGGGCGCGTTATTGCCTGCGATCAGCCACTGTTTGAGCTTCACCTTTATTTTGATAGTATTCGAAAAGAAATTCGAGAACAGTACCTCAATTTTCTCCAAGAACATCGGCAGAAAAAACAACCGATCGATCGCGTTAAATTTCAACAACAGGCCCGTCAATCTGTCGTGCAACGACATCTCGATCGAGCAAATGCAATCACACACCGCCATGAGACCTTAGATATCACAAAACTTGAGCACCACTACCATCAATCGCTACTTGCCCCCTTCACCCTCCTTTCCAATCTAACGACGGAGGAATATGTTCGCCTAACAGACCAACTTCCGGTTAATTCACCTCTTTTCATCGCTACAAATTATTGTCGCAAGTATCCCTATGGTTCTGCAGCTTGCCACGTATTGGGTTACGTTTCAATGGCCTACGATCTCCCCCAAACCTCCAAAGAGTTGCGCAGTTTTTTCACGGGCCATCGCGCTGGAAAAACCGGCATTGAATTATCCCAAAACGCGCAACTATCGGGTATCGATGGCGAGGAAATTTTTGCTGTCGATCCCGTCGGATTCCGTAGCGAGTGTGTCGAACGGATTGCACCAGAAAAAGGGAAAGAATGTCAGTTGAGTATCGATATTCGTCTGCAGCAAGCGGTCGAAAAGGCCATTTCAGGATATCAAGGCTCCGCCATCGTTTTAGATGTTTCTTCTGGCGAAGTACTGGCTTTGGCCAATACACCAGCTTACGATCCCAACTTGCTTTCACCAAAAATCCCAAAAAACGTTTTTCAAGAGATTACGCAACGTGGTGCCTGGCTCAATCGCGCAATTCAGGGTTGCTATCCCCCTGCCTCGACGTTTAAAATTATTTCCAGCATTGCCTTTTTACGGAACAACATTGCGACTTGGGACGCCAACGATACCGAGAATTGTCCGGGGAAAACAAAGATCGGGACACGGCTCTTTCATTGCGATCATAAAACTGCGCACGGCCAGGTCTCGCTCGCAGCGGCGATGAAGAAAAGCTGCAACGTCTATTATTATCGGCGCAGTCAGGAGTGCGGAATTCAAAATATCGCCCAGGAAGCTCGGCGTTTTCGTCTCGATCAGCCAACCGGCATCGAACTCCCCTTCGAAACCCATCGCATGACCATTGCCGATCCCGAGTGGAAGAAGCAAAAAAAGCTCGGTGAATGGTTCGGCGGCGACACCGCAAATACCGCAATCGGACAGGGATATACTCTTGTAACACCCCTGCAGATGGCCTGCTTTATTGCGAGTATTGCTGCAAATCGAACTTTTACGCGTCCCCATATTCTGCACGATGCTCACCATACGCAAACGGCGCCAACAATCGGACTCAACCATAAAGATTATCGCCAGCTGATTACAACACTCCAGGAAGTCGTCCGCTCTGGCACCGGTCGCCGCGCGCAGTACAAAAATATTGCCATCGCCGGGAAAAGTGGTACTGCTCAAGTCTGGGAGCACGGAGAACGTCGCAATGTCGCGTGGTTTATTGGGTTTGCGCCTGTCGAAAAACCGACTATTGCCCTCGCCGTGGCAATTCAGGAGACGTCTTCCAACGACAACTACTACGGCGGTAAAACCGCAGGGCCGGTTGCACACCAAATTTTCGAAGCATACTTTCACTAAACAGTTATGGATAAACTCGATACTATTTTCTCGCTTCAAGCTGAACTCAATCGCCGCATCGGTGTTAAGCCAAGTGGACTAAGCCGTGAAGAACAAATTCAGTGGGTATTGAATTATACACGCGCACTCCAACAAGAAGCATCTGAACTCATCGACTGTGTTCCCTGGAAGTGGTGGAAAAAACACCAGCAATTCGACTACGATAATGCGCGCATGGAAATTATCGATCTCTTCCATTTTGTCATCTCTTTAGCACAAGTTCTCGACCTCTCAGCGGAGGATTTCTATCGCATTTATCTCGAAAAAAATAAGATTAATCACGAACGACAGGATCAGGGATACTAAGATAGCGCCTCAATTTTTAGTATTTTATTGACAATAAGCGTTGATTTTTTGGGATGCGGGCTGGTTTAGCTTTATGGATCATCGAATCTCAAATAATACGACGAAAACGCTCGCATTGTTATTTCTAACAACGTGGTCAGCGGGTGGTTTGTTTGCAAGTGTCAAGAAAGGCAACAGCGCTTCTACCCCCAAGGTATCTGTTGCTGCGAAAACAAAATCTCCTAAAACGCCACGAAGTGCCTCTAAAAAAACAACACCGCGTAAAACCGTAGAGTCATCGGATTCTTGGGAGGAAGAAGCTCCCGTTCGGAAATCGGCACCCAAAACTCCTGGCAAAGATGTAATAGCCCGAGCAGATTTGGATGATGATGGCGATCGGCATAGCCCAGTTCCCGCTCAGCACTCCGACCAAGAGCATGATTCGTCTATAGCCTTTCATGTTGATGACGGCGAAGGGAATGTCTCGATTCAAGGGCAGCCAAATTCCAAGATTTGTGCCTTTGAGATTCGGGGAACGGGTACTATTCATCAAGGTGAAGGCGGAATATCGATTATTGGTGGAGAACCTACCGACTTCCGTGAAGAAGCTGTTTCATCAGGCGCACTTGCCCCCAATATTCTTGTCCGCGATATAACGATAGATGCCAACACACCACAAACAGGAGCAAGTAATGGTAATAGTCGTCGCAGTCCTTCGGTTTCACAAAAGTATCCCCATGAGCACGATTCGCTTATGATCTGCCGTATGGAAGATAAGTTTATCGACCTAACGCCACGGGAATGCCGCATTTCGTCACAATTCGATGCCCGGTTGTACGCGTTTGAGATTCAAGGCGAAGGGAAAACTCTGCAGAATGAACAATCCCTAAGAAGTCAACTGCTTGCCCTTTCACGATTACTTATTGAGCAACCCTTGGAATTGGAAGCGCTATCCGAAATAACCGAAAATGAACGGACCGAAGTTCGTACACGTTTGAGGGATGAGCAGAAAGCTCACAGTTATGCCTCCGAGCGCTCGGTTCCGGTATCGTTACGTTCACTTTCATCTTTAGCAGGATGTCCCGTGTTGTACCTCGAGCTTGGAAATAAATTTCCGCATCAGGACATGGTTGTGAGGCGAATTTACATTAATGCCGAAAATAATGACGAATTTTCAGAAGAAGTATTTTCTCGCTACACCGGTCGCGGTAGTGACGCCTATATGTTGAATAAAATCGAAAATGATCCCCGCATTGCGATTATCATTAACAATATCCATAAGAAACGCCTTGTTTTCTCGCTGCCATACCTCCCCGCAAATACCATTTATCAACTCCCTACCTCGAGTAGCTCGGAGCTTCGCAAGAGAATTTCGCGCGAGACTTGGATTCGTTGGGGAAAAAATACCGTTGCAGGTACGGTTGCGACTTCGATCATATTAGGAGGATGCCAGTCCACGTACCAACATTACAAAGACCCGATTTCAAGGGGCCTTCAATCGACAGGTGGGTTCTTCAACCGAACCTGGGAACGTATAAAATCATTCTTCCATAAGAATCCAGAACCTGTGAACTAAGAACTTCCATTAGCTCGTTTTCATTCATCGGCGATCAGTACGAGGCTGTTCGCCTTTATTTTTTTAAAAAGATAGATAATTTCACGATTGAGCATACCAATACAACCATGCGTACAAGGCGTTCCAATTTTTGTCTCGTTAGGAATACCGTGGATATAAATATAACGCGCATAGGTATCGACATTACCTCCTTGATTTTTGCCAGATTCGAGTCCTTGTAGGCGTAGAATTCGTGTAGTTACATAGCCTTTTGTTTGCCAGTCAGGAAAATCTTTGGCGCATTTTCCCGTCTCTTGGCGACCGATAAAAACCGTATTGAGCGGTGCATTGTCGCCGATTTTGTCCGCAATCGCATGTAACCCCAGTGGCGTACCGAAAGAATTTTTTAGGGAATTGATCCCATATACCGAAGTGGAAATCACAAAAATATCCTCCAGATTTTTTCCGAGATAGGCATACATCAGGCTTTGCGCAATCGATACATAAAGCCACTGCGGTGTCATGGTCATGCCTAAGTCTCGACAAACCAATTGAATCCGCTCATGATGCTCGAAGGACATCCCATGACCCTAAATATCGGCATTATTGGCGCAACTGGAATTATCGGACGAAATTTGGTGGAGTTTTTTCGAAAAAAGCCCTCCATGCGGCTTTTTTTATACGCGTCATCACACTCTCTGACGCGAGCGATTACTATTAAGGATCAATTATTTCCAGTAGCGTCCATAGGTCCCGGAATTTTCAAATCCCTCGATTGGGCGATTTTTGCAACCTCGGCTCCAACGGCTAAGGAGTATATCCCTCACGCCCTGCGCCATTCCTGCCGTGTAATTGATTTGAGCGCTGCTTTCCGCCTGGATCTCAATGTTTTTTTGTTTTGCGCCGGTGTTAATGAAGAAAATTTTCCGAAAAATGCACCTATTATTGCTTGTCCAAATTGTACAACCTCATTAATCGCCAAGGTACTTGCGCCACTTCATAGGCAATTTCCTTTAAAAGGTTTTTTGGTCAGCACCTATCAGTCAATTTCGGGAGCAGGCTGGCGCGCAGTTCAAGCCTGGCAGCAACAGCTTACAACAGAAATATCTAGCGACCGGTCCATTGTTCCACTAGCCCACAACTGTACTCCCTGGATTGATCCAATTGAAAATTCGCCACACACGGGCGAGGAAGAATCGATTGTTCGTGAAAGCAAAAAGTTACTCCAACAGCCCGATCTAAAAATTTCGGCGACCTGTGTGCGTGTTTCCTGTGAACGTGGTCACGGCATTGCACTTACTGCCCAGTTCCGCCAAAACATTTCCCCTGCGACTATCCAAAAATGTCTTTCTCAATCACCAACACTCATTCATGCTGATAAAACACCCATCGAATGCACCGGCGACGATTACGTCTACTACTCGCGCATCCGAACGGCTGAATTTCCCGAAAACGCCACCTCGCTTTGGATTACGGGAGACCAAATCACCGCCGGCACCATTGCGAATGTCGACGGTATACTAAAAAAATGGACTTAAAAGCTACGCCGCCTTTTGGACTTTGCCCGCCTTGATGGCTTTGACACAAACCAATACGCGCTTCACCTGACCAGAAGGAAGCACAATGCGCACTCGCTGGAGATTAGCTTTGAAAACACGGCGTGTACGCTTAATGATGTGCGTACCAATTCCGCCGCTCTTTTTCGTCTGACCACGCCGGCGAATACGGCTCCCCTTCACCTGGCTTTTCCCCGTAATAAAACAAACTCGCGACATAAATTTCCCCTTTTCTGAAAAGTAAAATAGATCTTGTTCCGAAGCAAGCCTTTTTGAATGCAGTACTTAGCCTAGCAGCTGTGTTCTTCGGATTCCGAGGTTTCCACAGTTTCCGAAGAATCGCTACGACGCGCTACCTGGCGAAACCCGAGGTCATCGTACGCCCCCCAAGCTACAATAATGCAAATCTGCTTCGCACCCACACTCACTGGACACCTCCTACCTTGGCACCTTCTATACTACCTACCATACATCCGCATTTTTAAAACAACCTGAATTTTTATCGACGACGACTTTCTCGTGAAGGTGAGCGCCTTGGTTGACGGCTAGCTGTGTAATCCTCCCCCTTAGCGACACAAATCACCGCGCGCCGACTTAAACGTACGCGACCCCGATCATCTACACCGATACACTTCACAATAATTTCGTCTCCGAGTTTGCAGACGTCTTCGACATTTTCGACGCGAAAATCCGCAAGTTCTGAAACATGGACCATCCCCTCTTTCCCGGGGAGGCATTCGACAAAGACACCAAAATCTTTAATCGATTTTACGATACCCTTGTAGGTCTTCCCGACTTCGATCTCGGCATTCATGAGGTTAATTTCCTCTAAAACTCGATCGAGTGCCTCTTGGTTAGGCGCAAAGATCATTACACGACCGCTATTGTCTTCGTTAATATCGATCTGTGCACCGGTTTCCTCCGTGATACGCTTGATATTTTTTCCACCAGAGCCAATCAATGCACCGATTTTTTCGGGGTTGATTTGGACTTCTCGAAACCCTGGTGCGGAAGGTTTCAAACACGGATTGACTCCGGGTTGTGCGGCAAGCATGACTTCCAAAATCTTTGCCCGTGCTTCCTTATTACGATAGATCGCCTCTTTCGCGACTTCCAAAGGGAGTCCTTTAATTTTCAGGTCGAGCTGGAAACCTGTAATGCCATTCGCCGTACCACAGATTTTGAAATCCATGTCGCCGAAATGATCTTCATCGCCGATAATATCCGTCAAAACAACATGTCGCAGCAAATTGCCAAACTCGTCGAACTCGGTTACTAATCCTGTCGAAATACCGGAAACAGGGGCCAAAATCGGCACACCGGCGTCCATCAACGCCAAGCAACCGCCACAAACCGATGCCATTGAAGAGGACCCGTTCGATCCCATAATATCTGAAACAATTCGAATCGAATACGGAAAAACTTCTTCCGAAGGGACGACCGGTGATAACGAACGTTCCGCGAGCGCACCATGGCCAATCTCCCGCCGTCCAACACCATTTGTTCGCCCTGTCTCTCCAACGCAGTAAGGCGGGAAGTTATAGTGTAGAACAAAGGTCTTGGTTTTAATACCGCCGGTAATGGCGTCGAGTTCTTGGACATCACGCGAAGAGCCTAAGGTTAGGCTGACGAGTGCTTGGGTTTCTCCACGTTCAAAGAGTGCCGTTCCGTGGACACGTGGTAAAACATTGGTCTCACAATGAAGCGGACGGATTTCATCAATCGCACGTCCATCTACCCGCCGGTTTTTGTCTAAAATGTTATTCCGATAGAGCGACTCCTTGATCGATTCGAGTGCCATCTTAACCTGAACTTCGTCACAAGCGGCTTCACCAACTGTTCTGAGAACCTCTTCTCGAACTTTCGCTTCAATCTGATCAACATCACGTTCCCGTTGGATCTTATTTGGCTGGAAGATGACGACGGCGAGATCTTCTTCAAACTTTTGGCAGATCTCCATGACATGATCCGGAACCGTATGGAGTTCAAAATTCCGCTTCGCTTTTCCAGAAAGCTGTACGAGTTCTTTCTGAGCTTGGATAATGGGCTGAATCTGCTCGTGCGCAAAGGCAAGCGCTTCGATAAAACGATCTTCTGGAAGCTGGTCGGCATTCCCTTCGATCATCATCATATCGCGTTCATTCCCGACATAAATTAGATCTAAACGCGAATGGAGCATTTCTTCGTTTGTCGGATTGACGACAAATTCCCCATCAATTTCGCCTACACGAACACAGCCAATTGGACCGTACCAGGGAATATCGGAGCATGCAAGCGCCGCTGAAGCACCGTTGACCATCAGGATATCGCCTTCGTTCTTACCATCTGCTGATAAGAGCATGCCAATGACCTGAACTTCGTTCATAAACCCTTCGGGAAAGAGCGGTCGTAATGGACGGTCACAGAGGCGAGAAATGAGAATTTCCTTCTCCGAAGGCTTCCCTTCGCGCTTCTGATAACCGCCCGGGAATTTTCCAGCAGCCGAAAATCGTTCCCGGTAATCAACCGTTAAGGGGAAGAAATCCTGTCCTGGAAAACAAGTTTTCGCCGCAACCGTACTGACAAACACACTTGTTTCGCCGAGCGTTACGACGACAGAACCATTTGCTTGAAGTGCTAGGGTACCGGTTGAAAACGATAGGCCCCCACCCTCCACACTAAAACGTTGTTTCATCGTACTATCGGCGGAGTTCGAGGCGCTGTAAAAGCTCCCCATATTTGTTAAAGTCCGTGCGTTTCAGATAATTTAATAACTTGCGCCGGCGATTTGCCATCGTTACCAGACCGCGACGCGTATGGAAATCCTTTTTATGAACCGCGAGATGCTCAGTGAGGTGGGTAATTCGCGCCGTTAACAGTGCGATCTGGACCTCACACGACCCGGTATCACCTTCGTGTACCTGGTATTCATTAATGATCTTACTTTTTTCGAGATATTCTACTTTCGACATTTTTAGACTCATTTCACAGGCAGACGATCACCCGATCGCCCGTGTATCAGTACCTCACCGATATCACCGCTTTCGAAGGCCTGCGGCAGAGAATCCTGCTAGCGTATCCTCGTGACCCTACGCCTCCTCAAAAACTTTTCAAGCCTAATTCACACCCTCAATGATGCTATAGCGTTGCAAGCTTTATGAGGATTCTATTGTATTCCCTATGAATATCCTACTGGCCTGTGGAGGATCTGGGGGGCATATTGCGCCGGCAATTGCGCTTGCCGAGCGACTTCCCGAGCATCGCTGTACCTTCATTATTAGTCATAAACAGGTCGATACCCTTTTTACGGAAAAATATCCACAGTTTGAATTTATTCGTATTGGAGCTGCTCCATTTCACATGTCCCCTCTTGCCCTCGGACGATTTTTACGCTCCCAACTCACCTCGCTCCGGTTTGCATATAAATTTCTCAAACAACGACATATCGATCTCGTCATTTCCTTTGGGGGCTTTACGTCTCTAGGATTTGTATTAGCCGCAAAGATGCGACACATACCGATTATCCTTCACGAATCGAATCAGATCCCGGGGAAATCGACACGCGTTTTAGCAAAATTTGCCAACAAAATTATCCTTCCTCCAGAGGTGTTTTTAAAACGCCACAAATATCAAACTAAAACGGTTTCCTTAGACTATCCCATTCGGAAGGAATTTGTCGCGATTTCTCAGGCAGATGCACGTGAACAATTGGGTTGGCCAGCACTCAAAAAAATTGTCTTAATCCTCGGCGGTAGCAATGGTGCCCTTTCGCTGAACAAATGGGCCGAACAAAACTTTTCGAAATTCGCCCATCATAACCTCGATTTTTACTGTATCGCCGGAACGGCTATGCGCCAAGAGTACGCGGTCAACCACGAAGATTGTACGCTCCATATGCTCCCCTTTTGTCACGAGATGAACCTCGCGATTCGTGCAAGCGATCTCGTGATTTCGCGTGCCGGTGCAGGCGCAATCGCGGAATGCCGTTATTGCAAGCGCCCGATGATCCTCGTCCCCTACCCGCTTGCAGCCGATCAACACCAACGTGCTAATGCCCGTGCAGCAGAATTACTTGGCGTTGCAACGATGGTCGAACAAGATGAAATCGACCGTCTAGCACCGAAGATTTTAGAATTCTTCGACTCCAAAACAATGTCCAGCGCGATGCAACGTGCACTCGAAATTACATTCGTCCCCGATGCGGCGGAACAGTTTGCGCACCTTGTTCGATCGATGCTCTAATAAGATTTTGCCCACACAACACGTCGTGCCGTCGGCTGCTGGCTATAGAAGCACGGGCTCGTTTCGTCCGTATCCGGCAAAACACAGCGAATCGTAATGTTGTAGCGTTCTTTCATCTGGGCTTCAATCGCACAATCTTCACACAAATGAGTTACAACAAATCCGCCCTTTGCCGTCGCCCAGAAGTCTTCAAACTCCGGTAACGTATGAATCGTCCTCGTCTGCGCATCACGGAACGCCCGCGCTCGCTCCAGTAATCCTTCCTGAATCGACTGCAATTCCGTCGGTAATTTTTCCCAAAACTCCTCCACAGGCATCGAAAACGATTCCATTGTATACCGGCGCAGGCCGTACACCGAGCGGTTTTTGAGATCGCGTGGCCCAACTTCTAAAATCAACGGCACACCTTTCTTAATCCAGGACCATTTCTTTTCGCCACCATTGCGATCTTTCGTATCCACAAAAACGCGAATCGCTTCTCCGGCATAAGTTCTTTCAACCATCCGTTGCTCTAGTTCTCGGCAATACGTAATCACCGCCTCGGCATCCGCTTCGTGATGAATGATTGGCAAAATAACGACGTGATACGCCGCAAGACGTGGCGGTAAAACCAGCCCATCATCATCGGAGTGCGTCATAATCAACCCTCCAATCAAGCGCGTCGATGAACCCCAGGATGCGGTCCAAGCAAATTGTTCTTGGTTATTGCGATCGATAAAGCGAATATTGCTCGAACGGGCAAAATTCTGCCCTAAAAAGTGTGAGGTCCCTGCCTGCAACGCCTTCCCATCTTGCATCATCGCTTCAATACAAAGGGTCTGGACTGCGCCAGCAAAACGTTCTGCGGCCGTCTTTTCGCCACACAATACCGGCATCGCCATATCATATTCGGCAAAATCTCGGTAGACTTCGACCATTCGCTGCGCCTCCTCCTGAGCTTCTTCGGCCGTCTCGTGAACCGTATGCCCTTCTTGCCACAAAAATTCCGATGTCCGTAAAAACAATCGTGTCCGCATCTCCCAGCGCACTACATTCGCCCACTGATTGATTAAAATCGGCAAATCGCGATACGAATGCACCCAGCGCGCAAATGATGCACCAATAATGGTTTCCGATGTCGGACGTATCACAAGTGGCTCTTCTAACGGTGATGTCGGAATTAATTTCCCTTCCTCCGTCGCCTGTAACCTTGAATGCGTTACAACAGCACATTCTTTCGCAAATCCCTCGGCATGTTCTGCTTCCTGTTCGAGGTAGCGTAACGGGATAAATAGCGGGAAATAGGCATTCTGATGTCCCGTCGCCTTAAACATCGCATCGAGGCGTTTTTGCATTTGCTCCCAAATCGCATACCCCCAGGGTTTTATGACCATACACCCGCGTACCTCGCTATTTTCAGCAAGATCGGCTTCACGAACGACCTGCTGATACCACTCCGGGTAATTTTCGCTACGGGTTGGTGTGATTGCAAATTTTCTCATTGATCAAAAAAAATTATAGGACTAGCGACAGGCGTCTTAAGGTTTCTTCAAGCTGTGTCTTTTTAGCGAAATTCTCGGCCAATAGGTCGCGTGCTCCCTGGATGACCTTTTCGGGCGCACTCGCTAAAAAATTTTCGTTGTGCAGTTTTTGCTCACCGAGTTCGATCAGCTTTACGACCTGTGCGAGCGCTTGTGTCAGGCGCGCTTTCTCGGCTTCAACATCAAGGCTCTCGGTTAATCCAATATAAATCGTTCCTAAGCCAACAGTACTCATCGGAAGTTGTAGCGGCCGCTCGACCAGTTTGATGTTTTGAGTTTTTAAGAGCGCTTTGAGTTGGTCGAGATGTCGTTCGAGAGTCACCTGCCCCCCCCCTTCCGCCTGATAATAAAGCGGTACATCTTTTGTCGAAGAAAGTCCGAACTGTGCCTTAAGCGCACGTGCTGCAACGACCCACTCATGGATCGCATCGACTTCCGCTAATAACGCATCTGCATTTTGAAAATCAATTTTCTTTAATACCTGTTTGAGCTCCTCTGAACTTTCCAACAACACCTCACCGATAAACTGTTGGCCATAGGCGTGCTGGTGCCAGAGTTCTTCCGTGATAAACGGAATCATCGGGTGTAATAACAAAAGCAATTGACGTAAAATCAGATCATGAACCGCTAAAACCGTCGCCGAAGCCCGGGTCTTTGAAATCTCGATGTACCAGTCGCAATAGTGTGTCCAGAAAAAGGTATAAATGATCTGCGCCGCACGATTGAACTCATAAGCCTCCATCGCGCGTTCAAATGCTTCAACGGTTGTGATGAGTCTCCATAAAATCGCACGGTCATCCGCTTCAAGCTGTTCGATATCGATTGGCTCGATAATCGCCGTTAACGAAGTCCGATCGCTCTCTGTGGGATGTGATTGCCGGAAGCGAAAGGCATTCCATAACTTCGTGCAAAACTTTTTGCCAAGCGCGACACGCTCTTCAGAAAATAAGACATCCTGACCTTGAGGTGACATGAGTAAGAGCCCTAAACGCAACCCATCCGCACCGTATTTATCGACCAAATCAAGTGGATCGGGAGAGTTGCCTAAACTCTTGGACATTTTCCTTCCTAAATGATCGCGAACAATCCCGGTAAAATAGACGTTGCGAAATGGAATCGTTTTGCGGATTTCTTCGGATGAGAGTGTTTCTCCTGTGCCTAAAAAGTTTAAGCCCATCATGATCATCCGTGCGACCCAGAAAAAGATAATATCGGGCCCCGTGACGAGATCCGTTGTCGGATAAAAATATGAAAACCCGTTACGCTGCATCGCCTCCGTATCCGGCCAGCCAAAAACCCCCATCGGCCAAATCGCTGACGAAAACCACGTGTCTAGTACATCTTCATCTTGTTCCCAATTCTCGGGGTCGGCCGGACCATCAACCGAGACATGCCAATTTTGAGGATCATCGCGATCTGTGTGCTTGCGGTACCATACCGGAATACGGTGTCCCCACCATAACTGCCGGCTGATACACCAATCGCGCAGATTATCGAGCCAATAGAGGTAAGTTTTGGCCCAACGCTCGGGACGGAATTGAATGATCCCTTCGGCCACTGCCCGCTTCGCCTCCTCTACGCGGGGATATTTTAAAAACCACTGCTGTGATAGCCGCGGCTCAATCGGTACGTTTGCACGCTCTGAAAATCCTACATTATTTTCATACGCCTCCTCTTTCACCAGGAGGCCACTTTGTTTCAAATAAATTCCGGCCTGTTTACGGGCTTCAAAACGTTCGAGACCGGCGAGTACACCGGCAGTAGCATTCATATACCCTCTTGGGTCGATGACGCTAATGGCTTCGAGTTGATGGCGCTGGCCGATTTCAAAGTCCACAATATCGTGTGCTGGCGTTACTTTCAGTGCACCTGTTCCAAAGTCCTTCAACACGGCGGCGTCGGCTACAATCGGAATCTCTTTGCGCTCGATCGGCCGCCAACAGTGTAATCCGATATAGGCCTGATAGCGCTCATCCTCTGGGTGTACTGCCACCGCGGTATCGCCTGGAATCGTTTCCGGACGTGTCGTGGCGACGGTTAAAAATTCCCCGGGCTTTTCAACGATCTCATAGCGGACGTAATAGAGTGTGGAAGCCTGAGGACGCATAATGACCTCTTCATCGCTGAGCGCTGTTTGACTGACGGGACACCAATTGACCATGCGAAGGCCCTTATAAATTCGCCCCTGCTGATAGAGCTTCACAAACGCTATTTGTACTGCGCGAGCATAATCCGGATCGAGTGTATATTTAAGCGAGGACCAGTCACACGAAACACCGAGTCGCTTGAGTTGTTCGAGAATGGTATTGCCATTTCTCTCACGCCAAGCCCGTGCATGTTCTAAAAACGCCTCACGTCCCATTTCACGACGCGATTTTCCTGCTTTTAGGAGTTCTTTTTCGACCTTTATTTGGAGAGAAATTCCTGCATGATCGGTACCTGGGATCCAAACGGCGGACCGATTTTTTTGTCGCGCGCGGCGAACCAACACATCCTGGAGGGTATTATTAAGGGCATGGCCCATATGAAGGATTCCCGTTACATTCGGCGGTGGGATCACGATAGCATACGCCGTACGTTTAGGGTCTACTTTTTTATGAAACAGCCCGGCATTGGTCCACTGCGCATACCATTTTTTCTCCAAATCTCCTGGGACGTAAGTCAGATCAACCATCGCAGCGAACGTAACTAAAACCGCTTACAAGGGAAGTCCAAATCACACATCAATTCAGCGCTTCAATTAATTTTTAACTCCGAGATTGACAGCGTAGATGAAGTTAGAAGAGTGGCCTCGGACTGGGTACTATGCAATTGCGAGCCGGCTAACTCCGCCAGGTCTGGAAGGAAGCAACGGTCGTCAGGCCTCCGATGTGCCGTAGTTTGCCTAGTCTTTTCCTGAGGGACTTTTGTTTGTTGTTGCTCCTCTTCTCAAAACTTCATCCCTATTTACTCGTTGCCCTAAAGTAAACGCTTGAGAATTTGATCATCACTTTTCATGCATCGTTAGTTGCTATTCGTTTGCTATTTTTTGAAATATTTTTACTCTATTCCCCCAAAGGATTGGGTGGAATATGAGTACTAGTATGAGCACCAACGTCGGAAACGTTGTTAATAGAAATAATCAGCTAGCCGCAAGTGCCAAGGATGTCAAGAAATTTGAAAATTATGAAACAAGGGGAGCTCTGACATTCAATTCTGAAGTACTCAAAATTCTAGATATCGGGAGCAAGAAAATTGGAGTCGCCCAAGATCTAAACAACACCGTTCGAGACAAGATGGGGAAAGACTCTGAAGTTTCACATAACGTTGACGCCGCAACCGCCAAGAGCATAGTGAGGTGCATCGCTGGCTTCTGTGGAGAAGCTTACATAACAGGGCTTGATATTAGATCGGCAGGCAAAACAAAAGCAAACACAGATACGAATATAACTGGTCTGTACAGACCTCAAAATGCAGATGGATACATTAACTGGACCACGAAGGAAGACGGCAAAATTGATCGAGAGAAGTCTCCTTGCCAGTATTGTGCAATCAGTACGAATGCTGAGGCAATCAGAGAGCCTGTCACTGACCAGGATCAAGAAAAACATCGTTGCTTCCTGAATATCGTCATGAAAGAGATGGGAACAAGTAAAATTTTACAAAAGTTTTCCGGATATCTAGACAAACCCAACAGTGACGAATACGCAGCTTATAAAAACGAAGTTGCAAGGATTTTCTTTACATCTGCGAGTTCAATCGACAAAGCAATCCATGAGGAGGGGGAAGTCCATGAGGAGGGGGAAGTCCATGAGGAGGGGGAAGTCCATGAGGAGGGGGAAGTCCATGAGGAGGAGGAAGTCCATGAGGAGGGGGAAGTCCATGAGGAGGGGGAAGTCCATGAGGAGGAGGAAGTCCATGAGGAGGAGGAAGTCCATGAGGAGGAGGAAGTCCATGAGGAGGAGGAAGTCCATGAGGAGGAGGAAGTCCATGAGGAGGAGGAAGTCCATGAGGAGGAGGAAGTCCATGAGGAGGAGGAAGTCCATGAGGAGGAGGAAGTCCATGAGGATATCCCTCCGCCTGATGACCCACCTGGCCCCCCTCCGCCTGATGACACCAAGGTCGATAACGATGTAAAAACAACCACGATCGCCAAGTTTGATGGCCCTGTTGTGAATTTGCGCGAAGAAGGTTTAGTCGGTAAAGCTGACGAACGTCTGGGCGCCCTCGCCGGCAATCCTGAGTTTCAGAAGGCGATTGGAGGTTCGATTGAAGCATTTGCGCAAAAGAATGTCGCCGGATATGCATATTTAATGCCACACGTTAAAAGGCGCATCAACCGGGCCATTGCGGCAACGATTATGAGTATTCAGAGATCCTCCAATCCGCCAGGAGTCAATTTGGATGAACTCAACCCCCAGACGCTAAAAACGACGCTTTTAGTATCGGCCTCACGCGCAAAAACGATGGGTAAACTGGGCTCCGTTCAAATTTCTAATAACCCGCCTAAAGAAGGCCAAGAGGGTTGCACTGGATTTATCCGCAACATTTACGCCGACTTCATCAAAGCGTTTCCCACTGAAAATAAGGAGGCCGCTACCGGCGCCGGTAAACTACTCGAGGAGTGTATGAATAAAGCGGGCTTTAATGCTGAAGAAGCAAATGCTCTTCATGAAAAACTCAATAAATCAGGGCAGGAGGTATTAAAATACACTGAAGGCGGCGATATGATGGATATCCTCAAAAGTATGAGGGATACCCTCCGAGAAGATCACGATCCAAAACTCAAAAAATTGGAACGCAAATTAGCTGATGAAATCGATAAAAGTTTCCAACTAAAACGAGATGATAATCTGCCTATGCTGATTTCCAAATTGCCATTTTTTAGCAAACGGCCGAAAGTCGACAAAGCATTCAAAAAACTCGAAATAGCGCTCAATGGGCATTATTCTCTCAGGGCAGTTGATAAGCTATTTCAAAATGTCGACCGTGCTGTTGAACAGGCAGCAAAACAAAATAACGAGAGTATCAAAGCATCTGGTGAACGATTAGAAGCGCTGGTCAAGGAACACACCTTGCCATTGTATGAATTTATAGCGCATGTTAATGAACAATTACCTCATACCTCACAAGATAAGAACATTCAAGAATTAAGGGCAAAAATCCTCAAACCGATCATTAAGCACATTGAAAATGACATCAAAACTTCGCAGCAGCATATGTGCGCATTTAAAGATGGCATCGATTGCAAAAAAATCTACGAAAACCCAGCTGTTCAAAAATTTTGTGCCGACCATGGAGCGGAATTTCAAAAGGAATACAACCTATCGACCCCAGATATCAATGTTTTTGATATTCAAATTCTTTCGACAAGTGCCTCTGAAAAACAGCAACTGACACGTATTGAAAATGCCGACTACAACGGCATGCCACTTTACGCAAATTTCGGCTTCAACCCAATGCAAATTGTCATCGTTTCCGATGAGGCAAGTAAGCAGAGCTTTGATGCAATTGTCGGGGATTATTCCAAAAAGGATCTTCCTTCAGAAGAAAATTCTGGACCTCAACAACATATGGGTGATTTTCTTTCAAAAGTAAAAGATCGTGTCACAGAATATACCCCTTTTCGCGAAAACGTTCATAAGACAAATGCCAATAACGGATTACCGCTCTCTTACAATCTTCCAGAAACGGCTCGATATTTTGCATTAGCTAACAAAGGCCCCGTATTGGTTGAAAGCGGGCCCCAGCAGTTCGCGTTTGCGATCAGAAACATCATGCATCGGGCGAAGCCCAGCGAAGGTGAAGGGAAGCTATCGCTTAGAGATACGCTCAATAAATTAGATCCCGAATTAAAAGATACAGCCATCAGCATTTTAAAAGAAGATGTCGCCCATAATCCACACCCTGAATTAACCGAAAAGGCCCTCGAATTTGCCTATCTAAGCGATAGAAAACAGCTTCAAGAACATTGCAAAGGACTCGAAAAAGACGAAGCTAACAAATTACTTGAAACTGTTGCCTATCTCGAAAGTGGCAAAGATCAAGTTTCAGAGAAGGAAATTAGAAATGGAGCTCAAATACTCGAACTTTCTATGCAAAAAAACAATCCTCATCCTGAATTAACGAAAAAGGCTTTTGAGCTCGCCTATCTGAGCAATAGGAAACAACTTAAAAAGCATTGCCTATCAGCGTCACCCGAGGAGACAAACAAATTACTTGAAACCATTGCTTACATCGAAAGTGGCAAGGGAAATGTTTCGAAAGAGGAAATCGGAAATAGAATTCAAATACTCGAACTTTCTATACAAAAAGACAATCTTTATCCTGAGCTGACAGAAAAGGCTCTCGAAGTTCTTTATGATCCCACTGCTACCAAAAGCAAAGAAAAATACAAGGGTAAAAACGTATACCTAGGAAACGTATTTGAGCAATATAAGAAAGAGCATACCGATGACCAAGGAGCAGTAGACGATTTGATGAAAACTATAATATACCTTTCAAAAGATAAGAATTAGGGATAAGACAACTGATAATTAACCCAGGAATATCGGAACTAATGCATCTCTTCTGTTGGTTCGCTTTGGTACTCTCCTCAGATTTATATTAATCTCCCAATCGATAAGACAGCTCTTTCGCACGAATTCGCGCAAGTGGAGCTAATGGGCTGTCGGATTGGCTAAGAGTTTTAAGCTGTGCTTCGGCTTCTTGAATTTGTCCGCGCAATATTAGCACACCTCCGTCGAGATAGTGTTCGAGGTCCGAGTCGCATAGCGCATCTCGAGCTAAATTGTATTGCTCCCAATTTTTGGTTTCTAAAAACGCGAGACAACGCCAGAGCAAAAGACGGGGCCGATCGCGCTCGGACATTTCCGTCTCTTCGAATCCAGAATACAGTTCAGAACGGTTACATCGATACCCAATGCGCATCTTTAGCAGCTGCAGATTCGAAAGATGAGGATCTTGGATTCCAGAACCTGCAATTTGCTTTGTATGCTCAACAACGGACAACGCAGCCTCAAATGCCCCTAACCGATATTGCATCTGCGCACAGAGATCGTAAAACGCCCAATCCGTTGTATACTGGCGAATCCAAGGTAAAAGATAAGCATAGGAACGTTGAAAATCCCCAAGGTGATTCCAATACACCGCGAGATTCCAGTCGTGTCGCTGCTGTAGCCGTTCTGAATGAAATTTTAGCGCTTCTGCTCGCTCGAGCTTACCTGCATGGATCAGTGCACAGCCGTAGCGGAAACGCACCTCATCGCTAGGATTTTGCGAATCACAGGCCTCATAAATCGAGGCAGCAATGTGGTAATCCCGGTTTTGGTAGTAAGCATCGGCCGCCAAAATCTGATAACGCAATTGATCTTTTTTCTCTGCGATCTGGCCCGCTTCGAGGTAATAATGCGCGGCCTGGCGTAATTTTTTTTGTTTGAAGGCGATATTCCCCAACAGCTCATAAACCGTTAATATGGGTGCGTCTTTTTTGGAAGTTCTTATTCCATGGAACATTTGCGATAGATCATTCCGCCCCGGAATTGGCTCCATAACCGTTAGCAACATTTTCCCCGTTTTTTCCGCTTCTTGGAGTTCCCCGTGGGCAATGAAGCTTTGGATCGCCATCAAAGGAGGATCCCAATCAAAATCAGAACTAGCGTTGCCTATCCCGGACAGAAAAAAATAGAACCCAAAACTCCAAATTTTATACTGCCGATGAAAATGCATCAAATCCATTTAGGACTGTGATTCTGTCGCGCTGCGAACATCCTCGATGCCGATCGTAACCTGTTTGACGTCGTGTTGATCCGGAAGCCGATACATCCAATCCATCATGATATTTTCCATGATGGAACGCAACGCACGGGCCCCGGTCTTGCGTTTCAGCGCGATTTTGGCAATCTCGCGGATTGCGTCCTCAGAAATTGCCAGATCGACGCCCTCCCATGAGAGCAATTTCTTATATTGCCTGACGAGCGCATTCTTTGTGTTACGCAACACGTGGACGAGATCTTCCTCAGAAAGTTCATCTAAAACCGAAATCACCGGGAGACGTCCGATAAACTCGGGAATAAGGCCGAAATGAACAAGATCCTCCGGTTGTACCTGGTGTAGTATTTTAGTGTCAGATTCCTGCACTGCGGTCCCGTTAAAACCCAAAACCTTTTTCCCCGTACGGTCACGTACAATCTTATCAAGGTCCGCAAAAGCGCCGCCACAAATAAATAAAATATTACTCGTATCAACTTTAATGTATTCCTCTTCAGGATGTTTGCGACCTCCCTTTGGTGGAACATTACAAACCGTCCCCTCGAGGATCTTCAAAAGCGCTTGTTGTACACCTTCGCCGGAAACGTCGCGGGAAATCGATACGTTTTCAGTTTTGCGGCCGATTTTGTCGATCTCATCGACGTAAATGATGCCGCACTCCGTCCGTCGCACGTCATAATCCGCATTTTGGAGTAAACGCAGAATGATGTTTTCGACATCTTCACCGACATACCCTGCCTCCGTTAATGTCGTCGCGTCCGCAATTGCGAATGGGACATCGAGCGCCCGGGCAAGCGTTTTCGCCAAAAGCGTTTTACCACTTCCCGTGGGACCAATCAGCAAAATATTGCTCTTTTCGATTTCGACCTCATCGGCATTGAAATCGATTGGACGCGTTTCGTCTTCAATCACGCCACTTGCAACGAGTCGTTTATAGTGGTTGTAGACCGCAACAGAAAGAACTTTTTTTGCATGCTCTTGACCAATAACATAATCGTCGAGTGTCTTCTTCAATACCGAGGGCGTGATACATTTGAATTGTATCGCTTCATTATCCTCCTTAACCGCGATCCTTCCGTCGGATTTTTTTTCTTCGGAGAGATTTTTTTTATGAAAACCCTCAATTTCGCGTCCAAGTGCCGCGGTACAGACCTCGACGCAGCGATCACAGATAAAAACACCATTTGGCCCGGCAATGAGTTTACGGACCAGCGCCTGATGTTTCCCGCAAAATGAACAACGGTCGCCTTTACTCATCCCCTTGATCAAATGACAAATCTAAGATCTTGTCATCCTTTTTCTCAGGGGATGGCTGTTTTTTCAACGTTTCTTCGTCCGAGTCAGGAGTTATTTTTTCTTGATCGCCCAGATCTGCACCCGATGCGTCATCATCCGACAGTGTAAACTCCTCGTCGAAGTCGCTTAACGAAAATTCCTCGCTTTCGTCTTCATTACCGTCTTCTTCGTGATCAGAGGCAAATAAGGCATCACTTGGTTGATCACGCCCCAGCAAGCTGCTATCATGAAAGAGTTGCTCGATCATCATCCCCAGAGCATTGTCACTGGAAGCAATACGGAACATCCGCTTACAAATATCGCTACGGATTTGGGCAACCAAGGCTTCGAAAAAGTCATACGCCTCGTGCTTATACTCATTGAGCGGGTCTTTTTGGCCATAACCGCGGAGGCCGACGCTGCGCCGAAGTTCTTCCATTTCGGTAAGATGACGCTGCCAGTTCCGATCGATTGCGTTTAACAAAACATAGCGCTCCATTTCTCGGATGAGATCTTCGCCTTCAACTTCGAGTTTCACGGCATAGGCCGCTTTGATCTTTTCAAAAACAAACTCGGCCGCTGCTTCGAGGTTGTCATACGCTTCGAGGTCTTCTTTTTTCAGCGCAATCGGGAAATACATGTTAAGCTTTCCGAGTGCAATTTCCGCATCGTTGGTGTCCTCAAAGCGTCCCTTCTTATCCTGATCAAAACAAGGCGCGAGCAGTGACTGAACTTCTTCCTCGACGAAAGAAAATAGTATTTCGCGGACGTTTTCGGACTGAAGAACCTGGTTGCGTGTACCGTAAATTACTTCACGCTGTTTGTTCAGAACATCATCATACTGCAGCAACCGACGACGGATGGAATAGTTGAACTGTTCGACCTTCTTTTGCGCGCCTTCGAGCGAGCGATTGAGAAGCGGGTGCTCAAGGACATCGCCTTCTTTAAAGTTACGTTCTAACAGAGCGGCAATCGGTCGGGGGCCTGCAAAACGGCGCATGAGGTTATCCTCGAGAGAAACGAAGAAGCGCGAAATTCCGGGGTCACCCTGGCGCGCACAACGTCCCTGGAGCTGACGATCTACACGTCGCGATTCGTGACGTTCCGTTCCGATAACGTAGAGTCCGCCGAGGGCATCAACACCACCACCGAGCTTAATATCCGTTCCACGCCCAGCCATGTTAGTCGAAATCGTTACGGCACCGCGTTGGCCTGCTTGAGCGACAATCTCCGCTTCCTTTTCGTGGAACTTCGCATTTAGGACGGTATGGGGGATTTTTTCATACGTTAGTTTATGGCTCAATAACTCGGATGCTTCGACCGAGGCCGTACCGACGAGAATCGGTTGTCCGGTTTGATGGATTTCTTTGATGAGGTTGACGACTGCGGCATACTTTTCGCGTCGGGATTTATAAATCTGGTCATTGAGGTCAATACGCCGGCAAGGCCGATTTGTCGGAATCGCCATAACATTGAGTTTGTAGGTATCGTAGAACTCTTGGGCTTCGGTTTCGGCGGTTCCGGTCATGCCGGCGAGCTTTTCGTACATCCGAAAGTAATTCTGAATCGTAATCGTTGCGTAGGTCTTGGACTCTTTTTCGATCTCTACCCCCTCCTTCGCTTCGACCGCTTGGTGAAGGCCTTCGCTCCAACGGCGTCCGGGCATCGCGCGCCCCGTATTTTCATCGACAATCACAACCTTCCCGTCCTGAATCACGTACTCTTCATCGCGATTGTATAAAATATAGGCCCGGAGGAGTTGATTCAGGCAATGGATTTTTTCACTTTGCTGAATAAACAACATTTCCGCTTGTTGCTTCCGTTGGAGCTTTTCTTCGAGCGATAACTGGTGATTCCCATCGATCTCGGAGTAAATCGCCGGAAGATCAGGAAGGACAAAGGCATTGAGATCTTCGGGATAGAGCGCGAGACGGCCGATTTCGGAAACATCGATCTGCTGGCCCTTTTCATCGATCGTAAAATAAAGCTCTTCTTTGAGTTCAGTCCGTAGTTCACGATTGATATCGGCGCCGATTTCGAGGTCAAACTTATCGAGTTGTCGGGCGTAGGAACCGTTTTCGAGGAGACGGAGGAGTTGACGATTTTTCGGCATCCCCTGTTTTACTTTCCAGAGCTTTTTGATGCCATCGCGGTTTTGAGGATCATTTCCGAGAAGTGCACGGGCTTCATCAATCAGCTTGTTACACATCTCTTTCTGTAAGCTGACGATTTTTTCGACTAAGGGCTTAATCTCGTTAAACGGAGCCATCCCCTCTTCGGTACTGGGACCGGAAATAATCAAGGGCGTACGGGCTTCATCAATGAGGATTGAATCAATCTCATCGACAATACAGTAGTAGTGTCCGTTTTGGACCTGTTCTTCAACAGAAGTGGCTAGACCGTTATCTCTTAAATAATCGAAACCAAATTCGGAGGACGTTCCATATGTGATATCGCAAGCGTACTGTTCTTTACGCTCTTCGGAATCCATGCCTGTTTGAATGCAGCCAACCGAGAGTCCTAAGAGGTTGTACAAATACCCCATCCATTCGGAGTCACGGCGCGCAAGATAGTCGTTCACAGTCGCCAGCTGGCAATTCCGCCCCGTTAGCGCATTGAGATAGAGGGGCAAGGTCGCGACGAGCGTTTTTCCCTCACCGGTCGCCATTTCCGCGATCCGGTTTTCATGGAGTGCGATACCGCCGATGAGCTGAACATCGTAGTGGACCATATCCCAGGAAATTTCATGTCCACAGACTTCGATTGTTTTACCGCAGAGCCGTTTAGCACCTTCTTTAACGAGGGCGAAGGCTTCTGGCAAAAGACGGTCGAGGGTCTCGCCTCCTTGGTAACGCTGTTTAAATTCCTCCGTTTTTTCGCAAAGTTGATCGTCGGAGAGCCGGGCGTACTCCGCTTCATGGCTATGAATAGCCTTAATCTTGGGTTGGCATTTCTTCAAAAACTTTTTGTAATGACGCCCCGAAAACAACTTTAAAAATTTTCCGATCATACGGTCCTCTCCACCTAAAGTACGCGACTGTCTATGTAAAGGAATTATCCCTTCTTGCCAACGAAATAATACCCGCCTTTTGCATCACGAATGCACTTTTTGCTGGAATTTTTCTCTAACTTTTTAAAGTCTGGAGGCAAGCTAGGGTGGAGGTGCCTTTGGGCTTAATTTTCATTCCTTACTTTTTTAATGAAAAGTGCAGGGCGTGCGGTGTGGCTGTCATGCTACCGTGTGTGGAAGGCAAAAATATCGCCACTTGCAGATACTGTCGAGGACAGAGGCAATGAAAAATGCCGAACACGCCGTCCCTAGCCCCCAAAACGCTGCTACTTTAGAAAAATCGTCGATTAGAGATTTTAAGAAACGAGACATGGATCGCACACGGATCTCTTGCACAACGACTCCTCCACGACGCTCCAATCTTAGACACATGCAAATCGGGACCCCACACAATTACGAAAAACTCGAACTTCACAAAAAATCCAAAAACAGAAATGCCAATACTTGTTGAAATGGCTCTAAAATGGCGGAGAGAGAGGGATTCGAACCCTCGAGCCCCGTTTTGCAGGGCTACCTTCTTAGCAGGAAGGGGCTTTCGACCACTCAGCCATCTCTCCTCGGAGCTACCGCTAGCAAATCTCCGCTTGCGGTCAAGCCTTTCCTCGATTTAAGTGCGGAGTCTCATGAGAGGATCTAAACGTATTCCCGCCGATTTTTTAGAATTTCTTTTGTATCGGATTCTTTTATCAAAATCAAAAATTTTCTTATTCGGACCCAGCTTTCATTGCTCCTAGTTGTTTGTCTATCTCGGCTGCAATTTCTATATGACATTTTGCCAAAGTATCAATTGAATTGAAATCCCCGTAACTCCATTGCTTAGTCTTATCTAAATTAGTCTGACAGTCCTGCAGTTTACTTGTGATTTTTTGCTCTATTTCGTCCCAGTTTTTCCCAGGGAAATCCGTCTTTAATTGCTCAACTTGCTGATGGAGCTGTCCAAGTTGCTTTTGGCAGATTGCCAAATTTGCTTTACATGCCAACCTATCATCCATGCTCAACCTTATGTTTTTTTCTTCCGAGCCTACTGTCCCTGGCTGTTTTCCTAAAGCAAAAACGTTTACAAGCTCTTCGTCCTCTTCACTGTCATTTTCTGAAAACTGATCGCTAGAGATAACGTTAAAAAGGGGATTTTCATACTCCTCCCCATCATAATGTTCTCTATTAAAATCATCCTCCAATATTTTTCGATTTTTTTCTTCATTTGACTTCCAATCGATATATTTAGACTGAGAAAATTCATATTTGGAAGAATCAAAATTATCCTTTGGAACAAAAGCGGCTTTGCGTTGTTCCAACTCCGCCCGAGTCATCACCCCGAGAACATCTTTTCCGTTGATCAGGTTGATAGCATTTCCTAACTGCTTAAGCGTCGTCCAAAAACCCACTTTTTTGTTTGGTGCCGCCTGTTCGAAGGCTAACAATTTCGCAACTTGCCATGCACTTACACTTTTACCATCAACATTAAATCTCTCATAACCCATGGTCAGAACATAACATCCAAATGTAATTTGTAAAAAAAAAGCGCTTTACGTAAAAATTCTTTCAATTTACAATAACCCAGATAGTCACCCCGCTATCGTCAAATGTTTTGTCGGAAAGGGCATTGCCATCTTCTCCGGAGTCCACTTTGAATGTGACCTCGGAGCGCTTCGTCATTACACGGATGCGCCCCAAAAAACGGACACCATCATCCGTGAAATTCAGTCAACAGATGGTCAACAAGCAAATGCCGTTCAATGGATACTCAAAGCGCTGGGATTGTAATATCCTCGGTCAAAAGGCGCTTTTCAAAACTCGCCGTTCCGAAGTGATCACTGCCACCACCCTTCCCGGTTAAACGCTGTGTCCAGCTATCAATCAACGCCGATGCCTTATAGCCTTGTGCAATCGCCTTGGGTGAACAATGGACCATCGCTAGAGAACCCTGCGCGAGATTACCGATAAAGATCGCCACATCGCTGCGCGGAACCGTCGTATGGATCAGCGATTTCAAATCCTTAGCGCTCACAACCTCAAAACATCCCGTTATCCAAGTTAAATCTTTTCGCTGTTGTGCGTTTTGAAAGACCTCCTCTAGTGTTTTTTGGTTTTGTACCTGTAGAACGGAAGCTAGACGACGTTCCTGCGATTTGCGCTCATCCTGGATTTGCTGGAGCTTTTGAGGAATTTCCCCATCACTCACCGAAAGCTTTTGCCCAACCAATGCAAGTGTCTTGAGTTTGTGGTTCAGATAAGTAATGGCTGAATGGCCTACAACGGCCTCAATCCGTCGAATACCAGCTGCGATCGCCGATTCCTTTACGATCTTAAAAATCCCAAGCTCGCCTGTCGCTGCCGCGTGACAACCTCCACATAACTCAACCGATTGATCGCCGATACTCAGAACACGCACCCTTTCCCCGTACTTCTCGCGGAAGTGAGCAATACAATTTTTGGGGATCGCATCAAACGGCTTTTCCTCACTCGTCACCGGTATGTTGTCTAAAATCCGCTGATTTACAAACGCCTCAACTGCCGTCAGTTCCTCCGGCTTCAACGCTACAAAGTAATTAAAATCAAATCGAAGCCCGTGATCCCCCACAAATGATCCACTTTGCTTGACGTGATCGCCTAAAATATGCCTGAGCGCTGCATGTAAAAGATGCGTCGCCGTGTGGTGGCGCTGAATCTCTCGACGCCGTACAACATCGATATTTAAAGTGACTTCATCACCGACCAATAGCCCTTCTGCGTCCACAACCTTATGTAAGATATTGCCCTGAGCATCCCGCAAAGCATCAATCACCGGTATCGTTTTGCCATTACATACTATTGTGCCGGTATCGCCAATTTCGCCCCCCATCTCGCCGTAAAACGGTGTGCAATCCGTCATCACCAAAACACCCTCTTCCTGACGAATGATTTGCTGAATTTTTGCCGCAACACCCTCCATTTGCGTATATCCTACAAACTTCGTAGTCGTTTCTGAACTTGTTTCCGAGACGGCAATTTTAGACTTTTTTTGCGCATTCCGTGCACGTTCGCGCTGCGCTTCCAACGCCTCTTGAAAACCGACTTCATCGACGGCAAAACCACGCTCTTGTGCAATAAGCTGCGTTAAATCAAGCGGGAAACCATAGGTATCGTATAGCAAAAACGCATCGCTACCACGGATCATTTTCGAATGAGTCTGTCCTAAACGTTCTTCCAGAAGTGCCATCCCACGGTGAAGTGTTTTCTCAAACATCGTCTCTTCCGTTGTGATCGTTTTGAGGACAATCTCACGGCAAATAGAAAGTTCCGAAAAAACCGGCGACATCTTTTCGATTACACATTCCGCCAGTTGCGCAAAGCTTCCAACCGGCAAGTTGATCTTTTTGGCGAAAATAACCGCACGGCGTAGAATCCGTCGCAAAACGTAGTGCCGCCCTTCGTTCCCGGGTAGAATACCATCGGCAATCGAAAACGTCAGCGCCCGGATATGATCCGCAATCACTCGATAAGCGAAATCGATTTTCTCCTGTTCCGACATCTTTTGACGGTCTTTAGCTACCATTCCATGATAGGTCGTTCCCGATAGCTGAGCAATTTTCTGAAAAATGTAATCAAATAGATCGCTGTCGTAGTTCGACGGTTTTTGAGAGAAATCCGTAAAATTCTTGGTCGTCTTAAAGATGCCGGCAACCCGCTCGAGGCCCATACCGGTATCAACGTTTTGCGCTGCAAGATCCGAAAATTCCCCGTTACCAAGCGCGTTGAATTGCATGAACACGAGATTCCATATTTCGATACAGAGTGGGGAATCGCGATTGACAAGTGTCCCACGTGTATCGCCCTCCGGCGTGAGATCCATGTGGATTTCCGAACAAGGACCACAGGGCCCCATATCGCCCATCATCCAAAAATTTTCCTTTTTCCCAAAGGAAAGAATGTGGATATCGGGATCGAGACCCTCTTGACGACAAATCGCTTCCCATTCGTCATACGCTTCTTGATCGAAGCTTGCTGGCTCTCCAGGACCTGGCCGATAAACCGTTATGTAGAGTCGCTCTTTCGGAAATCCCCAACGGTGCGTCAATAACTCCCATGCCCAGTGAATGGCGTCTTTTTTAAAATAATCCCCAAATGACCAATTCCCAAGCATCTCAAAAAACGTGTGATGGTAGGTATCAAAGCCAACATCTTCGAGATCGTTATGCTTACCGCCGGCTCGGATGCATTTCTGCGTATCCGCTGCACGCTTATAGGGTCGAACGCGCTCGCCTAAAAAGATCGGAACGAACTGGTTCATCCCCGCATTGGTGAACAACAAATTGGGTGACTCCGGGAGGAGCGATGAGGACGGTACAACTTGGTGGCCTTTGGAAGCGAAAAAATCTAAAAAGCTTTTTCGAATTTCGGCTGAATTCATCCTAATGTTACCTCCTGCTCGTAATCGACGCCATCTAGGCCAAAACCAAAAAGCCGAAGAAATTCTTTGGTATAATCCCCATAGTTTGTTAGCTCTTTGAGATTTTCCGTCGTAATCTGGGGCCAAATTGATTCGACTTCTGCTTGTACATCTGGCTGTAATTCGCGGTCATCCATACGAACACGTCCGAGCTCGTCTCGTTGTTGCTTGAATTGCGAGGCAAACAAACGATACATCTGCTCGATACAGCCCTCATGGAGATTTTTTTGCTTCATGACCTTGAACAATACAGAAAGATACAACGGCACTACCGGGATCGCAGAACTCGCCTGCGTCACAACCGCTTTATTAACGGAAATTGCTGCACGACCACCAATCGCTTCGAGCTTTTTGTTTAAAACACCTGCTGTTCGCGTAAGATCCTCTTTGGCCTTCCCAATCGTGCCCTGTGCATAAATCGGCCATGTTACCTTCGGCCCAAGATAGGAATAAGCATAGGTTTGCACACCTTTTGCGAGAACACCGGCAGAAAGCATCTGATCGATCCAGCGCTCCCAATCCTCTCCGCCCATCACCTTACAGGTCGCCGCAATTTCTTCATCGTTCGCGGGCGAAAGCACGATTTCATGGACTTCGCCGGTATCTGTATTGACCGTTTTACTCCGAAATTCTTCACCAACGGGCTTGAGAACCGATTTGTACACTGCTCCTGTTTCGGGATCGGTACGCCGCGGCGACGCCAAGCTATAAATGACTAGGTCGACCTGCCCCAGTTTTTGCTGAATACGTTGAATGGTCTCTTGTTTGATCGCATTCGAAAAAGCATCGCCATTGATACTTTCCGAAATGCGTCCAGCTTGGTGAGCAAATTCATCGAAAGCACGCGCATTATAAAAGCCCGCGGAAGCCGGCTTTCCGTCGATCTCGGGACGCTCGAAATACACACCAATCGTATCCGCTTGGTAGCCAAATGCGGCTACAATCCGACTGGCAAGTCCATAACCTGTGGAAGAACCTATGACCAATACTCGCTTCGGCGCTCCGGCAATCACACCTTGTTGCTGGACATAGGCAATTTGCTCGGCGACGTTTTGCCGACACCCCTCAGGATGAGCCGTGATACAAATAAAACCGCGAATCTTGGGCTTAATGATCATGCGCTCACGGTGTAACCAAATCCGCGCACGATTCAAATTTATTTTCGTTATGCAGCTCCTGGGCAGTTACCGTTGCCGTCCCCATTTTGCCGACTACAATTCCCGCAGCGATATTTGCAAAATACGCGGCCGTTTCTATGGACTCGCCCGCAGCATATGCGGCCGTTAAGACAGCAATGGAAGTATCGCCCGCTCCGGAAACATCAAATACCTCACGCGCACGACTGGGAACTTTTTGCATCATACCGTTAGATTGTGCTACAAGCATCCCCTCTCTTCCGAGCGTGACCACAAGATTTTTGGGGTGGAAGTTCTGAAACAAAGCCTCACAAAGTGCGCCATGAGGTATGTCTTGGAGCGATAATAACGCCAGTGCTTCGCTATAATTCGGCTTCAAGATATCAACATCGTGATAAATAACGTGATTTTTGGGTTTCGGGTCCACTGCAACAATTTTTCCACTGTCGTGAGCCTGAGCAACGAGCTCATCAAACAGCGACTGAGTCACCACGCCTTTCGCGTAGTCAGACATAATCACTGCGTCATAACGCTTCCAATCGATTGTGATCGGTAGTTTCGGCGCATATCGCATCGGAGGATCTTCGACATCGAGACGGCAAAGCTGTTGATTGCGGACAACGACACGTGTTTTTAAAATCGTTCGCGCTTCCGTCATGGTAGGCACACGCAACAGCGGAATTTCATATTGTTCTAAAAGCCATTGTGCGTGTTGGCCATAACGATCGTTGCCTAAAACTCCCAAAAGATCAACCGAAACACCCAGTGAATGTAGATTCAGAGCAACATTGGCAGCCGCACCCAGTGTTGCGGTCTCGCGACCAACTTCGACAACTGGGACAGGTGCTTCGGGTGAAATCCGTTGTGCATCACCAAAAATATAGCGATCGAGCATAATATCGCCCACTACGAGGATGCGTAGCCGTGCCATCGCTTTGAGTATGCGCTCTAAAGAATTTTCTGGAATTTGGATCATTTGTGGGTTTTTATAAGGTTGATAATGTATTGCGCCGTTTTTTCTGAAGCACCTAGGTTTTGATTGGCCCAGATTTTCAGATTGTTGGCGAGACTTTTACACGCTTCATCATCTTGTGCTAGTTCTACAAGTACGCGAATAGCTTCTGCGTGAGAAGAGACACGGATGGCGCCATGTACGGCTTCGATTTGTCGGCAAAGTTCGCGGAAATTTTCCATATGGTTGCCGTAAACTAGTGCAACCCCCGCATGGGCCGCATCCAGTGGACTCTGCCCACCGAGATTTGGTTCCAAACTTTTACCGACAAAGGCAAGATCGGCAACTTGTGTTAGCCGTGCGAGCTCGCCGGTCGTATCCGCTAAGCAGACATCGATGCCTTGAACATCACCCTTAAAAACCCCGAATGAACGCTGGTGATAGGAGCAATTGGCCTGTACAATCTCCTTTAAAACATCTTCTCGCCGTTCTGCATGTCGAGGAACTAACAGGAGTCGATAATTTTGAGCTTTTAGATGCTTAAAAACTTCTAAGAGCATCGCTTCCTCGCCTGGCCATGTCGAACAGCCCAGTAAGATACGCGTATTTTTGGGAAACCCAAGTTCTTGCTTTAAAGCTTCTTTTTCAGCAGGTTCCATCGGCGATACCGCTCGGTCAAATTTCAAATTGCCGAACATGGCGATATTTTTCTCAAAGAACATCGCGATACGCTGCCGATTTTCTTCCGATGAGGCTACAATCGAAAAAACTTGATGAAAAAGTTTTTTAGCAATCCAGGGAACTTTTTGATAATGCTGAAACGAGCGGTCTGAGAGTCGCGCATTCACTAAAATCGCGGGCACTTTATGCTGTCGCGCTTGATATAGATGTTCGGGCCACAATTCACTTTCCACTAAAATAATCGCATCCGGTTGAACACGTCGCCAGGCTAGTACACTAAAAAGCCAAAAGTCCCAGGGGAAATATCCATGCCACAAAAGGTAGGGCTCTAGTTGTTCTCGAATGATTTTCCGTGCCGTCGTCGTTGTGGTCGTTAGGACGATCTCAAAATCACGGTGTAATCGCTCCACGAGCGGTTTGATCGCATTCACTTCCCCAACACTTACCGCCTGAATCCATAGCCGAGGCCTTTTTTTGATCACATGCGGTAGGAAACCGAAACGATGACCTATGTCTTGCCAGTAACCACCGCGCCGCCACATCTTGGGGAGGTTTTTTAGTAACAAAAGCGCTAAAGCCGGTAAAATGAATAGACGGTACAAAATCATCACCCATATCAGACCATGCGCATCTCCCCGCAAGCGCAACCTTATTCGCAATTCGTCTTGCCTTTCGAAGCACGACTGCTAGCGTTCGCGTATGGCGTCGCCAACCGATATTCGTAAAGGGAAAGTCATTATGTATCAGGGTGTACCGCACCTCGTCCTCGAGATGATGCACCGCATGCAGGGGCGCCAGGCCGGCTTTGTACAGACAACGTTACGGAATCTCGCCACCGGAGCATCGACTACGGTCAAATTTCGCAGTACGGAAAATGTCGAATTTTGCCACGTCGCGACTGAGACCTACGAATATTCTTACGAGGATCCACAAGGAGTGCATTTTATGAGTCCGGAAACTTTTGAAGATACGGTTTTACCGGCATCTTTAATTGAGGACCAGAAGAAGTATCTTGTTCCAGCACACGAGTACGACCTATTATTTGTGGATGGGAAAGCGATGGAGGTTCGCCTACCGTCTTCGGTGGATATGAAAGTCGTTGATGCACCCGAAGGGGTCCGTGGAGATACTGCTTCGAACGTCCAGAAACCCGCGACGACCGAGAGTGGACTAACGCTTCAGGTTCCGCTTTTTATTAAGGAAGGCGACATCATCCGGGTGAGTACCGATACGGGGAAATATCTCGGGCGCGCTTAATTTTTCATGACGAATTCCTGCCGGGTATAAACGGTTTGATTTTCTGCTAAAATACCTCCGAAAACGGTTCCGACGGAAACGATGGCGTTTTTGCCCAAAAGTGTTCCCGGAAGAAGGACGGCATTGCAGCCGACTTGAGCATGATCGCCTAAAATGGCCCCGAACTTTCTCAATCCGGTGTGTGTATTTGGCTTTATTACTACCTCTTGTTGATCAAAGCGCAGGTTCGATAAAATGGTCCCTGCCGAGAGATGGGCATAATTCCCCAAAATTGAATCGCCAACATAGTTAAAATGCGCCACCTGGACGTAATCCATTAGAAGTGCATTTTTCACCTCACAGCTATTGCCAATAAGGCAGTGCTCGCCGATGATCACATTTTTACGAATCAATGCCCCACCCCGAATCTCTGTATAGTCTCCGATATAAACATTATCTTCAATCGTACACACCTGCGGTAATTGAACGTTTTTACCAATATAGACATTTTTCCCAATTGAGCGGCCGTTTGTAATCCCACAGTACTTTTGCCAGAAGGATTTTTTTTCAAGAAAAGTCTTCCCTTTATGGGTCTCGCGATAGGCAATAAGCGCAGTTTCGATGTTTTTAATCCAGTCCCACGGCGCTGTATTTTTTGGGAAAAAGTGTACAAAAGCCGATAAGCTCTTGGGTAACGAAAAAAATGTTTCCGCTTCCATAAAAAGGGCATCGTTTCAACTCCAGTGGAAAGTGCAAGTTATTTGCGAAAGCGTACAACGGCATCCTTTTCATAGGTCAGATCGATCCGGTGGACTGGTAATCGCGTGCGGACATCGGGGGTATTAAGGATAAAACTCAGGCGCTGGAGTTGCTCGTCAAAATCGGTGTCTTTAAAAATCACAAGTGCCGCATCTTGACAGCGAACCTTGATCCGTGACCACGGTACAGAATGCTTTTTGAGGTTTTCGATCATGACCACTTCCATTTGCGCGTAAATCGGCCAATATTTGGTCTTCGCGAGTAAAAGTAGCTCACAGACTTTTTTTAAATGAGGAACTTTTTTATAAGCTTTCCCTTCTTTCATCAAAATCGTTCCCGCTAAAAATGGCATCATTCGACGTTCCCAGGGCGATAAGCAAACGCCCGTAAAAACGGTCCCCTCCGCATCGATCAGCATCTCCTTCTTTTTCGCTCCCTCTTGGACAAGTAGCCGTAAGATGGGTTTGCGTTCGGCAATCGTAACCTGAATTTTATCCGGAAATACCCGAGAAACGGTGACGAACTTAACTTGTGGGCACTGCGTCATCTTCCTCTGAATCGACTCAATGTCCAGGTCCATGATGTCTGTCCCTTTTTTAAACGAAAGATAGGGTCGCGCCCAAGTTGCGGTTAAATAACCATCGGTTTGAAAAATGACCTGATGGACGGGCTGCGCTAGAAGCGCCTTTTGAAGGTTTGGGAGATTTCGCTGGAGCCAAAAGACACCATAGATTCCAGAAAAAACCGATAAAAGAACCGCAATGGCGAGAACTATCTTCTTAACGGGCCATCGCCGATTTTGTTTCGGCGCCGTCTTCCATCGTGTTGGATCAATACGTGCCAACGGAGGATTCCTCTTTTGTCGGAGAAACATAGAGACACTCTGCATCACGAATGATAGCGGCCTCGACCATCTGCTGACAAAGGTCCGCGTAGGTCATCCCTCGTGCGGCAGCTGCCTTCGGTAACAAACTCGTCGCCGTCATACCGGGAATGGTATTGATTTCGAGGAAATAAAATCCATGGGCGTCGAGCAAAAAATCTACCCGCGCGAAGTCGCGACATCCACAGCGATGGAACATAATTTCCGCAACCCGCTGCATTTGAGCAGTCATCGCATCATCAATTGGCGCCGGAACAAGATACTCCGTCATCCCTGAGATATACTTATGTCGATAATCATAGAACCCATCTTTCGGACAAATCTTAATCAATGGTAGAGCCTTACCGCCGAGTAATCCTGCTGTAATTTCAGCACCCTCGATACAACGCTCCGCAAACCAGATACCCGTTTGAAAATTTTGGACGCTAAAGTCCTCTGGATGACGAATCTTGGTCACACCTACGCTACTTCCCTTATTATCGGGCTTCATCACGAACGGTTTTTGCTGGAAAAACTTAAAAAGCTCTTCGAAACTCTGCCCTTGATAAGGGATATATTCTGGTGTGGGAATATCGAGCTGTTGTGCAATTTGCTTTGTCGCGATCTTGTCCATACAGAGACGACTCGCGGCAGCATCACTCCCGGCATACGACAAATGGCGCGCCTCAAGAAGGTCCTGAAGACCGCCGTCCTCCATAAACTCTCCGTGTCCTAAGGGCAATACCACATACTTTTCTGGCGTCAGCAATTCTGGCAATCGATCCTCATCGAGCTCAAATAGCTCCGTCGGGAAACAATCTTTGAGGGCCTCATAGGCACTCCGACCACTGCACAGGGACACCGCACGTTCCGAAGAACTCCCTCCCCCGCACAAAATTGCAACTTTTTTCATGTTTTACCCTATTTACGAAGACTGTTACAATTTGGCAATGTTTTACTTTAGTTCTACATTCGATTCAAAATCGGTAATGCGAAAGTTTTCGACATGAAATGCCGCATCGGCACGGAAAAAAAGCTTCGCGTCGTACTCTTTTTCGATCGATAAGAGACGGTCTTCAAATGAACTGCGAAGATATTCTAAAACGCTCGGATGGAGATACACGCGGACCTTCTGGACACTGGCACCGTACTTTTTAAAAATATTCACGAGCCGTCGGTAAATCTCGATGCTCACTGTACGCGCGGATTTAACAAAACTTCGGCCACCGCAATAAGGACACGTTGCCCGCATATCGCGAACTGTACTCTGGGCGTGACGTTGGCGCGAAATCTGCATAAGACCAAAAGCCGAAATGGGTAAAATTTGAGTTCGTGCGGCATCATTTTTTAAAAGCTCGAACATCAATTCGTAGAGCTTGCGCCGGTCTTTGAGATTCTTCATGTCGATAAAGTCGACAATAATCAATCCCCCGAGATTGCGCAGTTTGATCTGGCGTTCGATTTCCTTGGCTGCCTCGACGTTGACTTGGTAGATAAAGTTACGGTTGTTATCGCCATCGCTCAACTTATTGCGGTGACTTCCAGTATTAACATCGATCGCCGTCAGCGCTTCGACCTCATCGATCACAATTTCCCCACCAGAAGGGAGCGCGACGTGCCGCATGAAAGTCTGTTCGATTTGTCGATCAACATTAAAGCGCTCATATACCGGAATCGCCTCTTGGTAGCGATGGATTTTCGACTTCGAACGTTTCGAGATTTTCCCTACTAATTCTACCATCCGGTCGTACGTTTCCGGATCGTCGACAATCACGCGATCAATTTCCTCGGTCAGAAAATCTCGAACCGAAAGTTCAATGAGATCAGGCTCCTGGTAGAGCTGAACGATCTGCCCTTTACGTTGCTCTTTTTTCTCAAGGATCACTTCCCACTTTTGCAGTAAAATGTGGAGGTCACGAACAAAATAACGGATCTTTTTCCCCTCTCCCGCGGTCCGAATAATCACACCCATCCCCTCAGGAATCGTCAACTTTTCGAGGATCTTTTTAAGCCGTTGGCGCTCTTTCTTATCTTCAATCTTTTTGGAAATCCCACACTCACCAGCATACGGCATTAAGACGATAAACCGACCTGCGAGCGCAATATTGGTCGTTACTCGCGGCCCCTTCGTTCCGATCTGATCCTTAATAATTTGGACCATGATTTCAGCGCCGATAGGATAAAGCTCCGGAATTTTTTCGATGCTGAGCTGGCGCGCGCGCGAAGAACGGTTATGGCGGACAACCTCAATACCAGAATCTGCTGCCGGGAGTGCGTCCCAATAGTGCAAAAAGGCGTTCTTTTCTCGCCCGATATCGACAAATGCTGCCTTGAGTCCCGGTTCTAGATTTTGGATTTTCCCATTAAAAATTGCCCCGACCATGTTGGCCTTATCATCACATTCGACGGAAAATTCCTTTAAGATCCCGTCCTCTAATAATGCAACCCGGCGCTCCAATGGATTGGAGTTAACAACAACTTCCCGAAAAACCTTTGGGCCTACCGTGAGCTTTTTAAGGATACGTTGCAAAAGTGGCTGCTCTTTCTCGCGTGCTTTTGAGGACTTTCGTAACTCGTTTTTATCCGGAATGAGCGCGGGTTCTTCTTCCGGCACCTGTTTTAACTCGTCGAGCAACTCTTGCTCGTTTTGTAAATTATTCTTCATGAATACTTGCTTCTAAATCGGTATATGCTCTGGACGATTCCTTGCAAGACACAACAAACCATCATAAACGATCCGCCGTAACTAAAAAAGGGCAACGGGATCCCCGTAATGGGCATAATCCCGAGCGTCATCCCGATATTCACGCCAATATGTACCAGGAGCATCACGCTAATACCAATCGCCAGCAGCGATCCAAAGCGATCACGCGACATGCTGGCAATTCGAAGACCATTTCCCAATAAAATCAAATACAATAGCAACACCAAAATACCGCCGAGAAATCCATGCTCTTCGGCAAATACCGAAAATACAAAATCATTTGTCGCCACTGACTGCGGGAGATACCCAAGACGCGCCTGTGTCCCCTTTTGATGCCCCTTCCCACGAAGTCCCCCCGTCCCTACAGCAATGAGCGACTGACGTAGGTTCCAACTGACACCAATCCCTTTGGGGTCGACAATATCGGGAGCAACAAAGGAAATAATGCGGTTGCGCTGATAATCTTTAAGCGGGAGAAAGGAAATTTTTTCGAACTGCCCCATCGCGTTTTGGGGACTGAGGTGATTTTCGTCGAGATACAGGTGGTAGGCGTACGCATCCCAGGCAACAAATCCGATTAAAGTGAGCAGGAGGAAAAAGATTGTTGTGAAAAATTTTCCTGGAACTCCCGACACGAAAAGTAACGCGAAGGCGATTGGAAAAAATGGCAGAGAAGATCCGAGATCTGGTTGCAACATAATTAACCCCACTGGAATGAGAAAAATCAGGCAAAAATACGCGATCGACGATAATGATTCCTTGAGGTCCCCAATCTTTGTCCGCGCTAAAATTCCTGCGCCCATAATAAGGGTTCCAAGTTTCGCAATTTCCGAAGGTTGAATAACAACACCACATACATTCAGCCAACGCGTCGCCCCAAATTTACGCATCCCTAAGGGAGAGAAGACGAGCAATAGTGCCAAAATCCCGAAACCATAAATCCAATGGGCATGTCGCAATAATAGACGATAGTCGGTAAAGGAAATCACAAAGTACGTCAACATTCCAATAGCCGCCCAAACAATTTGCATCTTCCATTGTGTTCCGGAACGGTAACTCTGTGCCGATAGAATTGTCGTGACCCCGATCGCGATCAAAAAAAGCATACAACACGGCGATACGCTATCAAAACCAATGCCATGCTCTCCACGACAAAACGCGCGCCACCATAGGGTTGCACGCCACTTAAGCTCTTCAAGAATCGACATTCCGTCAAGACCGCATAGCGATCAAATCACTGCGGACTGAGCGTTCCCAAATGTGATCTCCGAGGGTTACGCGTACACCAGCGATGAGCTCCGGATTTTCCTGAACGATCAGTTCCAACGGTCGTCGGTAAGTCGTTTCCAGTGAGCGATGAATAGCCTCGGTGTTGCAATCCCCTGCACATTCGATTCGGACCGTTCGTTGGCGATAAGCTTCTCCTAAAAAATATGCGTACTTCCGCAGTAGTGATCCACGGTCACGCTCAGAAAACTCTAAAATTAACCCCGCTAAAGCCCGTATTTTAGAAACGTCAAGCGCCCCTTGGGCATCAAACGACGACGACGCGAGTCGCTTTGCTAAAGCCGATATCCTTCGTTTCGAGCGCATCTTCAAAACTCGACCTCGGCCATTGTACGGTAACGCCGACGTTCTTCATCCGTCATAGATTTGACCAATATCTTGGCAACAACATCTGTAACGAGCACTTTGACTTCATCTTTGAGATCATCGACAACTTTTGCCTTCTCGGCCTGAATTGTTTGCTTTGCCGACTCGATCATCTCATGCGCGAGATGTTCCGCCTCTGTCCGCTGACGTACACTGTGTTTCTCAGCCTCAATTTTCGCATTTTCAACAATCCGACACGCCTCCGCTTTTGCCTCACTTAGGCGCTCTTCCACAGCACTATCGGCTTGCGCGAGTTTTTGCTTCATCTCATCCGCGTACTGCAACCCGTGCTCGATTTTTGACCGACGCTCGTCCATCGTCTTCAATACGGGCTTAAACGCGAAATAGTAGAGAATTCCGACGACGCACAAAAAATTGAGCGATTGGATGAGAAGTAGCTGCCAATGAACTCCAAAAGCCTTCGCGACTTCGGTTAGTACGTTGGCAATAACTGGCATTAAACCGTACACGACCGATTATTTCGCAAAGAAAAGTGCGTAGAACGCGACCGCCTCCGCTAACGCCATACCAACGATCGACTGCACCAAAATCTTTCCCGATGCACCCGGATTCCGCGCAACGCCGTCCACGGCCTTGGTCCCGATGCTCGCAACGCTAAACGCCGCTGCAAAACATCCCAGCGCCCCGACTAAACCCGTATTTGTAATTTCCAATATCATAAAATTCCTTTCTCACGCCACCTGCGCGGCGCCCTCCTCTTCGTGCTTGCAGATAAGGCCGATGTATACGGCAACCAGCAACGTAAAGACAAACGCCTGCACCACACCGACAAGGCATTCTAAAAAGTAAAACGGCAGAGGCAAGAAATATCCCAAGACATGCGCAAGACCATTGATTGCTTGAGCACCCCAAGTCGAAACAGACGCCAACATTTGATAAAAATCCGTTCCCTGAAGCCCTCCAGAAGTCAGGAACTCACTCATTGCATACATGTTGTGCAAAAGATTTTCGCCTCCAAAAATGTTGCCAAATAAACGAAACGATAGCGAAACGATGCGAAAGAGAATCGATAGCGATTCGACAAGTCCAACACCGAAAAAGATGACAAACAAAAACTGATAGACGAACAAACTCACCTCACGTTTATCGGCCTTGTTGCCGAAATTGTGCTCGTAAAGGCCTCGAAATCCAACACATTTAATGCAATAGTACAGCCAGGCTACATTGGCAATGAGCGCAAGTGCAAGTGTCGCGTTGAGATCGGCATTCATCGGGCGAAAAATCTCCCATGACTGATCATGAACATTGAGCCAAATCGAGCCAACTCCTGGAAGCAGTCCACTTAAATTCTGAATGACAATAAAAACAAAGTATCCCAAAAGTAGCGGAAAAATTTGCCGATAGAGATCGCGTCCAACAATGGGCTCCAAAATGCCTTCCAAACCTTCGACAACACTCTCGATGCAGGCTTGCCCATTTTCCGGAATCATCCGAATACCTCCGCGCGTCATCAACCGGATGGCCATCGCAATTGCGAGCGAAATGAATACCCCCATCAGCAAAGAGTTCGTCAAGTAAGTCCCCAACCCCTCGGTAACCGCCGATTCCGCCCGAGGCGATAACCCTTCCGCTGACAAAACTGCTGGAGAAAATAAGACCCCCGCAATCGCAACGCGTAAAATCAACTGCCACCTTGCAATCATCAGAAACGGGTTTCAGTATAGCACCCACCCCACCAAAAGTCAAAACCAAAACCGACACTTTTTCTCGTCGGCATTCAGCTGTCACCGCCGCTGATTTTTGTTTACTTTTCGTTTTTTTTTGATAGAAAGCGCCGTTGTGGGTCTTTTCATTAGTTCCCGCGGTGGCGCGTACGCCTCGAAACAGAGTGGAAGTGTGCTTCTGCTTTCGATTCTGATTTGCGCGTTCATTTCTGTACTTGCTATCTTGTTTACAAAGCAGTCGCACGAGATGCTTGAGTACCGCACGGAGATCCAAATCGATCAAAAGGCCCGTGTCGAAGCTTACTCCTTTCTGGAACTCGCTCTAACATTTTTATCAAAGAGTTGCGAATCCGACAGTGTTCCCTATCTCAACAGTAACACACGTGCATGGGAGGCTGCTAAGCACGCTAACTCCACAAAAAACGGCCTCACATTCTACAAAGAAATCGTAGCACCTGAAAACCCAAATGACGATCAGAGTATCGAAAAAGCTATAGGTGAATACATCACCCAATGTGTGACCAAAACCGCCGGCGTTGCGCTAGCTATCGGTGAGGAAGTTAAGCTCGAAAATCGCAACCTGGAAAAGCTCAAGGGGTATCTCCAGATCAAAAATGCATCCGGCAACAATGTGCCAATGATCCATCACAAAGGCACACAGGGCACGTTTGATACTTATTATACCTTCGAGGACCTCAGTAACAAGCTCCCACTTTGTGCGGCGTTCTACAAGAAAAACAAAAATCTCATCAATGCCGCCTTGAGAAGCGTCAGTGGCGAGTACAGCAACAGTGCCGACGCGATGAGCGATTATCTGACCGCCGATCACCCAAAGACTTTCCATAACTGGAATGAAGTCCAATCCGCACTGGGAAACGTCAATGCCGCTAAGCTCGAAAGTCTGAAGCGCCTGTTTACGATCGATCGCGAAGTACTGGAACACTGCGAGAACAGAAAAGTCAACCTCATTACTGCACACGAAAGCCTTTTAGATGTTGTTAGTAATCACCTCGGACTTATGACAAGTTTGAAGGGGCACGCACGCGATCAATCGTTGATCAAAGACCTCGGCACCCACCCTGAGGCAAAACTCTACACCGACCAAACACAGATATTTAAGCTTGGTGTCCATGTGGTTCATAACAATGACAGTATCTTCCAGCTCCAGTGCTATGGAACCTCCGTCGGCACCGAATCGTCGGGCTCTAAAGTTAGTAAAGAGACGAAGCCCAATTGGTCGGAAAGACTTGGCGGAACCCACGACAAGAAAGACAATAAAAAGGACACAAAAAATATCCCAGTGAAAGCATCGTCACGTTTTTGCTTTAATCTTCAATGCATCGAGGAAATTTAAGAATTATGGCCCATTTATCCGATTTATTCGCAAACTGGCAGGAGCAGCGCACGTTGCTCGACCGCGAAGAGGCTTACCTTATCCCCTGCGAGTGTTGCCTAATCAGTAGCTGCCCGCGACCGGCGGAAAAGAGCAATCCCGCGACGATCGAAGGTGAGGTATCGATTTCACTTGAGACCTCGAGCCCCTTCCCGTTGGACGATATTTTTTGGGGGTATTTTGAGAACACCACCTCTGGAAACATTCAGATTTTTTCCGCACTCAAATCTCGCATCAAAGACCTCGACACCAATGCCCTTAATGCGACTTACCTTCTCCCCGATTGCTTTATACCGATTTTCGATCCTTCGATTAATCGAGCAATTTTGAAGCATCAAGAGCACGAAACCTTTTTTCAACGCGACGTCAATGGAGAGCTGACCTTTAGCGAGGAGATCCCGGATCGTAGCGAGATTCCTGTTGTTGAAATTGTTGAGGTAATACCAGTGCGCGAATTTGGTCTCGTTGTCCACTACACCTGGCGGACCAATGCCGGCAGCGATGCGTTCGAAAAAGTTCTCGAGATCCCTTACAACGACCTGCGCCTCCACGCGATCAACATGCAAGTTGGGTTATTGAAAAAAGTCACTGAAAATAACAAACGTACAGCCAATATTACGCGAATCGTTAGCGTCGCTTCGGTTGCCGTAATTTTAGCGACTGTCGGCGGTTGGTTCTTATTTAGATCCCTAGCAGGACATCAAGTACGGGTTTCACGCAAGCTCACCGCCAAGGAAAAGCAAGTGAAGAGCGTTCAAAGTAAAGATGATCGCGCCCATGAACTGGAGCTCTTTTCCGACCGCAAGCAGGCTTACTTCCGCGGTCTCGATAAAATCAACGCATTGCGACCAGAGTCGATCCTGTTTAAATCGCTGCATACCTCTGAAGGCGAGAATTTTGAAATCCGGGGCGTCGCGACCTCACTCGAAGAATCCGAGCGTTTTCAGCGGGCACTCGAAGAGTCCCAGCAGTTTAGGATCGTAAAACTTGTCAACGAAGGTCTTGACAACGAGGCCCATATCCAATTTTCCCTCTCCCTAACTTTTAGAAAATTATGAAAAAACCTTCAACCCTCAAAACTTTTTTCTCTCTCCTCAAGCCCAGCGAAAGTATCGCCATCGCTGCCGTGCTCGGTGTTGTCGCCCTTGTGGGGATTACAATGAACGTTAAAGCTTGTAAAACCTACCGAGTGCTCAAATCCGCAAATGAGGAGAAAAACAAAGAACAAAACAGCTGGCTTAGCCGAGAAAAAGACATCGATAAACATTTCCAAGACGTAATTGATGATATTCGGAGTCGGAAACGCATCGATCGCTCGGAACTCATGACGCTCGTCCAAAATGCCGCCAAACGCTTATCGCTAAAGCACACCATTAACGGGATCCCAGAGACCGTGAACGGGAAGTTCTTTTCGTTTAACAAGGTTTCTATCACGCTCAGCGACGCCTATTTTGCCGATATTTTGGCCTTTGATAATGCTGTCGAGATCCCCGATTACGCCCTCTGCATCGATAGCATGTCGCTCGACCTCTCGGGAGCCAAGTTACGGGCAACAATCAGCCTCTCCGCACTCGATATTAAGGCCGACCAAGATCCCAATACCCTCGTCGCGCGGATTTTGGGCTCGTACGATCTCGACGAAAAGCTTATCATGTGGAATGGGAGTAAGGATCTCGTCGAATGAAACATTTTTATAAGTAAACAATAAAGGGATGGTTATGACAAAAGGAAGATACTTCGTATTAGGGCTATTTCCGCTCGCGGTTTCAGCGTCGCTTCTCTGGAACCACAATACAGCGGTCGCCGCAAATGCACCGGTAGCAACAGCATCGGCACCCGGGGCTTTACCGCCAGGTGGAGCTGGATACCCTGCGCCAGCGGATCCATATCCTCTGGAACCCGATGATGACATTGTCAATCAGCTCGTGCTAACCAACGCTGAGCCTCGTGACGTGATTGGTGTTCTCGAAAAGCTCACAGGACGGACGGCACTCGTTGAGAAACTCCCAACCTCGATTGGTAAGATTTCGATCGACATTCAAGAACCCATCACCCGATTAGAGGCGATTTCCGCCGTCGAGAGCGTATTGAGCTTGAACGGTATCGCGATCGTTGATATGGGAGAAAAATTTCTCAAAGCGGTCGATAGCAAACGGGCTATTTCACAGTCACCAGAGATTGTTGATGATTCACTGCAGATCTATGAGCCGAATCAGCACATTTGCTCCAAGTTCTTTAAACTCAATTACCTTGATGCGAATGAATTCAACCGTCTCGTGAAGCCAATTCTAACTCCCAGCGTTTCGAATGTCGTGGTCTTTACAGCTTCCAACTCGCTCTTTATCACCGATACAATGGCCAACCTTCGGCGTGTCGAAAATCTCGTGGAGCGCACCGATACACCGATTAAAATGATCGAGGAGATCAAATTTATCCCGCTCAACAACGTTAAGGCATCGAGTGTGGTCAAAAAATTCGATCAACTCAAACGCGGGGCGTTGAAAAAATACCTTTCAAACATGACGATTGACTGCGACGATTCGAGCAATCAGTTGATTATCATTACCCCTCCTGCAAACCTCTCGATCATCGAAAATATCGCCAAACAACTCGACAATAAATGCGAGCTATTGTTGCGTTCAGAGGTGATGCGCATTAAACACGGTGATGCGAAAAAGATTACCGAAATTGTCTCTAAAATCGTCAAAGAGCAACGCTCTCGGATTGAAAAGGAGAACAAAATGGCCTTTGAACGCCAACAAGCTCAGATGACGGCACAGGGTGCACTTGCGAATGCACTTGCTCAAGCGGCAAGCGGCTCACGAAGCAACCAGCAAATCAGCAATTCTTATAGCGAATTTATCTCGTCTCAACAGGTGCCTGGTGAAATTGGAGAGGAACAAACGGCGCAATTTTCCGCCAACCTAACACTCGAAGCTGATGAACGCAGCAATTCGATCATCGTCTACGGAACGGCCTCTGACCTCCAACAGATCCGCAATTTGATCAATAATCTCGATGTCCTCCTCGACCAGGTCCGCATCGAAGTCATCGTCGCCCAAGTTACGTATACGGAGGGTCAACAGTCCGGCCTCGATAGCTTTGGAGTTGATTTCAATAGAGTCAATGGCACAAAAAATGGAGGCACTACAACAGCTAAGACTGGAAGTACAAGTGGATCGGCTGGTAGTACTAGTGATGATGGGACGGGTACAGGCGCAGTTGCTGGAACCATCGCAGCTGGAGCTAAAACTCTCCATGAAATTAACTTTAATCTTGCCCATGCAAACAAAGGAACCTTTACAGGGAGTTTAAGAAACTTTTCTCTAGACGCCGTCTTTAAAGTCGCACAATCAGACACTAATGTCAAAATTCTCTCGACGCCGACATTGGTAACGACGCACAACCGCAAGGCAAACTTCAAGATTGGTGAAAAACGTCCATTCCTCGACTCTTCGACTAAGAGTGATAGTAAAGACGCCCAAGAGCGTATCCAGATCAAGTATGAAAATGTTGGTCTCGAGCTAAAAGTCACACCGCTTATTGGCAATAATGGTATCATCCAAATGGAAATTGAGCAAAGAATTTCCCAAAAAACTGAAAATGCTAAGATTGCATCTTTGGAATGCCCCGTCATTACAGACAAGGAAATTAATTCTTTTGTTAGTGTTGCCAACGGCGATGTCATTGTGCTTGCAGGATTTAAAGAGCGTAAGACTGACACAATGAGGGGAAAACTCTTCTTAATTGGTGATATACCCCTTATTGGAGATCTTCTTTCCCCCAGGAAACGTGAGGAGTTAACAACGGAATTAATTATCTTCATTAAGCCGACAATTATCCTGCGGCCTCAAGATGAAGCAGCCTATCTGGATCAACAGGTTGCACGGACATCGATTAAAGAAGACATCGATTACTATAAAAAAACTGGTGGTGATTTGCTACCTTCCAAACCTTTCCCACACACTACGCTTGAAGACCCAACGAAGGGATTTTTCCCCGAGAAGGAATCTCCTCAAGGGCCTGGTTCCCATCGACAACCACATAAAGGTGTTCCGGAAACTGAACCTATCATAGAGGAAACTCTGCCGGTCATTGAACAACCTTCACAAAAGGCAAACCCGCCTCAGGAAAAACAAAATAGCAAGAAAACGCGCCGTCAACGCCGACACGCAGCCTCTAATACAAGGGAAAAATCCAAAAAAACCTCCAGGGATTCTTCCAAGAGCAAAACGAATCAGCATTCTCGCCGCGGACGTCACCATGAGGAATCCGCTAATAAAGGAAAAACAGTCTCGAAATCACCTGCTGAGTCCGAAAGAGGTGCGGACAACTCGCGCAAGCGATCTCGCGGACGTCGAAGCGAACATGTTCATTCTCAGTCCAAAGTTCAAACCTCGACTCAAAAAAAATTAGACGCTGGAATGTCGAAGGCACGGGGTCGGAGAAGTAATCGTAGAGCTCAATAACACGAACTAGGGGGAAGCACAATGATACGTTTATTCAAGTTCATCGGTTACGGACTCCCCCTTTTGGGAGTCGCCAATGTCGTCGGAGAAACAGGTCCACAAGCAAACGTAGCCTACAGTTCACGTGGGCTGGAACAACGGTCGCCATTCGGTGATCGGAAACCTCGCTCTAAGCCAGTCATTAAGACAAGCACAGCAGCACAAACAATACCGGTTAAAAAGCCGGAACCTCCGTTGTCGAAACGGGATTTGTCATTCGTTGGATTTTTAAGCATCAACGGCTACCGCGAGTATGTGATTCACGAAAAAATCAAAACTGACTTCGTTTACCAAATCATTAACCAGCAATTTCCGACGCCACTCCATTATAAGGCAGGGAAGTATGATGTCCAAAATCAGACACTGGAAGTGTTGATTGATAACGATCGGGCTCTTTGTAAACTCGGAGAATCCAAGGATAACAAGGGCGGTAGTGGTACAAGTAGCGCGAAAGTGGCTTATGGAAATAGTGATAGCAGTTCATCAAAAAACACTGCCTCCAAGGGAAATTCTAACTACTCCAAGTGGGATGACTTTTGGGACGATGATGACGACGATTTCGACTGGCTCGATGACGACTGGGATGATTTCGACTTCTAATATGGGATGACACATGGACAATTTTTTAGATAAACTCTTCGCCTCGGTAGCACCGGATTTACCAGAGGCGATCGCGGGGCTTCACGTCGACAAAAAAATCGAACTGCTCGCGGAAAAGTTAAATGCGGATATTAACGGCGCATACGAGTGGCTGTCCAATGCGACACAGATGCCGTTTCAGCCCAAATTCTCTGTTTCGCAAGGTGTGACGTCGATCTTGCCTGAAAAGCTCATTTTGGAGTATTCTTGCTTACCAATTGATCTGGGCGAAGGTCAAAAACAAGGGCTCGTTTTTGGCTGGCCTCCGGATGGGAATATGAAGAAATGGATTAAAGCTTCTTCAACAAAAGATTTTCAGTACTGCCTCGGACCAGCCGCGGATATTCGAAAATTCATTAACGAGCGTTTCGGTGTTGGCGCGGGAAGCTTTTTAGATGGTGCTGCCGATGGCGTTGGGCTCGTCGAAAAGAAAGAAGTTGAACAGGAGGACGAAGATGCGGTCGTGATCAAGTTCGTCAATGAGCTGATCAAACAGGCATTACGCGATCGCGCGACCGATATTCACTTCGAGCCGCAAAAAAACTCCTTACAGATTCGCTACCGAATCGACGGTGCACTGGTTCCCGTCAGCTTACCCCCAAACCTCGTGCTTTTTCAGTCAGCGATTATCTCGCGATTGAAAATCATGGCGAAGCTCAATATTTCGGAAAAACGTCGTCCACAAGATGGACGTATCGCGTTTCGCTCCGGTGATACCTCGATCGACATCCGTGTTTCGACACTTCCGATTACCTATGGCGAGAGCATTAGCTTACGTCTACTCAATCTTGGTGAAGCGCCGGTACAACTCGAGAAAATGGGCCTTGGCGAGAAGGAATTCGATCAAGTTGTTAACGCGATTACCCGTCCTCACGGAATTGTCTTGGTGACCGGTCCCACGGGATCCGGAAAATCGACGATGTTGAACGCATGCATCCGAAAAATCGAAGACCCGGAAATCCGCATTATTACAGTCGAAGACCCAGTCGAGTACGAAATCGCGGGAATCAATCAGTGTCAGGTTCAGTCCGATATTGGGATGACGTTTGCGAGTGCATTGCGTTCGATCTTACGTCAGGACCCCGATGTCGTGATGATCGGTGAGATTCGCGATGGCGAGACCGCTGACATCGCAATCCGTGCTTCGATTACGGGACACCTTGTCTTGAGTACCCTCCATACAAATGATGCGGCCGGAGCGGTTTCCCGTCTTTGCGATATGGGGCTTGAGCCATTTCTCCTGGCCTCTTCGTTGCAACTTGTCGTTGCGCAACGTCTTGTTCGACGGATTTGTCCGCACTGCGCCACTAAAGCCAACTACACGCCGGAACAACTCGATTACGCACTTCGTGCGCTTCGTGTCCATAATCACAAAGATGAACTACAGTTTTTGGATAAGATTATGGTCGGTAAAGGGTGTGACAAGTGTAAAAACGGATTCAAGGGTCGGCTCGCGGTCCATGAAATTCTAGTCATCAGCGACAAAATCCAGCAGTGTATTATCAAAAACGCCCCGGCTCGCGAGATTCGACGGGTTGCGATTTCGGAGGGAATGCGAACACTCCAAGAATGTTCCTGGGATCACGTCAAGAAAGGCGAGACGACGCTCGACGAGGTCATGCAGTTTGCCGATAAAAACAATATGGACGACGAGGAATCGTAAAAATTTTCGCTTTCGTTTTCGATTTTTTTCATTAGAGTCCTGCCGGTATGGATCTGCGCTTAGAAGCGGCCGTAACGGCGGGATTTTTATTACCAGAAGCAGCAAAAAACTGCGAGGCCTGGCTGCACGATCTCCCTGAATGGGGACAACAATCCATCGAAGAATGTATCGTTCAAAAGCGCTGGGATGAGCTCAATAATCGTTTCTTTCAAAACCTCGCCTTTGGGACGGGCGGAATGCGGAGCCGTACGATTGCGGAGTATGTTACCAAGGCTGAACAGGGCATCGGATCTGCATTTGAAGCACCGGAACACGCCGCTGTTGGCAGCGCATATTTAAATGATTTCAATATTGCTCGGGCGACAATTGCCCTCTTCCGCTATTGTAAAACGCAGGATACGAATGGCCTCCGACTCGTCATTGCACATGATGTGCGTCATTTTTCCGAAAAGTTTGCGCAGATTACCGCTCGCATCTGGAACCTCTTAGGCGGGAAAGCGCTACTTTTTGAGGGTCCTCGATCGACGCCACAACTCAGCTTTTCCGTTCGCAAATACCGCGCGATTGCGGGTATTGTGATTACGGCGAGCCATAATCCTGCCCATGACAACGGCTATAAGGTGTATTTCCGGGATGGAGCTCAAGTGGTTGATCCCCATGCCTCGGCGATTATTGAAAACTTTAAAAGGGTTTCACTACGGGAAGCTGTCGAAGTTTTAACGACAATCGAACGTCAACCGGTCGCACTTCAATATTTTGACGCCGAAGCCGATCGTGCCTACATCCAAGAGCTCAAAACAAACCTTTTCGAGCCGGAAACCTTTAAAAAAACACCGATCGAGGTCGTCTTTACACCCATTCATGGCACAGGGGATATCATTTCCGTTCCATTGTTACGTGAGCTGGGCGTTAAAGTTTTTCCAGTTGAAGCTCAGATGGCACATGATCCACGCTTCCCGACGGTCGTCTCTCCAAATCCTGAAAATTTCGAGGCCCTAACGCTCGCCGTTCAACAGGCAAAAAAATCGGGTACGGAACTAGTTATTGGGACAGATCCCGACGCCGATCGCATCGCGATTGCTGTACATGATCAAAATGGAGAATTCGTGCCATTTACTGGTAACCTCACAGGCGCACTTCTCGAGGAATTTCGTCTGAGTCGGATGAAAGAGTTAGGATGGATTCCACAATCGGGCGGTGATAATGTCGCGTTCATTAAGACCTTTGTTACAACGCCGCTGCAAGAAAAAATCGCTCAACATCACGGCGTGAAGTGCATCAATACGCTGACAGGTTTTAAATGGATCGGCGAAAAGCTCAATGACTACGAGCAGCAACTCCAGAAAAAACTCGAAGCACGCCAACAGCCGAAAATCGACTACGTCGAAACGCCTGCCGACGAACGTCGTGCCCTACTTTTGCGCGATAGTACTTTTTTTGCCTTCGGTGGCGAAGAAAGTTACGGCTACCTCGCCAGTAATAATGTACGCGACAAGGATGCAAACGCCGCTGCCCTGATGATTTGCGAACTCTACGCGTTTTTACGGCAACAAGGGAAAACACTGATTGATTTTCGCGACGAACTCTATCAAAAGTACGGCTACTATGCGGAATCGCAGATCAATCTCTACTTTGAGGGTGCTACGGGCGCGCAAAAAATTCAAAATATTTTAACATCCTACTCTCAAAATCCCCCCAAGGAAATCCATGGAGTTCCGGTTGCGCATGTCACGGATTTCACCCGCGATACGATCTACGATGCCGATGGGAAACAAATTCCGTCGCAATCTTTCTTTATCTTGGATCTCGCTGATGGGAGCCGTTACGCCGTTCGAGGTAGTGGTACAGAGCCGAAAATTAAGTTTTATCTCTTTGGTCACACACCCGTAACGACAACTGTCGAGCAAGCGATGCAGCAGACGCAGCAATCACTTCAAGACCTGAAAACAGCGCTCAAGACCGATGCCTACCAACGTGCGGAGCAGAAAATTTGATTGCCATTGTGTAAATATTTCATAAATCTACTCTCTGGGTATGGGAAATATAGACTTAAGCAATAACATTAGTCGTCCACGGGATGGGAGTAACATGGGGGTACGCGATGCGCTGCCGTTCGCCTCTTCGATGAGAACAAAAACGGAAATTTTTAACACTATCGAAGACCAAATACAGAATGCCCGCGAGCAGGGAAATATGATTCCGGACGCCACGATGGATCAGCTCGTGCTCAATATCTCGGGGCGCGAAACTACTTCCGAAGAGTTACTGAAGGCAACAGAAACAACTCAAAAGTTAATCACCAGCGCTTCCCTACTTTCGGAACGTGCGCAAAATGAGCTCGTCAATACGCCTTCAAAAATTATCCAACACAGCCATGCAAGTACCGATGTCCAGGAAAAGGGGAAGGCGCTCTACCAGGATCTCGCGGCACAGCTATCCGCACTCACTTCAGGCGAAGCACAAAAAAAACTTCTCCAAGCAATCGATAACACTGATACCTCGGAAAAACGCCATAGCTGGCACGTCGCACTCTTTGAATCTATCGATCAAAACGCTGACCAAGGGATCGATAATATCAATGCAGTTGCTCAGCGTCCACTGATCCGCTTGATGGGCGATACGGCACAGAACCTTCCTGCGGTTTCAGCGAATGAGCAAGCCTCATTCCAACAGTCGGCGATGCATATGCTCCAAAGGGCGCAATTCCCGTATAAATTCGATGCCGATGCTTTCCGCGAGGCCCTTGTGGCTCTAGCTGCTGTCCCGGAAAATGTTCGGACAACGGAATATAGTAGGTTTCTCAAGGACGAAGAAGACCGGGCAAAAGCGTTAAACACACAAGCGGCCGAGTAAAGCGTTGCTTTTTGAGGAAAAATCCCTCTGCTGACGGGCGTGTACCAACGGGTGGTCCTCAAAGTCAGCGGAGAATATCTGGGTGAAACCGGTATCGGTTTATCGAGACCCAAGATCGAAGCGTTTGCTCAGCAAATTGTTGCAATCCAAAAGTTCGGCGTCGCATTAGCCCTCGTGCTCGGGGGCGGTAACATCTTCCGTGGACACACGTATAACCACCGTAATTCCGGGTTTAAGCGGACGGATGCCGACCAAATGGGTATGCTTGCAACGGCTATCAATGCACTTGCACTGCGTAGTGTCTTAGCGCAACAAGGGGTTTCCGCAACCATTCAGAGCTCGATTAAAATTGAAGGCATTGCAGAGCGTTTTTCGGTTACCAATAGCGAAACCGCATTACGAGATGGGAAAGTGGTTTTATTTTGTTGTGGTACTGGGAATCCATTTTTTTCAACTGATTCGGCGGCCGCACTTCGCGCCTGCGAACTTCAGGCGGATATCTTACTTAAAGCAACCAATGTCGATGGTGTCTACGACTATGACCCGAAATTACACCCGGAGGCTAAAAAATTTAACCACCTCACCTATTCGGAAGTCCTTCAGCTCGGCCTTTGTGTTATGGACATGACCGCCTTTATTCTTTGTAGGGAAAACAATATTCCTATCCGTGTTTTTAATGGACATGATGAAGACTCAGTTGTACAAGCAGTTCAAGGACAGCCTATCGGAACATTGATTGGGGAATAAGTATTTTATGGAAACAGATTTGGCTCTAAAAAATATTAAAGCGGCTATGACGAGGGCCGTCGAACACACGAATAGCGAATTTTCATCGCTCCATACCGGTAAGGCTTCAACGTCGATGGTCGAAAATCTTATCGCGGATGTCTACGGAAGCAGTATGCGGATTAAGGAAATTGCAGCCATTACGACACCCGATGTACGGACGATCCAGATTCAACCCTGGGATAAATCTTCTGTACCGTGTATTGAAAAGGCAATCCTAACAGCCAATATCGGTCTAACACCGATTTCGCAGAGCACGCTTATTCGCTGTACCGTTCCGGAAATGAGTGGGGAGCGCCGTAAAGAACTGGTGAAGGTCGCCAATACGATGGCCGAAGCTGGGCGTGTTGCGATTCGTTCTATTCGTAGGGATGCACTGGAAAGCTTTAAAAAACTCCAAAAAGCCGGTACAGTCACCGAAGATGAAATGAAGCGTCTCGATAAAGAGGTTCAGAAACTCACGGATAACGCCATCGACGAAATCGCCAAATTACTTGCTTCGAAAGAAAAAGATCTCATGCAGGTTTAAAGACGATTTTCTGAATACGGCTTTGGGGACAGAGTTGTTGAATTTTTTTAAGGATTTCCTTTTGGCGGAATGTCAGTTCTTGGCGTATGGTGCTGTTGTTGACATTCACAAACAAAATTCCCTGGGCATTGACGCGCTCCGGTTTTGAAAATTTCTGCAAGGGCTCACCGACAATCAAAGGCCACTGATCGACAATCGTGGAATGCGTTCGAGCTTCCGGTGTTTGAATGTATTTTTCGATAAGACGCTTGGCGATTGTTTCTATGGGAACCTCCTCACGCTCCACTGCGATCGAAGTATCACGTGGTAGTCCACGGAAATCGGCAATAAGGTTCTGGATTTTTTTCGAAAACCGCGGACGCATGGCTTAGAGGCACAGTGCGCCAATGAGCGCAAATCCCATCACCGGGAGATTGAAATAAATAAACGCCGGCACACAGCTATCCCAAATATGATCATGCTGTCCATCGGCATTAAGTCCTGACGTAACGCCCAACATTGTATCGGAAACCGGCGATCCCGCATCGCCCAACGCCGCCGTCGCCCCAATGAGACAAACGGTCGCTAAAGGGCTAAAACCTAGCTCGACGCATAATGGAACACAAATCCCCGCGACAATCGGTACTGTGGAAAACGATGATCCGATACCCATGGTAATGAGGAGCCCAACGAGTAACATGCCTAAAGCACCGAGAAAAGGGCTACCGTGGACGGCTTCGGTCAACCAACTGACAAGTGCCTGCGTATCGCCTGTTGCTTGGAGTACGGCACTGAAACCCGAGGCCGCGATCATAATAAACGCAATCAGCGACATCATTTTAAACCCCTGTGTCACGATATTGTCCGACTCATGCCACCCGACAACACCACCAAGCGTAAAGATACAAAATCCCGTCATCGCACTCGCAATGGTGTTTTCCAAAATAATTTGGACGATCAGTGTGCCTAAAATCGCCAACCCCGAAACAATGATATCCCAACGCGTACAAGGTTCTTCTTCCGTCGCATGGACAGAACGCGTTTTGTTGCGATCATAATGCCGAGGCTTCCGATAACGGTAGAGCGATAACACAAGCCCGACAACCATTCCGAATGCCGGTAATGCCATGCCGAGAACAATTTCTTTCAGACTGACCGAAACACCGTATTGGAGTAAATTTTCACGGAGAATGCTATCTAAAAAAATGCTCCCAAAGCCATACGGAATCAGCATGTACGCAAAAATCAGACCAAAGGCTAATAAATTACTCAATAAACGGCGATCAATCTGGAGCTCGGCAAAAACTTCTAGCAAAGGTGGAATGAGAATCGGTATAAACGCAATATGGACCGGAAGTATGTTTTTCGAGGCAATGGCAATCAAACCAATAAAAACAAAAATGAGCGCTTTGAGGTGAAGTCGACGATGACTTTCTCGACTCGTAACAAAGTGAATGACTTTTTGCGATAGCCAAATGGGAACACCAGAATGCGCTACGGCTGCTGCAAAAGCACCTAAAATCCCATAGCTTAGGGCGATATTCGCACCGCCACCGAGACCTGAAGCAAAAATCTCGAGTGTTTTGGGAACGGAAAATCCACCCAAAGTCCCCCCTAAAATCGCACCTGCTGTCAGCGCAATCACTACGTTTACCCGAAGGAGCGCAAGCCCAAGAACGCTCGCAATCGCAACGAGAACCGAATTTGTTAGAATCATGTTTTTTAAGATTGAAAGATTTCGAGTGTCCGACGAATACGTGCTAATACCCGTTTCTTACCGAGGACAGGCAACATCCGATAAAAGCTCGGACCAACACCGCGTCCAGAGACCGCAAAGCGAACCGTATGAATATAGTCCCCGGTTTTAACGCCATGTTGTTCGGAAAGATCGTGAATCATCTGTTCCAAATTCGTTTCGTTGAATTCTGTTAACGCATCGGCAGCATTTAAAAATTCTTCGAGACGTGGACGCGGATTGAATTTCGATAACTTTTCCCACTCTGCTTGCGGACGCTCAAAGTTTTCATCGAAAAAGTATTCTACAAAACGCCCTAATTCGGTAAATGAACGTAGCTTTTCTTGGCAAATCGTCAGGACTTGGTCGATATAGGCTTCATCCGTATGAACATCGAGTAATTCCTTCCCGCGGCGTAAAAATTCTTCGAGCGGCATATTTTTAATGTATTCCGCATTCATGTAGGCTAATTTACGTTCATCGAAACGGGCATTCGTCTTGTTAATTTCAGGGAGATCAAAGAGACGAATCACTTCTTCAATCGGCATAATTTCGCGATCATCTTTGGGAGACCACCCGAGTAAACAAAGGTAATTGCGTAGTGCTTCGGGAATAAAGTGCTGTTTATGATAATCTTCAACCAGGGCTCCGGTTTCGCGCTTACTCATCTTCCCCGCTCCATTGGTTTTTAAGATTAACGGAATGTGGGCAAATTTTGGCGGCTGCACACCGAGTGCTTTGAAGAGCTCTACATGTTTGCTAGAATTCGATAAGTGATCAGCCCCACGAATCACATGGGAAATCTGCATCGCAGCATCATCGACCACATTGACAAAATGAAAGGTCGGTGTCCCATTCGAGCGAAAGATTACAAAATCTTTTTCCTCCGCACGGTAAACAGGCCCGTGGATTAAATCGTCAATGAGCTGCGGTTCGTGTGAAACTCGAAAGAAAATCGCCCCCTCTTGCTCGTAGACTTTATCGTTTTTTCGGAGAATTTCCAAATATTCTTGGTAAATTGTATCACGTTGACTCTGAAAATAAGGGCCATAATCCCCACCGACTTCCGGACCTTCATCCCAATCGAGCCCAAGCCAATGAAGACTGTCAAAAATAACCTCCGTCGCCCCTGGAATATGTCGTTCGCGATCAGTATCTTCTATGCGTAAAACAAAAGTCCCCCCGGTATGGCGCGCGTAGAGCCAGTTAAACAGCGCGGTCCTCGCCCCGCCAATATGAAAAAACCCTGTCGGACTCGGTGCAAAACGAACGCGTACCATAGTGGCGCCGACGGTACACAGATTCGCTGAAAAGGAAATAAAAAACTCCCTCTTTTACAGCCAAAGCGCACCGAGCAGCCCAAACGCAATCACCGGAAGATTGAAATCAATAAACGCCGGTACGCAGCTATCCCAAATATGATCATGCTGGCCATCCGCATTGAGTCCCGATGTAACACCCAACATCGTATCCGATACCGGTGATCCCGCATCGCCAATTACCGCTGTTGCCCCGACAATACAGATTGTCGCCAGTGGACTAAAGCCCAATTCCAAACACAAGGGAACATAAATACCGGCGATAATCGGAACCGTTGAAAATGAAGAACCGATGCCCATTGTAATCAAAAGCCCAACGGATAACATACCACAAGCTGCAAGGAAGGAATTGCCATGAACTGCATCACTTAGCCACTGAACGAGAGCTTGTGTATCGCCCGTCGCACGTAGAACTGCACTAAATCCAGAAGCTGCAATCATGATAAACGCAATGAGCGACATCATTTTGAATCCCTGGGTTACGACGTTATCCGATTCGCGCCAGCCAACAACACCGCCTAGCGTAAAAATCAAGAACCCTGCCATTGCGCTCGCAATGGTACTTTCTAAAACAATTTGAACAACAAGTGCTCCGAAAATTGCTGAACTCGAAACGATCATATCCCGACGCGTACACGGTTTTTCCTCACGGGTCTGGATAGAATGAATTTTCGTACAACTATAATCTCGTGGCTTCCGGTAACGATAAAACGATAATAGCAACCCGACAATCATCCCTATCGCCGGAAACGTCATACCCAACATTACTTCCTTAAGACTCACTGACAAACCGTTTTGGACCAAATGGGTTCGCAAAATGCTTTCTAAAAAGATACTACCAAAGCCATATGGAATCCACATGTAGGCAAAGATAATCCCAAACGAAATGAGATTGCCGACGACACGACGATCGATCTGTAGTTCGGCAAAAACTTCTAGCAAAGGTGGAATAAGAATCGGTATAAACGCAATATGAACTGGGATCGCATTTTGCGAAGCAATCGCCAAGCCACCAATCAGGATAAACATTAGGACCTTTACGAAAATAGGCTTTCCACGTGGACGTCGAACAAAAGCAATTATTTTTTGGGATAACCAAATCGGAACTCCTGAATGGGCAACCGCAGCCGCAAACGCCCCGAGAATGCCATAGCTTAGAGCGATATTCGCACCACCACCAAGTCCCAATGCAAAAATCTCCAACGTCTTTTGAGGAGAAAATCCTCCTAAAATACCACCTACAAATGCCCCTGTCGTTAACGCAATCACGACATTGACACGGCATAAAGCCAAAATAAGTACACAGCCAACCGCGGCGAGCACCGAGTTCGTCAGAATCATACTGTTCCTTCGTTTACAATGAACCGGTGTCCGTGAACTTCAAAACCTCATGATGATGTACATGATGCCCTGCCGAAAACACCGCATGGTTGCGGACACAAACGATCGAACCCCATGTAACATTGACCATAGCGGCGTCTTATGCTAAGTGCTGCTTTCAATTGTAAAGCAAAAATTTTTACTTTTCGCCACACTGGCCATTACTAAACATCATGTACATGCAGTGTCCTTTTCCGAAAAAATTCCCCTCACAACTCCAAAAAGACGATGAATTTTTCATGTCGATGGCCTACAACGAAGCTATCCAGGCCTATGAAGCCGACGAAATTCCCGTCGGCGCAGTAATTGTCTATCAACAACAAATCATTGCATCTGCACACAACCGCGTCAAAACGCTCAATGATCCAACTGCACATGCCGAAATGCTCGCCATTACCCAAGCAGCGCAATTTATCGGCGATTGGCGGCTCAATGAAACGACGCTTTACGTCACCAAGGAGCCCTGCCCTATGTGCTCCGGTGCTACGATTATGGCTCGCGTCGGAACGGTTATTTTCGGTTTTTCCGATCCTAAAATGGGCGGTCTTGGCGGTGCATTTTCGCTACAAAATCTTCCACAAACCAATCACCGGCCCGTTATCAAGCAAGATGTTCTAAAGGAATCCTGCTACGAACTCGTTCGTCGATTTTTCGATACCCGACGTCACCGCATCGAAGAAATCAATGACCTTTAAAATCCAAGCGCTCTTTTTTCTTGTTCTGTGAGTAGTTTCTCCCCGTTTCCCGTATTTACTCTTCCATTGATAAAGCGAAGGCTTTTTGAAAACAAACGCTCGAATAGAAAATCAAAAGCTGATTGCAATGGCGCATTGTTCCGATCGGAGATAAAGAGGGTAATATTTGCGCGAAAATACATTAGTTCCTTTTGGATGCCTTGAATTGTTTTTTTCGGATCAATCAGTGACCATACCGCGTTGCGATAATACCCCACAAACATCGCGCGCGTCGCATACTGTTGAGCAAGCTCTTCGTTACCTCCTTCTCGGCGAAAAAATTGCGCCATATTCTCGAAAAAAAACGACCATACCGTCAGTGCCACAGACACCATCGTTAATGGCATCTCTTTCCAGAAAATCCGCTCTTCATCACCGGTCTCTAAAAATGCCACAGGACTTTCCTCGGTGATCGAGTCATCATCCGTAAGAGTTTTTATCTTCCCAAACAACGCCTCTCGAATCGGTTTAAAACGTGCCCGTATGCTATTGGCACTATTGGAACGCTCGAGATCCGTGAAACAATCTTCTATACGTATAGTGATGACCTCGTTTAGTGCTTGTCGTTCTTCGGGTATAAGGGCCAGTAATAAGAGTCCAAACTGCATTTGATAGAGGCTCGCGATCCGTGCCTGCATCCGATAGCGCTGGACGCGTTCAGAAAGCGCCCCACCGGCAAAGGGCCATTGACTGACTTCCTGAAAGTAGGCAGACAGTCTTCCTAATTCCATAACGCATTTCCAGGCGGAATATCCCTGCCAAATTTCCTTCCTCTCACGGTAACCGTTTCCCTCCGCAACCGCTCCGAAAGGGTTTAAAATTTGCTCGATCATCGCTCCAAGCGGTCGATTTCCCAAAAATAATCCCATCCGCGCCGCCATATCTTTTTGCCTCGCCAATACCGCTTGAGACTTAGGTCGATCGGGTATTGCCGTAGTACTCTGTGTTTTTCGCGCCGGCACCAAACGCTCTGGATCAAATGTGACATGTAGTAAACTATTCGTACTACTTCCCTCAATACACACATTCCCAATCAACAAAACACCGACTACTGTTTTCCAACATCCATCCCTCATCACTTATTCCCCAATTTAATCTCATGAACACAAGATTTTCTCAATTTATTCAAAAACTTATGTGTGCGCGCACAAGGAAATTCCGCTATTTCACTTGCAAAACGACAAAAACTCCTCGTAATGAGGAGCGTTCGCAAGCCCGGGTGGCGGAATGGTAGACGCTGAGGACTTAAAATCCTTTGTCTGAAAAGACGTGCGGGTTCGAGTCCCGCCCCGGGCACCCCGCGATGCGTTGGGAATTATCAGGATGTGTCTCGTTATTTTTTCGGTTCGGGGATATTAAATGCGTGCTGAAGAGCCGCTTGGATATTTTTCCCGAAACCATCGAAAACTTTCTTCGTACCTTCGTCATCGTTGGGATCATCCGCATCGGGGTTAATGATCAAAGATAGGGCAATCAAACCAAGGGCAAATTCCAAATCATTGTCGCTTTTAAGCAACTGTTCAATTTTGCCTTCAACATCGCAATTACTCACAACTTGCTCGACATTGGCTTTTAGATTCGTTTTAAAGTCCGGATCTGCGAGTTCCATGATTCTTAGCGCGCCATAAACAACGCTAGCCAGCACAGCATCTGAAGCAAGAGGCGCGGTAAGACCGGACTCCTTCTTTTCCAATCTCCCCGGTAAAAGATCATCTCCCCACAATCCATTTACGGAAACTCCAAAGAAACAGCCAAGTAGCAAGAATTTCTTCCAGATCGTCATCATTTTTGTCGTTCTCATCATCGTACGACAGATTAAAAATAATTTTACATTCGTCAACCGTTTTTAAATTGAAATTTTTCATTTCAACACCGCAAATTTACATCGAAAAATCACGGAACAAACGCAACTTTTCATGAGGAAAAAGCTGGCTTTTTATTTTGACTTTGTAGGTTAGGTCGGCGGCGGGGTGTAGCTTAGCCTGGTAGAGCGCTACGTTCGGGACGTAGAGGTCGCTGGTTCGAATCCAGTCACCCCGACCACAATTTTAGCTTACTTGACTTTGAGGGCTGTTGCTCTAGGCTCCATTTCGATGGTTTTGGAGCGTATTGAGGGCCCTGCGGACGTTAAAAAAGTTTCTGTGCAGGAATTGAAACGACTCTGCGATGACGTTCGGCAGGCAATTTTAAAAAAGCTCAGCGAACACGGCGGACATGTTGGCCCTAATCTTGGGATGGTGGAGGCGACGGTTGCGCTGCATTATGTTTTCAACTCGCCCAAAGATGCGATTATTTTCGATGTCTCTCATCAATGCTATGCACACAAGGTGCTTACGGGACGCAAAGACGGCTTTTTAGACCCGGAGCGATTTGACCGCATTTCAGGCTATACCAATCCTCATGAAAGCGAACATGACCGATTTACCATCGGGCACACCTCGACGGCTGTTAGTTTGGCGTGTGGTTTGATGAAGGCGCGCGACCTCAAGAGCGAAAAACGCAACGTTATAGCAATTTTAGGCGATGGATCGCTCAGTGGTGGCGAGGCCTTTGAAGGTCTCAACAACGTTGCGGAACTTGGCACCAATGGCATTGTTATTTTCAATGATAACCAGATGTCTATCGCTGAAAATCATGGCGGTGTCTATCAAAATCTCAAAGCACTTCGCGACAGTAATGGGCAATGTCCTTGCAATTTTTTCAAGTCTATGGGCTTTGATTACCGGTATGTTGCCAATGGGAATGATGTCCATGCACTCGTAGCGGCATTTTCCGAAGTCAAAGACATCGACCACCCTGTTGTGGTTCACATTAATACCGTTAAAGGCAAAGGCCTGTCGATTGCGGAACAAGACAAGGAAACGTGGCATTGCTGTGGCATGCCATTTGATCTAAAAACCGGGGCAAGTGCGGCTCGCTCCATGGAAAATTATGCTGACCTCACCGCGGAATACCTCTTAAGAGAAATGCAACACAATCCCAAACTCGTTGCAATTACCTCCGGTACACCGACAGTTTTTGGGTTTACTCCCCAGAGGCGTCAACAGGCAGGAAAACAATTCGTCGATGTTGGTATTGCGGAAGAACATGCCGTCGCCATGGCTTCGGGGATTGCTGCAGGAGGCGGCCGACCGGTTTGGGGCGTGTTCAGTACTTTTGTTCAGCGGACGTACGATCAACTCTCACAGGATCTTTGCATTAACAACAACCCGGCAGTCATCTTAGTCTTCATGGGAACGCTCAATGGTTTTCGCGATATCACGCACCTCGGATTCTTTGATATCCCGGTTATTTCCAATATTCCCAACATGGTCTATCTGGCTCCAACGTGTCGGGAAGAATATTTTTCGATGCTCGAATGGAGTATTCGCCAAACCGCCCATCCTATCGCGATCCGGGTGCCTGCTAATGGCGTGATTTCGGACAAAAATCGGAAGGTCGCTGATAACTACGACCATCTCAGCCAATATACGATCACTCACTCGGGCTCCGAAGTTGCAATTTTGGCTCTCGGATCTTTTTACCAACTCGGCGAAACCGTCACTGCCCTACTTCACGAAAAAATAGGCATGGGTGCCACGCTGATTAATCCGCGCTTTATTACGGGTCTCGACACAAGGCTTCTAGAAGGGCTCAAGCAACGACATCGCCTTGTCGTTACACTTGAAGATGGCGTTCTCGATGGTGGATTCGGCGAAAAGGTCGCCCGTTATTATGGCACAAGCAACATGAAAGTGCTGAATTGTGGCGCACCTAAAGCCTTTGTCGATCGATACGATCCCGAGACATTTTTTGAGCAATGCCGCCTTACGCCACCACAGATTGTTGAGGATATTCAAAAAATCCTCACAGTAATAGCATAAACAAAAATCTTGCCTTTTGGCGCCTGAATTTAGATTGGGAAGAACGTTCGGGGCGTAGCTTAGCCTGGTAGAGCGCTACCTTAGGGAGGTAGAGGCCGCTGGTTCGAATCCAGTCGCTCCGACCATGGGATTTTGTGATTATTGCTGCTTCTTCCAGTTACAGAGTCGTGTCTCTAGTGGCTATTTCATATCATCTAAACCTGCATAACTACACCGGTGAATTACCACGAACAAGATCTCCAAAAACAGAATCTTGAGAAGCGCAATCAAAAGTCTCGCAACCAAAACTACAATGCTACAAGCTCTTGGTGCTCAAGAGGGGACTCGAACCCCTACACCTTGCGGCACATGCACCTCAAACATGCGTGTCTACCGTTCCACCACCTGAGCACGTGTGCCAGAGGGCGGATTTGAACCGCCGACCAAAGGCTTATGAGTCCTCTGCTCTACCGCTGAGCTACCCTGGCAAACTGCTACAAGTCCAGCAACCCCGCCCCTTTTGTCAAGTCCGTTTGGTACATCTACGATCGAGTTTTACGCACTTGCTAAAACAATCGCGGGACGCCGACAATCTCCACAAATTAAAAACAATAACGCAATACAACGGCATCAAGCCACAAAAATACACTGCGGTGAATAATCGCAAAACCGGTACTGAACCACGGAATGTTGATGAGTATTAGCAACAATAGCGATCCAACTGAAGCGTAACTCAAAAATGCCATTTCCGATATACGAAAAATGATTTTAAGCACGTGCGCTCCATCGAGTGGTGGAATTGGAATCAGATTAAAAAGTCCGAGGGAAATATTACAACTCGCCCCAATCAACAGCAAGCTCCCCCATGATGCGCTATGTCGGCAGGCCCATTCGCTGGCAATAACCAATAGAAAAGCGAAAAAAAAGTTCATCAAGGGACCGGCAAGGCTACAGCACAAATCCCCTAGTTTGCGATGTTTAAAGTTTTCCGGACAAATCTCTACGGGGCGGGCCCAACCCAATACTTGAAAGGAACTAAATGCGCAAAGTAATGGAATGACGACCGACCCGAAAAATGAAATATGCGCCAAGGGATTTAGGGTAAAACGGCCCTGGTTTTTTGGCGTCGGATCACCAAACGCTACAGCGACACAGGCATGCGCCCACTCGTGAAACGTCAACGAAATCAACACCCAAAGGCAACTAATAACGATCAACTGGAAGTGTGATGTCGCCATCTACAACAAAAATTACACCGGAGCTTTCAGAACTCCGACACTCTGGCAAGCGGATTCCAACGGTATCGCTATAAGTTCTTACCTGCCTGAGTTTCAACCCACACACCACAGCTCATTGGAGGAATTTCGAGAATCATTGACGACAATGGATAATGTGCACAGCCAGTACCAAAAGTGAACGTATCGGCAATCTGTTGAAAAGCTTCCCAAGACGTATTTTGTAAATCAAACTCGGCAATTGTTTCATGCGGATTGAGCGCCAACAAAACACCGGAAACGTTCTCAAGTTTCAATAAAATGGCTGCCGCAGAATCGTTTCTTGCCGATGGAAAAATTTTTGCGTAGTCCTCGGGAAGAGACTGCCTTTTTTGAAACAGTCTCGAAGTTTGGCGCAAATGAATGAGGTTTTTAATGTACTGAAACGTCAACGGGTATTCGTTTTGGCGCATGTAGGAAAGCGCATTGTGGTCACCCCGCTGATAGGTGTTTTCAACGCCACGCTTGGAATGTAGTAGCTCGATACCTTCTGCAAACATCGGAACACCTTGAGAAAGTAACAAAATCGCGAGCGCCATATGCGTTCGACGAAGATCATTCATCGTCGGATAGCTCCCATCGTGATTGGCATTTTCAGTGATCGCGTCCAACCAACAGTAATCATCATGCGATGCGAGATAGTTGATGCTCTGCGCCGGGAAACTAGACCGAAAATCGACCGATCCGCGGAGGAAATAACGCAAGCCCTCGCGATTGCCATGTCCATGAACATACTGCGGGATGAAATTCCGGAATTCGTCGTTCCAGGCCTGTAATCGCGTCGCTTTAACCTCGTGCCCCACATAACACCGGAAGCTCCAAGGCTCCGCAATCATTACTAAATTGGGTTTTAATTGTTGCAGCTTTTCTCGGGCTTCTTCGAGAAAAGGTAACCCTATAAGTTCTGCGAGATCAAAACGAAAACCATCGACATCATACATCTCGATCCAATGTTGAAGGCTATCGAGAATTAATCGGCGTACCATCGGGTTCTCCGTTTTCAAATCATTTCCGCAGCCACTGAAATTCTCTAACGTCCCATCGCCGCTTTTTTGTCGAAAGTAATAGCGGTCATCGATCGCATACAAATGATTGGGATTGCCAACATGATTGTAAACGACGTCTAGAATAACGGATAACCCGTGTCGATGGCAAGTTTCGACCAGTTTTTTGAACTCTTCGATCTGAGATGCACGTTCGGGGCAAGAAGCATACGCGCTCGCCGGAGAAAAGTAATTGACGGGCATATACCCCCAATGGTACCCTTCGGGCTTCTCATTATCGAACTCCTGGATCGGTTGCAGTTCAAGCGCATTGATCCCAAGTGACTCGAAATAGCCGTTTTCAATGAGTTGGCAAAGACCCGAGAAATGAAGTCGATCTTCTGGCGTAATGGAGGTAACTTTGGCTGTCATATCACGCACGTGGCATTCGTAAATCACAAGCTCCTCGGGTGCTGATCGATGAGGATAAATACCATCAACTTTCTGGGAATTGACGATTATTCCTGGGCCTTCACGCTGGACAAGTGCCTGTGCATAGGGATCGACCACGTCGGTCGTTACTGCTGCTGAACCCTGTATGCGCGTTACGCGGTACATGTAGTATTGCTCCGATAGATCTTTTTCAATCACAGCTGACCAGGTACCTTCTTCAGAATTACACTCCATAGGGAAAGTATTCCATTCGGCGCCCAGCGAAACTTTCCACAAGACTTCAACTATACGCGCTTGTGGCGCAAATAATCCGAAAAATGTTTTTTGATCCTCGACGTGCGCCCCCAAAAATGCCGTTGAGGATAGCGACGCCAAGTAATGGTCATAATTAATCTGAAATTTTTCGTTTTCTACGAAAAGTGTCGCTGCATCCGCACACGAGTACTTTTGATTTTCCAACTCAAAAACGGAAAGAGCTTTGGGATGGAGTGTTGGATCGTAATAAAAATTCTCCGCATTTTGCTCGGAAATAATTTTGTTCTTAAAAAATTCCCCTACCGGCAACCAGCGCCAACACTCCGTAACCAACTTGAATTGAAAATTGTCTTTAACCTCTTCGGACGCGATTGTCGTTACATAAAAAAGCCTCTCATCGATCGTCTGCGGATGCAGTTCCCAACGCGCGTCTAGACCTTGTGAAAGCCAACCATTAATTTCTGCCGCCAGGTAAATCTTTTCGCCACCAACACAATTTTTTGCTAAATACGCCTCACTTACCCCTGAAACAATGCGACCGTCTTGCGTTCCATAAGCATATTCTCGCAGCCACACACTGAGTGGAGCCTGTTTCCATTGAACGGCAACGGGGGCACCATTAATCGTAAATTCCCTAAAAAATTCCTGGAAATGGCTTATCGAAAAACCATCACGCCACTTGACAACTCCTCTTTTCGCATCCAACCACTCAACCCATTCAACGGCCTCTCCCACAGGTTATAGGATAATCGATCGACTAATTTTTACAATCTCTATGGAGTGGTGTTCATTTGAATCGGATTATCGTCACTGACGACGTTTTCGGGAAGTCGTAGCTCCTCTGACCAGCGCTTCACCTCCTCAGAACTCCCCTTCAAATAAAGGTAAACCGACGTTGCAGTGCGCTCACGCTCGTACTCGAATTGTTCCAAAATCCGCTGCGTTTTCTGGGGCAAAACTTCAATAGGCGCATCTTGATATTTACGTAAAAGGCTTTGAAAAAAATCTTGATACGCCTCGCGTTTCTTGTGAATCTCTCGATACTCACAAATTCCGTCCTCAAACGCAGCAACCGCAACGCATTGATTGGGCTTTTGTGATAACTGCGGATGGAAGCCAAAAAAAATCAAAGGTTTACAGTAAAGATCATTCCATTCTTCGTTTGTAATTGTTTTGATGTGTAACATGAGTGGACCCTTTAGGGCAGTTCGGTAGCATTGCCATTTTTTTTTGTCAATCCTTATTTTCAGCTTGAAAAACATTTTTTACTTTTTCTAATGCGGCGCCGTGTTGAGACATTTTTTTCATTTACTTGGCGGAGTTTTTTTACTTGGAAGCGCGCACGGCGATAGCCTTCACCAGTTTGCGATCCCGTTTTTCAACTCACAAGGCGTCAAGGTTTACAATATTTCAGGGAAGCAGGCAGATGTGTTCCCAGGAGGACGTTTTTGCGTTCAGGATGTCCTGATCACGACGACATCGGAAGAGGCTCCAGACCTTTCGATTATGAGCGATCAGGCGAAAATCGACTTACCCAATAACGAAGCCTCGGGCGACGGTTTTATTGTCGTTGCTCACAAACAATTTTCGGCTACAGGCGAGCAATGGGAATTAAACGGCGCACAAAAACAACTCACGCTTAACAAAAATGTCCAGGTATTTTTCGAGGCAAATCCAAGCCGCTAGTGAGCGTTTGCGCCTTTTTCTTTTTCTCTTTTTGCTTTCATCGTCACTGTTTGCCGGAATTTCCATAACCAGCGACCGGCTGAATGTTTCTTTTGAAGATAACGCTTCTGAGTTAACGTTTTCCGAGCATGTTCACGTCACTGCTCCGCTTTTTACCGCCGACTGCACCCAAGCCCGCGTCGCCGTTGCTGGCAAGTTGACCGACTTTCAGTCCGACCTCGGTAGCATCCGTCATGTCTGGATCACGGGTCCTCTCTCGCTAACCCAGGAAGATCGCCAATGCACAGCAGATGCGGCAGAAATTATTCCCGGTGAATCGATCATTCTTTTAAAAGGGAATGCGGTTATTCGAAGTTCTATGGGGACGGTCTCGGCACCCATGATTAAAGTTAATTACCTCACTAAGAACGTAGAAGTAATTAGTGACCGCGGAGGTTCACAACCCGTTCAGATCTCGATTGAACAAACCGAATTAATAGCCACGCCAGCCCCAGAAATTTCGGCACATCAACCACTAAAACCCCCGGATTATCCTCATACTTCTCGATTAAAAAATCTTCTCCAGACGCCACAATTTATTGTTCGCGAGGCACCTCCGGTCATTTGAGGAATCTAACGGCGGTTTGTTCTTTTCAAAAGTAGTGTCCCTCGCTTTATTAAAAACATGCCCTGCGTTCTCTCAGCACATGACCTCTGTAAAACTTACGGGAAACGCTCGGTTGTCCAAAAGGTAAGTCTAGAGGTCGCCGCGGGCGAAATTGTCGGTATCCTTGGCCCTAATGGTGCCGGAAAGACGACAACTTTTTATATGATTGTCGGGCTCGTCGCTCCAGATTCCGGCCAGATTGTTTTCGAAGAACAGGACATATCGCGTTTACCGATGCATCGTCGCGCACAGCTCGGCATTGGATATCTTCCTCAAGAGAGCTCGATTTTTCGCCAGCTATCGGTATACGACAACTTGCGTATTGTTGCCGAAAATCTTCCGATTCCCGCGGGTTCGCTGGATGCGACTATTCGTCATGCGCTTGAAGAACTAGGGATCACGCATCTCGCATCTCAAAAGGCGTACACTTTAAGTGGCGGAGAACGCCGGCGGCTCGAAATCAGCCGTGCCTTAATGATGAATCCCAAAATCTTACTGCTCGACGAACCTTTCGGCGGCGTCGATCCCATTAGCGTTGCGGAAATCCAGGCAATTATTACGCAGCTGAAGCAGAAATCGATTGGCATCCTGATCACGGATCACAACGTGCGCGAAACGCTTTCAATCGTCGATCGCGCCTATCTGATTCACGAGGGGAAGGTACTTTGTGAAGGCGACCGCGGTGTCCTGCTTAACGATCCCCGAAGCCGCAAACTCTACCTCGGTGAACGCTTTTCGTTATAATAAATAGGGGTTGCCAGAAGAGCTAAAAATAATTCCAACATCGCATGACGTTACCCGAGGTTTCACTTAAAGAAGTACGCTATCTTTTGGTTGACGATGGAATCTTTTGGGATCCTCAGCGCATACTTTCAGGGAACGATCTCAAAAATCCCGGAGGAGATGCGATCTATCTTCACAACCAAAACCAGGATCCGTCGCCAGAATCCGCGATCCCGTTCAGTACCTACGACGGCATGGCGTTGAAAAACATTTTTCACGAAGCTCTGGGGATGGAGGTTTATGTGCTCTCGTCCGAGAATCGTTTTTCGGAAATTATCGAGTCGCGCATGAAGGTCCTCAATATCGCCGGTTATTTTCCAAATCTCGGCAATCGAATGCGTTTTCTGGAACAATTTCGTCAAAAAAACGACTGCAATTTTCAGAACCTACTCTACTTCGGCAACGACGAAGCAATTTTAGAAACCGCTAGGAATGATGAGGGCCCTATCGTCGTTACGGAACGACCTGTTATGACACCCTCAACCCAATACTTTTCGCTTAAAAGACCGCACATGCTCCGCCAGTTCGCGAACCGGTATACTATGGAGTTACCGCAAATCGTTCAACTTCTTGAGGTTCTGCGTCAAGAGACAACTACACCCACCATATCACTGCATAAAAACTCCAAGTCGACGCTTATTTTGGACATCGATGGAACGTGTACGGATGCTGCCATGATCTTTGCTACCGATGGTTCTCGCTGGAAACGTTTTTCTAAACGCGACATTGCAGCGATCAAGCATTGGAACCAGGCTGGCAATCACGTCTTTTTTGTCACCGGTGAAAATGGGCTTATTCCTTATCGCTTAGCAGCATTAACCGAAACTCCGGAGTCACATGTATTTACTGATGCCGGTAATCGCAAACGATCTATTGTCACTTCGCTGTGCCAGGAATATGGCGTCAACCTCGGCGACATTGCTTACGTCGGCGACGATATCAATGATTTTGGCGTCATGGAATTTCTAGTACAACACCACGGCTGGATCGCGTGCCCTTCGACGGCAATGCCGATTATCCAAACCGTTCCTAGTGTGCATATCCTACAATCTACCGGCGGCAACGGTGCCATCGCAGAAGCGGTTTCCCTATTTCTTAAGAATACTTAGCGATGCATCAGCTGTTTTGCCGATTCCAAGGTATCGCGCTCTCCCGGTGTTAGTGACTGAAACCCTGTCGCATTGATTTTATCGAGAATACGGTCAATTTCTTGGCGCTGTGACGCGTTTTTGGCGATGTATAGTCTGTAACTATCGCCTTGCACGGTCGACTTCCGGATAAACCATTCCTTCCATTGTTTTTGAATCATTTTTCCGAAATCAAACCCCCGTTGGCTCAAAACATAGACCAGGTATCCCCCTAAAAAGCCACCAAGGTGTGCGGAATTCGCGATCATTCCATACCCCGCGAGCTCCTGTGTCAAGAAGCCCAAAACTTCTAATCCAACGGTGATTGCTAAAAGCGTACGCGGTCGCAGTCGTATCGGCAGAACGAAAAAAAATAAAAACGTCAAAGGCTGGTCTCTTAGAGCCAGACAGAAATACGTAAAAATCCCCAAGCATCCCGCCGAAGCACCGATCAAAAACCGCCCCGGATGTGTACAACTTACCAAAAGCCACACGAGAGCACCGGTTAAACTCGCAAAGAAAAATAAACTATACAGGATTCGGGAGCCATACTGTTGTTCGACGACGCGTCCGATAAAAAATAAAATCAGACCATTCCCAAAGAGATGCCAAAAATCGGCATGCATCAGCGAATACGTCAATATCTGCCAAATCCGACCGCTCCGAAGCCCATCAATTGAAAGAGCAAAAATGTCGTGGAAGTGGCGCCCAAATACCGAGCTGAGCAAAAACGTCGCCGCCATCGTCGTCAGAAGCACACACGAAGCACTCCATGATCGCTGCCACCCGACTCGATAGACCCTCGGCACGTTTATTTTCTACGGTTTCACGTTCTTTTGTCAAAGGATATCGCGCTACTCAAATCGGAAGAGAAGTTCGTCCTCGTGAACCGATTGCAGCTGTTCGCGCGCAACGTGTTCGCGGAATTCTAAATCTTCGCGCAGCGCCCGTACGTGTTCCTCTTGAATCGCGACAGCTTCTTGTTCTTCCTGATATTGTTGCTCGCGTGCCGCCTCCAAATCCGCCACTTGGCGATAGTAAACGTAGACCTCATAGACAGATCTCACGCCGATAACGCCAATCACAACCCAAAGTACCCAACCACACCATCGAACCATGTGGTACCACAATTCCTTTGAAAAAAATTTTTTCATTTTCTCCGTAAAAAGACAAACATGAACAACGGATGTATGTAATCAATTCTGGAAAGTAAAAGGTTGATGTTTGCTAAAAAACTGTTCTTAATTCGCCATATTATGTGGAAGAATTCTCCTAGGATTCGAGTCGTACTCCAACAATTTCTCTTATTGGGATCCTGTATCGTAGCGTTTGTCGGATGCCAATCGACAAGGCATTCTCAAACGGCATTTTCTCTCGCTGCAAAAATCCCTTCCGACCCTGAAATTCACTATGGCCGCCTTTCGAATGGATTTCGTTACGCTGTTATGCGGCATCCTTACCCCAAGGATCGGATCGCGACCATGCTTCACGTTGATGCGGGATCGGCCATGGAAGACGAAGATGAGCGGGGGTTTGCGCACTTTTTGGAACACGCGGTATTTCGACGCTCAAAACACTTTCCCAATGGCGACCTCAACAAACAAATGGAACAGCTTGGTGTCGCGTACGGTCCCGAATTGAATGCAGGCACAGGGCCTTTTTGCACCCAATACCATGTCGATTTGGTCATTAATAATACGGCCAGTCTGGACGCGGCCATGGAGTGGTATCGTGACATTTGTGATGGCCTGCAATTTACCGATGACGACCTCAATCAGGAGCGTGGTGCAGTGCTTTCGGAAAAACGCGATAAAAAAAACGTTGATGAGCGACATACAAAATTTTTGTTCAACCGAATACTCCCCGATTTGCGGCTGACACAACGCATCCCTAATATTGGTAAGCGCCGGACTATTGAGCAATGTACTGCCGAAAAGTTGATGCGTTTTCATGATCACTGGTACACACCCGGACGCTTGTTCTTTGTTGCCGTCGGTGATCTTGATGTCGACACCATGGAGCAACGTATTCGGGATACGTTTGAAAGTCTACCAGCAACACCGTCTGCACCAGATCCTGACTGGGGAACGGTTCATCCAAAACCACCGCAGTTTATACACTACTCAAACCGTGATATTCAACAAACAAGTCTGTCACTTTCCATATTTTCTCCAACACGTTGCTTAATCTACGACAAGAAAACGAGTCAGTATTGCCAGACTATGAATTGGGCTTTGGGAGTCCTCGCAGAGCGGCTCAGCAATAAACGTCATGACAGCGGACTTTTCCTAGGAGGAAGCTCGCAATATGCCGGAAATTTTTTTAAATCGAAATTCGATTGTGTCGAAATCGATATTGAATGTCAGTTGGAGCATTGGGAGGAGTGTCTGACGATTTTAGAGCAGGAATTCCGTCGACTCAAGCAGCATGGGGTCACGGAACAAGAGCTTGCGCGCCAGAAACGGCAAAGTATCCTGGCTGCACAACAAAACCTTAACGCCGCAAAAACACGTTTTTCGGCTGCACTTGCAGAGCAGATCGCCGATGCCCATAGCATTCGTTGGCCCGTTCCTTCACTTCAGACGAAACTCGAACTTGTTCAACAACAGGCACAAATTATAACACCCGAAGACTGCAAAAAGGTCATTCAAGAACTTGAATCCAACCTCGTCATCGAATTAATGACTAATAAACAAGGTCCTTCTCTCGAAAACGAGTTAAAGGCAGTTTGGGAAAAATCTCAACAAGTCCCTGTTGAAGCACACGACGAACTAGCGCCGCCGCCTTTTGCATATCACAAAAATGAAAAAGATCCGCTTCCGCCTTTACACACCGAAACCCATCTAGAAGACCTCGATGTCATGCAGCTAACGCTCGATAATGGTGTTCGCGTGAATCTGAAAAATGTCGGGTTAAAAGACGATGAAGTCCTCGTCAACGTCAACATCGGTCAAGCCTACGGAACCAGCGCCTATCAACCTCAATTAGATCTGTCGACCTCGATTTACCTGGATGCGAGTCTTATTTGTGGCGGGCTAAAAAAGCATTCTTGGAGAGAACTTTATAAAATTATTGAGGAGCAGTGCGTCAGTATTGGATTTTCCGCAAGCCTAACCAATCTCTCTTTTTCCGGGAGTAGCGATACAGCACACGTTCCTTTTCTTCTAGAGCTCATCACGGCCTATCTTCAAGAACCGGCGCTCGAGGAACGCGCTTGGAGCGATACCCAGGAACAAATGAAGATTGCATTCGATAACCAAACCGGGAAACCAGGCGCCATCTTGCGGAACGCCTATACGCAATGGATCGCGAGCAATCAGGATCTTTTTGGCCTCCCCGATCGTGAAGTATTTTTCTCGAAAAAGCGCGAAGATGCACTGGCAACCGCTGTCGAAATTTTCAAACATGCTCCCATCGAAGTAACCGTTGTTGGCGATATTGATACCGTTTCTATTAAAGAACAAATTCAACGTACGTTAGGGACGCTTCTCAAACGCGACATGCCGCAAGAGGCTGAGAAAATTCACCTCACACTTCCGCAACAAAAGGATACCCAAATTTTTGAATTCGATAACGATGAATCGCGCTCAATTTTGGCCATTAATTTTCCAACGATTGATAAACGTGATTTTGCCGAAAACCGTCGGCTAGCGATTGTTGCCGACCTTCTCAACAACCGCATCATGGATCAAGTGCGAGAGAAAGACGGGCAAATTTACGGGGTACGGGTCCAAAATCGCCCTACGAATTTCGAAAACTATGGACGAATGGAAATCCTGATGTCGATTCACCCCGAGGCAGCGGAAAAACTTCAATCCCAGGTCCTTAAAATTATTGAAACATTTAAAGCTTCACCCGTCACAGCGGAAGAGCTCGCACGCGTTACACGCCCGATTCAGACGGGAATTCCCCGGATGTTAAATTCTAATGGATTTTGGCTTAATACGCTCTCTGACTGTCAAAAATTCCCAAGAGACATCGAAGCACTGCGCACAATTGAGACCTATCTCGCCGATATCACACCGGAAGTCGTCCAAAAAACGGCTCAGAAGTACCTCAATGACCCTGTTTGTGCCGTTATTCGAAGAAAAGCGCCAACTCCCGAAGAAGCAAGTAAACCAACCAGTTCAACTCCGGAATCCAATCCAAAGTCTGAATAGTTTCACGTGACCATGCACTAGCCCCAAAGCATGGTCGACATCTACACGTAACACCGCGTAACGCGGTCGGAAATCTGGCAAAGACAAAGGCGTGTCGGCAGGTCGGCATCTGCTGCGAATTCGTCCAGTGTCGGGCCGCCTTTTCCGAAGAAAATCGCCTGATCACCGATTTGAATCTTTACGCCATCCGTTACATCGACCATCGCTTGATCCATCGATATGCGTCCAACAATGGGACAACGCCACCCGTTGATATCGACATGTCCGCGGTTCGACAACTGGACAGCCACGCCATCGACGTACCCAAGCGAAATGAGGGCAATTTTTGTATCTCGTTTAAGTTGATAGGTCTGGTCATAGCCGATACGGCATCCTTTAGGAACCCATTTAATACCCGTAACGAAGCCGTAGAACGTCGCCACAGTTTCCAAATGAAGCAACTTGACGAGCTCTCCCTCCGGAATGGCATACTGAAGCGCTCCAATGCGTACAGCATTTGTCCCCTTGGTAAATGAAGCCCCAATTCCAAAACTACTCGAAGCGTGTAAAAGTAATTCCGATGAATTCTCATCCGGTATCGCTGCAAGGAATCGTTGGTGTTGTACCGCTGTAAAATCGGGATCGGTAGCCGTCGAAGAATAGTGTGTCGCATATCCTGCGATCCGCAAATGAGGACAATGCGTTCGAATGTAGTAAGCAAAATCGTCGACCTTGCCGTACCAAACGCCCGATCGTCCCATTCCAGTATCAATTTTTATATGGATTGCCAGAGATCGCTCTCTTTCTTCAGCCAGTAGTTCTAGCCGATCGACCTCCTCTCGGAACGAAACCAATGGAATAAGGTTCGCTTCAAAAAGCAATGGCATCTCATCGGGTAACACAGGGCTCAAAATGTAAATTGGAAGACGTATATTCGCGACACGAAGCTTAAGTGCCTCGTCAACATTCGCCATCGCAAACCCGTCAACCAATGACCCACGTTCTAAAAACTGTGCAATCTTTACGGCTCCCAGACCATAGGCATTCGCCTTTAAAACAGAGATATATTGGCAGTTTTGGGGCAAATATTGCCGAATTTTTCGAACATTTTCCCCAAGAGCTCGCAAATCAACACGAAGCACTCCGCGCATACGGACGTTGTCACAAGTCTGTACAAATGCGAAGTCAAGAAAAATCAGAAGCGAAGAGAGCACGCCCCGACCGGCTCACGTTTTCACGGACCTCTCTGGCTATAACTAAAGTCCACTCTTTTCTCAAGCTGGGGTGGTAAACCGGATTCGAACCGGTGACCCTCGGAACCACAATCCGATGCTCTAACCAGCTGAGCTACTACCACCAACTGTGTAGGGAGCGTTATAATCGTAGATACGTTGTCAACCCAGGAAAAATGCATCTGTTGTTTTGTATGAGCTGAAATTTAAAAATTGCACTGCTATACTCCCCAAATTTGGGATTCTCATTGACATTTATTCTCATCATCCTATCCGTCGGCCACTGTATGGGTGGGCGTTTTTTGAGAAGTGTTCTTGTTGCAGTGGCATTTTTTTCTAGTCTGGTTTACAGTTTACGTGCTTCTACTTCCTTATCGGAGGAATTGGATCCTGCATTCGGCAAGATCTCATCATCCGATGAAAAAAACTCTTGGGTTTCCCATGAGGAAATTATGTCTCGTAAATTGCGCGAGATATTGGGAGTCATTGATGAGTTGGGAACCCAACGGGTCAGCATTTTTATCGATATCGACGATACGTTTTTCCTAAGAGGTTCAGACTTTAACTCCATTCAGCGTCGCGGTAGTTTTGAAGGTGTTCGGATGCTTTACCCAGATCTTTTCAATTGCATTAAAAAACTCAGTGAGCATCCCCGTATCGATGTGCATTTTTTGACCAATTCGAGTCCTTGGCATGCGTTTGTTTTGGGACGTCGACTTGTGTTTTCTCCGTTAGAGTTCTCGCCCTACGATCAGTGGAACGTTTTTGACGAAAATACTTCCTTTAGTCAGGTTCGGATTCAGGCAATCCATACAGTTGGCCCCTCTTTTGGGCATAATGCGGGACAACCGGCACGTGTCATTGCACTCGAATGGGCACCCATATCGTCAGAAGATTTTTCTAAAGCATCGAAAATTCTCGTCACTGGGATCGACTTCAAGGGAACTGTTAATGGGAAACCAGAGCATCTCGAGATCGATGCTGCCTCCGAAATTTTCGCCTCCCAAGTCCCTGTCGAAGAAGCGGATTTGGAGCACCACGCACGGATTCTACGCAAACGTACAAAACCAAATGCGCCATCAACTTTCTTCGAACTCGCGGCGCTTACCGTCGAACAGGCTGGTATCATTTTTTATATTATCGTCAATGAACGCTACGCTAATGACAAAGCGCGCTCTTTGATCTCCTTCTACAAGGAACGATATGGCGATGACGACAATCGACCGGCCGTGATTAGCATTGATGACCGCCAAGACATCCTAGATGACGAAGACAAGCACTGCCAGGCAGTCGGTATTCCCTTCTTTTCGATTCGGGCGTTTTGAACGAGAAGCCTCTTTTCTCGCTTAAGCCCGATTTTGTGCCGAGAAAACCAAAAAATTCACGGGAAGTGGAAAATTTTTCGCTTTCATAAACGGTTTACATTGACAGCATCCCACAGATGTTTCGCTCGAGATGCATATGGATCGGTATCGGATACTTTGGATTAGGTTAGTGATGGTATGGGTGTGCAGTATAAGTTCTCTTTTTGGTTCTTTACGAATATCTTCTGCTCCTGTTTTTCGCCCTCAATATGACGGTGCCTCAATGCAAAAGACCTCTAGTGGACGCTTTTTAAGCGATCACGAGACCCACGGCAATACTCCATGTACGGTTTTCTCTGCCTATTCGGAAGACGATATGCTTTGTCAACTCGAAGCGGCGATCGATTGTGCGCACCAATCTAGTAACCGAGACATGCTGATCGTCGTCGATGCCCGTGCATTAATTAAGGACCGCGCGGACTACGAATCCTTTCTGGCAACGGGAAGTAATGCCATGTTGTTGCCACGTTTTTTAGATCTCAGCAAACACTTGCAAGAATTGAAAAAAGAGGGCGCACAAATCCTCATTATTTCTCATCGTGAAGATTGGGAACTGCGGTATTCGCACACTCAGATTACACTCAAGGAAAAGCATTTCAAAACGCAATTTTCCGCCGATGCCAATCCTTGCACGATCGAACATTTGGCGTCTTCTGTCTGCTCCTATGCCCGGATTTTTGCACGTACAATGTTTTGTTTTGGTCTATCCAATGGGAATCTCGCAGCTCGACTCTTACCTCCGATTGTCAGCGATATCGAATACGACAATGATCGCAGCGATCTCTACACGGAAAAATTGGACTTCGAAGCTCCGGAGTTTCACTCTTCCCTTCTAGGGCTTTTCAAAAAAGAAGAGGTTACTTCCGGGTACATACCAACTCCGTTGAAGATTTTCCGTCGTCCCAGGGCAATGGCTAAAGATACCCCACTCACGGAAATTATTGGATTTCCTGTCGCAATAGGCAACGTGGTTTTTGCAAATTTCATCCAAGAATGCTACAAAAACCGAGATGACTTGGTTCTCGAATCTTGTCTAAAAGCTTTATCGGGTACTCCCCGAGATTTTCGGGAAAATAAAAAGAAATCTTCACCTTATGTTTCTACAAGGAGGAAACACCCCGCCGAGCAGGAGTTTATTATTTTCATTAGCGTCGATTCTATTGCATTGCAAAGCGCGGGCCAGTGGTGTAAGGAGCAAAATCGCCCATTTGTCGGGATTAAAACTCCAGAAAAAACTACTCAAAGCCTTGCATCTTGGTACTAGCGATGGGAATTCTTTTGTTATTGAAGAAATTTGAAGGAGGCTATCATGGTCTTCTTCGCTCATGCACTGCAAAGCGTACGATTCGGTAATTATTGGTGCGGGTCTTTCGGGGTTGGCTGCAGGGATTCGTCTCGCCCAATTCGGTAAGAATGTCCTTATTTTAGAGAAACACAGCGTCATCGGAGGTCTGAATAGCTTTTATTCGCGCTTCGGACGAAAGATCGATGTCGGGCTCCATGCCATTACAAATTTTGTCAAAAAAGGTATTACCGGTTCGCCACTTTCTAAGCTACTACGTCAGCTAAGGATTCCCTATGATTTGCTAGAACTTTGCGAACAAAACCGCTCAAAAATCATCCTTGGCGACAAAACGCTAAAGTTTAGCAACGATTTTGCTTTGTTTGAATCGGAGGTCGCGCGATGCTTTCCAGACTCCGTTGACCGATTTCGAAAACTCGTCGAGGAAATCAAACGTTTTCACCCCTACAAAGACTCTCCCCTGCAAGATACTTCTACTCGGGAGATGCTCTCGCAGGCGCTCAATAATCCCGAGCTCGAAGATGTTTTGCTGTTGCCAATACTTTATTACGGTAGTGCTCGAGAAAATGACGTAACCTGGAAGCAGTTCGTTATCCTTTTCCGCTCGATCTTTTTAGAGGGATTCGCGCGTCCATTTGAGGGAATCCGCAAAATTCTTCTGCTGTTAATGCAAAAGTTTCAAGAATTTGGCGGCGAAAAACGCATGCGCAGCGAAGTACAGTCGATTGATACCGATCACGGTACGGTCTCCGGCGTTACGCTCACCGACGGCACATCCATCCGCTGTAACAACATTCTATCGACAATCGGATACCCCGAAACAGTCAAACTGTACAACCAGACGCAATTTTCTCAAACCCCCAAAGGGCAGCTCGCGTTTTGTGAAGCGATTGCTATCTTCGATCGGCCACCGAGTCATTTCGGTTGGGACGATACGATTGTTTTCTTCGAGCAAAACCCACACTTTGCTTACAAAAAGTCGACAGAGGAGGTCGGTCTTTCTTCAGGTGTTATTTGCCTCCCCAACAATTTCCGCTACACCGATGGGCACGCGATGTCAGAAGGAACGTTGCGCGTCACAGCGCTTTCGAACTACGATAAATGGAAGTCGTTGCCATCGACAATGTATCAAGCCATAAAACAACGTTGCTTCGACCAGCTCATCCACCAAGCGGTTAAGATCCTTGGCGAAACCCGTATCTCTTTTGAAAATTGGAAACAACACCTTCTCGATCAGGATTTTTTTACTCCGCTGACGATTGAACGCTTTACGGGCCGCGTTAACGGCGCGATCTACGGTTCTCCCCAAAAAATTTACGATGGGGTTTTGCCGATTAAAAACCTATTTTTATGCGGGACAGACCAGGGATTTTTAGGGATTATTGGTGCGATGTTGAGCGGTATTTCAATTGTCAACCAACACCTTTTGCGCCCCTAGGCCATGAACTACCCTGCAATCGTCCGAACACTCGCCTATATTGCACTCGTCTTATCGGTTTCGTTCGCCATTTGCGCTGGCTGCGACGTCTATTTTTTTGGAAATATCAATGGAAAAGATTGGCTTCCTGCGATCGAAATCACGGCAATTGTTTTTGTTATTTTTTTCATTTTTTCTATTCATCGCAAGCCGGAGCTCTTCCGTCGTGAATCGATTGCCATCGTCGGTCTCTCGTGGTTATTTGCCTGCGCTTTGGGTATGCTCCCCTATCTTTTTGTCGCCAAGCTTTCTTTTTGCGACGCGTTTTGGGAAGCGACTTCGGGAATTACGACGACTGGGATGACGGTTTTTTCGCATCCAGAAACAATCGGTCGAGGCATCTTGCTGTGGCGGGCACTCTCAACGGCTATTGGAGGCCTCGGATTTGCGGTCTTCTTTATCGTTTTTACACCTTCCGTCGGGACTACGGCTAAACAGATCTTCGCGCAGGAATCCTCTTACGACGTAGCAGATTTCGACGCGGGAAAAATGCAGAGCAACGTTCGACCTCTTTTGTATGTTTATCTCACGCTCACGCTCGCCTGCTTTGCGCTTTTTCTCATTTTCGGCATGTCATTCTACGATGCGCTCTGCTATGCACTTTCGACAGTCGCAACGGGTGGATTTTCAACACATACCGAAGGGTTCCAAGCATTTCAATCACCCTTTTTGCCGTGGATCGCCGCCTTTTTTATGATCTTAGGTGGACTCAACTTTTTTTGCTTCATTGCACTAGCTCGGCACCGATACGATAAGATTCGTGAAAACAGCGAGATTAAAATTTATTGCCTTCTGGTGCTGCTCTCTGGCCTTTTTGTCTATGTTGCCCAACGCGTAAATGGATCGCCCTTATCATTGCAAGAGGGTTATTTCCATGCAATTTCAACACTTTCAACCTGCGGGGCGACGCTTAGTGATACTGCGATCATTTGGACCCCCGTGAACCAGATGTTGCTCATTTTATTAATGTCGTTTGGGGGGTGTGTTGGTTCGACTGCTGGCGGCCTCAAGGTTGCGCGCATTGGTATCTTTTTCAAAGCACTCACGCATACGCTTTTGTGCAGTTTTCGTCCCCAACGCGTCCAAAACATTTACTTTAACCATCGGCGCATTGACAATAATGACCTCAGTAGCACGTTACGCTTCTGCATCTTTGCCTTTTTTTTCACGATTCTTTCTGCCCTTGTATTGCTAGTACTGGAACCTAAATTGGATTTCGCCAACGGTATCGCGACAGCCGTCGCATTGGTTTCGAACTCCGGCGTTATCGCGACGTCTTCGCCGCCGGACTTTAGGCTTTTTAGCGACCTTACTAAAATTGTGGCCGCGCTCATGATGATTTTAGGGCGTATCGAATTTTACGCGCTGATTGTTCTTCTCGCGCCCCAGTTCTGGAAAAAATATTAGGCGCTTTGGAACCGGAATTTGATAACTTTTTTGATTGGCGATCCGTAGCTCGGCGCGCCACCCAATGTTTCTTACCACGCATTCGAATGCCCGGTAATTCGTGGCAGCAAGAGCGTCTTTGTCTCGCGTGCTCCGGAGGTGCCGATTCGGTACTGCTAGTATTAATTTTCGCAGGAACCTTGCCGCCGAAACAGCTGGCAATTCTGCATTACAACCACAATACTCGGGATAGAGAAACTGACGCCGATGCCGATTTTGTCCAACAACTCGCCGAAGCGTTACAAATTTCGTTTTTTGCAGAGAAACGCACATCTGGGATTCAAACGGAAGATACTTTACGTCGTGACCGCTACGCTTTTTTCGCAAAAACACTTAAAAAAATCGGCAGTCATTACCTTCTAACCGCGCACCATGCTAATGACCTCGTGGAAACAATGTTGATGCGCCTCATCCGCGGTAGTTCTGAAATTGCTGCGCCTAAAAATTGTCAAAAATTCGGCGATCATTTTCGTGTACACCCTCTGTTGGGAATTCGAAAACAAGAAATTTTAGATTTTTTGACCAAAAATAAAATCCCATGGCGCGAAGATCCGAGTAATCACAGCCTCAACTACCTACGCAACAGAATTCGACAGCTTTTGACGAATTTCGATTCAGCGGCACAACGCACGCACTGGGAATCGGGATTTGTTTTAGCACACCGGTACCTCGAGGAAGATAGCGCCTGTCTCGACGCACTCGCCCAAAGTTGTGTTCAGAACGGTACTCAACTCGACCTTCGGGAAGTCCCTTATCCGGCATTAGCTCGCCGCGCAATTCATCTTTGGCTTCGGCAGCCGATCTCACGCACTTGTTTCGAAAAAATTCTTACCCATCTCGACTCCAAAATCCCCTTTCGCATCACGCTTAACCCTCATTTCGAGCTCGTCATCCAAAATCGCATCATAACGAAAAAAATTTTTCGACTTTCGGTACCTTACAAATTCACGAATTGGACGACCGGAACGCTTTATCTTCCAACGGGATATCGCTTGATACGCAGTAATAGCACTCGCGAACAAATTTTTACAGAATCGCAGCTCAATCGGACATGTGTTTTTTTAGATCCCCAATACTGTTCCCATATTACCGTTCGGACTTGGCTTCCCGGTGACCGTTATCGTCCCTTCAAAAGTCACGAAAAATCGCTTAAAAAATTGTTTTCCGATCAAAAAATTCCGCGAGAAGAACGCCATCAATTACCGGTGCTCTGTGATTCCAAAGGACGGATCCTTTGGGTTCCGGGGTTTCCGCCTGCCGACTTTGCTCAGGTCCGTGGTGAATTCGCCCAAAAATTCACTTTTTCGTCGACATAAAATAAAATTTCGATGCGCTTAGGCAGCGTTTAAGCATGGCTACGCCTAGTCCGAAAAAAAACAACAGCCCCCTGCGATCACTCCTCATTTGGGGCATCGTTATTCTCGCGATGTGCCTGTTGTGGGACAATTACCAGTTTGCGATCTCGCGGCACCAAGAGTGGACCGTTGCTCAGGTTATCGAAGCATCGCGTGATGGTCGCATAACGGAAGGATACATCAAGTCAGACCCATCAAAAGGCGAAAAGTGGCATGTGATTTACGGCAAGGCGCGTTTGACGCAACCCGTTATCACTCTCGATGGAACCCCTCGCGACCACGTTAACTTTATCGCAGAAGGCAAGTTGACAAGCCAGCGCTTTGAGGATCTCATCCAATCGTCACCGGTATGGAAAGAAGTCGCTAATCATAACTTTTGGACCTCCGTTTTTGTCAGCGTTTTACCACTATTGCTCCTTATTTTCTTCGCTTATTTCTTTATCTTTCGGCAAATCAAGAACGCGAACCGTACGACCATGATGTTTTGGAAAAGTAAGGCCAAAATGGTCAAAAAGGAGGAACTGAAAAAGACATTTAAGGACTTTGCGGGTTATGAGGAGGCGAAGGAGGAAGTTTCCGAGATTGTCGAATTTTTAAAAAATCCCCAAAAGTTTCGCGATATTGGCGCTAAAGTTCCGAAAGGCTGTCTACTGGTAGGGCCCCCAGGAACCGGAAAAACGCTCCTCGTAAAGGCGATTGCGGGTGAGGCCAATGTCCCCTTTTTTAACACAAGCGGCTCGGATTTTGTCGAAATGTTTGTTGGCCTGGGAGCAGCACGTGTCCGCGATACTTTTGATCAAGCTCGAGCAAATGCTCCATGCTTGATTTTTATCGACGAAATCGATGCCGTTGGACGTAGTCGTGGCGCTGGGATCGGCGGTGGTAACGACGAGCGCGAACAAACCTTAAACTCGCTATTGGTCGAAATGGACGGGTTTAGCGAAAATAGCGGCGTGATTGTTATCGCGGCAACAAATCGTCCCGATGTTTTAGATAGTGCCCTCCTCCGCCCGGGTCGCTTTGATCGCCGCGTCACCATTGATATGCCGGATCTCAACGGCCGACTTGAAATTCTCAAAGTGCACGCAGAACGTTTTAAACTCAAACCCAATGTCAGTTTAAAGGAAATCGCTCGACATACTGCGGGATTCGCTGGCGCGGATCTCGAAAATCTCCTCAACGAAGCCGCCCTACTTGCAGCCCGCTTTAACCATAAGGCTGTCGATCGGCGCGAAATTGACGAAGCTTTTGATAAAGTCGCCTTCGGCCGTGAACGCCGTAAGCTCATGGACGCGAAGGAGAAAAAGGTAACAGCGGTCCACGAGTCCGGCCATGCGATCGTTCAGGCACTCATCGACGAGGGCAATATGCCAGTCCACAAGGTGACAATTCTCCCGCGAGGTCAAAGTCTCGGCAGTACCATGATGCTTCCGAAAAAAGATATTCTCAACCACACGAAAACCGAACTTCTCAACGAGATTTGTTGCTGTATGGGCGGCCGCGTTGCCGAAGAAATCGAGTTCAATGAGCTTACAACTGGTGCGGTTGCCGATATCAAGACGGCGACTCAGACGGCCCGCCGTATGGTTTGCGATCTTGGAATGAGTGACCTCGGCGCGATTGCATATGGTGAAAACCAAGACCATGTATTTCTTGGCAAAGAAATTGCCCGGAATCGAAATTATAGCGAGCTCACAGCGCAAAAGATCGACCACGAGATGAACCGCATTCTCCAAGAACAGTACGCGCGCGCTAAAGCAATTTTGACGGAACATTATCCACTCATCCAACAACTCGCCGACGCATTATTGAAGTACGAGACCATCGAAGGTCGCCATGTTTATGAGCTGGTAAAATACGGCAAATTCCGTTCCAAACTTTCCTCTGCGCGATACCGGAATCCCCCGAAAAAGAAGATAACAACCGCTGCAGATCCTGAAAATAAACCGGAATCACCTGCTCCTGAATCGAAATCCGACAACAAAAATTCATCGAAAAATATGGACGAGAATAACGGCTAGAGCTGAAGGATTCCAGTAAAAATATGTAGACAATTCGTGGATGTTTTTCATAAAAGGGCACCGTGGAGCCGTCGCAAACAGACATCGGGGCCGTGAGCCTGTTCGTTCAAGTCATTGTGTACATGTACATCATGCTCTATCCACCGATTGCCGCAGTAATTCTCCTCGGCATGTCCAAGAGCAATACGGTTGGCGAGCGTTTGGCTGCTGCTCGAAAAGTGTGTTGCATCGCGGGTTTGCTACTGTTTACATTCGCTTTCTTCGGGAACCTGATTCTCGATTCGATTTTTCACATTTCAACGGAGGCATTTCAGGTCGCGGGCGGATTGTTGTTGTTAACAAGCGGTCTCTCGATGTTGCTTTCTAAACCGGCTGATACAGAGACGGAAGAAGCGGCGCCGGCGGGCAAGTTAGAAGCATGTATCGTCACACCCCTGGCAACACCGCTGTTAGTCGGGCCCGGTACCATCGCTGCGACGATCGTTAAAATCGCGAATCTTCCCGAAGGTTTGAGTTGTCGGTTGACATTTTACTTAGCACTAGCGACAACATTGGTCTTGGTTTACCTTACGTTTTATTTTGCCTGCAAATTTTCAAAATACCTCACGCCGGCGCTTTTGGGCGGATTTGAAAAAATTGCGGGTTTTATCGTTGCATCGCTTGCCGCCAGCCTTCTCTTAGCCGGTGCATCGGGATTTTATAAATCCCTATCTACCAAAGTCCATGAACAAAATACCAGTGACCTCTACGGAGAATCGGTTGTTCAGATGGTTTTAATAGAATCTGATAACGCGCATTTAGGTTAATGTTAATTCATCCAGACGCTCTTTCTTCTGCCGACTTGTTCACATTTGACGAACGGGGAATTTTTACTAGAAAGTGCCCCTACTGGGGATGGGAAGGCGTAGGTTTGGAAGATGCTTGATCTTGTGTTGTATTCTCGGGCATATCGGTCCGTGTTGCGCACATAGAAACCGCGAAAAATATGGCCACTCAGGTACGCCTACAATAAGAAAAGCGAACACGGAAAATGTAGAGCTGTCGGTGCCCGACGATGTCGATGCACAGCTGCTAAAAGCCCGAAGTCTACTGATTGCGAAAAAATTCGATGGGGCAAAGCAGACAATCGAAGAAGTCTTGAAAACCGATCCGGTCAACGAAAAAGCCCACGTTATCGCCGAATATATCCAGAAACACACAGAACAATCCCCCACTTCGCGTCGTCAAATCCGGGTCCAACTCCTCGATGATGTGGAACATTCATGGCAGCGCTCGCCAAATACCCCGCCCCTGCCAACGCTTTCTGAAGAGAAACCCATCCTCGAAGAAAGCAGCCTACTTCAACGGCTCAACGAAATTGTCATTCCGACCATCGCCTTTCACAACACGCCCCTCACGCAGACCATCAATGCGCTCATTGGTTTATCTGAGCAATACGATCCCCAAAAACGTGGGATAAATATGCTCGTCGTCCTCGCACCAGGCATACCGGAACCAACGCTCACCTTGAGTTTGAAAAATATGTCGCTGGATAAGATTTTAAATTTTATCGCTAAGGCGAGCGCGTACCAGTACGACGTCGAAGATGATGTGATCGTTTTTCGAAAAACTGAAAACGCGGTTACCGAACACCTCCAAACGCATTTTTTTAAAATCTCACGCGCTGCTGTCGTCCGTATGACAGGCCTCGCGACAGGAGACCCTATCAACCAACCTTCTGTTGCCCAAGAAGAGCAACTTATTAAGGCGTTTTTTCAGAAGGCCGGTGTTCACTTTAGTGCGGGCACCAACCTTGCCTTCGACGGTGCGCAACTCATTATAACACAGACACCGCGCAACATCAAACATGTTCGCGATATTTTGGCCAAGTATGCGGAGACGAAACAGGTTGAGATCGAAGCGAAATTTATCGAGGTTCAGCAGGGCGTTCTGGATGAGCTCCAATTTGGCTGGAATTTTTCCAATAACACGCCCCTCAATAAACACCTCCAATCCATTTCCTTATCGACCTCCTCTAACAATCAAAATAACAACTTACGGACACTCAACGAGGCTTTTAACGTTAAAAGCGCATCGAGTAGCGAAGGGAAAATTGTCATTGGCAACACCTCCAATGCGGGCGGAAATGCACAAGAATTGACATTTGCCAACCCCATTCCGTCGCTTCCCGGCGGTGCGAATCTTGGGGTTATGGCCTCGGATTTTGCCAAAATTACCGGTGTTATCAGTGGGAAACTCGACCTCGCCCTCACGCTACGGGCACTCGAACAACATTCGGGAACCGATTTGATGAGCGCCCCTAAGGTCACCGTGCTTTCCGGACGAACGGCAAAAATTACCGTCGCGAAAGAATTTATTTATCCCAAAACCTACGGTGCGATCTCTTCGGAAGTCGGGACAGGAGACCACGACTCCGCCGGAGTAACTATTACAGCGGGAACGCCTAGTGACTTCGAAACGCGTAACATCGGCGTCGAAATGACCGTAACACCCATTATCGAAGAGAACGGTTGTATTAGCATGCGATTGGAACCGCGCGTCACGGAACTCGAAGGGTTTATCGAGTACGGTGGTCGCAGTGTGGCGATCCAAGGGAACACATCAGTCGATGTTCCACCGGGATTCTTCCAGCCGATTTTTTCGACCCGTCAGATCCAAACTGAGGTCACGATTTTCGACGGCGCAACAGTCGTAATGGGCGGGCTTACGCGCGAAGAGGTCAAAGAGGTCCACGATAAAGTACCCATCCTGGGCGATATTCCGCTACTTGGGAAACTATTTCGCTCTAAAGGCGAGACTAGTCAAAAGAAGAATCTCTTGATTTTTGTGACAGCCAATATTCTCACACCAAGTGGCGCACCGATACGGCAACAGACTCAACTGACTTCTGAAACTTCTAACGATCACGATAATTGACCTAAAAACTCATCCTCAGACCAAACCGGAATTCCTTGTTCTTGCGCCCACAATAATTTTTGACCGGCATCTTCACCGGCAATCACGACATCTACTCTCTTCGACGCCGTTTGCGTAACTGTGCCACCTCTCTGTATGATCGCAGCCTGCGCTTCATTCCGCGAAAAGCGAAACAATTTACCGGTTAATAAAAACACTTTTTGGGAAAATGCTGGGTGATTTTGTACTTCCTGCTGCTGAAACCGGAATGGAATCGCACACATCGCGTGGATAAATTCCGACGATTCTTTGAAAAAGGTCACAATACTCTGTGCGATTTTTGTTCCGACCCCATCGACAGCACTGAGATCTTCCTCCGAAGCCGCCAAAAAAGCGTCTTGAGAAGCGAAATGTTGCGCCAAATCGTGGGCCGTCTTAGCTCCGACAAGCGGAATTTCGAGCGCATTAATCCAGCGATCCAACGTCGTGTGATAACTCTTTTCGATACTCAATAAAAGCCGATTCGCTGACTTTTCTCCAAAATTCGCTAAATGCAACAAATCCTGTTTTTGTAGCCGATAAAGGTCGCTGCCCTCGCGTATTTTTCCTTGTTCGACAAGTTGCCGTACGATGGATTCGCCAAAGCCCTCGATATCGAGTACCGGCTTAGATGTGAAGTAAACAATGCGTTGAATAATCTGTTCCCGGCAGTGATTTTTATTGGGACAGCGCCACATCACCTCACCCTCGTCGCGCACTAACTCGGTACCGCAACAAGGACAATGTTGTGGGAAATGAAAAGGTAACACTCCCTCTGGACGACGCTCTTTGACGACCGCGACAATTGCAGGAATGATCTCCCCCGATTTTTCGATACGCACGACATCGCCTTCACGGATATCTTTGGCGGCAATCTCATCGGCATTATGCAGCGTCGCCCTCGCGATGGTCGATCCCGCGAGTTGGACAGGAACAAGCTCGGCAACAGGTGCAATCACTCCCGTCCTTCCAATTTGTAGCGTAATTTTTTTTAGAACGGTCTCCGCGCACTCAGGCTCAAACTTGTATGCAAACGCCCAGCGGGGCGCCTTCGCCGTATGCCCTAACACCGCCTGTTGTGCAACCTCGTCCACCTTGAAGACGACGCCATCGGTGTGGTACGGGAACTGCTGACATTCATGGTGAAGCTGCTCTATGACGCTTTCAAGCGCATTTAAATCCGATAAAAGGTGATAGGCATCCTGCGATGCGAAGCCTTGTTGTTTAAAAAAAGCATACATCTCGTGCTGGCGTGTAAAAAAATTTCCCGCACCGATGCCGTAGGTTAACAAACGAAGCGGGCGCGACCGAACGACCTCGCTGTCCATCAATTTTAACGTCCCTGATGCCAAATTACGCGCATTAGCAAACATCTCCTGCCCCGCTTCTCGCCGCGCCTGGTTAATCTGCTGAAAAACCGATTCTTCAATATAGACCTCTCCACGGACTTCTAGTAATTCCGGGACATCGTGTAATGTCAACGGCAGCTCCTCGATTGTTTTGACATTGTCCGTCACGTCATCGCCCTCAATGCCATTACCGCGTGTCAAAGCATATGCCAAAGTCCCATGCTCGTACACTAAATTGACTGCAAGGCCATCGATTTTGGGTTCCGCCACATACGTAACTTTTTCGACGCCGAGATTTTTACAAATTCGCGCATCAAATTCTCGAACTTCGTCGAGATTATAGGTATTTTCGAGACTTAACAGAGGTACCGTATGTTTTCGCGTCAGACGTATCCCGCTGCGGTCATCGCCGACGCCGATCTGCTCTAGTTCCGGAATTAACCGCTGTTCGATGTGCCGTAACTCATTTTTCAGGCAGTCGTACTCGAAATCCGAAATCTCCGGCTTTGATTCCTTGTAGTAGAGGCGGTCGTGGCGCTCAATCGCCGTCCGGAGTTGCTCCCACTGCTTCTGGAGCTTGCGCTTTTCTTTAGGCGTCATCTCACGCCCCAAGTAACTTTCCTGGCACCAGATAGTTCAAAACATAGTCTTGGACTGCTTCTGCGAGCGGTGTCGTTGGTGTCGTATAACCAATATTACGTAGTTTTTGAATATTACCGCAGGTGTAGTACTGGTACTTCGCGCGGAGTGACTCCGGCATATCAATATATTCGATTTTAGGCGGTAAGTTCAAAGCGCTAAAAATTGGCGACACCAAATCAACCCACGTGTGTGCAACACCGGAACCGAGGTTATAAATACCGGCGGTGGGCTCGCCGTCGACAAATTCTGGAACATCGCCGAGAAAAATCGTCATCGCGACCGCATCTTTCACATACAAAAAATCGCGTTGTTGTCGGCCGTCGAGATAATCCGGATGATAACTCTTAAACAACTTTACACTACCAGTCGCTTGGATCTGATGGAATCCACGACGAACCATACTTTCCATCGGACCCTTATGATCTTCATTGGGGCCAAAAACATTAAAATACTTCATGCCATAAATCGGCAACGCACGACGCCAGGCATAGATATCAAAAAGCTGCTTGGAGTAACCGTACGCGTTGAGTGGGCGCAACTGGTCGATGCAAAGCTCATTGTCATCCATTCCGTCTTGACCGTCACCATAAGTCGCGGCAGAGGATGCATAGACGAAACGGATCCGGCGTGAAACAGCAATCTGTGCAAGTTTTTTAGTAAAATCAAAATTGTTCTGCATCAGGTAGCGTGCATCGGTCTCCGTGGTGTCGGCACACGCCCCGAGATGAAAAATTGTCCGAATTTCCTCGGCTTCGGGTGTTTCGAGATATGACCAAAGGTCATCCGCATCGACAAAGTCGCTAAAACGCAGTGGAATAAGATGTTTGTAACGGTCATCGCGCCCCAACCGATCGCATACAACAATCGACTCGATCCCGAGATTATTCAATGCCCAGACCAGTGCGCTCCCAATCAACCCGGCACCACCAGTGACTAAAATTGTTCCCTCATGAATGCTCATTTTTCACCTGCTGTTTCTCGTATAATTTTTTGTAAAGGGTTGTGTGCGCGAGGAGTTCGCTGTGGGTTCCCCGTTCAACGATCTCGCCGTGATCAAAAACAAGCGCTTCATCAATCATGGACATCATACTAAAACGGTGCGAGATCATAATGACGGTACGATCCGCTGCAATGGCCTCTACAGCCTGGTAAATCGCATGCTGGCTCTCCGAATCCAACGCCGACGTCGCCTCATCAAAGATCAAAATCTTACTGTTTTTCAAAAAAACACGCGCCAATGCAATCCGTTGCCGTTGACCACCACTGAGACAGCTCCCACTTTCCCCGACGATCGTGTCATAACCCTGCGGTAATTGAGCGATAAAGTCGTGAGCGTAGGCCGCCTTGGCCGCCTGCACAACCGTCTCATAAGATGCTTTAGGATTTCCCCAAATGATATTATTAAATACCGTATCATTGATAAGTGCCGGGTCTTGCGGGACATAACCAATCTGCTCACGAAGGTCCCTTTGTCGCAATGAGCGAAGATCAATATCGTCAAGAAATACCGTGCCCTGTTGTGGATCATAAAAGCGCAGGATCATGTTGACAAAAGTCGACTTCCCCGCGCCACTGCTACCGACCAGTGCGTATTTTTCCCCGGGATTCAGTGTGATATCAATATTTTTTAATGCGGGCTTTTTCTTCCCGTAAGAAAATGTAACGTCTGAAAACTTAATTTCGCCACGGCATTGCTGCAACTTAATAGGATTTTGGGGATCGCAAATCTGCTCTGGTTCGCCTAAAATCGACTCAATTCGATCGACGGCCCCCATACTTGTCTGGATCTCGCTGCTGATCACTCCCAATCGTTTCAAAGCATCATAACCGAAGTAGAGCGCCGTCGCTAAGGACATAAAAACCTCCAACGAAAGCCCTTTCCGATAGGCGTAAAACATCGTAAATCCCACACCCGCAGCCGAGAGAATTTCAACCATTGGCGTCACAAACAACTGGTATTTAACAACCTTCAGGTACGCATTTGCAAAATTGCGACACGCCAGACGATAGCGTTCAGTCTCCGCTTGTTCGAGGCAAAAAGCACGCACTTCCTTTAACGCTGCCAAATTGTGGTTTAATTTATCAATCACATTGGCAACACGGCCCTGCATTTGCTCGGACTTTCGCCGTAACCGTACTCCAATGCGCCGGATCGGGAAAATAAACGCCGGTAATGCCGACAGAAACAATAACAACGCAATTAGATCCCGCTGCTGAATACACAAATACGCCAAATACCCCGTCGCGCCTAAAAGAACCATCGGTTGCGTTACGATATCTTCTGCGATATTCACAATCCCCGTCTGGATCATAGTACTTGCATCGATAGAACGCGAAATAACTTCTGCCGGCGGATAATCATTAAAAAAACCGAGGTGGAGGCGCTGGATTTTTTGGAAAATTTCCAGGCGGAGGCCTTCGACAATTCGCTGCCCACAGGCCGCAAAGTAGTAAGAACTCAAAAACCCCGAAATGCCCCGGACTAACATCACAAAGACCGGTAAGAGCGTCAGCACGACGAGCATCGACGTTGGAATTCTCGTATCTCCAAAGAGATTTTTGGAGGAAAATTCTAAAATGATCGGGATCCCAAACCCACTCGAAATCCCGTACAAAATACCAGCGAGGATGGCAATCCACACCTGCCCCTTTGCGTCGCGCAGATACCGCAGGTAGCTCAATAGCCGCCGTGGGCTGGCAGAGCACGCTCTCATGATTGCGAGCATGCGAGATTTCCCCGTACGTCAAAGGTTAAAAGACCATTGGTCGCGTAATTCACGAAATTTTGGCGTCAAAATCACCCGCTTTATCGCTTCGTTGAGCGTTTCTCGCCAAGGGTTATTGGGCAAAATTCGAAACGCGAGTTCCTTACGGATCCCGAGCGACAGATACCGAAGACGGGGATCCTGCGCGAGCCAATCCTGCGCCGTAAAATGGTCGACGAGTGCATAATCGAGGTTTTTGCCCTCCAATTCCTGTAAAATGTATTGTCGAAGCGTCTTGAGATCATCACAGACCACAATTTTGGCATCCTGAATCTGGGCCGAACGGATAAATCGCTCGGCAGAAGAATCGCGTAATACCCCGATGCATTTCCCCGTAAAATTCAGCTTTTTTGACGGTTTTGCTGTTGTATCTTGACTTTGGATCTTAAGAAAAACCGCACCAAGATCTGTTGATACAATGCCGCTCGTGTAATCTTTAGCATCTTCATCGCACCAATTCGAACCCAAAACAACATCGATGGAGTGATCCTGTAACTTCTGGGCTACCTCGGCTGCTGAAATCGCCACAAAATCGTGTTGAAACGCCCCCTCTTGCGCTAAAAGTAAAAAAACATCGATCTCGAACCCGGCAAATTCATGACCACGTTGTTCACAGAACGGCAAGTTGTGATCGAGTACGCCGACACGGAGAACCTTTTTCGCCTCGGTATTTGGAGCTGCTTGTTGTTGCGATACCCGTTGAGGAAGTAGGCGCTCCGCAAGCTTCGCAGCCGCATCGATTTTTTGGGAATCTAACGTAATTTTGAATCCCTCGGTGTTGGCTTTTTGGTGGCTTAAATCGTGGCGCTCGTGATAAGAAAAAAGCGCATCGGCAATCGCTCGCGCGGCATTGACGTGTTTCGCTTCGATCGTCAGACTGGTGGGTTCTTCTTGCGCTGTTCCGAGCTCCGAAGACGGCCCTGATTGCCCACAACAAAGCGGTATCCCTAAAAAAATTCCTAGCAGCCCCACCATCCATCCACGCATAGGCTCTTTCTGTAATCTTACTGCGTGATGTCAATGTTTTAGGTCTGGAAGTACGCGAGCTCCGCCCATTGTCCAAGCACCCTCGTATTCAAAAAATAAGAATCCCAGTACTGCTTGACGAGCGGTGTAAATACCGCCTCAACCGCCGAAGCCTCTTCTTTTAAAATCCCGCTTAGCGAAAGGCAGCCATAGCGATTGACAGTGTTGACTAAAATCGATGCGTGTTCGATCAGTACGGACGCAAGGACATTCGCCATGATGAGGTCGCCCTGACGGCCTAAAATGCCCGCCTTGAGGTCCGCGGTCCGGAATTCGATTCCTGGCGTCTCGTTAAGCACCGCATTGCTGCGACTGACCTGGATCGCATCTGGATCGATATCGAAGCCATACACGCCTGCAAACCCAAGTTTTGCGGCCGCAATCGAAAGAATTCCTGAGCCACAACCGACATCAATCGCCTGCTTTAAAAAAAGATCTTTCGAAAATAATCCCTTGTAATCCACCGCACGCGATAGGCAAAGGCGCGTCGTCTCGTGCATCCCCGTCCCAAACGCCATTTCTGCGTCCAGAAAAATGCCAAAATCGCCCGAGGGGATTTCATAAGTGTCACGCTCCCAAACAGGGACTATGTGAATGGGCCCAATACGAACTGGATGAAGATACCGCTTATATGCGTCTTTCCAATCACAAGCCTCGACGGGCTCGACCACTAAAGATTTTTCTTTTAGTGCAGGATAGAGAACCTGTAATTCCACCCACGCGGGCTCGTAATTCTCGTCGAAATAACCACACAGTTGGCAGGCAGCATCAGTCTTTTCGATGGTCCAATTAGGCTGCTCATGCACCTCCAAGAGCTGCGACAACTCCGTACATTCTTGGGTAGATAACGCTAAAAAGACCTTATTCATCTTCTAATTGCTGTACAAAGGCTCGCGGGTCGGGTGCATGAAAAAACGCACTTCCTGCGACGATGATACTGGCTCCCTGCTGGATACACATTGGAGCAGTCCTGAGATCCATCCCTCCATCGACCTCGATTGGAATTGTCGGATCACTTTCGTGGATTTTTTGAATTTTTTCGGCAACCCCTGGAATAAACGTCTGTCCCGCGAAGCCCGGATGGACGCCCATCACAACATAGTAATCCGGATAGTAAAGTATTGCGGTCTCGACGGGAGTTTCCGGATTTACTGCCAGTCCCGCGAGCAATCCAAACTGTCGAATTTTTGTTAATGATTTTTGCGGATCATCGGACGCTTCGATATGAACCGAAATCCGATCAGCGCCAACCTGAGCAAAAGATTCGATAAAATTTTGAGGATGCTCTAGCATTAAATGTACCTCGAACTTCAGATTTTTTTTATATGGCAACAGACGTCGAACTGTTTCCGGGCCTAGCGCTAAATTCGGTACAAAATGTCCATCCATGACGTCGATGTGTACCCACGAAGCGCCACTGCGATGGATAACTTCGAAACTAAAACGTAAATCGGAAAGATCTCCCGCAAAAATCGACGGTGCGACGATAACCATTTACCAAGCGTGTGACACAATTCCCGCGATCGTTGACGCGATGCGCCAAGATAGATATGCCATATTCTGGTCGCGTGCGGTTTGAAAACTGTCCTGTTTTCCCAGATCGACCTCAGAAAACGTCGACTGGTCGGATAAAACATTTCCCTCCGCGTCAGTTAATGTCCAGCGGGCCACCATTTTTTGTGACCACGCCAGCGCTTCATCCTCGTCAAAAGGATCATCAACCGATGTACCCTGGGTAAATTCTGTAACTTCAACCTCTAGATCCGGTACGTTTTCCGAATACGGTACCACCTTTATCGAAGTTTTTTCCTGGAATGCTCTAAAGAGCGCCGTTGTTAACGATTCCGCGAGCCTCGGTGCTGTCGAGCTATTTTTGACGGGAGCGATATAAATCGACGCGATGGGACACGAATCCTGTCGGGTGTAATGCTGACAGCCCGCTAGCACAAACCCTGCAATCCACAGGGCACATTGTTTACAGAACCACGACACGTTCATCCCAAAAATTAGACGTGGAATTTTATGCGACGGCTTCCCGGATATTTTTTAACGGCCTTAGTCGTCTTTGCAGCGGCCTCCAGTGCTAAACGCTCTTGCTTCGGCATGTACGACGGGAATAGAAAGTCAACTGCCGTCGTTTTTGGCTTCTTACCGTGTTCAATCGCATCGATCTTTTCTTTGGCCACTTCGGCGGATAGCGTGTAGGGCGCGAAGTCGATCGCGAGCCGGTATAACCGCTTGGCGGCAATATCGTTGTAGCATGCGTTAAAATAGAAATCCCCGAGCGCAATCTTTGAACGTCCAACGGCCTCCTCAAGCTCGCGGATCCGTTGCTGTACCTCTGGGACACGGGCATCGAGCGGGAATAATGACAAAAACTCCCGATAGTAGCGCCGCGCCGCAAGTGCGCCCCCTTGATTGTACTCTACCCCTTTGACAACACTGCTATAGATTTCCGCGATCCGTAAATAAGCATCGGGAACCTCCTGGGAATCCGGGTAGAGATCAATTACCCGTTCCAAAGCATCAATCGCCTGCTCATGATGCTTGCCGCGCTGGTGAAGTTTTGCGATTTCAAACAGTGCTTGAGGTGCTAACCGGCTATAGGGGGCATACTTTACCACGAGCTCATAGTTTTTAACCGCTGAGGTGTAGTCCTTTAGCCCTGGGATGATACCAAAATAGCGGGGCCGTGTGCCTGACTGAAGACTTTTGGCAACAGCGAATCCATGCTCAATCGCCGGTGCAAACCAAACGCTCCCGGGATATTTTTCGATAACCGCTGAAAACATCTTCATCGCGGAACTAAACTCCCGATTGTTCTCGTAGAGCTCTCCACGGCAAAAATAAGCCTCTGGTGCCGCGTCGCTGTTGGGATAACTATTATAAATTTGCTCGTAGATCTTGAGCATCTCGCGTCGATTGCCCGACGCTCGAGTTTTTTCTCGCTCGGTCAAGAGCTCTGATAACGGTAATTTGACCGATTGCTGTTTGGCGGATTCCTTTTGTCGACTTTCTCTGTAAAACGACGTATGCGAGCGAGAAAATGCCGGAACCGCGAGACCTAAAAAGAGGACGACGCCCCAAGGCGCTTTGTTAAACATACGCCACCGTAAGAAACAAACCCATTCCCAATGGGCAACAAAAAAGTTACGCCCAACGGACCAATGCCGAACCCCAGGTCATCCCTGCACCGAATGCGACGAGCAATACGAGATCCCCCGACTGAATTTTACCTTCGCGGACAGCTTCATCAAGCGCGATCGGGATCGACGCCGCTGAAGTATTGCCGGTATGCGCTAAGTTGACAAAAAGTTTTTCTTCGGGGATTTTGACGCGCTCCGCGATCGCCGTAATAATCCGCGTATTGGCCTGATGCGGGACTACACACGCGATGTCTTCAATGCCAAGGTGGTTACGCAAAAGAATATCCTCAACCGCCGCACACATCCGGCGAACGGCCTCCTTAAATACCTCGCGACCCTCCATTTTAAGATGGCGTTCTGTCCCCCAGGAAACATCGCTTCCTGGGCAATAAAGTAGTTTAGCACATCGCCCATCAGCACCAATGAGCACATCTAAAATACCAGCCCCACCTGTTCCATGGGCTCGCGATACCACCGCTGCCCCCGCACCGTCACCGAATAAAACACAAGTCGAACGATCTTCCCAATCAACGACCGAGGACAATTTTTCGCCCCCGATTACCAGGACATTCTTGATCGAGGCATTACTCGCAATGAAATTACGTGCCACATCCAGTGCATAAATAAACCCCGAGCAGGCTGCTCCGAGGTCAAAACAAGGAATATCACTACAACCGAGTTTTTCCTGAATCAGACAGGCGGTTGAAGGAAACTGAAAATCGGGCGTTATTGTCGCTGTGACGATCATATCGAGATCGCAAACTGCAACCCCCGCACTGGCAATCGCACGCTTCGCCGCCTCAAAGCATAAACCCGACGTATTTTCTGTATCGAGGCAAATGTGACGCGATTCAATTCCCGTCCGCGTTACAATCCACTCGTGCGTCGTCTCGACCATGCTCTCCAAATCGGCATTCGTCAAGACGCGATCGGGGACATACGAGCCGATCCCTCGAATAATAGCGCGATCCATCCGCGGATCCGGCTTACGCAACAACGTTTACGCGCCGGTGCTTTGCATCCCACTCCACACGACCATCAACAAGCGCAAACAGCGTAAAATCACGTCCGAGGCCCACATTTTTCCCCGGATGCATTTTTGTTCCCCGCTGGCGCATCAAGATATTTCCTGCACGAACTGCCTCGCCACCGTATTTTTTAACGCCGAGCCGCTGGCTGTTGCTGTCCCGACCATTACGCGATGTTCCCTGACCTTTTTTATGTGCCATACTGCCTCCTTACGCCTTAATTGACTCGATGCGAATCACCGATAACTCCTGACGATGCCCGCGACGACATTCATACCCGTGGCGACGTTTTCTTTTAAACACAACGACCTTCTTACCGCGTTTGTTCTCGAGAAGCATCGCTTTAACGACTGCTCCCTCAACATAAGGTACACCTACCTTCGCACTGGGCCCTTCGCCAACAAATAATACCTTGTTCAAATTAATCACGTCACCCGCCTTGGATCCGGCGTAACGATCGACGCACAAAACATCGCCCTCATGCACGATCCACTGCTGCCCCTGAGTCTCGATAATCGCCTTCATTACCTTTGTTTGCCGAGTAAAAAGCCCATCTGCCAGAAAGCAAGTCTATTCTCGAATTTCCCGACGAAAAGAGTTTACACGAAGTTGGGAAGTCCTATTGACAAACCGTGTGGGGTGTGGTATGATCGTGGGATCATTTAGAGAAAGGAAAATCGATGAAAGAAAAATTAATGATGAGTCTTATGGTTTTCGGTCTTGGAAGTGCACTCTTTGGTACACCGACAGCGAAACCGGGGAATGAGAACCCGAATCCGGAACAACCGACTTGCGAAGGGCCGACTTGCGAAAAACCAATGCCCCCTTGCCAAGGCGATACTTGCAAAAAGTAAGACGCTTTTAGTTTGTTTACAAAGGCCGAGGAAATCTCGGCTTTTTTATGATACGGCTGCGCAATTGAGCGCATTGTCTAGCAGATTCTTGAGCGCGCACTCGTTGCGTAGAAATTGAATGTCCACACGAACATAGTAAAGCGGCGTGTGAAAGGGATAATTTTTGGGGATTCGAACGGCATCCTTTTCCGTTGTAATGAGGTAATCCGCGTTGAGCGCATGTTCGTCGATGCTGGAAAGTTCCGCTCCTGAAAACCGATGATGATCAAGATAACGCTTCTTATAGATGACTTTGGCACCTAAACGTACAATCAGCTGCTCAAATCCAGTCGGTGAGGCAATTCCGCAGAAAAGCGCCACCTTTTTCCCAGAAATGGCATCCAATGGTAGGATTGTTGCCTCATTTTGACTGACAAAATAACACGACTGATGCCGGCATTCCACAAGTGGCGCGGTTGGATTACCATAGCGCAAATTTTGCTCCAATAGCGGATCGAGTGTATCCTCGGATTTCGTCAACAATAGTAAGGACGCCCGATCAAGATTACAGAGCGGTTCCCGTAGAATTCCCCGCGGCAGGAGGTAGTAATTTCCAAAAGGATTACTACTGTCGACCAAAACAACCCGCAAAGTCGACGCGATCCGAAAATACTGATAACCATCGTCTAAAATGAGGACATCGGCGTGAAAGCGCTTAATCGCACAACGCCCCGCTTTAACACGATCTTTGTCGACAATGACCGGTACGCCTTGGAGATTTTTCGCCAACATATAGGGCTCGTCGCCGGCGTGTTCAGAATCCATGAGAATCTGTCGCCCGTCGCTGACGATTTTAGGTGGACGCTCCGGGGCGTGCGTCATCCACCGCCAAAATTTTTGATAAAACGGCTCCCCCTTACTTTTATAGCCACGACTGATAATGGCTGGTCGCCGTCCCATCGACAACAAGAGATGTGCGAGATATTCTGCAACTGGTGTTTTGCCGGTACCACCCATCGTAATATTACCAACAACGATCACATGACATCCTAATGCCTGGGCCCTCAGTAAGCGTTTACGATATAACCACTGACGCAACTGAACAATACCGAAAAATACAAATGACAGCGGGACTAAAAAGGCGGCAAAAATCCGCGCTCCCCGCGTTCGGCGACGATCATATAACACATCCGCAACAAACTGCGCAAAACGATCCCCACTCCTATGGAGATGTTTTTGCTGTTTTTTTAAAAAATAACGAACTTTACGTAGAAATCGCATACGTTTAGTCTTTTGTCGCAAGGGCTCCTTGTCCCACTTTGCTCATCGTACGCAAATGAAAGTAAAGTGTTTCGAAAACCGTTATTGACTCACGGTAATAGGTAGATAAATCGACGATCGCCCACAAAAGTTGGCGCTGGAACTGAAGCCACTCCCTGACGCTATGCTGTTGTGCAATTGGTAACAACTTCGACAGATACCACGGATTTTGGCTAAAAATACTTTCATCCGATGCCTTGGGATAACGCGTTGCAAGCTGTTCAAGTGTTGCTTTATTAATACGCGCCACGTGATCATGCTCACATAAATAAGCGAGCTGTACCAAAATACGAACCCGGTTTTGTAAGGCCATAAGCAACGGACGCCCCTCTTCCTGATATAAAAAGTAGCGCCGAATTTCTTCCCGAAAACGCTCAACATCGTCTTGAAAAAAACTATCGATTGTTTCAAAAAAATCGCTATTTTGAATGTCTACCACAACCGCTCGGATATCCTCGATTTCAATATCACGGCGATCGCCGACGTATAGTAACAATTTTTCGAGCTCATTATCGATGACGGCCGTTTCATTCCCTGTTCGTCTCAAGAAAAGCGCTGCGGCTTCAGAAGTGATTTTTTTCTGCTCCTTTTCGATTTTTTTAGAAAGTAACCGCTCGCAATCCAATGCCTTCAGTGATTCACACAGCTCGGACTGACTGTGGTCTAAAAACCATTTCACGACCTTTTGTCGGCGATCACACGCTCCTGCGGTTAATAAAAATCCGGTGGGCACAGTTTTCAAAGTTTTCTGAACAACCTCGATCCACTCCAGAACAGCTTCTGATTTCAAGACCACACTGTCATTGAGATACGATACCCCGCGGTACCAGACGAATTTTTCCTCGGAAAAGAGTGACGACGTTCGAAGTGCCTCATGGACCCGTTTTAATTCCGCAACCACCTCGGCAACCTTTGTCGCTTCACTCGCAATCACCTCAATTTCTTGATTCCGATGCGACTCCAAAACTGCCTCTCCGCGGTTAAGAACCGTGAAGGCATCGCTACCGAAAATAAAAAACCGCTCGCCGACCATGTTTGATCGTACGATTGTATTTTTTTAACTTTGGCAATCCTCAGGTAATGCTTTTTCCGCCCTACTGGGTTTCGGCGGGTATTCAGGATTCACGACACCTCCCGAAATAATCATCTTCATGCCGTCAGAAATACTCATTTCGAGCACAACAACATCTTCTTTCGGAACAAATAATAAAAATCCGCTTGTCGGGTTTGGTGTCGTCGGGATAAAGACATTGACAACATTTTGCTGCGTTTTGACCTGGACCTCCCCGCGCGTCTCACTCGTTAAAAATCCCAACGCATACATCCCCTTATGCGGGTATTCGATTAAAACTACTGCCTGAAAAACCGCTTCTTGATTCTTATTAAATGTATCGACGACCTGTTTGACGGTCTTGTAAACAGAGCTCACAAAAGGCACATTATTGATCAGGCTTTCAATGAGCCCTAACAACTTTGCAGTCATGCGGACTAAAAAATACTTGGAGACAAAGCCCAGTAACGTTACCAGTCCGACAACAAGGATCGTCGACCCAAGATTGACGATCGTGCTCATCCAGAATTTATCGGGAAGTTCGAGACCAAGCGACTCGAGGATTAACGAACTCACTGGCGAACCAACATAATCGAGTAAGAGTCCGACAACAATTGCGGTCACCCCAAGCGGAAGCAATAAAAAGAGCCCCGTCAGAAAACAATTTTTCGCGACTTTTAAGAGACGCCAGCGTTTACGGACCGCACATGCCATATTTTTATCTTAACCAATCTCGAGCGAATACAACACTTATATTCTCGTGACCACTAGATGTCGAACGCCCTCTACATCGACGGAAAAAGTCACACGATGCGTACTGTTGAGTTCTTGGAAATGCGCGGGCCACTCGATCACAACAATATAGGGCGGCGTAACGTATTCTAAAATATCAATCGACATCCCCGTCTCTAAACGATAGGCGTCGATGTGAACTAGTGTTAAGTCTGATCCGGAATAAATCGAAGCAATATTAAAGGTAGGACTCGTAATAGGTTCTGTGACCCCTAGTGCGCGCGCAATTCCTTTGACAAAAGTCGTTTTCCCGACACCTAAATTGCCTGCTAAGGCAATAATATCCCCGGCTTGAAGCGTTTTTCCAAAAACTTCACCCTGCCGTATCAGTGCTTCGGGCGTTGGACAAATCCACTTAAAAGATGGTACTTCCACAAACCGTTAAGAGAATGGTTAGGGCGTTGTTAGCCGCATGCGCAAAAATAGCAGGCCACAGATTTCCATAGCGCTCATACAGCCACGTCAACAAAAGGCTAAACAAAAATAATCCTGGAAAACTCCGTAAATTGCCATGGAGTTGTGCAAATAACCAAGCCGTTAGCAGCGCGGCACAATACGGTCCCCGAAAAAGACCCTTCAAGTAACGGTAACAATAGTAGCGGAACCCGATTTCTTCGATAATGGGTGCTAGAATAACCGCCGCAACAGCAACACCAAAAACAGGCCACAATTCTGTCGCGTTCTGTAGGAGTAGCAAAATGCCCTGTGGAACGGATGGATATTGCCAGTAATCTAATAAAACTTCCCAAAGTGGCGTAATTAGAATAACAATTCCTAGCCAGAGAAGCGCCATACAACCCAAGCTTGCCCAGAGTTGACGGCGATATAATGGCAGCGGATTCACCGATGGATAATAACGAAACTGGTTGAGGCGAATGCCAAAAAATCCACAAGACAATGCCGTTACCCCAACGGCTACTTCTAAAAGAGATTCCCGTGCGAGTGGTGATAGCGTCTGGAGATGTGATGTGAGAAAAATTCGCGGTAATAGGAGACACTGTAATCCCCCAATGCCCGTGAAAATAAAGCGTAGCGGTGCAATTTTGATCGGCGATAGTGCGCTCATTGCTTTAATTAATGCGTAACGGCATAATGACACATTTAAAGTCGTCATTCGTTCGGATGACACCGGGGCTCATTTCGTTCTTAAATTCGAAGGCAATCTCATCACTCGTTAGGACCTTGAGTGGATCGCAGAGGAATTGCGGATTAAAGCCCATTGCGATGTCTTCATCCTCGTAGGCAATCGGAAATACCTCGCGCGCCTCGCCATAGGCCTGACTCTGAGCGGAAATTTCGAGACTGTTTTTGGAAAATGCAAGCTTCACCGCGTAATTTTTCTCGTCGGCAACAAGCGCAATCCGCTGAATCACCGATAAGAGTTGTTCGCGATCGATGTGGATATGGTGATCGAGCGTGGATGGAATGACTTGTTTGTAATTCGGATAGTTGCCTTCGACAATTTTGGAGACGACGTAAATTGAGTCCGTCATACTACCCTCTCCGGCAACATCAAAGAGAAATGCGATCTGTTTATCCGTTATCATGATTTGGGCAGTTTCACCAACGCCAAGCGTGCGCTCAAGCTCGACGACGGTTTTTGCCGGCACAATGACACTTCGCTGAAGAAGACACCCTGGGACTTCATTCGCAATCATCGCCAAACGTCGCCCATCGGTCGCGATAAAATGGAGCTTCTCACCCTCTACGAGCCAGTACATGCCATTTAACAGATAGCGGTTTTCATCCCGTGATTGCGCATACGAAATGCTTTTGAGCATCCTGGCAAACTGCATCTGATTTAGCGTAACCTTCTGTTCAATCTCGAGTTGCGGAAGCTTAGGGAAATCCTCTGCGGGCAATCCCAGAACACGGAAATGCGAACTCCCCCCTGAAATACTAATTTGCTCATTCGTCTCCGAACGAAACTCAACGGTCTTTGCCGCAAGCGCCTTGATGATCGAAGTGAGTTTTTTGACCGGTAAAGTTGTGCTTCCCGGCTCTGAAACTTCTGCCTTTACGAGGCAGCGCATCCCAATGTCAAGATTGGTTGTCGATAGTGCGATACGTTCCGGCATGGCTTCTAATAAAACATTGGACAAGATGGGCATTGTTAATCGTGTCCCCACAACATTCATGACCTGTTGTAGCCCCGCTATGAGCGCCTCCTTCTCGATCGAAAACTTCATTACCCATCACCGTAGGCCTCGCACTACAAATGACAAGCCCTATCCCACGGGTGACGATTTTATCGTTGGCAGATGGATTTTACGGTTTATCCTCATCGCCAAACGGATCATGCGCCTTGGAAGATATTTAGCGAAAAATCGAATTATCGAGCTGAAAAGCCACGAGTTTAAGGATGCCCTCGTCGAGCTTTTATCGACTTGCGCGATCGCCAAGAACGCTGAGGAACAAGACTCGATCGTTAACGAGATTCTCGAACGTGAACAAACGATTACGTCGTATTTAGGCAATGGAGTTGCCCTTCCTTACATCCGACGTCCGATTAATAAGCCCTATATTTTCGCCATTGGGCGCTGTAAGAATGGTCTTAATTTTGCAAATTCCGGTGAACATAAGGATACACGGATCATCTTTTTGATGATTATTTCGACCGAAAACGAAGAATCCTACCTTACCGTACTCGCGGCAATCGCCCGTATTTTTCAGAGCCAAGAAAATATTCATCAGATTCTCGCGAACCAATCTATTGGCTCCTTCCGTGGTCATATTCGAAACCTCTTTGGTGCGTGTAAATCGATTACCAATCAAAGTAAGAACCATCAGAATCAACTGATGCTCCGGGAAGCACAAAAGATTGTGAAAGCGACTAAATGTAGTACGGTTCTTATTTTTGGAGATATTTTAACGAGTTCGTTCGAAATTGAAGCACCGACCAGTAATGCAAAACTCGTCCTCGTCACCCATAAAACGGATAGTCTTGCTGCTTCGGAAAATAATTTTGATGACGTTATTTACGTTCATCCATTCTCGAATTACCGTCTTTCTCAGGCCCGTAGCGCGATTATCATCGGTTTAACACGCGGTATTATTAGTCATAAAGACAAAGTTTGCTGCTTCTCAGGTCTCCCTCAAAGTGATATTTTTGATACCATTTCTATTATTGATGTCGCCAAAGAGTTTGGGAATTCGTTCTTTAATAACGAAGATCTTTTATCGGAAGGCATCCATCCGGAGGCACTCGAACGGTTATTGGCCATCGCGGCGGATATCTCCGTCGAAGGTAGGGAAGGAAAGCCCGTGGGTTGTCTCTTTGTCATTGGGGATATTGCTAAAATTAAGCCCTTTACAAAGCCTCTCGTCCTTAATCCATTCTACGGCTACAAAGAAGAAGACCGTAATATTTTAAACCCCTTTATGGCAGAAACCATTAAGGAATTTTCTTCTATTGATGGCGCATTTATCGTCCGAGGTGACGGCGTTATCGAGTCCGCAGGATCGTTGATTCAGGCATCGAGTGAAAATGCTATCCAGATGCCAAGCGGATTTGGAACGCGTCATGCCGCCGGAGCGGTTATTTCAGCCGTTGCCGATTGTATCGCAATCGCGGTTTCGGAGAGTACCCATCAGGTAACGCTGTTTAAAGATGGTAAAATGATGCTATTCTCTGACCAAAGTTTTTCATCCTCAACCATCTAAAAGGCTTTTGCTCTTATCTAGGAAGGGTATATCGGAAAAATGCAGCCTCTCATTAAAAAGAATGAAGCATTATCGGTACGGCGTTTTTTTGACATGGGCCGTGCCTCGCTACAACTTGCGCTCGTCGCAGGTGAATCGGGTCTCAATACCCACGCGATCACCGATAATGCCGTTAACCGTCCAGGTCTCGCATTGACGGGGTATTTTAAGCGTTTCGCTTCGAAGCGTGTTCAATATCTCGGATTCTGTGAGCTCTCTTACCTTCTCGATCTCGATCCAGAAGCTCAACTCCATGCAATCGATGGAATTGATGAAGTCGGTATCCCGTGTTTCGTCGTCACGGATCGAATTCCGGTACCCACCTCAATCGTAGAGCACTGTAATGAACGGGCTCTACCCCTTCTATCGACGCATCTCACGTCTGCGGAATTCGTTGAACGTGCAACGATTGCACTCGACGAGTATTTCGCACCCAATACCGTTCTCTCCGGAACGCTCGTAGAAGTCAATGGCATAGGCGTACTCATCCAAGGGTTACCGGCTTTGAGTAAAAGTGTTTCGACGATTGTACTCATCGAACATGGCCATACGCTGATTGCGGACGAAGTCGTTTGTGTCTCTCGTAGCCATGACGGCCTCCTAGTGGGCAGCGGTAAAGATCTCGCACGCGGGTTTATGGAATTCCGCGGCATTGGGCTCCTAAAAGTCTCTGAACACTTTGGGACACATGCGGTTCGTGCCAAAGGTCCGGTCGATCTCATCGTACAGTTCCTAGACGTCTTACCGAATGCGGAAAAAACAGGTCTCGAAGCACCGTCTGAAGATACCATCCTCGATTGTACCCTACCACTCATCCAACTCCCTGTCTGCTCAGGGAATGATGCCTGTCGGCTTGTCGAGATTGCGGCAACGCTCCACCTACTACGGAAGCGCGGTCATAATCCGGCAGAAGAGCTTGCGCAACGTCTCCTACAACAGATGGAAACCTCGGCTTAGTATAAGGTATTGTTGAGTTTATTTTGAATCTGCATACGCTCAACCCAACTACTCTGGCGACTTTTCGCTAACAAGTCGAGAGCGAATATGGGGACTTCGCATTGACGGTTCCTTGAAAAAAAGTACGCTCATGCCATGGATGCATGGCAATATTTTTGTGACCATCACTTCACCTACCGCTCTGTCGGCCTGGGTCTTGACGTCAGCAAGCTCTCGCAATTCGATGAGACATCCCAAAAAATCGATCGCGAATCGGTTTTTAAAGAGATGAGCTTTTTAGAAAGTGGAGGTATCGCTAATCCCGATGAAAACCGTATGGTCGGCCACTACTGGTTACGCAATCCCGCGATTGCTCCGACTCCCGAACTCAAAAACGCCATTACCGAGGTTTGGGATTCCATTGATCGCTTCGTCTACGCCGTTCATTCCGGAGACATTACCGGAGAAACGCATGCCTTTAAAAATCTCCTCTGTATTGGGATCGGCGGATCTGCCCTAGGACCTCAACTTGCTTGCGCAGCACTTTCCCCTCAAAAACCAAAGCTCGCGGTCTATTTTCTCGACAACACGGACCCAGAGGGCATCGATACCGTTCTTGCTCAACTCGAAGGACAACTGGATGCCACACTCGTCATTGTGACCTCGAAATCTGGTGGCACTCCCGAGACCCGCAATGGAATGCTTGAAGTTGCCCATGCTTACCAAAACGCAGGACTTTCCTTTGCCCGACACGCTGTCGCAATTACCTGTATAGATAGTAAACTCGACCAGCAAGCGCGAAAAGAGGGCTGGCTGAAACGCTTCCCCATGTGGGACTGGGTCGGTGGCCGGACTAGTATCGCCTCTGTCGTCGGTCCTTTACCGATGGCTCTCTGCGGCATCGATTACAAAACCTTTCTGAACGGCATGCGCGATATGGACTCGCTTACACGCCGCCACGACCCCAACAACCCGGCACTCCTCCTGGCAACAGCTTGGTACGCCGCAACCGACGGAAAAGGTACAAAAGATATGGTTATCCTTCCCTATAAAGACCGCCTATCGTTATTTTCTCGATTTCTCCAGCAACTCATCATGGAATCGCTTGGCAAAAAGCTCGATCGGGACAACCATCCAGTATACCAAGGAATTACCGTTTACGGCAATAAGGGCTCGACGGATCAGCATGCCTACGTCCAACAACTCCGCGACGGACTTTCGAACTTTTTCGTTACCTTCATCGAAGTCCTCACGGACCGCGATACCGAACCGGTCATGATCGACGCTCACACGACGACAGGCGACTATCTCGAGGGCTTTTTCTTAGGGACACGCCAAGCACTCCACGAAGCCGATCGCTCCTCCATAACACTCACTATTGATCGCATCGACGCCTACCATCTCGGCGTTCTGATTGCACTCTACGAACGGACGGTCAGCTTTTACGCCACAATGGTTCACATCAATGCTTATCATCAACCCGGTGTTGAAGCCGGCAAGAAGGCGGCCAATACAATCCTACAGCTCCAAGCGACAGCACTCGAACATCTCAAGTCTCACCCACAACCGAAAACGGTTCTAGAGATTGCGGCCTCAATTCAAACACAAGATTTTGAGACACTGTTCAAACTCCTCGAGCACCTATCGACCAATAAACGGCTTCAACGCACGGAAGCAGACGATCCGCATCAAAATCGCTATCTCTGGCGTTGACATTTTGCCCGACAGATTAAGGTCACAGGAGCGAAGGAGGTGAGAAGCGATGTCCGTTGAAGTTACTTTACGCAAGGGCGAGACCGTCGACAAAGCATTACGGCGGCTCAAAAAGAAGCTCGACCGCGAATCCGTCCTAAAAGACGTACGGGCGAAGCGCTACTTTGAGAAGCCATGTGAGAAACGTCGTCGAATCAAGAAGGCTGCGGTCTTTAACAACATGTTGCGTGTGCGCTACGAGAATATGTAGGCTTTTTAGTTCATTTTAGGCATAGAAAGGGGGCTTCGGCCCTCTTTTTGTTTCGACTACTCTGACAGCTTACTCATGAAAGAGACCAATATACGTTCGTTTATCGCAGTATGTGATTTAAAGCATCTTGACAAAACCCACGCCTAATAAAATGGTTTTTGAATCCTGAATTAGGGAATACATGCATGAAGAAACACTTTTATCTACTTTCACTGGCAATATGTCTTGTTTATCCAATTTTCGCCATTGCAGCAGGCCCTTATGATGATCTAATGCCGCAATTAGTGCAAATTTACGGCAATATTCCGGAGGTAGATCAATTTATCGAGCTTGCCAACAAACATTGGAAATTTATCCGAAAATGGCACATTAAAATGCGGCGATCGTTGTGGCCGCCAATGTCCGAAGAAGATCGTAAAGCACTTAGGTTAATTGAAGATAAATCAAAGCCGGAACATTTATCCTCTCACCATCCTTTTGTTGCCGACTGGTTTATTGATCACCTCGGATTATCGCCGAGAAAACAAGGCCCCCATTTCGGATCGCTAGTGAAACTCTTGAACACCCGCGATGCTACTAAAAACTGATAGTAAAAATATCTTGACAAAATTTATCAAAGGCGAAGCTCCATGGCTAAGCGTTGGCGCAGAAGCTTTTGGTGGGAAGGTATTCTGTTTTCCCACTGATAAGAAAGGAAAACACATGAAGAATCATATTACTAAACTCTTATCAGTATTATTGCTGGGTGGTTCTATTTCAACTGCACTTGCTGTCAGACAGGGGCCACCGGTTCGTGCAACACACGAACACGTTTATGGCCTGCGAAACTTTTTGAGAACCCTTCACCAACAAGACGGTGTCAGCGGAGAGTTATTTCATTTCGTCAACGAGCGTACAGGAAACATCAATCTCACCGGCGTTAGTTCCACAGATCTCGATATCTTGGTCGCCTTTTTCGTCTTACTACACCCGGAATGTATAGGGGAACTCACCTCATCGCTCGAAAGATACGGCGAGAGAACGCAGACCTGGGTTGAGCCTGGGATTGTGCATCTTTGGTCACTCAAGGAACAAATCGAGGATGGCAATTTTACCGCAGCAGAAATACGGGATGCGGTTCGTCGGAATTTTCTCACGGTGCAGGAAGCTCAAGATCTCTTCAATATGTGGCTTTCGGCCTAGAAGAAATGATTTTTTAGGGTACGCATTTGGGTGGAAAGATTTTTAACGGAAGAATTGTAAATGCTTCTGTTATCAAGGGAAAAAATACATGAAGAATCATATCACTAAACTCATATCAGCATTATTAATCGGCGGTTCCATTTCGTCTGTGATCGCAAGCGCACCGAAATCTGTTCGGCCGGGTCCTCGGGGAAACCTCATTTCAAGGACAATGAGTGTCGCTCATGCGCCTTATGATCATTTGAGGGAGCCTTTGGAGAATCTCTACGGCAAGGATGAGCTAGGCGGCGCACTTGTTGATAACTTCATTAGCCTCGCAAACCGCAATCACCAGCGAATTAAGGGAAACGCGACCCCCGAGGAGCTTGCACAGTTAGGTCTCCCCGCTCAAGGAGCCATCAATCCAGCGCTTGTCGAGACTTGGTTTATCTATCAATTCACTCAAATACCCGCAAAGGAACGCAATCTATATTTTGTGGAGCGCATCGAAGAGTTGAATGACAGCGATTCGTATGAAGAAGATGGTGATCCATGCGACGAAGGGGCAGCGGAAAGGACAATCGAAAACCTAAGGCAAATCCAAGAAAAAGTTGAAAAACGAGAAATTTCTTGGTCCCAAGTTGAGACACTACGTCACCTTCACTTGCTACCCGATGGTTCTAACGAGGAGGAGGAAGAAGAAGAAGAAGAGGAGGAAGAAGCCTATCTGACCGGGGAACTTGACTAAGTCTTGGTTTTTAATCTTATAAAGAGGGTCCATGTCTAGTGGGCTCTTTTTTTACTGAAAAAACAGAGATAAAATTCTACTCAGATCAGCGAATGACTTCGGGAAGATCTTTTAAAAACTCCTGGCAATAAGCTTCTGCTGTACGCATCACAGAACACTCTTCTGGGGTTTTATCATTTAAACCCGATAGGTGTAGAAATCCATGGATGAGATAAAGTTTGAGCTCGTCATCGAGACCCATATCAAAACGCTTTGCTTGCTGTTCGGCATAGGCGGGACAAACGATAATCTCCCCAGCAAGACCAAACTCTGGATCTCCCGGAAAGGTAATCACATCCGTTAATGAGGTGTCCTGTAAAAACTGCTGATGGAGTGCCCTCATTCTAGATGGAGAAACGAACGCCACCGATAACACCCCGGGTCCAATCTTGTATTGAGGATTTTGATCGAGTTTTTGATAGAGCGACACAACCGCTGCCTCCGAAATAATCCATCGACGACAGTGGTTCGAAACCTCAATCGTGCGCGCCACAAGGCTACTTCTTGATCTCGCGGTGTAGCGTGTGCCGACGGAGAAATTTGTTGTACTTCATCTTCTCAACGCGTTCCGTCTGCGTCTTTTTGTTACGCGTCGACATGTACCGCGATACCGGCGCCCCTTCCGCGCGTGCCTCCGTACACTCTAAAATAATGTGCTCTCTCGCCATAGCTTAAGCCGTGTATGCTGCGGTTTCCGCCTTAAAGTCAACAGGGAAATCACTCGCCAAAAGAACCGGAGCACGTTCCCAGAGCTTGTCCAAACGATACAATGAACGTACTTCGTGAGTCACTAAATGCGCTATGAGATCAAACGCGTCAAGCACGAACCAACCACTTTGAGGCTGATAATCGATGCGGCCAACAAATCCAAATCGGTGTTTGACAACCTCATAGAGCGCACTCCCTAAGGCCCGGAGGTGTGCCTCCGAGTTACATGTCGCCAAAAGAATGTAATCCGCAATTCCCGAAATCCCGTGCACATCGAAAATCTTTAGCTCCTCGCATTTCTTATCTTCCGCAATTTGAACACATATTCGTAATAAATCCTGTTCGGGCTTTTGCATAAACCTAGACTGGAGACTCAAAAAGGCGCCGCAAGCATTAACACTCATAATTTCCCTGGAGATTTCGGCGAATTACTTGGCGTAATTCCAACATCTGCAAACGCGGCAAAAGACGAAAAACGGGGATATCGAGCGCCTCGGAAAGCGCGTCCGGCGATGTACCATTCTGCTCATGGATGAACGCGACAATTTTTTGCTCAACCGGGTCCTCGAGTACCGATTCCACTTTGTCTTGAACGGCAAAGTCAAAACAGGCCTGGGATACAGGGCAATTGAGCTCTTCCAGTATGTGATCCATACCCGCAACTAAAGTCGCACCTTCTCGAATCAAAGTATGGCAACCTCGGCTCATCGGTTGATCAATGCGCCCTGGCACCGCCATCACACCGTGCCCATAGTCATTCGCCAGATGTGCCGTAATCATACTGCCGCCATGCAGATCGCTCTCAATCACCAAAACGTGCGAACACATTCCCGCCAATACACGGTTGCGTATCGGGAAAGTTACTTTACTCGCTTTTTTTCCAAACGGAAATTCGGAAAGAATTGTGCCCTGCTCAAGGATCTTTCGGTAAAGTGGAGCATTTTCTCGGGGATAAATCACATCAATCCCAGAGCCTAAAACCGCAACAGTCGCATCATTTGCCCCAGACGCTAACGCACCTTCATGAGCAGCAGTATCGATGCCCAGGGCCATACCACTACCGATTACAAACCCCATCTTCGCAAGCTCTAAGGCAAATTCACGCGCAATCTTCAAACCGTAGACGGAAGGCTTCCTCGTTCCGACGATTGCAATATATTTTTGTGCACCAAGCGCTCCCTGCCCTTTCGCATAGAGCCCAATCGGCGGGGTATCGATACTTTTCAGTAACGGAGGGAAGTCTGCATTCTCCTCGATCAAAAACCGGACGTTTTGGGTAATCAGTTGTTCTTTTTCTCTCTCTAGATTGAAATATTTCCGCCAATTCGCGATTCTTTCGGCTGCTTTTTTGGAGACACCGGGAACAGAGCAAAGTGTATCGTAGGAAGCCGTTAAAATCGAAACAAAATCTTCTTGGAAAAACGCGAGTAAATGACGCAACGTTGCGGACCCAACATCCTCTAAGGCGTTGAGAATCATATGCTGCGACAGAACCTCATCGATGTCCATCACACATGACGCTCGCAGAATCTAAAAAAAATGTCGAGCTCTTTTCTATGAAAAATCAAAATCGAGTTGAGACCTCTTATCCGGCGCCTTAACGATCTTACGGAGGTGCTTCTGAACACTATCACCCTCGGATTCTAATTTTTCTAGAACCTCTGTCGCTCGCTGAATCACCGGCATCGGCATCCCCGCCAATCGTGCAACGTGAATTCCATACGACTTATCGGAAGCACCAGGCTCAATAGTGTGGAGAAAAACAACTTCGTCATTCCATTCTTTAACGGCAACATGGAAGTTCTTGACGCGAACGAGGTCTTCGGAAAGTTTGGTCAGCTCGTGGTAGTGGGTTGCGAACAAGGTTCTAGGGCCTGACGGAACCCAGTGTTCATGTAGAAATTCGACAATCGCCCAGGCTAAACTGAGGCCATCGTAAGTACTCGTTCCGCGCCCAATTTCGTCCAAAATAATCAAACTGCTTTCCGTTGCGTTATTGAGAATGTTGGCCGTCTCATTCATCTCGACCATAAACGTCGAGCTTCCATGGACGAGGTCGTCACTTGCTCCAATCCGCGAGAAAATTCGGTCTACAAGCCCTAAGGTACATGTTGTCGCAGGAACAAAACTTCCGATCTGCGCCATCAATGTTATGAGGGCTACTTGGCGGATATAGGTCGATTTCCCGGCCATATTCGGCCCCGTAATCAGTGTAATCTGTGTTTCCGCGCTGCTTAATCGCGTGTCGTTGGCAATAAAATGCTGCATCTCATTTGTCAACATACGCGCAAGGACTGGGTGACGCCCTTCACGGATTTCAATCATGCGCTCCTTATTCAGGATCGGTCGACAGTAATTCCACTGTTGTGCGAGTGATGCCCATCCACTCAATACATCAATCGCCGCTAAAATATGCGCATCGGCATCAAGTTGTTTTCGAAACGATAAAACCTGTTCAACCAGCGACTGAAAAAGCATCGCTTCGCGCTCAATTAGCCGATCATGGGCCGTTAGAATTTCACGTTCTTTTGCTTTCAGCGTCTCGGTCGTGTAGCGTTCCGCATTCACCGTCGTTTGGCGGCGGATATAGTCGCTCGGCACAAGGTGGAGATTCGATTTCGTCACCTCGATAAAGTACCCAAAATTGTTATTATACTTTATACGTAGGGTTTTGATACCGGTTCGCGCTTGTTCCTGATTTTCAAAAGTACAAAGCCAGGAACTCGTATGATGGACCAGAGAACGCAATTCATCGACTTGCGGATCAAACCCACCAGCGATATAACCTCCCTCGCTGAGATCATTGGGTAACTCTTGTGCCAACGTTCGTTGAAGAACAACACGTAACGGCTCGAGGGAATCTATTTTTTTCGATAAAGGTGGAATCGCTTCGTGTGGCCATTGACTGAGCAGCTCAATAATCGACGGAAGCTGTTGTAAGGTCGTACGCAACATTCCGAGTTCACGCGGATTTCGACTACGGTTACTGATGCGTGTTAGAATGCGAGGGATGTCGGCAATCGCTTTGAAGAATTGCTTTAGGTTCGCGATTTTTTCCGGTACCTCTCGGAATCCAGCAACAACATCTTGGCGACGAATAATCCCTTCTAAATCAATTAATGGTTCCCGGACCCAGCGTTCCAGTAGACGTGCCCCCATCGCCGTTTTCGTCTCATCGAGTGCATCGAGTAAGGTATGTTCTCGCCCTCCATGGACATTGCGCAGAATCTCGAGATGATGGAGCGTCCGCGCATCGATGATCATTGCCGTCTGGGGCTGGTATTTTCGCAACTTTTGAAGGTTATGTGGTGGCTGTTTTAGATTATCGCTGACGTATAAAATGAGGGCACCCGCAGCACCAATCGCCGGATCTTCGTGCACAATGCCATAACCATGGAGGTTGCCGACTTTTAGGCGTTCCAATAACAGTTCGAGTCCACGCTGCGCATCAAAATAATAGTGCGGTAGATCGGTAACCGTACATTTTTCCAAAATGCGCTTTAATGCCTCGTGTTCACGCGTCGGTAATTGTTCTAGTTGCGTACGGTCATCGACATCGACGACAATCTCGCGGGGATCGAGTGCAGCTATAACGTGTTCTAATTCGCACAAATTGGGGGCATCGGCAATCTGAAATTCCCCTGTCGAAACCTCAATCCATGCAATTGAAATGTCTTTTCGATGCAGCTTTAAACTCAAGAGATATTGGTTATGCGATGGCGTCAGCAGGTTCTCCGCAATGAGCGTTCCCGGAGATAGTATTTTAGAAATCTGGCGGCGGATAATTTTTCCCGGACGTGCAAGTTCAGTCTGATCACAGATCGCGACTTTATAGCCGGACTGGATGAGTTTGGCAATGTAACCGTCGACCGCGTGGTGCGGAATACCAGCCATCGGCGCTTTATGACGTTGTGTTAAGGTAATGCCCAGGATCTTAGAACCAATAAGCGCATCTTCTTCAAACATCTCATAAAAATCGCCGAGACGAAAGAGTAGCAATGCATTCGGGGGAATCGACCGTTTGAGCTCGCGGTATTGCTGCATGAGTGGGGTTAATGCGGAATCCTCAGTCGCCATAAGGGCACAACATAGCGGACACCGCTTCGGTGCTCAATCTCAAAATCCCACTAGCTGTATTGTTCGAGGAGAAAAGTCATTAATTCGGACTCGCTCAGGCGGCGCTGTTCCATGGTATCGCGGTCACGGAGCGTATAGGTTCCCTGTTCGAGAGAATCGAAATCCACGGTAATACAATACGGCGTTCCGATTTCATCCATGCGACGATAACGACGGCCGATTGCCCCACTCTCATCGTATTGTACAAACCAATGACGTGCGAGTTTTTGATGTAGTTGTTTCGCAAGGTCGACCAACTCTGGACGATTTTTGACCAATGGGAATACCGCTGCTTTAACAGGTGCGATTTTGGGATGAAACTTCATCACAACACGTGTCTCATTCTCAACGGACTCCTCATGGTAAGCCGAACAGAGAACCGCTAAAAACAGTCGATCGACGCCAATAGCAGGTTCAATAACGTGTGGCAGATAGCTACGATGCTCCGCCTCATCAAAGTATTCGAGATTTTTCCCGCTAGCATTTTGGTGTTGCGTCAGGTCAAAATTCCCTCGCGCCGCAATTCCTTCGAGCTCTTGAACTCCGAATGGATAATGGAAGGTGATATCGGTACAAGCACGTGAATAATGTGCTAGCTTTTCGGGACGATGGACATCCAATGCAAGGCGTTTTTCATCGAGGCCGATTGATTTGAGCCAGTCAAAACGCGTTTGGACCCAGTATTGGTGCCAGTGCTGCCAATCCGCATTATCTTGAATAAAAAATTCCATCTCCATTTGCTCGAATTCGCGCGAACGGAAGGTGAAATTACGGGGCGTAATCTCGTTACGGAAGGAACGGCCCATTTGCGCAATCCCAAACGGTAACTTGAGGCGATTCGTATTGAGGACGTTTTTGAAATTCACAAACATCCCCTGTGCAGTTTCAGGCCGGAGGTAAGCAACGGATGAATCGTCAACCACCGCACCAACATGGGTTTGGAACATCAAGTTGAACGCTCGTGGTGCTGTTAAGGAGCCCGGTTGACCGGTTGCCGGGGAAGGAATTAACGCATACTCTTCCGGCATCGCCTCTGTGTAGGGTTTTAAAACAACCGGATCTAAAGTCCCCTGCTTCGCCTGCTTACGTTTAAGTTTGTCGGCCTGCTGCTCCGCTTCCGATTGCATGTTTTCATCTTCGAGTACAGAGACGTAGCCCAACAATTCACCGGCAACCGTAACCTTTGCAAAGTAAAGTTGATCGGCCCGATAACGCATTTTCGAAACCTTACAGTCCACCATCGGATCGGAAAAACCATCGACATGTCCCGAAGCCTTCCAAACCGCAGGGTGCATAATAATCGAACAGTCGATACCGACAATGTCCCCGCGTTGATGGACCATTGCGTTCCACCAAGCATCTTTGATATTTTTCTTAATCTCGATACCGAGTGGACCATAGTCAAAAAATCCGGCAATCCCGTTATAAATATCAGACGACGGAAAAATCGCCCCCCGCCGTTTACACCACCCTAAAATTTGGTCCATCGTCGGACCTTCATCAAGCGCCATACTAAAGTGAACTGCGTTCGAACCACCCCTTTTGGTGATAGGTATTCTTAAGCCCAAGTATGGCAGTATAGAGGTAGACTAAATACAACACACACTGTTGAACCTCGCCAATCCGAAAGTTATGCCACACAAAGAAAAAATTTGACCCAAGCCATAAGACGTAACTCAATTTGAAACGCGTCGTCGCATTAAAATAAGAACCTAAAAGCGCTATCGCCGTAAACGTCCAGATAACCGCTTGTATGTGCTCTTGAAACCAATAATAAACCTCATTCATTTTATACCTTTGTTCGCTGTAACCAACCGCGTATGTGGCGCGTGTTTTTGTAACCAATCGCCATCGTGATTGCGGTCACGAAATAAAAAATACTTTGCTGGATCTCGCCAATGTAAAAGTTATAGAAGACAAAAAAGGAATCGCTACAAAGCCATAGCGCATAACCCAATTTGAAACGCGTGGTACCGTTAAAATACGAGCCCAGCAGCGAGATAATCGAGAACCCCCATAAGATACTTTGTCCACCGGTACTCGCCCAAGCCTTATGCATCTTTTAATACAATTTTTCCATCCTCATTAATATGGATATTACAGGCTAACATCTCGGGGTACGATAACATACAAACACGATCACCAAACTTTTCCAAAAAGAATTTTTTAAGGAGATCTTCTACATTTTGCGCAAATTGACGATCGGTATCGCGTACACCATCCGCTTCAAGTGTCTCCTTACCCTCACCAGTTAACAAAATGATCTCGTCATAATCCTGTGTCCACGTTGTGAGTGCCGACAATAGATGTTTTTCTAAATCCGTGATCGGATGTTGGCGGGTTGCCTCTGAATAAAAGAAAGAATCCAAAACTCCGCGGTCGAGCACCAAATAGGTATATCCGTGTGCGATAGCCTCAAGTTCCTTAACCGCTTGTTTGAGTGCAATATAGAGCGTCGACTCTACGGTCTGCCCCTTATTAATCGGAAACGGAGATTCGCGTGCCGTCTCGCTGATGACGATCGCATTATAGCCCTTTCGCTTTAATTCGGAACAAATGCGATGCGAAAGCGTCGATTTCCCACAACCATGTGTCCCGGTAATCAAACATCTACGAATGGCCATCGTAGCGGTGACACTGGGATTTTTCCTAAAAAAGCAAATTTTTTCTTAGAGCGCTTCTTGGATCCAACGGACGACATTCATCTGCGGTTCCGCCGATAAAATATGTTTCAGTTCCTCGGCATCATCCGCTGCTTGCTGGCGAATCGCTCGATCGTTCATCGCCGCCCGTACCGCTTTACCAATGAGCTTCGGTTTCGCCGAAAACTGTAAAAACTCCGGTGCTACCGCTCGTTTAAGCAGAATACTGGCCATATAGAGAAACTTTACCTTCAACAGAATCTTGGCGAGACCGTACGTTACCGTGTTCACTTTATACACAATCACCCCAGGAATTCCGGCCAGTGCACATTTGAGCGACATTGTCCCAGGACTCATCAAGGCCGCACAAGCACCAATTTGACATGCTCCACTCCGGACAAAAGAAATCGTCAATCCCTTACAACGTTGGCTCTGTTTTTCAAGAATCGACAAAATATCGTCATCGGGATAGATCACAACAAGTTCCCGCGACTCTCCTAATTTTTTGAGCTGTTGAACAGCCTCCAGCATAATGGGGAATACCTTTTGAACGGATCCTACACGACTGCCTGGCAGCAATAAAAGTGGCCCCTCAGGATCATAGTGCACCGGTAACTCATAACCTTCATCCAAGAAGGGATGGCCTAAAAATTGAACCTCCAAGGGAGTATCGCGGTAGCATTCTTTTTCAAATGGGAAAATGGCTCCTAGTGAGTCGATATATTTAGCAATCCGGAAGCGGCGCTTCGCTCGCCATGCCCAAATCTGTGGGCTAATGTAATAATACAGTTTCACGTTGCCACCGGCTTTGTGACTGATGCCACGGCGATATAGTTCTTTGGCAATCCGAAGATTGAGTCCAGGGAAATCGACAAAACAAACTGCTTTCGGTCGGTAGCGCTCAATCCAATCGCAGGTCATTTTTAAAAAACGCATAAAAAACCGAAGATGCTTTAAGACCTCCGTTGTCCCAATTACAGAATAGTCGACGAGATTAAACAGAAAATCGACGCCCGTTTTTTCAAGGTTTTCGCCACCGATTGCACAGATGTTACACGTCGGACGTTCCGCTTTGAGCTGCCGTACAAACGTCGCCGCATGCTCATCGCCCGAATATTCCCCCGCAATGACCAGTAAATCGGGATATTCCGCCGCCTCGTTGAAGACTATTTTCTGCATGGCTCAAACATTAAAACGAAAAATGATGACATCGCCATCCCTAACTTCATAGTCGCGACCCTCTAAACGGTACTTCCCTGCTTCCTTCGCCGCATTAAAAGAACCCGCTGCCACAAGATCCTCATAGCTCACAACCTCTGCTTTAATGAAGCCTTTTTCGAAGTCGCCATGGATAACGCCTGCGCACTGTGGTGCCTTCATCCCTAATCGGAAGGTCCACGCTTTCACTTCTTTTTCACCCGCCGTCAGAAATGAAGCAAGTCCCAAAAGACGGTAAGTTGCGCGAATGAGTTGGGCCACACCACTTTCTGGAACACCGAGATCCGCTAGATAGCGCTGTGCTTCTTCGGGTGTAAAATCAATGAGGTCGGCCTCTAGTTGGCCGCAAATAATACAGCATGCCGCATGTTGCTTTTGGGCATATTCCATAACAGATTGGGTATGAGTATTACCCTGCAATTCAGTTTCAGAAACATTACAGGCATAGAGTACGGGCTTTGCTGAAAGTAGATGAAAGGTTTTTAATAAAGCACTCTCCTCTTCATCGACGTCGAGCGAACGTGCGGGATTGCCGGCATTGAGGTGTTGTTGAAGGCGTTCTAGTAGGGCTGCTGCTTTAATCGACTCGGCATCGCCAGATCGTGCTTTTTTCAACACCTTGGCGAGCTGACTTTCAACGGATTGTAGATCGGCTAAAATGAGCTCTGTATTGACAATTTCAATATCGCGAATCGGATCAATACTGCCGGAACTGTGGACGATATCATCATTTTCAAAACAACGCGCAACGTGGACAATTGCGTCGACTTCCCGAATGTTCGCTAAAAATTTATTGCCAAGACCCTCACCTCGATTGGCTCCCGCAACAAGACCCGCGATGTCCACAAATTCAATCGCTGCAGGGACGAGTTTATCCGTTTTCGCAATGGGCTGTAAGACCTTGAGACGAGGTTCGGGAACTTCAACCATCCCTACGTTCGGATCGATCGTACAGAAGGGATAGTTTTCGGCGGGCGCACGACGCGCCCGAATTAACGCGTTAAAAAGTGTACTTTTCCCCACGTTGGGCAGCCCTACAATACCGGCCTGTAACATGCAAAAACGTTAAAAAACTACCGCTTCCCCTGGCAAGCCCATTAACGACAACAAAGCTTACGTATGCCCCAAATTCCAAGGCCACTTAACACAATATTGGGCAACCATAAGAGTAAATCCGGCCGTAGCTGGGGTCGTTTGGTAAGGAACGAGAGGAGCATCATGGTAACATAATAGCCAACACAAATCAGAAAGGCAATCGCCGCATTCGCCGAGGTTTCTCGTCGTGCAAAACGGATCGAGAGCGGGATCGCCATAAGAACTAACGCTAAAATTCCAAACGCCATCGCCGCCTTCATTTGAAATCCAACGTGGACTTCCATGAGAAGACTACGATCGTCATCCCGCTCCGCCTGATTCTTCAATGCACACATCTCGCCGTAGGTCATGTTACGGATTTTCCGCTTTTCTAAGTTGTTTTGGAAAATTTTCGCCATCGACAAACTCAGCGTCAGTTTTTCAAACGAGATGAGCGGCCATTCTTTCGCTTCGGGCTCTTGATGTTGAATGGTTCCCTGAAGTAATGTCAATTGGAGCGCATTATTTCCCGAATCGTAGACCAGAGAACCCTGTTTCGCTTCGATAAATGTTCGCATGCGATCCTTTTCATCAAATTCCCAAATGCGAAAACCGCGTAGTTGATCGCCATCAATTGCGCGGACAAACAGTACGTATCCTGGAAAATCGCGGATAAATTTCTGCGGCGCGATAAACCGTAACGGCTCTTCCCGGATAATACTTTGAATACGAACTTTTGCGGATGAAATCGCCCGTGGCGCGTAATGGAAGTTTACTGTTAAGGCCAAAACAACGCCAACAATTGATAGATACAAAATTGGTGAAAAAATTTTCAACGGCGAAATCCCCGCACCTCGAAGCGCAATGTACTCTCTGTCTGCCGAGAGCTCACCAAGCGTCAATAAGGTCGCCGACACAAAGCCAAAGGGCAAGGCGTACGCGGCCACCGAAGGCAATAACATAATGCCGAGCCACACCCCATGCGCCAATGATAGCTTGCCTTCGATGAGAAGCGTCATCATGTCCTTCATCATACGCCCCACGAGCAATAGGCCGGAAAAAAATAGAATGGAAAGCAGTAAATACCCTACAAATCGTCGCGCAATATACTGGTAAAGCTGCTTCACGTATGTTTCTCTACTTTGCGCACACCGCATAAAAACACGAGCAAATATTCTTAATAACAAATTTTTACGAACAGCGTTGACACAAGACGAAAAATTTTAGAGGGTATGCGTGTTTGATAGCCTATGGCCGATGATTGTATCGAAGTGACCGGAAAAGTTGTTGCGGTGTTACCGGGGACTATGTTTCGCGTCGCCCTCGAAAATGGACACCAAGTTTTAGCACATATTTCTGGAAAACTGAGAAAAAATTTCATCCGCCTTGCGGTCGGTGATCGCGTCCATATGGAAATGAATCCGCATGACCTCGAGCGCGCACGCATTACGTTTCGCGTTAAGAATGCGGTTGTACAAAAAAATGCTCCGATCCGTAGCTTTGGACCTGGGCGTTCTTCTCGTTAGCGATGCCAGCGACCATTGTCGCACTCGCGACACCGCTTGGGGTTTCTGCCATTGCGAAAATCCGCATCAGTGGGCCTCTTGTCAAAACACTTTGTACCCAGCATTTTCCTCAAAAACAAACACTCATTTCTCACCAGGCATTTTTAGCGCACTACACGAATATTAACGGTCAAATCCTCGACCAAGTGATTGCAATTTTTTTCGATGCCGCACACTCCTACACAGGTGAAGATGCTTTAGAGATTGATTGTCACGGGAATCCGCTCCTCATCCACCTTTTGATTGAAGACCTAATCGCTTCGGGATGTCAAATGGCGGGGCCCGGCGAATTTACGCAGCGCGCCTACCTGAACCACCACATCGATCTCTGCCAAGCGGAAGCGGTTTTGGATGTAATTCACGCAACCAACGAAGCCGCCCTAACAACGGCGCAACGGCAACTGCAAGGCGCTCTCAGTCACGAAATTACCCGCCTCAGCGAAGATCTTCTCAATCTACTGGCCGAACTCGAAGCTGCCATCGATTTTTCCGACGAAGATTTGCCGATATCCTCGGATATCCCGCTGCAAATTGAAGCCTCACTTCAACGCATCGATGGAATTCTTCAAACGCACCACTACCGCGAGCGCCTCCTTCATGGTGTTGCTATTGCGATCATCGGAGCGCCCAATGCGGGGAAAAGTAGTTTACTCAATGCTCTCCTCGGTGAAGAGCGTGCACTTGTAAGCGCCATTCCCGGTACAACACGCGATTTTATCCGCGAAAACCTCATATTGGACGGCATTTACATTCACATTATCGACACAGCCGGACTACGTGAAACTCGAGATTCCGTCGAGCAACTCGGGATCGAAAAAACGCTTCAAAACATCCGCACCGCTGATCTCTGTTTACTTGTAATCGACCAAAACGACCCGAAAATTCCAGACTCAAACATTCTTCAAGGACTCACGGAATGCATCCTCGTTTGGAACAAAAGCGATTTGCCGAAACGGCAAGAAATCAAAGTTCCTTCAAAATTGAACGATTTTCCATCCGTAACGCTCTCGGCAAAAAATCAGAAAAACATAGCGCAATTGAAATCGGCAATTTCATCCTATGTCCGGGCAAAGGCGCTGTTACCACCAGAATCGGCCATTGTTATCAACGAACGGCATCGAGAGATTTTTGAAAAAACGCGCACTTTTTTGCGCTCGGCATACGAAGCTTTCCAAAACCACCAGGCCTACGAGCTCTGCGCCAGTGATATTCGCCAAAGTCTCGAACAGCTCGGCTACATCGTCGGGCGCTACAATACGGAGGCGATGTTAGGAAAAATCTTCGAACGATTTTGTGTTGGGAAATAAGGTTTTATCCATTGTCGATGAGAACGCTATGCTTATAAAAATCCCATGGCACTCGAAAAAGTTAGGACATGTTTCCAGTGGCTCGACATCACTGATCGTATCATTGAATTTGACGCTTCCATTGCGACCGTCGCTTTAGCGGCCCAAAAGCTTCACTGCCCTCCTAGCCGTATTGCGAAAACCATTTCCTTCATGACGGATCATGGCGTGATATTAATCGTCACGTCGGGCGACACAAAAATCGATAATACGAAATATCGAACGCAATTTGGTGTTAAAACTAAAATGCTTGCGCCCGAAGAGGTCGAGCCGCTCGTTGGCCATGCGATCGGCGGAGTTTGTCCGTTTGCGATTCATCCCGAGGTAAAGGTCTATCTCGACCGCTCGCTACAACGCTTCGAAAGCATTTATCCTTCCTGTGGAAGCAGCAATAGCACGATCGAACTGACCATTTCAGAACTTGAGCGCTATTCCAATTACGTGGCGTGGATTGATGTTTCTAAGCTAATGAACTGAAAAGTAATCAGGAGGGACATTGCTGTCCCTCCCTTTGGATGGATGGTTTAACTTTGGGAAATGACTAATGTTTCGATGCCGGATTCGGCGTTAATTGGCCGACTTGCTGCGCCTCGATAATCGACTGACGGATCTGGCCTGTGAGATCAGCCACGTTTCCAGGCGAATTGGGAACAAAAATGACATTGGATTTCGAAGATCCCGCGATCTCTTTCAGCGTATCGATATACTGGATCAGAAGGACCATCTCCATAACATCCTTCTCGGTCAAACCGGGAACATTTTGAATAAATTCCTCAACGGAACCGCGCAATCCGGAGACAATTTCATAGCGCTGCCCAGCAAGACCTTTACCGTGAAGCACACACGCTTCTGCTTCGGCTTCCGCACGCTTGATACACGCTTCGGCTTCCGCCTCGGCTTGTTTTACCTTGAGAATTTTTTCAGCCTCCCCTTTTTCCGTTGCCGCAACACGAATTCTTTGCGACGCATTGATCTCATTCATCGCCGCTTTGACATTACCAGCGGGAGAAATATCCGTAACGAGCGCTTTGACGATTTCATAACCGAAATCATCCATCGCCTCTTTCAATTCTCCCTCCACTGCATCCGCAATATCGTCTTTCTTTTCGAAAACATCATCTAGATCAATTTTGGGTACCTGCGCGCGCACAACATCAAAAACGTAGGCTTCAATTTGCTTTCTCGGGTTATTGAGTTTATAAAATGCCTCATAGACCTTCGCCGGCAAAATGCGATATTGTACCGAGACCATAAGATCGATAAATACATTATCTTTCGTTTTCGTCTCGATTTTAACATCGAGTTGTGAAATCCGCAGCGATAACCGCGGGCTCAGCGTCTCAATGATTGGAATATAAAAATGTAACCCCGGCTCTAGAACGCGATTAAATGCCCCTAAACGCTCAACAATACAACACTCCTGCTGATGGATTACAGCAATAAACGCAAGCAAAACGCCTATCGTTATCACCGCACCAATCAGGACTGTCGTCAAAGTTTCCATTATTGGAATACCTCTAATGCTAAGGCGACAAAATAAGACTCAAGCTAATTTTTAACGGTTTTACAAAGTATAAGCAAAACTTATAAGTGACCTTAAAAAGTTGTTTTCTGAAAAGAGGCGCAGAAAAGCGTCGACAAAAGCACGAAAATGTGGAGGCTCTGAGGACGCATCCGCTCGGGTGGTGGAATTGGCAGACACGCCAGACTTAGGATCTGGTGCTGCAAAGCGTGAGGGTTCGAGTCCCTCCTCGAGCACCCTAGCTAAGCAGAACTCTTTTCTCAAATAATCTTGACATCCATTTTTATTAAATCCACACTCCCTTTGCTATGATTCGTTCAAGCTTTTTAAAACACTTATTGACAATTCTTTCCATCGGAGCTACGTTTCCATCTTCTGGCGCTTTTGGTAGCTCGCCCGAGGAGGAAGAGTCTAGTAACGAGAAAAGTGTTGTCATTAATCGAGTTAGTGAAGAAACTGTATTGGGTGATACTAAGATACACCGGTTTCGTATTTCTCAGGACCGTGCAGATCCTCGTCGAACGGTCATTTTCGTAGAAGATTATACAGGGCAGAAAGTGACTCTCGAGGGGGACGATCTCTCTTTTACAGAGGAACGCAAGGGGCCTGAAAATGTAAAATCCATCTCTATCGCAGGCAACTCTGAAGGTCTCGTAGAGGTTTCTCTTGTTGGTGATTCTGAAAATGAAATTTCGCGATTTTTCTATGTATCTGGTCGGCAAATCAGGATACATGTTGGTCCCTCCGGAGGATTACAACGGGCTGTTCAGATTGAATCGGCAGTTTCAAAAATCTCAGAGAGTCACAAAAGTGAAACGGTCTGGACGGAAGTCAGCGACTCTCGAGTTGAGTTCGGTAATAATGAGGATGAGGTTCCTTCGCAGTATCGCCCCTATAAGCGTTATTGGTGGGTTCTGGCTCATAAATTCCAAACGGTATCCATCAGTGGGAATGTTCGCATGGGTAACTTTGCAGTCCCAACCTATCCCACAATTGCAATCAGTGGTATTGATTTAACGCGGGAAGGGCGAGCGGGTGAGTTCTTTCCAGCCTTTGTTGTCGCAAAAATCGACGAAGAGAGTGGACTACCGAAAGTCGAAATCTTTAAAAGCAAGGACGCCTCTGAACCTATGCTAACGGTCGTAGACCACGCCCCTGTATCTCAACAAGAGAATCAGTAAACCGGCACTATGACTACCTCGGGAAGCCTTTTCTCGAGATCAAATGAGGGGCAGCCATCGACCTGCCTCTCATTATTTCACAATTCGGAAAGCCACTATCAGAGTATGGGCCTCATAGATTCGCAATGAGGCCTGTTCGGTTGTAAACACTTCACCACCTTTGAGACCAATTGAACACGGCGATTACTGTAACCCCATTTGTTATCGTGTCAGCTGACCTTAGGATCTGGTGATGCAAAGCGTAAGGGTTCGAGTCCCTCCTCGAGCACCCTAACTCAATTAAAATATTTTTCAAAATAGTCTTGATCTATGCATTTTATTCATTCACCCTCTGCTCCGATATGATCAAGTGGGGATTTTTAAAGAAATTGCTTTCAATCTCTTGTGTCGGCGCTACCGTTTTTACCGCTAGCGGGAGTACCTCCCGTACGATAGCGCCTGTTTGCAGCAAGAACTTTGTAATTCATCGGCTTAAAGAAAAAATAGTATCCGGCGAAAAAAAGGTTCATAAATTACATATCCGCAGGACAGGCGATATTCCGACTCGGACATACATTTCCATAGAAGATTTCAATGGACAAAGGGTAACTCTCGAAGGAGAGGAGATCTCCTTTACCGAAATACGCAAAACGCCTGAAAACATAGTTGCCCTCCATATTGCACACAACACTAAAGGGCTGATTGAAGTTTCTTTGATCGGGGATTCAGCCAACGAGATTACGCGATTCCTCCACGCATCTGGTCAAAAAATCACCATACACGTTGGCCCCTCCGGAGAATTTCAGAAATTCAATCGCGATAGCCATCACGGTAAGGGCAGAGTGCCTTACTCAAAAATCTCATATGGCGACACCCAGATTGGTCATAGTGCGCAGGAAGTGAATGATAAATATCGCGCCCAAGGATGCTATTGGTGGGTATTGGGTCATAAATTCCAAGACGTGTCAATCCGCGGGTACATTAGCCCCCTGTATGTAAATGACCAGATCATGGCCTATCCTCTAATTGAAATTGCGGGAATGCAATTGAAGAAAGAAGGGGTAACAACTGGATTTTTTATTCCTGAACTTATAGTCGCTACAATTGATGCGACAAGTGGTCTACCGCAAGTAGAGATTTTAGAACATAAAAAGGATAACGAGCCAAGATTGACTGTAATCGACTGCGACCCCTTGTATCGAAAAGCTCTTTCAATAGATCCCAAACAGATTCAACCTTGAAATGTGCGTAATTAATAAAAACCTGCCGAGTTATACGAGATCCGACAGGTTTGTGTTGTCGTTTTAAATTATAAAAACTTCGCTAGTTTCGAGATTAACTGCACACAGCGATTGCTGTAACCCCATTCATTGTCGTACCAGCTGACAAGCTTGAAGAAGCGATCATTGAGCTGAATTCCAGAGCCCGCATCAAAAATCGACGAAAGCCCACAGTGGATGAAATCGGAGGAAACGACCTCATCAGAAGTGTATCCCAAAATTCCTTTTAGTTCACCCTCTGAGGCTTCTTTCATCTTAGCGCAAATTGCTTCGTAAGATGTGGGTTTTTGCGTTTTTACCGTTAGATCAACGACAGAAACCGTTGGTGTTGGAACGCGGAATGACATCCCTGTCAATTTCCCCTTCACTTCAGGCAATACGAGTCCAACGGCAACTGCCGCGCCTGTCGTTGCAGGAATAATATTCGTCGCCGCACTACGGCCGCCTTTCCAGTCTTTGCGCGAAGGTCCATCGACTGTCTTTTGCGTGGCTGTGTAGCTGTGAATCGTCGTCATGAGCCCCTCTTCAATCCCAAAATTCTCTAAGATTACCTTCGTGATCGGCGCCAGACAGTTTGTTGTACAGGAAGCATTGGAAACAATGTTGTGTTCCGCGGTCAAGGTATGGTCGTTCACACCTAACACAACCGTCTTGACGCGTTCCCCCTTACCTGGAGCCGAAATAATCACTTTCTTAGCACCGGCTTGGAGATGCCCCTCCGCAAGTTCGTCCTTGGTAAAAAGACCGGTCGATTCAACCACAATGTCAACACCGAGATCCTTCCACGGCAAGGCGGTCGGCCCCTCTTTTACCGCTAGACATTTGATCTTATGACCATTCACAACGAGCGTGCTCTCGCCTTCTGCGAAAACTGTGCCGTCAAAACGCCCTTGTGTCGAATCGTACTTCAGGAGGTATGCTAGGTTGTCCGCCGGAACCAAGTCGTTGACCGCGACGACCTCAATTTCGTTCCCGAATTTTCCCGAGTCTACAATCGCCCGAAATACAAGACGACCGATACGTCCAAACCCATTAATAGCTACCTTTGTTGCCATACGGCCATTGAAACAAGTTTTTTCGTATTTCAAACCTTATTTGTCTCGCGCTGGCTTTCAATCGCTACCCAAACAAGATTCACGTCAACAGGACTAATGCCCGAAATACGCGACAGTTGACCTAAGGTTTTCGGCTGAATTTGATTCATTTTTTGACGGCTTTCATTTCGTAAGCTCTTCACCTCATCATATGAAAAATGCTTTGGAATTTTAACAAAATCAAGTTCTTGCATCTTTTTGACCTGCTTCAGTTCGCGTACCAGATACCCACCATAGAGCAGCTGATACTGTACCGCCTTCTGAACTTCGGGAAGCTCTTCAAAAAACTTTTCGGGGAAGTTTTTAAGATCATTGAGCTGCAGATCGGCAATTAAAGATTTATGTCCTTTAAGTTGCCCCATCCAAAAATCAATGCGTTGCTGCTGAATGGCAATACGCTTCGCACGTTCTAGAGAAATTAAACCATAACGTTTGGCATACTCAACGAGGCGAAACTCCGCGCTATCGTGGTTCAATAATAATCGATATTCGGCACGACTCGTAAACATACGGTACGGTTCTTGCGTCCCCTTAGTAACAAGATCGTCGATCAACACACCAATATACGCTTCATGACGCTGAAGTACAAGTGGCTGTTCTCCAAAAACTTTTGCAGAAGCGTTCACACCAGCAATAAGCCCCTGCCCTGCGGCTTCCTCATACCCCGAAGTTCCGTTAATTTGCCCTGCACAAAAGAGCCCTTCGATTTGTTTTGTTTCTAAGGTCGGCAATAACTGTGTCGGCGGCATGTAATCATATTCCACCGCGTAGGCTGGTCGGATCATTTGGGCGTTTTGAAGACCGGGAATCGTTTTGAACATCGCCGCCTGGACAGAGATCGGAAGACTCGTCGAAAGCCCATTAATATACCATTCATCTGTACCATTGCCCTCTGGCTCTAAAAAGAGACGATGCGAATCCTTTTGTGGAAATTTGACATACTTGTCCTCAATGCTTGGGCAATAACGGGGACCAATCCCGGTAATAACACCCGAATAGAGCGGCGACAAATGGAGGCTTCTGTTGATAATTTCACGTGTCGCGGCATTGGTGTACGTAATCCAACACGAACGATTTTCAGGCGTATCTTGCGGAGAACGTGCTTTGAAGAACGCCGATTGATTGCCACGTTTGAGCTTGAGGTTACGGGATTGATAGAAAGCGAAATATTGTGGATCTATATCTCCAACTTGCTCTTCACAGGCCGAAAAATCGATCGTCGAACCGCGGAGACGCGCACAGGTCCCAGTCTTCATCCGCCCCAGCTCAATCCCGTAGTGCTGTAACGACGCAGACAGATCATTTGCCGCAAAATCCCCTAACCGTCCTCCCGAGATTGGATCCATACCGATATGCATAACGCCGCGAAGGAAGGTTCCGGAGGTTAAAATAACCGCTGGCGCTTTAAACGTAACGCCAACATTGGTCACAACACCCGTAACTTTGCCGTGCACAACGATTAACTGTCGTGCCTCGGCTTGAAACAGCGATAAGTTGGGGACTCGTTCCAAAACGTACTTCATGCGTGCTTGGTAATACGCCTTGTCGCATTGTGCACGTGGGGATTGGACTGCGGGGCCTTTCGAGGCATTGAGGAGGCGGAATTGAATCGCTGTTTGGTCGGTATTGAGGGCCATCAGACCTCCGAGTGCATCGATTTCGCGGACCATCTGTCCCTTTGCTTGACCGCCAATCGCGGGATTACAGCTCATCTTAGCGATCGTATCGAGATTCCACGTCAATAATAACGTTCGTGCGCCCCGAACAGCTGCAATATGGGCCGCTTCACAGCCCGCATGGCCACCACCACAGACGATCACATCAAAAACGTTCGCGTCCACACTCATCGTCCTAACTAATCACTACACGACCTCAAGGGAATTAAAGCGGCCAGTTCGGCTTAAAGTCAATTGTATCTGTTGTGTGCACGGGATCGACGGCTGCGGCAAACGCAATCATCGAGGCATTATCGCCTGTATATTTAGGTTTTGGCAAAAAGACGGGTAATTGCATCGCCTCTCCAAGTTCTTGGACACGTTCCCGTAGCAGGCGGTTATTGGCAACTCCTCCGGATAGGCCGATACTTCCAAAATGATCATGCTGGAGCGCTTGGTGTAGTTTCCTTACTAGAACGTCGATGATCGCTCGTTGATAGCCCGCGCAAATGTCATGGAATTGTCCTTTTAATTCTGTTTCCGTTAATGCCTCGAGTCGATAGCGGAGACTTGTTTTAATCCCTGAAAAACTAAACTTCCACTCGCCATCTTGAGTAAATGCTTGCGGAAATATATATTTTCGAGCATCCCCCTGCTGCGCGTATTGTTCGATTTCTGGTCCGCCAGGATAACGCAATCCTAAGAGCTTCGCACCTTTATCAATCGCTTCGCCCGCAGCATCATCAATGGTCGCGGCCAGCACATGAATATTTAACGTCTCGTCTACAGAAGACAAAATCGTATTGCCACCCGAAACAAGTAGAGATAAATGCGGAAAGAGATTGTTTTGTTTCCGAAAGTTCAGATGTTCAATGAAGGGTGATAAAATATGTCCTCGAAGGTGATGAACTCCAACCAGCTCGCAACCTAGAGCAAGGCGTAAACTCCAGGCAAAAGCAATTCCCAAAGCCAAACTTCCTGGCAAACCCGGGCCACAGGTAACGGCAATTTGTTGTATTTTCCGAAGATCGACCTGTTTTTGAAGATCCTTCAGTAAAATGGGAAAATTCCTGAGGTGTTCTCGAGCAGCCAGCTGCGGTACTACCCCACCGTAGAGGGCATGTAAATCAATCTGCGAGCTCGTTTGTTCGTAAACAAATTGCCCCGCCTCCCATACCGCTAAGCCCGTGTCATCACAAGAACTCTCAACACCTAAAATCATGGAACCATAAAATCAGGCTCGCGGTACTCCATCTTATCCCACTGCGGTAAAAGTTGGTCTTCCGGAATATATTTTTTCGGGAAAAATTTTTCCTTACTCGAGAGCTTCATCAGAACCGGATCCTCAGGATCGACCCGTAAATATCGAACAAAACATGTCCCTTTAGGGATAGAACACGTTAATTGCGGAAACGGTACCTGATTTAAAAACCATGAGACACCTCCTAATACCAGTAGGAAGCGCCATAGGACGCTCAACAACTAGTCCTCCGGCTTCGTCTTCGGAAGCGCCGTTACGCGACGCCCTTCGGTCCACTGACCGCGCCGACGTAATAACTCAACGCGCTCAAAACGCTTTAAAACACACCGCTTCGCCGCATGTAGACTACCTCTTTGAAAACTCGGATGTTGGGACATGATACGCGTGTATTAAGGGATCACCGTTCGAAGAAGCAAGCTAAATTTCGCCCATACCATCGTCTCTGCGCAAAGAACTTGACACGCCAAAACGAATCCCTAGCCGTAGCGGAGTCTTATGTCATTAAAGATTAGATTGCAGCGGCAAGGTCGTATCCATCATCCCGCGTATCGGATCGTTGTCGCGGAGAGTACCTGTCGTCGCGACGGGAAGTATGTCGAGAAGCTCGGAACGTACGAGCCTCAAGCCCGAGGCAATACGGCACCGTTGATTCTCGATATTGACCGTGCAACCTACTGGATGAGCGTCGGAGCAAAACCAACTGAAACCGCTGCCCATCTTATTCGTCGTGCACGGAAATCGGTTACCGCAAAATAACGAATTCATCGCTTGGGTCGAATTGTGTGTCGTTGTGCGTGCTTCCTGATTTTCGGGAGGCATTATTTTTTTCTTGACACAAGCTCGATTCAGGTTTAACGCTCTCTCCAAAGGAAAATCTATGGGGTACTACTTTGAAGTTTGTTTGTTAGGGATGTTGACAGGAAGTGTTCATGCGTCGGGTGTGTATTTTTCCCCGCCTCAGAGCGATAACACGGAAGCTGTATCGATTCACGAGAAGGCCGTCAAAAGTGAAGGCCACCGGAACTTTACACAAGAGGACTTAAATCGGATCGCCAATTCTATTGAGCAGTCTGAAGAAAATCAATCGGATCCGGTACAAGCGCTCGTGCGTGCTCATCCCGAAATCGTTCTTCGCGCAACACAGCTTAATAACACGCGATTATTGGCGCTTCTGAGTAAGTGCAATGTATCCGCACGTACGATTCCCGAGATTAACACGGCCACTGACAATCAGGGCAATGGTCCTCTTCATATCGCTGTACGACAAGGAAATTTAGAAGCGCTCGTATTGCTGTTTGTCGGCCTTGGCCTAGATCCGACGTTACGCAATAACCGTGGGTTTGATGTTTTTGGGGAAGCGGCTTTGCGACAGGACAATTTCGGCAAGCTTACATTTAACATTTTAGGCTCCCATGACCTCAAAAAGGACAAATCTCCTAATTCGAGGAAATGCCGCGTTTCCGGAGCATCACTTGACAAGTCGCTCTAACTATCAATAATCGCCAGACTGTATGAAAGAGGAGATTTCTCGGAGCAACCCCGTTTTTCAGGAACAGGTTTTTCGTAGCGTTCAGAGTAGCCCGTTTGAGGTAGTGCAAACGATGACCGCGAGCGGTGTATGTAAAAAAACCTTTATATTGCTCGGTTTACTTCTGATGACAGCAGCCTTCGCGTGGTTTCGGCCATGCCCTCCGGAAGCGCTCTGCCAACAGATTATTCTATTTTCATTGATTGTATTTGGTCTTTGCATCGCTGTTCGCCTTTGCCCTCCTCAAGCCGCACGGATTATCGCGCCGCTTTATGCATTAACAGAGGGATTTGTGTTCGGCGCGATTTCGCGAATCGCAGAATTGAGGGTTCCAAGTGTCGTTTCGCAAGCTGCACTTTCAACGGTTGTTGTTTTAGCAGTTATGCTGTTCATGTATCGTCGGGGAATCATCCAGCCGACACAAAGGTTTACGCTTGTCGTTTTCTCGGCGACAGTTGCGATCGCAATTACTTATCTTCTGAGCGCTCTATTTAGCGCATTTGGTGGGGGCGGATTTTCATTTCTCCACGGAAACTCCTTACTCGGCATTGGCGTTAGCGCTGTTGTTTGTGTTGTTGCGGCGCTGAATCTCATTCTTGATTTTGGGTTTATCGAAAACCAGATTAAGAATGGTGCCCCCAAGGAGATGGAGTGGATTGCAACGCTCGGCCTCTTTGTCACACTTCTGTGGATTTATATCGAAGTCCTCGAGCTATTGACGAAGCTCCATAGCCGCGATTAGCTCCAAGACGAAAAGTTCCCCCCATGCGCCTCCTCGTCATTAAGCCTTCTTCGCTCGGCGATATCGTTCACGCGATGGTCGTTGTGAGTGAACTTAAACGTCAGCGACCAGAGGTCGTCGTCGATTGGATCGCTCGGGATTGCTTTGCCGAACTCGTTAGGGCTTCGCAGATCGCACAACGGGTGCTAATTTACGAACGTCATGGCGGTTTGTTATCGTTTTTCCGGCTACTTTCGCTGATCCGCCAAGAGACCTACGACTGCGTTTTCGATATGCAGGGCCTGGCACGTAGCGGTATTATGACACTTTTTGCAAGATCTCCTCGAAAAATCGGACGCAAAGATGCGCGCGAACTCTCGTGCTTGGCATACACTGAGACAGTCCCATATCCCGGTGCAACGCATGCGATCGATATTCTTAAAGAATTCCTTACGACTGTCGATTGTAGCAACGAGATTTCCGGGATCGTTCCGGAATTCGAACACGTCATGTCGCCAAAATACACGGAATTTCTCAAAGAGCAAATCCCACAAAGACCCTTCGTTTGCCTCTTTCCCGAAAGTCGCGTGTCTGAAAAAGAGTGGCGGCATTTTTCAAAACTCGCCGAACTTTTACTGTTATCGGAACCAAATCTCAACCTCCTTATCCTTGGAAGTCCCTCGCACCTTAGATTTCATTGCGAAAATTCTCGCTTATTTGACTTTCGCGGGCAAACGTCGCTAACCGACATCGTCTTTCTCATTCGGCATGCAAGTCTCGTGATCGCAAACGACAGCGGCCCCATGCATATTTCAGCCGCTCAGGGACGTCCAACGCTTGGGTTGTTCACCATTACGGATCCACTCCGCTTCGGCCCTTATCCTGTTTATCGCAAATCTAATGTCGCCCTACGCCTCGAAAATAAGCCTAGCGAAATCGACCTCGTCGCTTATACCGCAATCGAAATGCTCAACGATCTTCCGGGACGCGATCGGAAATTTTCCTTGTAAAACAGCGCCCAAATGCTTCACCTAAAACGCATGGAATATGAAGCCGTGATTGGGTTAGAGGTCCACGTTCAGGTCAAAACGGCGACGAAATTATTCGCACGTTCGCGCTACAGTTACGGTGCTTCAATGAATACACTGACGGATCCCGTTGTTCTTGGACTTCCAGGCGCGCTACCGGTACTCAATCGCGAAGCGGTACGGCAGGCTATTCGGACAGGGCTCATTTTTCACTGTACAATTCCGGAAATCACGCGTTGGGACCGAAAAAGCTATTTTTACCCGGATAACCCCAAAAATTACCAAATTTCGCAACTCGATCAACCGATTTGCAAAGATGGTTTCGTCGAAATCGAGCTTCCGGGCCCCGCTCGAAACATTATAGGCGAACATAAAAAAATTGCGCTTGATCGCATTCAACTCGAAGAAGATGTCGGGAAACTCACACATGACGGCGATCAGAGTCTCATTGATTTTAACCGTGCGGGCGTCCCGCTTTTGGAAATTGTCTCGCTTCCCGCAATGCGCTCTGCCGAGGAGGCGTTTGCCTATTTGACTTCGCTCCGCATGCACCTCGAGTACGCCGGCATTTCCGATTGCGATATGGAAAAAGGCCAAATGCGTTGCGATGCCAATGTCAGTATCCGCCCCAAGGGGCAGACTGAGTTAGGTACAAAGGTAGAACTCAAGAATCTCAATTCGATTTCCGGCGTCAAAAATGGGATCGCCTATGAGATTTCGCGCCAACAAAAAATTCTATCAGATGGCGGACATATTATTCAGGAGACGCGAAAATGGGATGCTGAAAACGGTATTTCAACCTCGATGCGGACCAAAGAAACCGTCGATGATTATCGCTATTTCCCAGATCCAGATCTCGTCCCTCTTCACATTGCGCGCACTTGGGTTGATGAATTGAAACAGACACTTCCGGAATCCCCATTCGAAAAACAAGAACGCTTTTTTGCCGACTATAGCCTGCCCTACACGATCACCTCGGTCCTATATCCCAACGCAGAGCTGTGCGCCTACTTTGAAGAGGCTGTTCAGTGCTATGATCGTCCAAAAGAAATCGCCAATTTCATCACCAATGATCTTTTACGTGAGCTTTCAGATGCACACTTGAGCATCACGCGTGAAAATTTTCGGATATCTCCACAGCAACTTGCCGACCTTGTATGCATCACGGAGGCGGGGACAATTTCCAAACAAACGGCTCAAAATGTCTTTGCTGAGATGTTCCAATCGGGTAAAGATGCGAAAACCATTATCGATGAAAAGGGCCTCGCTCAGCTCTCGGATACGGCAGCGCTAACAGATTTTTGTCGTGCAGCAATTGAAAATAATCCGAAGGCCGTCAACGAGTACCGCGCAGGGAAATTAACAGCCATCAATGCCTTAAAAGGTAACGTGATGAAAAACACACGTGGCCAGGCCGATCCGGCGCTGACCGATAAAATTCTCCATCAACTTTTAGACCAATAATGCAGCTTATCGATACGCATTGTCACCCCGATTATTTCGGCGATCAACTGCCGGCAGTTGTACAACGCGCTTCGGAAGCCTTCGTAACAGAGATGATTGCTTGCGGAACGAACCCCGCAGACTGGCCTATCCATCTCAAAAACGCGACAACTTACAGCAATATTCACTACACTGTAGGCATTCACCCAACGAACATCGACAATACTTGGGAACAAAATCTCGAGGTACTGGAAACATACTGCGCGAAAACTCCAAAACCGGTTGCTATCGGCGAAATTGGCCTCGATTATCACGAAATTACCGGTGACACAGCGGCCATCATTGCCTCTCAGAAAGAAGTTTTTCGTCAACAACTACTGATAGCCAAAAGGTACGATTTGCCCGTTGTCGTTCACTCGCGTAATGCTTTTGATGATTGTTTGACAATCATTGAACAGGCAAAAGTTGATTGGCATAAAATCGTCGTACATTGTTTTTCTGAGGGTCCAGGGGCGATCAATCGTCTCAACGCCCGCGGTGCGCGTGGATCTTTTACAGGCATTATCACGTATAAGAGTGCCGAAAATGTTCGCCAAGCGCTTCTCACACAAGGCATCGAACGCCTCATGCTTGAAACTGACAGCCCTTATTTGGCGCCAGTTCCCTATCGTTCCAAGCAAAATGAACCTGCATACGTTCGTGCCATTGCAAACTTTGCCGCGAATCTGCTCAGGATTTCCGAAGAAGAACTCTCCAGTATAACAACGCGCAATGCTCGAGCATTTTTCAATCTGTGATGTTTAAAGATTCAAGTACCCCCTCTTCGGCGATAAAGCGCTTACTCATTTTGCTCGGCTTATCTTTAGCGCTTATAATCTATGTCGCACACGAGCACAGTGCGTCGCTCTCGTTAGCTGATGTTTTATTACTCGGTACCATCCAAGGCCTTACGGAATTTCTACCAATCTCTTCGAGTTCACATCTTCTATGCACGGAAGCACTTTTAAACATTGATGGATGCTGTAACAGCGGGCACTTTATTGCCACGGAAACCCTATTTGCGCTCGACGTCATCTTACAGCTGGGAACCGTGCTTGCCGCACTTGTCTTTTTCCGAAAAAAAATCTGGCAGTTATGGAGTGATTTCCACGAAAAACTTCGTATTCCCAAGAAACGATCCCCTTTTTTAGAAAACGAACTCGTTTTATTAGGGGTTGCCTTTGTGCCACTCGGCGTGATGGCTTTTTCGTTTCAACACGCAATCTCTGCATTTCACCAATTGCACATGATCGCTTATGCGCTTATCGCGGGTAGTGTTCTAGCGATTGTAGCGGAGTTGTCTTGTCACCCTAAGAACGGCCAAACTTATACACCTCTGGCATTATGGCAAGCGCTGTTCATCGGATTTTGGCAATGTCTCGCACTTATCTCCGGGATGAGTCGTTCCCTGACCACGCTGATTGGTGGATATTTTTGCGGCCTGAACCGTTACTCCGCAGTCACTTTTAGTTTTCTCCTTGGAATGCTTTCTTGCTTAGTCGCAACGGTTGCAAAACTATGGGAGGATTGGCACTTATTAACACAACAACTTTCGCTAACGACCTTTGTTGCGGGCACTTTATGTACCTTTAGTGTTGCGCTTTTGGTAATTCGGCCGTGTTTACGTTTTCTCGTCCGTTATGGGCTATGGATCTTTGCGTTTTACCGCGTGGTACTCGCGGTGATTATTTTGCAGCTTCGGTAGCGTGGCGCCTCCACCCAGACTCGAACTGGGATTAACGGTTTAGGAAACCGCGGTTCTATCCCTTAAACTATGGAGACCTACGCGCAAGCAAATGGAATTTCGTCCGATGTCAACGCTCCTCGTGCGAGGGTTCATCTTGCTGTTGACGGCGTTGTTGACGCGGTTGAGCAAGATCGTTTGCCTCATGCTGTCCTTCAAACTTGATATGGACATTGGAAACGCGATCGACGCGATCCATCAGAAAATTACGCAAGCTTTCCTGGCCTGCCTGCAAAAATTCCAGCGAATTAGGATTTACCGAAACAAACGAAAGTGATAACGCCGTACCGTCACGCGTAATCGAGACCTGTGTCCCGGGTAAAATATTTTCCTTAAAGACGATTGTGACTTCTTGTTTCGCCGCCAACGCCGCCTCGGTAACCATCAATCGCTCGATAATCGCGTTACCGATGCTAGAAATACGCTCCGCCGCTACAACCGTACGATTATCCGATATACTTGTTAAACTCGATAGCACCTGTTCGGCATAATTAGCGACAATCTCCTCAGGTTGGACGACGATTTCCTCTTGTCCAATAGTTAGTGTTTCCGACTCCCGCTTTATAACTGTTATAGGGCTTGTTGTATCCTGATGTTGGGGGTCGATTTCCTCGTTTTTTATGCTTGCATTATTACTTTTTTTCATTACAGGCGCAGCCGGCACGACCTTGCTCTCCGGCACGACCTTGCTCTCCGGCACGACCTTGCTCTCCGGCACGACCTTGCTCTCCGGCACGACCTTGCTCTCCGGCACGACCTTGCTCTCCGGCACGACCTTGCTCTCCGGCACGACCTTGCTCTCCGGCACGACCTTGCTCTCCGGCACGACCTTGCTCTCCGGCACGACCTTGCTCTCCGGCACGACCTTGCTCTCCGGCACGACCTTGCTCTCCGGCACGACCTTGCTCTCCGGCACGACCTTGCTCTCCGGCACGACCTTGCTCTCCGGCACGACCTTGCTCTCCGGCACGACCTTGCTCTCCGGGGTTACTGCTCCATTAAATTTCTCCTCTGAAATAGATGCATGATTTTTTACCTCTGATGCTCCGACCGTAGTGCCCTTTTCATCCAACATGAAACCTTCCTGGCTTTCGGACCTAGAAACGGGCACCTCTTTAGTGTCATCGGATTCAAATACCTTAGTTTCTTGAACGGGAAATGCAAGATCTACATCCTCACCAATATCGGATTTTATCAGTTCTGAAGCGCTATTATTACCCTCCTTCACCGACCTCTTCGATGTACCTTCAACTGGTTCACTACCGGTACCGCTCTTCATAACAGATGCAAAGCTTCCGATATTTGACTCGTCAGTCGTGACGCTGGCCCCTCCCAATAAACGTGCAACTTCCTCGTGATCGGATGGCATGGTCTCTGAAGCACTGTCACCTTTGTCCTTCGTCGCTTTTTTGAACGTTCCTTCAACTTGTTCACTCACTGTACCGCCGTCCATAACCGCATCAAAGACGTTGATATCATCTGCGTCTGGTGCCCCGTAACGTTGCACGCTGGACTCCGTCATCGGTGACGGTGCGCGATTCATTTCCCCTTGGTTTACTTTTATCCCACTCATATCTTTTCCCTAATTAAAAATTCTTAACGTCGCTTCGCCGGTAAGTCCTCCATCTCCGCATCCGCCGCGCGCTCCTCTTCAATGCGAACCTGTTCGCGCCACACATCCTTCATCGTCTCGATCTTATCAATGTTGCGCTCGGCTTCGCGTAGAGCTTTTCGACTTTCCTCTAGGTGCTCCTTCGCTTTATCACAGGCTAAAATCGCATCCTCAACGCGCTTCATGTAATCGAAAATTTTATTCTGTAACTCTTTGATGAGAAAGTTCAGATTATCGATCTCACGCTTGTTGATGCTCTTGCGCATAACCTGATCGTAGAGCCGTTGCGACTCCTGAATGACAAATAATTTGTAGTCCTCTAGCTCCTGCTGCGCTTTGACAATCGCCTGTTCCGCTTCGCGTACGAGCTGCTGCGCCTCGTGAAGCACCTTCTCCGCACGGTCTTTGCGGATTTCACGAACCCGTAACAGGTCGTCTAACTCGTACTTCCGCGCCATTACATCCCAACGACCTTCTTTAACATCTCGATCGTCTCATCAAAGGTGTTACACTCATTACGGCCCTGCTTGAGAAAGTTATTACACGCGTCGACACGGTCAATTGCCTCATCAGTCACCGCATCTGAACCCCGCTTATACTCACCGATACGGACAAGTAGTTCGACTTCACTGTATTTGGCTAAAATTGTCCGCAACTTACTCGCTGCCGCCTTATGTTCTTCCGAAGCAATTGCCGCCATACAACGACTAATACTCGCCAAAATATCGATCGCCGGATAGTGGTTCGCCGCACCGAGTTTTCGAGAAAGAATAATATGTCCGTCTAAGATGGAACGTGTTTCATCCGCAATCGGCTCCGTCATATCGTCACCTTCAACTAGGACGGTATAAAGCGCTGTAATCGAACCTTTGGCAGACTGCCCGGCACGCTCCATGAGCTTCGGCAACTCCGAAAAGACTGAAGGCGGAAATCCACGACGAGCAGGAGGCTCACCCGCCGCAAGACCAATCTCACGTTGCGCACGACCAAAACGAGTAACCGAGTCCATCATCAAGAGGACCTTTTTGTTTTTATCACGAAAATATTCCGCAATGGCTGTCGCAACATAAGCCGCCTTAAGACGTTCCATCGATGAACGGTCCGAGGTCGCAATGACCAAAATCGCTCGCTTCATGCCCTCAGGGCCAAGATCTTTCTCAACAAACTCGCGGACCTCACGACCACGCTCACCGATCAGCGCCAAAACACTGAGCTCTGCTTCGGTATTGCGGATAATCTGCGACAAAAGCGTACTTTTACCACCACCAGCCGCTGCGAAAATTCCAAGACGCTGCCCTTCACCACAGGTTAACAAGCCATCGAGTGCACGTACTCCCAATGAAATTGGTGTCGAAATCGGCGCACGCGACATCGCTGGCGGCGGGCTCGCATAAACCGGATAATACGTTTCCGGAATAAATTCTCCCTTCTCGGCAATTGATTCCGCCGTTACACGCCCCAGTCCATCGACAACACGCCCTAAAAGATCATCTCCGACACCAACGGTGTGTACATCTCCCGTTGGAATCACCTCCGTTGCCGAGGAAACACCACGCAATTCCCCTAACGGACTCAAAATGGCGGCTTGCTTCTCAAATCCGACAACCTCTGTCCAAACTTCTGTTTCCTCCCAAGGTGTTCGTAAAATACACAGTTCTCCAACTTTTACGTTCGGGACCATCGCCTTGATAATGGTTCCCAAAACTTGCAGAACCTTACCCTTCGTCTTAACGGTCTTTGTCTCCTCAAGCAACTGGTCGAGGGTTACTGTGACGCGGTCGTAGGGGTTCGACGAAACAATTGTATTGGGGTTTGCCATTACGCTTCCTCGTTTTCGTTGTCGGCATCGATTTCCTCAACCTTGTCCTCAGTGGCTGTTGCCTCTTTTGTTTTAGCTTGAAGCTCTGGTGCAGGCGGCTCAGACGAAGATACCAACAGGCTTTTTTCGGCTTTTTTGAATGCTTCCGTAATGGCATTCATCTGAACTTCAAGGCTCGCGTCGACGACACCAATATCGGTCTCCAAAATACAAGTCCCGGGCTGGAGGCGCGAATCAGCAACGACTTCCAAATAGTCGACAATGCCATCCGCCATGACTTTCTCCATTTGACTGCGTACGATACCTGCATCTCTGGGCGATACTTTTAAAATGGCTTCACTCTGGTTTTTAACCGCTTTGAGGGCCTGGCGTGCAAGCGATACCATCAACGTCTCTTGGTCGACTTCTCCTAAAATTCGTTTGAGTGCCTTAAGTACAAGGCCGACGATGTTGTTTTCAAGCTGTTTGATATTGGCGCTATTTTTGATCGATGCTTCGGCTAACTGCTTTGCGAGTGTCTCCTTCCCCTGATCAAAACCGTCTTTGTAACCTCGCTTTGCCTCCTGCGCGTAGTACTTTTTCGCTTCGGCGAGAATTTCTTGGCGCTTTTTTTCAGTTTCCGCTAAAAGCGTCTGGCTCTTTTGGTTGGCCTGCTGGATGATCGTTTCGGCATTCTGATTTGCCTGTGCAATAAGTGATGCAACGTTCTCATTCGCCTCCGTTACGAACTGCGACACTTGTCCATTGGTATCAGAAACGAGTTTCTCGCACAGTTCGCTCGCGTACTGAATCAGCCGATCGTTCTCCTGATACGCCTCTGCGACTGCACGCTCCGCCTCGAGGTACATACCGTAATCGTGGCACTTAAAAACCTTTCCCTGCGATAATAATTTAAACTTTGACCGATTGATCTGTAACATTGCTATGCCCTCACCATCGCGACAGCGACACTGCCGTCATCCTTTAGCGCCCGCTTTACGACGCGTTTAATAAACTCAAAACAGTACCCGGGATCTTCATCGGCATTGTGCCGAAAGTCCCACCCAAAATTTTTCGGAAATTTCATTTGAAAACGCCGTAACATCGCTTCCGAAAGCCCCGATAATGCCATGCCGATCAGGGAACGTCCGGTATTCAACATGCGCTCAACGAGATTTCCTCCTTCGACCTGAAAATGTTCCGCAACGACTGACTTCACAAATAACGGCGCATTGCGGATTGAAAAAGTGTAGGCGTCATTTCCTAGTGCATGCTTGATCGCCAAAATTTCGCGCCCAATAATCGTCTTCCGGACCTGTTCCGAAAAACAGATACCGCCAATATATCCAATAATGCGCTGAATTTCTTCCGCTGAAAAAAGGCAGAGATACGAACGCGGTTCCGAGAAATCGTACACATCCTCCTCCAACTTCAGTGCTTCCCTCGCATATTGGATTGCCGCACATCGCAATTTTGGCGAAGCTGCCAACGGACGTAACACCGACATCGGCAAGTCTTGAAGGTGGTCGTCATGCGCGTAGGCGAGCATCCCGTTATTGAACTGATAGATCTCCCGGAAAAGGTTTTCGCGATGCTGCCGTATCAAGGTTGTGACGTAATCGAGCGCTTCCATGATTAATCTAACGATTCTTCTTGGGTTCCTTCCTCGGCAGCAACAGGGACAATATCCGACGCCTCCGCTAAGTTTTCGATCTCCGCGGTCTTTTCTTTTTTCTTCCGCTTCGTCGAAAGCCACATCCAAACGAGTGCGCCAATCAGAAGGAGAATTACCAACAGTAGCCCTCCTATGAGCATGAAGAACGGTACCTTATCGGCGTCACTAATGTCGATTCCCAGTACATTGATCGGCGAAGCATTCGGTGCAACAGCCTTTGGTAATGGCGGTAAGGTAATAGGGAAAAATGCAACGGAAACTTTTTCGGGACTCAGGCCTTCAACGCTGTTGGTCACTAAATACTTGATCTGCTTCACGTAATCCTCAACCGGCGCATTCTGCCGATATGCGATAAATACCGCGGCGGAGGAAGGGACAATGTGCTCGGCGTAGGGGTCATTTTCCGGAATCACGATATGGACACGAGCCTTCAAAACATCCGGAATCTTACTGAGCGTCAATGCAACGCTCTCCGCGAGCGAATTCATAAAACGGACGCGCTCTTCTAACGGCGATGAAACAAGACCGGATTTTTTAAATACATCTCCCAAAGTCTGGTACTTAGGCAACGGGTAACCGTAGGACTGCAAAAGGTCGACCGCCGTCGAAAAATTATCGCTCGCAACCGATAAAGCACAGCTCTCCTTGCCGATAATTTTCGTCCCCGTGATTCCATGCTGTTGGAGAAGTGCGATCATCTCATTGACCTCCTGCTCCTCGAGCGCATTAAAAAGCACCGAGCTACCACAACCGCTCAACAATAAGCAAAACAGCGATACAATCCCCCTGAGCCCGTATTTCCACGGCTTCCGATCTCCATCCATATCGTGAGGGGATTATATGGAAGTAAAGTTTTAGTCAAACCGTAAAACAGCAAAAACCTCAGTGTGCGAGCAATGGTGCCGCAATATGAATTACGAGGCAAGTCGCAAAGGCCGCTGCAATATCATCGAGCATGATTCCCGCTCCACCCCGCATTTTTTGAAGCGATCGGATCCCGCAGGGCTTCCAAATATCAAAGACGCGAAACAGAATAAAGCCCCAAAGTATGAGCTTCCAGGGTTCGAGGTATTCAGCAAACTTTTCGCAATTCCAGTAACAGAGCGGCATCGCCAAAAACTCATCGAGAATGACACACGACGGATCTTTTTCTCCAATCCGCACCTCGGCTTCGCCACAAAAACAGGTCCCGATCGCGACCGAAATCCCAAACGCCAATAAAAATTGCCCGAAAGAAATATGCCAAAAACCTAAAAGATACCAAAAGATGCCCGCAAAGGATCCAATTGTTCCCGGCGCAACCGGACATCGTCCCAATGGCCCTAAAGTCGCCACATTGAGCACAAACCGATCGGGTAATGCCGCTAAAAGTCGCATCCGCCAACTCCTTTCGAATCCCGATCATCAAAAAGATCGCGGTAGCGGTGGATGTAATACCCCCCTGACAGGACGGTTAGGATAAACGCGACGCCAAACGTAATCAGTGCCGCCCCATAGATCATCCGCTCAAACCAATGTGGGAAAAACGGAAGATCGGATCGGATCATTTGACTTGAGAGAAAAAGGCCCACGGTCACGGTTTGCATCACCGTCTTAATTTTTCCGATACGTTCGGCGCCCAGAACAATTCCACGGCTCGAGGCGACGAGGCGCAAGCCCGTAATGAAAAACTCGCGTCCCATGATAACGAGCACAAAAAACAACGTCCATCGCGGCATTACCCCTAAGACCAAGATCGAAATAAAGAGCCCGATCATAAAAATCTTATCGGTGAGTGCATCCATGAAACGTCCGAAGGTCGAGACTATGTCGCAACGCCGCGCAATGTAGCCATCAAGCCAGTCACTCAGCGCCGCAACGAGATACACAAAAAAACCAATCGTTTTTGCGAATGGAATTGGAACACACAAGAGTCCCACCACAATGAATAGCAGTGGGATCCGAGAAAGTGTGACGTAATTTGCAATATTCAAGACTAGTGCGTCGCCGCGGCTACAGGTGCTGGTGCCGGTTGATCCGCGTTAAGCTTTGCGAGTACTTCTTCCGTAATGTTAAAGCGCTCATCGGCAAAAAACACCATGGGGTTCTCCTGATCAATCACCAATGTAAACCCATGTGCAACCGCCACATCTCTAATACGTTGCTTCACGAGGGTCGCGATCTTTTCGCCCTCCTCGATGCGCACTTGGAGAATCCGTTGCTCGGAATTCGTTTTAAAATCATGGATCGCGTGAGTCTTTTGCTCAAGCATGAGCCGTTTCGATGCCAGCGTTTCCTGAGTTTTTTTCTTCGCATCCGCATTGAGCGCCGGATTATTGAGCGTTTCTTCGAGTTTTTGGCATTCCTTCGAGAGCTCTTCGTGCTCCGAAACCATCGAATTCAACTGCTTTTGTGCCGCTTCGTACTCATCCGTTATGCGCTTATTGAGCGCTGTCACGCGATAGTACCCCTCGGTCAAACGCTGCGCATTCACAAATCCAATACGGTGCTCCACCTGAATCTTTTCCACAGGCTTCGCCGGTGCCGCCATTTTAGGCGCCACCTTAGTAGAGGCGGTCTTTTCCTCAGGTTTTGCGAACAGGAAGCCGGCTCCGACACCGACAACCCCGAGCGCTCCTAGATACATTCCAAGTTTCTTCATCATCTTTCAATTACCAAATTTTTTCAACAATCGCATCCGCCAAGCCATATTCAATCGCCTCGCGGGCATTCATATAAAAATCACGATCGGTATCTTTCTGAATTTTTTCCAATGGCTGTCCCGACGCCTCAGCAAGAATCCGATTCATCTCATTTCGCGTTTTTTCCATCTCTTCTGCCTGGATCCCGATATCGACAGCGGGTGCATAAAACCGACCCGAAATTAGGGGTTGGTGAATCAAAACCCGCGCACTTGGGTACAAAAACCGGTGACCTTTTTTCGGTCCACACAACAAAATCGATCCCATACTCGCGGCGAGGCCCGTTACGATGACCTCAATCGGCGACTTCATGAGCTTCATCGTGTCATAGATTGCCATTCCAGCGGTAATAGACCCGCCTGGGGTATTGACAAAAAACTGAATTTTCTTGCCCGGATCAACAAGCTCAAGGTAAAGCAATTTTTCCGTAATTTCTTTCGCGGAGCGGTCTTCTACTGCCCCCCATAGAAAAACTTTCCGCTCTTCCAAAAACTTCTTCTGGATGATCGCAGCATACGCACCACCCTTCTGCGTTCCTTCAATGACTTCGCCGTCTTCGTCCTCGTCAAACCTCATGCTACCTCGGGCGACAGTAGAACAATTTTACTGGCAAAATCAACGAAATAAATGGATAAAAAACTTGACGTTCCCATGGATAAACCTCAGCATACCGAGGTCCGATTTATGAGGAACGATTATCTGCAGGCTGCGCAATGTGTGATCGAAGACCCGATGATTTTGGTTAACGTCGTCTCAAAGCGCGTTAAACAGCTTAAGTTCGGCGAACGCCCGTTGATCGATTCACTTGAAAAACTCGAGCCCGAAGATATCGCCTTACGCGAGATTGCAGAGCATAAAATTACGTACAAACTTTACTCCAAGGCCTAAAATTCTATACCGGGGATATGGCAAAAAACGCCCCGGAAATCCGCAATAGGAAAGCCGCTCACGACTACATTATCGGTGATACATTCGAGGCGGGGATTGTGCTCCATGGAACCGAGGTAAAGTCGGTAAAGTTAGGCCATGCTCAGATTAATGAGGCCTTTGTTCGCATCGATAAACGAGGACGTCCGGTGTTATTTAACGCGCAAATCGACGAATATGCCTTCGGAAATTACGCTAACCACGAGGCAAAACAAGAGCGATTTTTATTGCTTCATGCCCGAGAGATCCGCCATATTCGTAGTGCGCTCGAGCAAGAGGGATTTTCAGCTATCCCGCTCAAAATGTACGTCACACACGGGCTCGTGAAGCTGCTCTTTGGGCTTTGCAAGGGTAAGAAACTCTACGATAAGCGCCACGACCTCCGCCAGCGCACCGAACTCCGAGAAGCAGAACGCTATCTCGCTCAACGTTACCGATCACACGACTAAAAAGCTCATCTGGTGGTGAGGGAGCGATTCGAACGCCCGAAAGGCAATGCCTGACAGATTTACAGTCTGCACCCTTTAGCCACTTGGATACCTCACCAGACCAGCGCCACCCTACCAAGCCACCGCGCCATGGCAAGAAAAAACATTGCTTAGAGGCTAGCTGTTAATGAGGCTAAGCGATTCGGCCGAAACCTCGGGATGAAATAGGAGCGGCAATCCGGTAATACGCCGCGTACTCTGCTTGTTACTAACTGCAATTCGATAGGCTTTCGGATCCCCCACTAAAAACACTTTGTTGCGACCACGCGTCACAGCGGTATAGAGGAGATTGCGCTGCAACATAACATAGTGCTGTGTCAGTAGTGGGATGACGACGATTGGAAACTCGCTCCCCTGGGACTTGTGAATACTAATCGCATAAGCCAGCGCTAAATCGCCCAACTCTCCTTTGGAAAGTAACACCCTTTCGTCATTAAATGTGACTGTCAATGTTTCATCATCGGCATTAACACGGCTAATGTACCCAAGGTCTCCATTAAAAATATTTTTTTCGTAATTATTGCGTAGCTGGATAACTTTGTCACCCAAACGATAACGGCACCACGGAACCTGATTTGCTTTTGACGAAAAACATTCCTGTAAACGGGTATTGAGAGCATCGATACCCGCCGTTCCCCTGTGCAATGGCGCTAAAATCTGGATATCACTGACGGGATGAATGCGATAGCACTGCGGGAGGAGTTTTGTGCATAGCTGTTCGACTTTCGCAACACAGTCTTCGGGTGATTCCGCTGCAATAAAAGTGAAATCGCGTTCTGGATCCCACTGATCTAGGGAAATTACTTCCGGCAATGTCTCTAAGTCTTCATGGATAATACGATGCGCCCACTGCGTGATCTCGCTATGTTTGCCTTGCCGAAAAATTTTAACGAGGTACGTGACTGAAAAAAATCCCGAACCAATGAAGTCTGCCAAAATATTGCCCGCACCCACAGAAGGCAACTGATCATTGTCCCCCACTAATAATATGTGCGCTTCCGGCGGGATAGCGACAAATAGCGAGACTGCGAGACGCGTATCAATCATGCTCGTCTCATCGATGATGACAAAGTCAAATGGCAATTGATTCTCTCCGTCATACGAAAAACTACCCGTCTGCGGGTTGTACTGCAACAGTCGGTGAATCGTCTTGGCCTCGCAGCCCGTTGTTTCAGCCATCTTTTGCGCTGCACGTCCTGTGGGCGCCGCAAGTCCAATTCGCACATTTTTGGCTCTTAAAATCGAAACGAGTGCCCGGAGAATTGTTGTCTTTCCCGTCCCTGGTCCCCCTGTAATAATCGATAATTTCTGTCCTAGCGCGTTTCGTAACGCTGCAACCTGTTCGGAGGCGAGAGGGAACCCTTCGCGCTTTTGTGCCCACGCAATTGCACCCTCGATGTTAATCGGCGGCAACGATGAACGTCCTGAACGCAGACGCTTTAAGGCTTCGAGCAATTGCGTCTCATAACTCGCCATAAGCTCGAGTTGTATCAAATCGCCCTTCAGGAATCGTACACGGCCAAACGAAATAAGTGTCTTAATTCGTGCTTCGATTTTCTCGCTGCCGATCGCTAAAAGCTGCTGAACGAGCCCTAAAAATTCCTTTAACGGGTATGCGGTATGGCCCTGTGTTGCGATCTCGGAAAAAATATGCAAAATCCCAGCATCGATCCGCGCAATATGGTTACTGGGAATACCGATGTTTTGCGCAATTTTGTCGGCAGTTTTAAATCCGATCCCTTCAACTTCACGCGCTACCCGGTAGGGATCTGATTGAAGGATCTGTTTCGCCTCATTGCCATACTTTCGGTAAAGCCGCAAACAAAGCGCATTGGAAATATCGTAGGTCTGCAAAAAAATCATGATATCCCGCAACGCGTACTGCTCGTCCCAGGCCGCCTTAATGCTCCTTGCCCGAACCACACCAATCCCCGGAACTTCGGTCAATCGCGCCGATTCCGTTGAGATAATATCCAGAGTATCCGCACCGAAATAATCGACAATTTTATCGGCATATACTTTGCCGATGCCATGAATCATCCCACTGCTGAGGTACTTGCGAATTCCACTAACATCTGCTGGAAGCGCCGCCGAAAATGACTCAATTTCAAATTGGCGCCCAAACTTAGGGTGTTCTGTCCAAGATCCGTGAAGTGTTAAGGTCTCGCCGCAATTGGCTCCCGGAACCTTACCACAAGCCGTAAATGTCCCCAACGAAGAATCCGTTGAACGCATCGCCATGATCGCAAAAAACGTCTCTTCATTGCGGTAAACGATACGCTCTAATACGGCTTGGAGGGTCTCTGTACTCATTCCCGCGCGCGTCGAGGGAGCACAAATCCCCTTCAAAGTAAAGCTAAATCAACAGAACGTAATGCTACGGACAGTATCCCGACGCGTATAATTGATACAGTTAATAACGAGACCGATCAGACCGTACATCGCCACGAGATTGGATCCCCCGTAACTGATGAACGGCAACGCGATCCCTTTGGTCGGCATACACCCCGTCACAACCGCAATATTAATCACGGCTTGAAGCGCAATCATAAGAACGGCACCACCACCCAGTAACTGCGCAAAGCGATCCTCCTGATGATGTAGCGCCCACAACACAACCACCTCGAGTAAAAAAAACAATAAAACGACGCCGATTGCAAACCATCCACCGAATTCTTCGCCGATAACTGGAAAAATAAAATCCGTATGGGCTTCCGGTAAATAGGAAAATTTCTGCAGTCCCAAGCCAGCGCCCGCCCCCTGCATTCCACCAGCCGCAAAACACAAAATCCCTTGCCAGAGCTGGTAAGTCGTATCGAAGCGGTGATTTTCGACATCAAAAAATGCCGTCACACGTTGTAGCCGGACCGGACTCAACAAAATTAGTCCTCCAAATGCCAGTGCTCCTAAAACAACAATTGAAAGTAGGTGGCGTAAACGCGTTCCCGAGAGAAAAAACATCGCAAGGGTGACACTCATCATTAAAAACGTCGTCCCATAGTCTGGCTCGCAGAGCACAAAAAACGAAAGGGCTGCGCAAACGAACATCGGCTTCACAAACCCACGTGTGAAATTTTCGACTTCGGACTGATACTGTGCCAAATACCCCGCAAGCCAAATGATGAGCGCGATCTTTACAAATTCCGAAACCTGGAGATTAAAACCACCCAATGGAATCCAACGTCGAGATCCATTGACGCGATGTCCGACACTGGGAATGAGAACCAAAACAAGTCCTAAAAACGCAAGCTGCAAAACCCCTTTTCGATGTCGATAAAGTGCTTGCAACGGAATTTTCGCAAAAATTAAACAGATGAACAAAGATAAAGCTACCGCCAGCAATTGCTTTTTGAAAAAGCCACTTCCAAATGATAAACTTGCACTGGGCAACGCAACCAGACCAACGCTATTAAGCGCCAATGTAAGCGCTAAAACAAGCTTGACCGGCCGCTTCAAAGCTATCAATTCGAAACCGGCGGATTTTTAACCGTCACCGGAACAATCGGGATGTCGTTGTCGTTAAAAAAGTCGGCATCGCTCATGAAGGCGTAAGGATCTAACGGGGTACTTTGCTCTTCGACAACAGGCACGGTTGTATTTTCCAGAACGGGAGCCGGAGCCGCTGCAGGGACAACCGACTTGGTCGCTGAAACACGTGGCGCACGTACTAAAATTTTCTGCCCCTTCGTGACCTTATTAGGGTCGCTAATATCATTCCACTCTTGAAGATCTCGCACTCGAACTTTGGCCTTTTGCGCAACTTTTGAAAGCGAATCATTCTTTTGGAGGGTATAATAGCCGTCGGCATCGACTTCAAAAGGCTTCTCTTTAGGCTTACTTCCCTTCTTTTCAGGAACTGTTGTCGGGACATACCCCGCCCCCGGGATTACAAGCAGCTGGCCTTCAAAAATACGGTCGCTCTTCAAGTTGTTTGCGGATTTTATTGCACGGACACTGACGCCATACTTCTTGGCAATCTTTGAAAGACACTCGTTGCGTTTAACCTTGTGCGTTTGCGTTTTAGCTGCCGTGCGCTCAATTTCTGCAACGTCAACTCCCGGCAAAATGATTCTCTGCCCGACGTACAGCTGCGCATGTTCATCGAGCTTGTTCGCGGTAAGGAGCTCGTGGAAACTAATATTGAATCGCTTGGCGAGGCCAAACAAACAGTCTCCCTTTTCAACCGTGTATTCCGCGCCCGCAGGTATAACCTCTATCACCTCAACTTCGGGAGCGGTTTCCTCAACGTATACCTCCGGCGCTGGGCGACGCGGTGTCGAAAACGCACGCCTTATAGGCAGTGGTTCCGGAGCAGTCCACGCCGGCTTCTGTTCACGGCGAATCAGAGTATCCGTTGGCGATGGTCCACGATCGCGATCCATAAACGGCGTTGTACACCCACCGAGTAGCAACCCGGCAATTACAAAAATGACTCTAAAACAACAACTCAAATGCTCCATAATGCGGCCTCTTTCGCGTCCCTCACAGCGATCCGCGGAGTGTATTGAATGCCGTTCTCACCGCAAACCAAAAACGTGCTCCTCGAAAGATTTCCCGCGGGCCATGTAGTTCTCAAACTGGTCGAAACTCGAAAACGCCGGACTAAATACGATGGTCTTTCCTTGAATGCAAGCATTTTTTATGTATTCGAGCGCACTTTCTATATTTTTTACGTCTAGTGCCGGAATTTGCGCCGCCTTCAAAATCGGTTCCAACTCCTGTCCTGTTTCACCAATCAGCAGCGCCAACTCGATACGACCTTTTAAGACGGGAATAATATCCTCAAGATTCTCGCCCTTTGAACGTCCCCCACCAATCCAAATAACCGATTTATTTGAAAAATTTTGGAGCGCACTCTCTAAGGCCGCAAAATTGGTACTTTTAGCGTCATTCCAGTAATGATTTCCTGCTACGATACCCAGATCCTCCAAGCGATATTTTGGTCGTGAAAACCGTTGGGTAAATGCATTAAAACGTTCCTTCGATACGTGAAGATACCGGCAGAAAGCCTCAATAAGGGCGAAATTTTCTCGCTGAGGTGCAACGGCAAAGGCACCTGGAGCACTTGGCGATGGTTGGACGACATAAGTATTGTTGGGCAAGATATACCCCATCTGCTCTGCCGCTTGTTGAACACTAACACCACAAAATACGGCACCGCCAAGACGTAATAGCGAACCGACTAACCGATATTTTGCTCTAAAGTAATTCTCAAGCGTGGCATGTACGTTGAGATGATTGGGAGCAAAATTCGTCCAAATGATATGTTCAAATGTAATACACCGGGACGTTTCCGCCTGAAATGAACTGACCTCACAAAAAATGAAATCTTCAGGCCCCGGCTGCTCGCAAACGACGACCTCGCTGAGCGAGCGACCGATATTACCGGCACTCCAAGCCCGATATCCGAGATTTTTAAAAAAATCGGCTAAGAATGTCGTCACCGTCGTCTTGCCGTTGGTCCCTGTAATCGCAATAATCGGCGCAGTTGTGTAGAGACTCGCAAAATCGAGCTCCGAAAGACATGTCGCTCCCTGCGCTAAAGCTAGAGACGTCCATGGGTGCTCCAAGGTAAAACTGGGGCTACAAATTACCCACTGATGGCACTTCGCCGCAGCTAGATCAAACATGGATCCGCGCTCCGGATTTTGATCGTAAATTGCATATGGGAGGCCGATCTTTTTCAGAAGCTGGACCGCGCCCTGAGCACTTACACCACCTCCTAAAATGGCAATTGGCTCGCGCTGCGATTCGAGCGATGCTCGCAAAGCGCTTTGTACTGGACAATTCACAAAAACCTCCTCATGCTCGCGGCAGTGAGATCGCTTTCTTTACGGTCGCCGGCGAAAGTCAACTTGTTTTTTGAGATCCATGGTCAACGCCCCGATGGCTATTGTTCCATCACATCCCTTATAGCGCCCATCACGCTTTGTGACACGCTCCGTTATGATTTCACCTTAATCCCTCACCGAAAAGAGATAACGATTACGTCCAGTAAAACTTTGCCTTTTGACGACACGAATAACACCATCACGCAAGCAGTCCAATATTTTCAAGAAGCTACAGAGCTCGAAAAATTGGCACTCGAAAACATTACCCTTCAAAAAAAGATTCCCACTGGAGCCGGCTTTGGCGGAGGCAGTAGCAATGCCGCCACCACATTGATGGCACTCAACGATTTTTATAACAATCCCTTTCCCGATCTAAGCCCACTCGCACAACAAATTGGAATGGATTGCCCGTTTTTTCTCCACCAGCAATCCGTACAGCTCGCAACTGGCCGTGGGGAACTATTGGAACCGATCGCTATTGCTCCGCTTTTGAAAGATTATCACTGTCTTGTATTTTGCCCGTCCTTTGAAATTCATACACCGGACATCTACCGTTTGTTTAAAGAAAATCCGCATTCCTCAAACCAACAGACGGCATTATTAAAAAATACGCTTCGTTCACCTAAAAAAGATTTCGATATCGAGGCGCTGTGTTTTAACTCTTTTGAATTCTTAGTTTTAAACATCTATCCCGGATTGAATACGCTGTTTACCGCACTGAGAGAGCACGATTTTTGCCCCCATCTTACGGGAAGTGGTAGCGGTGGATTTGTTTTAGGGAAAAATTCTTCGGAACTCCAAGAAGCACAGAAAATTATTTGGGATCAATGGCCCGACTGCCGGTTATGTGAACTCGTTACGTTCGACGTAGCCGATCAGCCATCAAAGAACTTTGCTTAGAAAATCACGCAGGCGCGGATGCTGTGGGTGTTCAAAAATTGCATTCGGACTGCCCTCTTCTAACAACTTTCCGTCCGCCATAAAAAGAATACGATTACCGACCTCACGCGCAAATCCCATCTCGTGCGTTACAACAACCATCGTCATCCCCTCGCGTGCAAGCTCCTTCATTACGTCGAGAACTTCGCCGACCATCTCAGGATCCAGCGCCGAAGTTGGCTCGTCAAAAAGCATGACCTCAGGATCCATACATAACGCGCGGACAATTGCTACGCGCTGCTTCTGCCCCCCAGAGAGCTGAATGGGATACGCATTCGCCTTGTTTTTCAAGCCCACACGCTCAAGTAAGGCCCAGGCTTTTTGTTCAATCGCCCTTTTAGGAAAATGTCGTACCTTTCGCGGCGCTAGGGTCATGTTTTGCAAGACCGTCATATGCGGGAAGAGGTTAAAATGCTGAAAAACCATCCCCATCCGTTGGCGGTAATAGTCGATGTCTAGCGTCACTGTTTTTCCCACCGAGTTCACATAGCTGCGTTTCGTAATATCGATGCCGTTAAAGAGAATCGCGCCACTTGTCGGTTCTTCGAGCAGGTTCAAGCTGCGTAAAAACGTCGATTTTCCCGAGCCTGAGGGTCCGATGACCACCATGACATCACCGCGGCGGATATCGACTGTAACGCCGTTAAGCGCTTTAACTGAGCCCTGACCGTAGTGCTTTTTGAGGCGCTGGATCTGAATCAGACTATCGTTGGTCGCCACGACGCATCCTTTTTTCTAAATAGGCCACACCCTTGCTTGCCGGGAAACAAAGACAAAAATACAGCCCCGTCGCGACCAGTAACGGCTCCATCACGATGAACGCCGCACCGCGGACCGCATTGACCGCCGACATGATATCCTGGACGCCAATCGTATAGGTCACCGCCGACTCCTTGATAATGGCGACAAACTCGTTAGCGATGGCCGGTAAAATGTTTTTCAGCGCCTGCGGAAAAATCACATAACGGAAGGTCTGGAAGCGATTCAGTCCCAGTGAGCGCGCGGCCTCAGTTTGCCCACGGTCGACCGACTGGATCCCTAAGCGAATGATCTCACAAAGGTATGCTCCGGAATTCATTCCCAATGCGATAACACCGGGCAAGAACCGGTGAAACTTAATAAACCCAAAAAGCGTACCCGTCGGCAGCTTAATGAGGCTAAAAACGCCGTGATAGATGATGAAAATTTGTACGATTACCGGCGTCGATCGCACGAGCTCGACATAGGTCGCGGCGATGAAAGCCAAGGGATTAAAACGCCCCAAACGGTACCAAAAGCCACTTTCGCGCTTTATTCCCTTGCTCGTATACTCTAAAAAGCCAAAAATTCTTGGGAAAGTTCGGGCAAGCCAAAGAAATGGGTAGTAGTGGCTCATGCGTAGGGTCGCTAAAACGAGCGCAAGCGCGAAGCCGATCATTACCGCGAGCAGCGAAAGAAAAACCGTCACCATAAACCCTTCGCCGAAAAGCTTCGCGTAAGGGATTATTTTTTCGAAATTCGCGACCTGGATAAAATGTTCCATCATGAGTCTATTTCAGACTCTCCAGTTACGGATGAACCTTTCCGTCAGCACCAAGAAGACCTTCGTACGTATTTCCGTCTGCAAGCTCTCTTGCCTCTCGAATAAAGCGCGCCATGCTCCCATCGTCGAGCGCCGCCGTAACCGCAAGGTTAATTGCTGCCAGTAGCGCGGGATGATTTTTCGCAACGCCAATCGCGAACCCTTTGATCTCACAGGGTACATCGAGCGCAACACACAATTCAGGGTAGTTCGTTTGATAACTTTTCGCTACAGGGGTTTCGATGTAGGCACCATCGAGCTTTCCACTCAGAACTTCGGCGAGGATCTCAGGAACTTTCGCTAACGGGATAATATCGGCATGCGAACTATACTTTTTCGCGAGATCGATCTGAATCGAACCCGTCTGCGCTCCAATCTCTAATCCCGCTCGATCGGTCGCCGCCAGGTCCGGATAACGATCTTTGTTCGACTTCAGGCAGATAAATGACTGTCCGCTCTGGTAGTAAATTTTTGAAAAGTCCATAATCGCCTCGCGTACGGGATCGGGCGTAAACCCGGCCATCCCAATATCTACAGTCCCCGATTGAAGCTCCATAATCACGCCGTCGAAATCCATCGGAATGATTTCCAACTCCAATCCGAGGTAATCCGCAATATATCCCGCTAACGCAAGATCGAAACCCGCTAAACTCGGATTTCCTTCGCCATCAAGCGCATAGAATTCGTACGGCGCAAAATCGGGGCTCGTCGCAACGGTTAAGCGTCCCTCAGTGATGGTCTCCAACAGCGGTTTCAACTCCTCGAGCGACATAGTAGCATAATCTTCTCGGGCCTGGGCAACGGGCACGGATTCTGTCTTTTTGGTACACTCCCCTTTATTGCCGAACCACACAAAGGCTGCCACTGCCAACACCGCCAACATTAACAAAACGCACTTCTTCATTCTACATTTCCCCTTCCCAAGCGCCTAAAAACAGAACTGAATCAATTTTTCACACTATCGCTGTCAAGTTTTAAGAAAAATTACCGTTGCGGCCCTAAAACGTAAAGCAGCGCGCGACGCGTTCGGCGTGGCCATATTGAAGAATCGATCGCCCGGAAAGCTTCATCTGTAGGCTTCCACCCGGCATCTTGACAGTCACGGTCGGTCCACACAATTGTTGACGATATGCAGCAGCGAAGACCGCTGCCGCACTACTCCCCGAAGACAACGTTCGTCCAACACCGCGCTCCCAAATTTGGGCCCATATTTTATCTGGTGATGCGACATAGGCAAACTGCACATTCGTTTTTTCCGGGAACATAGGCAATATTTCGAATTGCGACCCGAAGTGCTCGACATAATCGTCTTTGAGCTGTTGAACATCCGAAACCCACACCACACAGTGCGGATTGCCCATCGAAACTGCGGTAGTATTGAAGCTATTGCCCTCCAATGTCACCGTTTGGGTGCTCGGTGATGGCAATAATGGTCCCGAAAACTGAGGTTCTCCCAGATCAACGCAGATCGTATCACTCGATTTTCGACACAGACAATCTCCCGAATCCGTTGTAATTAACACAGTATCGCCATTAAAAGTATCAAACAGGAATTGAGCCAAAATACGTAGGCCGTTGCCGCTTTTTTCCGCGATAGAGGCGTCGGGATTGTAGATTTTGAGGCGAAAATGCCCCGGATCTGGGAGCGGATAGCTATATAAAAGCCCATCGGAACCCAAACCGTAATGCAGGTCGCAGAGTTGGCGGATATGCTTTGGCGTCAGCGATACAAGCTGCCCTGGATCGAAACATACGAGGTACGCGTTGCCGAGCGCTTGGTACTTGAAAAGTTCCATCGGGCCATCAACATACGGGAATGCCTCGGGAGTCAAAATTATTTGCGCCGCGCTACCCGTTTGATCCTCAAGCAATCCCCGGCTATTACGGCTGGGTGATTTTTGTCATCTCGCTCGCGGAACGGCTGATTAGCGTCCCGGGGCATAATGTCGGCATTGCTCCGTTCACAGAACCGATTCTACAGCATCTCGCAATCACGCGGACGGATTTTAGCCAAATACTGGGTATTGCGATTTTTCTCAGTACGTTTCCCCTCCCCATTTTCGGACGTGTTTTCGATCAAATCGGGGCGCGAAAGGCAGCAGTCTATTCGGCATTCGGCCTAGGGCTGACGCTACTGTTTTTAGGTAATATCGAACCGATAATCTCAACCTTAACGCCTTTTCTGGGAACACACACATCTATACTTTTAACGCTTTTTGGGGGATTCTTTTTGCTAAAACTGCTGGGGCAAAACCTCCTGCCGCTCGCCAGCCGCTTCATGTTACTCCGCTGGTACCCCAATACGACCTATGCCATTATGGGGATTTCGGGGCTTTTTGTATCCATTATTTTCGGCTGCGGCCCCAAGATGACCGAGTTTCTCATTATACGATACGGTTATCTCGGCGCATGGCTCCAAATGGGGATTGTGACGCTTTTAGTTGTTCTGCCGATGCTTTGGCTTTTTTGCCGCGATAGTCCCGAATCCTGTGAAATGGCAGCGCCCGAAGGCTTCCAGAAAAAGGCGGGGAATACCAACGCTGCGACCGATTCGACCTTATGGCAAGCGTTACGAACTTTCGACTTCTGGCTATTTGCGATCGCAACGGCAACCTCAACGTTTACGACCACGGGCCTCCAAATTCACATCGTCGATCTATTTCGTGACGTTCACGCGTACATGGATAACGCTCTCAATATCTTTTTACCAGTCGCCATCGTGAGTGCCATCTTTGGCGTCTTTTTTGGCTTCTTTCAGGAGAGAATCGCGATCTATTTCTGCCCAGTTGCAGTATTTGTCGTTAATGGGCTTATCGCGGGCTCGATTGACTTTATTGCTCATCCCTGGGTTCTTGGGACCTTTATTTTTCTTTTCGGCATTAATTGGGCGCTGTATGGGATCATCTATGCGGCCCCATGGTCTAAATTATTTGGATCTACACACCTCGCCCACATTATGTCTGTCGTCTCGACGATCGCGCTTCTCTGTTCCTCGATTTCCCCCTGGTGTATGAGCCGGGCCCACGACGCCGGATCTTACCTCTACCTCACCCACGCACTCACACTATTTTCTCTGCTCGGACTGAGCGTCGCGGTATTGCGCCTTTACATCCATCAACGTACTAAAATCCGATCTTCGAAAGGTTATTAAGGATGCGCGTCCCTAGGATTACTTCCGCTCCTTTGGTCGATTTCCTTTCTTGGAGTACATCACGTAAGACCGCACTTCTCAAAAGTGAGGTGCGATAAGAAAGGAGCTGAACTTTGGCCGACGAGACCGGCAGCGAAACGCTCGGTGACTGCGATTTTGGTAGCGTTGCTTGAGGTACAATGGGCTCCCAATGAAACGGCAACCCATACCAGGTAAACTTTATTTTCCAGGCTTGTACCGGATGTGTTAGATCAACACCCGGCGCAAAGAGTTTGGCATTTTTTTTGATGAATTCGGGAATTGAAGCACTGGTCACAAGGACCGTCGCGGCCTCTTTCATGTCGCGAAAATACGTCACTAAACTCTGTTTTTTCTGGAAACACTCAACAATCTGACGCGGATCAACGCCGACGAGATTAATCCCATTGTACATCCCATGGAAATTTTGATCCTTGTAGTTCCGCCGGTACCACTGCGCAAAATGAGTCTCGTCACCGAGCCGAAAATCGATTTCAAAATGGACATGTGCCCTGCTATTCGGAATCGCAATACAGCTAGAGCTTGTTCCTAATATCCCCAACCTACCACCCGCGGAAACCGTATCGCCTATCTTTACATCTACCGACTGCAAATGTGCATACAGCGTTAAAAAATCTTCATGCTCCAAAATAACGTAACGTCCATAGCTGCTGTGCCCCGGCGCTGTGTTGACGTAAGCCACTTTCCCCGGCAAAAATGCATGTACCACATCCAAAGGAGCTCCCGTCTTATCCTTCAAAAAGGATTTAAAATCAATACCTTCGTGAAATTTCGTGCCGTTTTCGCGGATGAGTCCAAATAGAGCCGATAACGCTCGACCTGATTCCGTCGGCTGGACATAAAGGCTGTAATCCTTCAAAAATTCCGCAACTGCATCTACCTGTGCCGGTGAAATTGCTTTTTTATCTTCTGATTTTGCCGTAACCGTTGTCGCTATCTTGGGCAATTTTTCAACGGGCAGCACAACCACCCCGGCCATGAGCGGGGACAGAGCAAACATGCCTAACAAAAAAATCAACCGGTTTAACACAGCGTTACAGCAAAGCGAACAATAATGAAAAAACAATTGTAAAATTTTTAAATTTAACTACGCTTCCGTCAGGGTTATGGATAATCGCGCCACCGTCAATGAACTCTTTAGCGCCATTGCCGATTCGCTTGGATTTCAGGTCGTCCTTGGGAATAATAATCTGTGCAACATTCGGCTCAAATCAACTGGGAAAGAGTACATTGTCGAACTCCCGCACAGCGGTGAAACGCTCCATTTGTACGCGGCCCTAACGGATCTCCCTTTTGATTACCGAGAAAAAGTGTTTGAATACGCGCTGAAACTCAACCTTCACGGCATTGAAACATCCTGTGCGGCCATAGCGATTGATGAACGAAGCCATAAATTTATCTTATCGCGAACGATATCCGTTGAAGGCCTCACGGACACGCTTCTGCTCAAAGTCATCAGTGAATTTTTTGCCTCTGTCCCCAAGATCGAGGAAAAGTTAACTCAGTTTTCACAATTCTGCGCCCAAGATACGGCCAGCGCACCGGGATCGTTTGGCCCGGCTAATTTATTAATGCTATAACCCGGAGGCGACGATGAGCAGCCCAATTGAAGGAGTTTCAGGAGATTTTGGGAGGAAAAGCAGTGTTGAAACAATTCAAAGTTACAACGCTCACATAGATGCCGCGAATGAGGAAGAAAAGAAACCTGCTATTACCAGTAACTTTCTTAGTAACGACATGACCTCCGCAGCCGATAGTGCAAGATCCGAAACGCCCGTATCTGAACCTCCCAAACCGGGTGAAGCTGAAGTCATTAAAGAAAGGCTTCTCGAAAGTTTCGAAGAAGCGCAGGAAATTATTCAAGAAGACCGTATAGCAGATTCCAAGATAGACACCGATAAAGATGGGATTCCAGACCATCTCGATGCAACTGGTAACGACACACTCATCGAACAGGCCTATGATGAAGCTGCAAAGCGTATCGGATCGGAACAAGTGCAAGCATTTGTTTCCGTACTTGCCATGCTGAATAATTTTGATCTCACAAACTATGAGCATACAAAGGTTAATGGCGACCCTATGTCGTTAAGCGCAATTGCTACGGCAGGGTGCGCACAAATGGCACTCATACATTCAGCAAAACTGAATAATTCCACAGAAATTCATACCTTTAACCAAAAAGACCTCCAAAAAATGCTAAAAGATCATCAACGGCGGATGAATGCTGGTAAAAAGGAAAGGCTCGAGGTTGTATCAAAGTTAGTTGCTGAAATTCCAACGACAAAAGATAAACTCCTAGAGCTATGTCCTCAGCTCAAAAATCTCCCCAAGGCAGAGTGCTATACCCGTCTCAATCGTATGCTGAAAAATCTCGAGGCCATGAAAAAGAGCCTCATAACACCGGCTAGTGCTGAGGCGTAATTTCCGTTGACGCCGATGGGGTTTTGTTCACCCTGGCACGCGTATGTATCTCAATGACGTCACGACGGCGGTGATCGGGTTGTTGGCGCTTAAGCTAGTGACGGAACTATGCCTTAATGGGCTCAATCGACGGTATGTCTGGGCGCGCCGCAATATGGTTCCTGAACGTTGCCGAAGCTTTGTGACTTTGGACACCTACCAAAAGAGTGTCGACTACACATTGGCAAAATCGCGATTTTCATCGTTCTGTGATGTTTTTGATTTCGGCTTGGATGCAGTCATTCTCCTCTATGGCGTCCTTCCTATACTGTTTTCGTTTTACCTCCAACACTTCGGAACAGGTATCTGGGGACAAGCCGCTAACTTCCTCTTTATCCACTTGATCCTCTCTCTCTTTTCAATTCCCCTCAGTTGGTGGAGTCAATTTCGTCTCGAAGAACGGTTTGGATTTAACCAATCAACGTTAAAAATTTTCTGGAGCGACAAACTTAAAGGCTACCTCCTCAGCGCCCTAATCGGTCTTCCGATTCTCGCGCTTCTTGTGTATCTCTTTCAATCGTTTACGTATACTTGGTGGTTACTCGTTTGGGCGACACTCACGGGCTTCAAGCTCGTCATGACAATCCTCTATCCGCTCATTATTCTTCCAATTTTCAATAAGTTAACACCATTAGAAGATGGCCCCCTAAAAGATCGGCTTTTTCAGCTCGCACAACAGACACAGTTCCCAATTAACAAAATTTTCCTGATGGATGGCAGTCGGCGCTCCCTACATTCCAATGCGTTTTTTACCGGTATTGGGAAGTTCCGCCACATTGTGCTCTACGATACATTAGTTGCACAGTTGACCGTTGACGAGCTCGCCGCAGTGCTGGCACACGAAATTGGACACTATAAAAAATGCCACATCCGTAAGTCGCTTTTATTAGAGAGTTTTTGTAGTTTTCTGGGCTTTGCCGTGCTATACCAGCTTGCCATCGCACCATGGTTTTTAAGCAGTTTTGGATTTGAAACAGCGGACATTTTTGTACCCCTTTTTGTGCTCTTTCCCTTAGTTGCTGAAGGGATTACGTTCTGGTTTGAACCAATTTTCAACCGTTTATCGCGCCAATACGAATATGAGGCCGACCGCTTTGCAAAAACGGCTATAGGCAGTGCCGAGCCACTCATTGCAAGCCTCCAAAAGCTTCATCAGAAAAATTTATCCAATCTCACTCCACATCCCCTTTTTAGCGCCTTCTACTATTCTCACCCGACGCTCCTCGAACGCGAGCAAGCGCTTCGGGCTGCATTATGAGCGACAATCTCACCCAAATCATCAAACAGTACGCAACGGCAACGCCTTCGACGGATGCCGTTATCGAGATGAGGCGACACCGCCAACATGCGGTAATTCGTCGTCGGCTCTGCTATGGGGAGTTTGATCGGCGGATTGATCAATATGTTTCGAAATTTCAAAAAAGTGGGATTCGTGCGGGGAAACGTGTGCTTATGCTTCTCAAACCGGGCATCGAAATGATGTGCGCCTTTTTTGCACTCATCCGGATGGGGGCAATTCCCATATTGATCGATTCGGGCATGGGGATTCGGCAACTTGTACGTCTCGCGAATTTTTCCAAACCGGATTTTATTTTAGGGTCTCGCGCGCTCCGCTGGTGGGTACGTTTAAAGTTTTTGCCCCTCCAAGGGAAAGTGATTCCGATTTCGCACCATTTCGCAAAGCGTGAGCAGCCAGCAACGATTATGCATCCTTCGAACGAAGACGATGTTGCTGCAATTCTCTTTACCTCTGGTTCTACGGGTCCCGCCAAAGGAGTTGTCTACTGCGCCAAGCACTTCGCCGCCCAATTACGCAAACTGCGAGCTAGCCTTCGACTCATGCAAAATGCTCGTGACGTCACGTTGCTACCTGCATTCATGCTCTTTAATCCGATGTTTGGTCGGACAACGATTATTCCTGATATCGATTATACGAAACCGGCGACGTTGCATTTACCTAGTGTCATTGAGACGATTGCGAATAGTGCAGCGACCAGCAGTTTTGGTGCCCCTGTGCTGTGGGAAAAAATCGCGGACTATTGCCTAGAAAATGAATTAAAACTGCGGAGCCTGGATCAGATTTTTCTCGCCGGAGTTTCAGCGACACCACGCGTTTTAGAAAAGATCCGTAAGGCCGCCCCCAATGCCAAAATTTACACACCCTACGGCGCAACAGAATGTTTGCCGATTTGTCTCCTCGAAGCGACAACTATTTTAGAGGAATTACGCCCTTATCAGGAAAATGGTGCAGGCACTTGCATCGGCTATCCCGTCGAAGGCGTTACTGTTAAAATTATCGCTCCCATAGACGAGCCATTAACAGCGATTGAAGAGCGACATGTGTTACCGACTGGTTTTATCGGTGAAATTATTGTTTCTGGAGAAAATGTTACCGAGGCGTACGATCAACTTCCCGAGGCAACACGGTTGGCAAAGATTAATGACAACGGAAAACTGTGGCATCGAATGGGTGACCTTGGGTTTTTGGATGAAAAAGGTCGCCTATGGTTTTGTGGGCGTAAGTCCGAGCGTGTTGTATCCGGGAGTGAGGAATATTTTCCGGATTGTATTGAGCCACTCTTTTGTAAATACTCGAAGGTCGCACGTGCAGCGCTGATTCGCTACGAAGCCAAAGGCATTGTTGTTCCTGCGCTCGTCATTCTTCCGAAAGAAGGTTATTATCCCCATTTCTTCTGGCAACGATGGGCTTTTCGACGCCATCTTAAACAACTTGCACAACAATTTCCCAAAACCGAATCAATCGAGCATTTCTTTTTCCTTAAAAAGTTTCCAGTCGATCCACGGCATAATGCTAAGATCAATCGTCAGCAATTAAGTGCGATGTTTTCTGCGTAATCTGCTTCGGATTTTTAATTTTTCGCGGAAAAGAAAGCACGATTTTTGTCCCCTGATGTTCGTGCGATTCAACAGTGATCGAGGCACCGTGTTCACGGAGAATGCGCTGAACAATAAACATCCCCAGACCACTTCCATGTGCCTTTGAGGTTACAAATGGCGTAAATACCTGCTGAATCTGGACCTCGCTCATCCCCTCCCCCGTATCGCAAAACGCGACCAGGACGTGCTCATCATCCGAAGAAACTTGTATCGTTAGCTGTTTACGAGTGGTCATCGCGTCGACCGCATTTTTAACGATATTGAAAAAAACCTGCTTTAATTGATTGGTATCTCCAATAATTAATGGAATTTCGCCATCGACTTCAAAGCGAATCTCAACTCCATCATTCACAAGCTCGGGCGATAAAAATTTAACAACAAAATGTAGCAATTCGAGCACATCGGCATCGGTCAAATTCGGCGTCACAGGGCGCAGTGCCTGGAGAAAATTTTTAATAATTCCGTTGAGACGATCGACTTCTGTGCGACAAATATCAATCGCTGACAAAATCGTATCCTTATGTCCCGCGCTAAGATCACTTTTCATGAGCTCAAGTTGGAGTGCAATCGAGTTCAAAGGATTCCCAATTTCATGGGCAATTCCGGCCGATAAAAGCGCAACCGACTCGATCTTTCCCTCCTCAATCTCACATGCTTTTTTTTGAATATGCTGTGTAATATCCGAAAAAACACAAACCGCTCGAAGCGTATCGCCTTCCTCAATCGGTACTGAATAAAAGCGTAAGATTTTTGAAGAGGGGTAGGTCAAATGAACCTCTGCGTGGATGGAATGTTCCGTAATGTGTTGAATATCGACTTGTTTCAAGAGCTCGGGAATGCATTTCCATAAAATCATATCTCCGATATCTTTGAGGTTGAGCATCGTTTCTGCGGTTGTGTTGATGAGCTCTATCCGGCCAGAAGAATCGATTACAATAATTCCATCTTGGATGAGGTTTAGGATTTTTTGGAAAAACTCGCGTTGACCGTAAAAGCGTTTCGCCAGCGTAATAAGCGTCGCTTTATCGAGATGCGCAATACGCTCGAGCCAATTCTTAAATGAAGCTCCTCGGATCATAAAAAAACTCGTAGCATTCCAGCTACGAGATCTGTTTTTACAATGTTATTCTCAAAAAACTAGGCAACCGCCTCTTCTGCAGGTGCTTTGGCCTTTTTTGCACCACGGCGCCGCGGCTTTTTATGACCGGCGTCATCGGCAGCAACAAGCTCGATGATCGCCATCTTACTGGCATCGCTGTAACGCGGGACGAGTTTATAAATCCGTGTATATCCCCCGTTGCGCTTCAAAAAGCTCTCCACTTTTTCGTCGAATAAGGACTTCACAACGCTCTCATCACGTACGCGTGCTAATGCAAGTCGACGAAAGTGCAGCTTTTGCTCCGGAGCTTCGACCGTGCGCGCCTTTTTGGCTAAAGTGATAATTTTCTCCGCAAATGGACGTAAGGCACGCGCTTTTGCAAGCGTCGTCTCAATCCGGTCATGGGTCAATAACGCCGTCGTTAAACTGGCGAGCAACGCCTCACGATGCTCCTTTTTAACACCTAAAATGTGATTATGTTTCTGGTGACGCATGGTTTTCCTAACTATTTAACATCCGCTCGTCGACTTTCATCCCAAGCGATAATCCTAACTCTTCGAGCTTATTTTTAATCTCAGTTAACGATTTCTTACCGAAGTTGCGGTACTTTAACATCTCGTTTTCGCCCTTCATGACAAGTTCGCCAACCGTCGTAATATTTGCGTTATTGAGACAGTTCGCGGCACGAACGGAAAGCTCAATCTCGTTGACACTCATGTTCAGAAGTACACGTAGACGATTCTGCTCATCGCTTGCCTCACGGGCACCATCATCGAACTCGACGAAATCGCCATTAATCGAATCAAATACATCCAGATGTTGCTTTAAAATCGCAATCGAATCTTTCAATGCGGTCTCGGGCGTTACACGACCGTCGGTCCAAATCTCGAGCGTTAGCTTGTCAAAATCTGTCATCTGGCCAACACGCGTATCCTCTACGGAATATCGGGCCAACTTAACCGGGCTGTAAAGCGCATCAATCGGGATAATACCGATGTCAGTCGTAAATTTCCGCTCGTCCGCCAGGGCATAGCCACGACCAACTTCCGCTTCCATCTCCATGAACAAGCGGCGCTTTTCGTTAATCGTACAAATGATCTGATCGGGGTTTACAACCGTCACAGGGGTATCACTGTGAATATCAGCAGCGGTTACAACCCCTTCGCGATCCACATCTATGGAGAGATGGATACTTCCCCGGGTATCCGCCTTTAAAAGAACTTTTTTTAGATTTAAGATGATCGCAGCGACATCTTCAACAATACCGGGAATAGATTGAAACTCGTGAGCAACACCCTCGATCTTTACAGATGAAATCGCAACACCTTCGATTGAACTCAGGAGTACACGCCGTATCGAATTACCGATGCTGTGACCGTAGCCGGACTCAAAGGGTTCTGCGACAAACATGCCATACGTATCCGTTGCGGTTTCTTCAATCCGCACCATCTTCCGCGGCAACTCAAATTTTCCTAAACGTCTGACCATAACGACTAACGGCTATAGAACTCAACGATGAGCTGCGCATTAATTTTTTGTTCGAGCTCCTCGGCAATCGGATCGCGCTCAACCTTTCCGGATAATGCATCTTCGTCAAAGGTCATCCACGCAGGTACTGCCCGATAACGGCAATCTTCAACACTCTGCACCGCACACCGTTTTGACGACGTCCCCTCACAGACCTCAATCGTATCCCCGGCTGTACAGTTATAGCTCGGAATATCTACTTTTTGGCCATTCACTAAAACGTGTCCGTGGTTGACAAACTGACGCGCCGCCCGACGAGTTCGCGCCAAACCTAAGAGATAGACAACACTATCCAGGCGCATCTCTAAAAGACGTAAAAATTGCTCACTCGTTACGCCGCGTTTTGCCTTAGCCCGATCAAAGGTAAGACGGAACTGCTTCTCCGTTAACCCATACATGTAGCGTAATTTCTGCTTCTCATTGAGACCGGTCCCGTATTCCGAAACCTTCCGACGGAGGCGTGGACCGTGGATCCCCGGACAGTACGGCTTCCGCTCAACCGCTTTACATGAGGGGAAAATTTCACAGCCAAAACGCCGATTAATTCTAGCTTTAGGACCTGTATAACGAGACATAGCTTTCTCTTCTCAAAAAAATTAGATTCTACGACGTTTCCGGGGACGACAACCATTATGTGGAACCGGTGTTAAGTCCGTAATCGAATTGACGGTTAACCCGAGCGTCTGTAAGGCCCGAATCGCCGAATCACGCCCCATTCCTGGCCCCTTTACTTTTACCTCAACTTCCTTAAATCCGTGCGACAACGCTACACGCCCGGCCTCCTGAGTAACAACTTGTGCCGCATATGCAGTCGACTTCCGTGAACCACGAAAATTACACCGACCAGAACTTGACCAGGAAACAACATTCCCCTGAAGGTCTGTAAAGCATACCTTTGTATTATTGAAAGTTGCTAAAATGCTACATACCCCATGCGAAATATTCTTACTGTTCTTCGCCTTCCGGATCTTTGTCTCGGTTTCGCCCTCACTGAGGATATCTTGAACGGATTCCTTCTTTTCAGGAATTACCGACTCTTCCGTTAATACTAGCGATTCTTCGTCTGCCATTTTACTTCTTTCTTACGACACCAATCGTCTTCCGTGCGCCCTTCCGAGTACGCGCATTGGTCGAGGTCCTTTGCCCCCGAACCGGTAACCCGCGGTAGTGACGGATCCCACGATAACACTTAATCGCTTGGAGACGCTTTAAATTCGATGCAATCTCGCGCCGTAAATCTCCTTCAACCTTCCAGCCATTTTCAATAACAACGGCTGTAATCTGGTTCATATTTTCTTCCGTGAGATCTTGAGCGCGCATATTGGAATCAAGCCCTGTCTGCTCGACGATGAGATCCGCACGACACGGCCCAATGCCATAAATGTAGCGCAACGCGTACGGCAACTTCTTATTATTCGGGATGTCAACTCCTATCAAACGCGGCATAGTTTTTCTCTGCTAAAATGTTCTGAAATCATTTTTGAGGTAAAGTCAAGACCTCCGGAGCATTCTCCGTAATCAAAATTGTATGCTCCCAATGAGCTGCCATTCGATGATCCGCCGTACGGATCGTCCAACCATCGGCATCAACAGCAATTTTAGGGCTCCCCTGCGTAAACATCGGCTCAATCGCTAATGTCATTCCCGGCTTTAATACCGGACCTTTCCCGGAGCTGCCGTAATTCGGTACCTGCGGATCCTCATGCATCGCTCGACCAATCCCATGTCCCACCAGTTCTCGCACAACCCCAAGGTGATTAATATCCGCTACTTTTTGAATCGCCGAAGAAATATGCCCAACGGTATTTCCTGGCAACGCCGCCGCGATTCCCGCAAACAGCGCAGCTTGCGTCACTGAGACTAAACGCGCAACTTCCTCTGGCACCGCACCAACCAACACGGTTCGAGTATTATCTCCACAATAGCCATCGACGCTCATAGCGAGATCGATACTGACAATATCGCCTTCTTTTAAAATTTTTCGCTTCGAAGGGATTCCATGGACGATTTCCTCATTGACCGAGAGGCAACCGTACCCTGGAAACACACGCTTTCCCGAACGAAAACCATAGCTTGAACTGACAGCACCGTGACGGTCCATGGCCTGCTTCGTGTAATCGTCAAGATCTTGCGTCGAAACACCCGGAGCGACTTTTTCACAGACCTCGGCAAGTACACGCGCGGACACCTCACCCGCTCGTCGCATTTTTTGAATTTCCTCAATCGATTTTATCGGAATCATGATGAGGCTACTTCAATGCCCAAGCAATCAGGCCAATCACCAGGGCAATCCCCAAAGCGACGAACACAACCTTCATCGTCCGGCAGGAATCGACGACATCTGCTATTCCGACAGAATCCTTTTTGCCACGTGACCGCATTTTCCCTTTTTGAAGGAACCCGTCATAATTGCGCTCAATGAGCTGCACCTCCATTTGGCGCATCGTATCGAGCAGTACGCCAACCGTAATCAATGTTCCGGTCCCTCCGAAAAACATGGAAATCGTGTACGGGATGCCGCAATAAATAGAAATCAGATCCGGCAACAACGCAACGATGGTTAAGAAAATAGCCCCCGCCAACGTCAAACGTGTCATCGAAAAGTCCAAAAATGCCGCTGTATCACTACCAGGTCGGACACCCGGGATATAGCCACCGCTCTTTTTCAGATCCTCTGCGATCTGCTGAGGTTTAAACATAATGGACACCCAAAAGTAACTGAAACAGAGGATCAATAGACCGTAAACAATGTAGAAAACTGTCGATCCGTGCATCAGCGCATTCGCGATTTGTGCACAAAAAGGAATATTCCACGCACCCGCAATATAAGTGAAAATCTGCTGCGGGAACATAATCAATGTACTCGCAAAGATAACTGGCATAACGCCTGCGTAATTGACCTTTAATGGCAAAAATGAAACCTGCCCCCCCATCATTTTCCCGCGTCCGACAACACGTCGTGCGTATTGAACCGAAATTTTTCGATTCGCCTGCGTCACGGCCACCATGCCATAAATCACAACGACCAATAAGACTGCCATCAAGAAAAGATGGCCATTACCCAAACTTCCTGAATCCGCGCCAACAGGGCTATGAAACATCTTAATGAGTTGCATCACCGCTCCCGGCAGCGAAGACAAAATACCAACAGTAATTAAGAGCGAAACACCATTCCCAACACCCAACTGCGTGATGCGGTCACCTAACCAAGTCAGAATCATCGTTCCAGCTGAAAGAATAATCGTCGAATTGAACAAGAACCAACCATGATTCATTACAACGATATCCCCGTAGACTGCCTGATTGAACCCCGGGAAAATTTTCTCTGGATAATTTGAAAGCGCTAAAACTAATAAAATACCCTGAATCAGACAGATCAAAAGCGTCAGATAGCGTGTATATTGCATGATCCGCTGACGCCCGTCCTGCTCACGTTGTACGCGCGCGAGCCCTGGCATCACCGCCACCAGCAACTGCAGAATAATTGAAGCACTAATGTATGGCATTACGCCAAGACCGAAAATGGCCCCTTTTAAAAAGGCCCCTCCCGTGAACATGTTATACATGCCCACAAGACTCCCACCGGATGCCTGTTGGCTTGCAAAGAAGTCATGAAGCGGCTTCGGATCCAACCCCGGCAGCGGAATACTTGCACCGATCCGCGCTACAAATAACAGCGCCAGCGTAATAATGACCTTATTACGCAGCTCCTGGATTTTCAAACAATTGATAAATGCTGAAAACATGAATTAACGCACCGCCAATGCCTCGATGGTACCGCCGGCTGCCTCAATCTTCCGACGCGCCGCCTCCGAAAACTGATCAGCAATAACTCTGATAGCTTTCGTAATCTCTCCCCGTCCCAACACCTTAATCAATGACTCACTCGTACGCACAACACCACGTTCAACCAACACTTCTCGTGTAATTTCAGCACAATCTAACCGTGCCAATGTGTCGATATTGATCGCAACAAAATCCTGCCCAAACGCTCCATTTTTAAAGCCACGTTTTGGCAAACGGCGATAGTATGGCAGCCCCGAGCAACAAGGTGCTGGCGAATACCCCGAACGGGCCTTACCGCCCTTGTGCCCACGACCCGATGTTCCACCAACACCCGACGCCTGTCCACGACCACGGCGCTTCGTTGCACGATTGGCACCAACTTTGACTAAATCATGTAGTTTCACAACAAACTCCTATTCTTCATCCGCTGACGCGTGGCGTAAGCCCATCGCATCGCTGTAACGGCGTAATTTTTTGAGAGCATCTAAAGTCGCCCCAACCATCGCAAATGGATTGTTCGAACCCATCGATTTGGACAGCACATCGGACACGCCCAACGACTCTAAAACTAATCGAACACCACCACCCGCAACAACGCCCGTTCCCGGAGCTGCGGGACGTAACATCACCAAACCGCCATCAAATGAACCGGTCACTTCGTGAGGAATGGTATGTCCCGCAAGGGCATAACTACGCAATTCTTTCTTGGCGTGCTCAACGGCTTTTTTTACCGCATCCGGGGTCTCCTTTGCCTTACCGAGACCAATCCCAACACGCCCAGCACCATCGCCTACCACAACAAGCGCTGAAAACCCAAAGCGACGCCCTCCTTTTACAACCTTTGCACAACGATTGATAAACACGACCCGATCAGTTAAGCGATTGGCCTCATCTGAGGGCTCGCTCTGACGGTTGTTGTTACGTGTCCGCCGATTCGACTTCAAATTTGTACCACTCATTAAAACTGTACCCCCACGCTGCGAGCAGAATCAGCAAATGCCTTCACCTTACCGTGATACCGCTTGATGCCACGGTCAAATACAACCGCTTGAACGCCCGCCTTAATCGCGGCATCGCCAAACGCTTTTCCAAACTCAGTCGCCCCCGCAACATTCGACTTATGCGCTGTATTCTTTGACTGTGTCGACAAATAAACAAGCGTCCGGCCACAAGTGTCATCAATGCACTGCGCGTAAATATGCTTCTCACTGAAGTGCAATGACAATCGAGGACGCTCCGCAGAACCTAAAACATTTTTGCGAATCCGTAAACGCCGACGTAACTGCACACACTTTTTATGATCTAAATTCATAAACTACCTCCCTACTTCGCCGATTTCTTACCTTCCTTCCGACGGACATGCTCGCCTGCGATACGAACACCTTTACCTTTATAGGGCTCCACCGGGTAAAAGCGTTTGATTTCCGCCGCAACCTTACCGACTAAGGCTTTGTCGGCACCCTTAATATTGATCTGCGTTCCATCCTTAATAGTAACACTAATTCCCTCCGGGATTGCATAATTCACCGGATGAGAGTACCCGAGCGAAAGATCCAAAACACTTCCCTTGAGAGCTGCCTTAAAACCAACTCCCTGAATCTCGAGATCCTTTTGATAAGGCGTTTGAACACCCGTTACCATGTTATGAATAATCGAGCGAACTGTTCCATGCATCGCATTCGCGTGCGGCGATTGATCTTTTGGCGCAACGGTCAATGAGCCATCTACAAGCGATAATACAACTCCTTCACCAAAGTCCTGCTTAAGGCTTCCATGAGGTCCGGAAACCTCGACATGATTCCCTGTCAAATTTACTTTCACAGACGATGGAATCTCAACCGGCAACTTTCCAATACGACTCATGCTTACCAAACCTTACACAATAATTCACCGCCAACATGGCTTTGAAGCGCATCGCGTCCCGACAGTACCCCACGTGGCGTTGTTAAAATACACATTCCGAGATTATTAAAGACCTTGGGGATCGAGTTACAATCGCAGTATAAACGACGTCCTGGACGGCTACACCGCACTAATCCTGAAATCGCTGGAGTGCCTTTCACGTACTTTAAATCGACATGCAACGACTTGACTCCTGGACGGACTTCTTCGACACCGTAATCCTTAATATAGCCATTCCGCTTCAATACCTCCGCAACACGCTTGCGCATATTTGAAGAGGTAACCGAACAGCAGCGTTTACGCGCTGCACTCGCATTTCGGATAACCGTTAAAAAATCGCCTATTGCATCCATTTTACCACGACGCCTTAATAACTCCTGGGATCTGACCAAATGAGACCAACTCCCTTAACTGAATACGCGACACTCCAAACCGACCGAAATACGCCCGACCGCGCCCTGTAATTGAACAACGATTCCGTACGCGCACCGCCGAAGAATTCCGAGGAAGGGTCGCGAGTTTACGACTTGCCGCCCAAAAATCTTCATCAGAAGTTGCCGGATTTCTCAAAATTTTCTTCAACTCCTTACGCTGTTCTGCGTACTTTGCGACCATCGCTTGCCGCTTCTTATTTCTTTCAATGACCGATGTCTTTGCCATAACGCTGCCTTCTTACGCACTTTTTTTACGGAACGGCACACCCAGGAGACGCAAAAGATCGCGACCCTCTGCATCCGTTTTCGCAGATGTTACAAAAGTAATGTCCATTCCAATCAAACGGCGTTCCTTATCTACCGTTACCTCAGGAAAAATTGTATGATCGACGATGCCAAGCGTATAATTTCCGCTGCCGTCAAACTTATTCGATACACCCCGAAAATCGCGAACCGCCGGGAGCGCAATCGAAACCAAGCGATAGAAAAACTCGTACATCGCATTACCTCGAAGCGTCACTTTAATGCCATTCGGCATCCCCTTACGAAGTTTAAAGTTCGAAATGCTCTTTTTAGCTCGAACGACAATTGGCTTTTGGCAGCAAATCGCAGCAATGTCTTTTTCCACATCTGCAATAAACCCTTTGTCCCAGTCCGATGCAATCGCCGAATTGACGACAATCTTTTCCAAACAAGGAACCAAATGTCGATTCTTATAGTGATAAAGGTCCGTCAAATCCTTAACGACTGACGACAAGTAGCACTCTTTTAAGACTGATTGTTTCATGTTTTCTTATATCCCGAGATTACCGCTTTTCACGCCCCGGAACTCCTTAGTTTACTTCCGCTTACGGTCATATCGAGACGCAAGCATCACATTCGAATAATGCAAACTGCTCTCACGCTCAACCTCTCCGCCCTCCGGATGATTTTGATCCTTCTTTAAATAATGTTTCCGCAACGCAACGCCTTCAACAACTACACGACAGGCTTCACGCAACACCTCCAAGACCTTTCCCCGTTCACCTTTATGCTGGCCGGAAATTACAACAACCTCATCATTCCGCTTAAGTTTATACTTCATAAGACCTCCGGTGCTAAGGAAATGATCTTCATAAAATTTTTCTGCCGTAATTCACGCGCAATCGGCCCAAATATACGACTTCCCTTTGGATTACCTTTATCATCAATAACGACACACGCATTATTGTCAAAGCGGAGATAACTTCCGTCTTCACGTGCAATCGGAGCCGCTGTACGGACAATCACAGCACGGACAACACTGCCTTTTTTGACGGCTGCCTCCGGCGCACTCTGACGAATCGAGGCGATAATCACATCCCCGATACCTGCGGTGCGCGTGTTTTGACCAAGGCGACGGATCATCATCGCTTTTTTTGCACCCGTATTGTCCGCGACATCTAAAATACTTTGTTGCTGCAACATATGTCCTCCTACTTCGATACCGGCATACGCTCAATGACGCGCAGTACTCGCCAGCGCTTCATCTTGCTCAATGGACGTGTCTCCATAATCTCGACCTTATCCCCGACGAGGCACTCATTTTTCTCGTCATGTACATGGAGTACCGTCTTCCGGCGAACCTCTTTCCGATAGAGGGCATGCGGAATCTTATAAAAATACACCACCTTCAGGCTCTTATCGCCCGACTTTCCGGTCACGACGCCCTGTAAACTTTTTCGAAATTTCCGCGTCTCCATAGTTATGCAACCTTTTGGTTATCAGACGCTTTGCAAGTCTTTTGTCCCAAAAAAGTACGAATTCGAGCACCCTGACGTCGAAGATCTGAAACAACGTGCGGTTTCTGTAAAAGCCCAGCACATTTTTTCAACGACAGCTCTAATAACTGCCGTTCAATCGAATGCAATTCCTCTAAAAGCTCCTGTACAGTTCCACTCGCTAAATCTTCCATTAGTAAGCCTCCAACTCCTCACGACTAATAAAGCGGCACCGGAAAGGTAACTTAAAATCCGCTAAACGAAATGCCTCCCGCGCAAGCGTCACCGAAACACCGGCGAGCTCAAACAAAATCATCCCAGGTTTAATTTCTGCGCCCCAATATTCTACAGCACCCTTGCCTTTTCCCATACGCGTTTCGGCAGGTTTCTTAGTAACTGGCGTATGCGGAAAAACACGGACCCACAGCTTTCCCTTTCTCTTGAGATGCCGAGAAATCGCGATACGAGCAGCCTCAATCTGAGAAGCTGAAAGACATCCACGATCTAAGGTCTGAATACCACAGTCGCCAAACGCTAAAAAATCACCACCACGAGCGTTTCCTCGATTACGCCCCTTTTGTACTTTGCGGTACTTCGTCCGCGCCGGAGATAACTTACTCATTGCTCACTCTCTTCCTACACCTTAAGACTATCATTGCGGCACACCCAGCACTTCACACCAATTTTCCCATAAACCGTATTGGCCTCTGAAAAACCATAATCGATGTTTTCCTTGAGGGTATGCAACGGCACGCGGCCCGCACGTTGAGATTCCGAACGCGCGATCTCCGCACCACCGAGACGTCCCGCACACTGGATACGAATTCCATCCGCTCCAAGACTCATCGCCGACTGGATGGCTTTCTTCATTGCTCTGCGGAACGAGATCCGTCGCTCTAACTGTAAAGCAATTCCCTCCGAAACGAGCTGTGCCACTAAATCCGGCTTCCGAATCTCCTGAATATCAACAATCACCTCACGACCAATCGTCTTCTTCAATGCGGCACATAGATTATCCAGATCTTGTCCTTTTCGACCAATAATTACACCAGGCCGAGAGGTATAAATCTTAATCCGGACGCGCTCTCCCGCCCGCTCAATAAAGACATCCGAAAACGATGCCGCCGGTAAGCGACGCCGTAAAAAGGAACGAATCTCGTAATCCTCTTTTAAAAATAACGGATAGGCCTGTTTTGTCGCATACCAGCGCGAACGCCAATTGCGACGAACCGATAAACGAAAACCAATCGGATTAACCTTCTGTCCCATACGTCTCTAGCTTAAATTGTCGGTGAGCACAATCCGAATATGGCTCGTACGCTTACGAATTGGATGCGCTGATCCACGCGACGCCGGTATAAACCGACGAAACGAAACCCCTTGCTCCGTGACCGCTGCCTTAATCGTCAACGCTTCTTTGCGAATTCCCTGACATTCCGCATTGGCAATCGCGCTCGATAAAGTTTTTTCGACGAGACGTGCCGACTTCCGCGGAACAAACTTTAACATCTGAACTGCCTCATCCGCTTTCCGCCCCCGTAAAACACGCGTCACCTCGCGGACCTTCTTATCCGACATGCGAACAAATTTCGTTAATGCTCTAAATTCCATATTACTTCTGCGTATGCGGACTATGCCCCTTAAACGTACGCGTCGGCGAAAACTCCCCGAGCTTATGCCCGACCATGTTCTCCGTTACGTACACCTCTGTAAATGTCTTCCCGTTATGGACCTGAAAATTAAGCCCTACAAACTCTGGACCGATCGTCGAACGACGTGACCATGTCTTGATCGGCTTACGGCTACTCGCGGCTTGCGCGGCATCCACCTTATCCATTAAGCTCGGATCGACAAAAAAACCTTTTTTAGCAGAACGCGCCATACACTAGCCCCTCTTTACCTTCTTACCGTTCCTACGAATTAAAATCATACGATTCGACTTTTGCGAACGCTTCCGCGTCGGGTAGCCCTTCGCGAGCTGCCCCCACGGCGATACCGGATGACCGCCACCCGAAGTTCGCCCTTCACCACCACCCATCGGGTGATCGACAGGATTCATCACAACACCACGCACTCGAGGACGACGCCCCAACCAACGCGTCCGTCCCGCTTTTCCAAGAGACTGTTTCGCGTGATCACTATTACCAACCTGACCAATCGTCGCGCGACACTTCGGATTCAACAGACGGATTTCGCCACTCGGCATCTTCACCGTCACGTAGCCATTATCAAATGCAACAATCTGAACCCCAACGCCAGCACCACGCGCAATTGCAGCGCCATGTCCGGGTTCAATTTCCACACAGTGGACAAATACACCTGCTGGGATCAACCGCAACGGCAGAGACATCCCCACCGCAAAATCCTTCGGCCGTTCATTCAAACTGACCACCTCATCGCCAATCTTAAGGCCCCGCGGCGCCAAAATATAGCGCTTTTCACCATCCGCATAACAGAGCAAGGCTAGATCCGCTGAACGGTTAGGGTCATACTCAATTCGGCTCACTTTAGCCGAAATATCAAATTTATTGCGTGCAAAATCAACAACACGGATCGCCTGCTTATGACCACCACCACGACGACGTGATGTGATGCGCCCGTAGCAATTTCGCCCACGACTCTGATGCATCCGCACGATGAGCGACGACTCCGGCGCCCCTTGCCAAAGCTCTCTACGATTCAGTGCTAAAAACCTCTGCCCCGGTGTTCCGGGCTTACGCTGTGTAACTGCCATTCTCTACCGCCCTTCTACCTTAAACAATTTCGATCTTTTCACCCGCCTTGAGCGTCACAATAGCGATCTTCCGTCGAGGTGTCACTCCGTAAACACCACGCTTCATTCGATTTCTCCGCAACTTACCATCACGCCGCAGGGTATTTACCTTCAAAACAGAGACCTTAAAAAACGTACTGACCGCCGCTGCAATTTCCTCCTTAGAACTCTGCACATCGACATCAAAAACGTACTGATTCGCCGCTGCGCCAAGGCTCGTCGACTTCTCCGTATAACAAATTCCCTTAATCAATTTCTGATCCATGATCTTACCTCACGCGCTTCAATAACTGACCAAAACCAGACTCACTTACCAACAGATGATCATAGCGCTTCAAATCGAGCGCATTCACGGATGCCGCGTCAATCATATACACACGCTCCAAGTTCCGCGCTGACACCAACAGATCCTCATTAAAGACAGAATCCACCAGTAGCACATTTCCCGTCGGGAATATTTTTTTCAAAAAGACAGCAAAATCACGTGTTTTCTTAAGACCTGGAGCAAAATTCTCCACAACCGACAAAAGCATCTCCTCCGAGCAATCGTATAGCGAACGTGCTAATGCCAAACGCCGCACCTTCTTATTTACCTTCTTGCGATACGAACGGGGATGTGGACCAAAAACAACACCGCCACCCGGCATCAACGGACTCCGACTCGAGCCCTCTCGAGCATTACCCGTCCCTTTCTGACGAAACGGCTTCTTACCACCACCACTTACATCAGAACGCGTCTTCGTCGATGCATTCCCCTGACGCATGTTCGCCAACAAAGCATCGATCGTAAATTTCAACGCCGCAACACCGTGATCGCCCTCGAAAACTGGAACATTATATTCGCGATCCTCTAAAAAAGCTCCTGTCTGACTGTAGACTTTCAATTTCACTTTCCAGCCTCCTGTTTCGCCTTTGCGGCCTTACGCAACACAACAAGTCCACCGTTATACCCCGGCAAACTTCCTTGAACCAACACAACATTGCGATCCGGCACAATATCAACGATCTCTAAATTTTGCACCGTCCGCATCGCGCTACCATCGTGTCCTGGCATCTTACGCCCCTTCCAGACTTTTCCTGGCCACTCACGACATCCATAAGAACCACCGCGACGATGAAACATCGAACCGTGGCCTGCAGGACCGCCACTAAATCCATGGCGCTTCATGACACCTTGAAAACCGTGCCCCTTCGTCTGTCCAATCACATCGATAAGCTCACCGACCGAAAAAATTGAACTATCTATGGAGGCACCTAACTCATACCCGCTAACATCGTCAACACGAAACTCCTTCAAACCCTCGCAGGACTCCTTAGCAGATAACTTCAAGTGACCCAGAACACCTTTGGATAAATTCTTCACTTTCCGTTCACCGTACGCGAGCTGAATGGCACTATAGCCATCACGCTCTGGTGTTCGAATCTGCGAAATAACACTCGGCAATACTTCTACAACCGTAACCGGAACAAGGCAACGCCCCTCCGTAAAAACCTGCGTCATTCCGACCTTTTTCCCTAATACTAATCGATGATCTCTCATGACTCTAAGCGGCAAATGCGACCTCCGTCGCACCTGCATTAGCCTTACCGTTTCTTCTCAACAAAAACCCTCTGTCAACAATATTTTAAAATCAAACATTAATCATAATGTCGACCCCTGCTGGCAGATTCAAGCGCCGCAGCGAATCAACCGTGTCCGCCGTTGGATCGTGTATGTCAATGAGGCGATCGTGCTCCTGGAGCTCGAACTGATCCATCGATTTTTTATGAATATGAGGCGAACGATTCACCGTAAAACGTTCACGTCGCGTCGGCAACGGAACAGGCCCAACGACACGTGCACCTGAACGCTTCGCCGTATCGACAATCTCCACCGCCGACTGATCAACGAGACGGTAATCAAAACTCCTCAACTTAATTCTAATTCTCTGTGCCATACGAACACTTTTTTCTAAATTACGACCGCGCGGCGCCACGACTTGCGCTCTCGACAATCTGCTGCAACAAGTTTGATGGAACCTGCTCGAAATGCGAGGGCTCCATCGAATAGCTTGCACGCCCTTTCGTCAACGAACGCACATCCGTCGCATATCCGAACATCATCTCCAACGGAACAAATGCCGTGATGTTGGCAAGTGCTCCTTTCGTCTCCATGCTTTGAATCTGTCCGCGACGGCGATTGAGATCACCAATCACATCACCCTGATACTCTTCTGGTGTCGAGACCTCGACCTTCATGATCGGCTCCAACAAAATCGGTCCGGCTTTTTTCATCGCATCCTTGAACGCAAAGATACCGGCCATTTTAAAGGCCATTTCCGAGGAATCGACTTCATGGAAACTTCCATCAACGATATGTGCGCAAAAATCAACCACTGGATATCCCGCGACAACACCATTGGTCGAACCCTCAAAAATTCCGTCTTGGGTCGGCTTGATATACTCTTTAGGAATAACACCACCGACGATTTCGTTGAGCACAGAAGTCCCCTCTCCGCGCTTCACCGGCTCCATTTTAATTACTGCATGACCATACTGACCACGACCACCGGACTGACGAATGAACTTTCCTTCACCGGTCGCTTCTTTTGTGATCGTTTCACGATAAGCAATTTGTGGACGTCCCGCAGTCGCATCAACATTAAATTCCCGGAACAGACGATCGCGGATAATATCTAAGTGCAACTCACCCATTCCCGAAATAAGGGTCTGGCCGGTTTCCGGATTTGACGTCACTTTGAACGTTGGGTCTTCTTCGGAAAGACTCTGAAGCCCGAGCGCTAGCTTTTCTTGATCGGCTTTCGACTTCGGCTCGATCGACATACTAATAACAGGTTCTGGGAAGGTCGGTGGCTCAAGGACACCATTAAAGGAACGATCACAAAGAGTATCCCCAGTTGCGATACCTTTGACACCGATAATTGCACAAATATCGCCTGAATAAGCCACTTCGATGTCCTCGCGAGCATCGGCCTTCATGATCATTAAGCGGCTGACACGTTCCGTCTTACGCGTTCTTGGATTATAAACCGTATCGCCTTTTTTCAGCTGCCCACTGTAAACGCGACAGAACACGAGCTTTCCGACGTACGGGTCGCTCATTAACTTAAACCCGAGCGCCGTCATTTTTGCGCTATCATCAGGACGAATATCAATTTCTCCGCCATCATCCGCGTAGGCCTTAGTCGGCGGTAAGTCGAGGGGTGATGGCAGATAATCTACGACCGCATCGAGCAGCATCTGAACACCGCGCTTCTTAAAGGCACTCCCGGGAATAACACCAACAAAGTCGAGCGAAAGCGTCGCCTTACGAACCGCTGATCGAATTTCATCAGATGTAATTTCCTCACCTCCGAGGTATTTTTCGGCAAGATGATCGTCGTAATCGGCGAGCGCTTCTATGAGCGACTCACGATATTTCTCAGCTTGCTCCTTATACTCCTCCGGAATCTCAACCGTATGGAAGCGCTCCCCAAGGACATCGGTCTTGTCATAAATAAAGGCCCGCCTCTCGATTAGATCAACGAGCCCATCAAAATTATCTTCCGCACCGATGTTGAGATAAAGCGGATGTGCGTTTTTACCGAGCTTTGTGCGGATATCTTCGATCGCACCTAAAAAGTTCGCGCCCGTGCGATCCATCTTATTGATGAACGCAATGCGTGGAACGCGGTACTTATCCATTTGGCGCCAAACAGTCTCGGACTGTGGTTGTACGCCGGCAACTGCACAAAATACCCCAACGGCGCCATCTAAGACACGCAGCGAACGTTCTACCTCAGCGGTAAAATCGACGTGCCCTGGTGTATCAATTAAATTAATTTGGTGATTGATGCCTTTAAAAGGCCCAACACTCGTCCTCCATCCACAGCTAATGGCAGCGGAAGTAATCGTAATACCACGTTCACGCTCCTGCTCCATCCAGTCGGTTACAGCCGTTCCTTCATGGACTTCACCCATCTTATGGACAACACCAGCATAATACAAAATGCGCTCGGTAGTCGTTGTCTTTCCAGCATCAATGTGGGCTGCAATCCCGATGTTACGCGTGTACTCGAGCGGAGCCTTACGCGTCGACGCATTCGCTGAAGAAATTTTCTCGTTCGCCATTTCCCTAATCCCTTACCATACGAAGTGCGCAAATGCCCGGTTCGCTTGCGCCATCCGGTGCATCTCGGCCTTCTTTTTTACGACATTACCCGTATTATTATAGGCATCAACAATCTCTTGCCCCAGTGCTTCCCGCATCGCCTTCCCCTTACGGGATTTCGCCGACTCCACGAGCCAACGGAAGACAAGACTCTGTTGACGAACGTACGGAACCTCAACCGGTACCTGGTAAGTCGCACCGCCAACACGACGGCTCTTTACCTCAACCTTCGGCCGGGCATTTTCTAAAACACCAAGTAAAATTTCAATCGGATCTCCCTTGGCAAGCTCCTCACTCGCATGCTCTAAAGCACCATAGACAATCGAACACGCAAGTGAACGTTTTCCACGCTCCATGACAATATTTACGAGCTGCCCGATGAGTGAACTGTTAAACCGGGGGTCCTTCGCAAATTCCCGCTTCTCTGCTCTACGACGTCGCGACATAATTCTTTTCTATTTCTTTGCCCCTTTCGGCCGTTTTACCCCGTACTTCGAACGACTCCGACGCCGTTTTTCAACACCCGAACAGTCGAGCGCACCGCGTACAATGTGATACCGTACACCCGGAAGGTCCTTCACACGCCCACCTCGTACCAGTACAATGCTGTGCTCTTGAAGACTATGCCCTTCGTCGGGAATGTATGCAATGACTTCAAAACCACTGGTTAACCGGACTTTCGCAACTTTACGAATCGCTGAATTCGGTTTCTTAGGCGTACGGGTCATCACCTGAATACAGACTCCCCGCCGAAATGGATTTTTACGTAACGCCGGCGCCTTCGATTTTCCACGGACGTTTACACGCGGCGACTTAACTAACTGATTAATGGTAGGCATTCAAAAACAACGTTCAGTTTCTCGTCAAACTATAAGTCACGGGCCCTAAATCAAGTTTTTATTTAAAAATTCTATTAACCACTGATTTTTTACTTCTGTACCGGGAAATCTCGATAACGTTCTCCGAACCCATAATGCTCAATCACATAATCGAGATCTTTATCTCCCCTACCACTTAGATTGACCAGAATCGATCCATGATCCATATCTTTGACACGACGCATCGCATAGGCAACGGCATGTGCACTTTCAAGTGCTGGAATAATTCCCTCATAGCGTGACAATTTAAAAAACGCATCGACTGCCTCTTCATCGCTCACTGTATCATACTGCACCCGTCCTATATCGTGTAAAAAGGCATGCTCGGGACCAACGGATGGATAATCGAGCCCACTTGCAATGGAATACACCGGCGCCGGATTGCCCTTGGGATCTTTGAGCATAATACTGTTAAATCCATGCATCACACCCTCCGAACCGTAACGCATCGACGCCGCATGATCCCCCATCTGCTCACCACGCCCCAATGGCTCAACGCCAACGATTTCAACCGGATCCCCTAAAAAAGCCTCAAACATCCCAATCGAATTACTCCCGCCGCCTACACAGGCTACGACAACATCTGGCAGTGTCCCAGTCATCTCTAAAAACTGCTCCCGAGCTTCCACCCCAACAACCCGCTGAAAATCGCGCACGATCATCGGGAACGGATGCGGCCCCACTGCTGAACCGATACAATAGATCGTCTCTCTATAGTTTTTAAGATAATCCTCAAATGCCGCATCAACCGCCTCTTTCAGCGTTTTGAGCCCTGCCGTCACCGGAACGACCTCGGCACCCAAGACCTTCATCCGGGCAACATTTGGCGCCTGTTTCTCGATATCGACCTCTCCCATGTAGATCGTACACTCCAAACCAAAGAACGCTGCTGCCGTCGCCATGGCCACCCCATGCTGTCCGGCCCCCGTTTCTGCGATAACACGTTTTTTGCCTAAAAACTTCGCCAACAAACTTTCACCGATACAGTGATTCAGCTTATGTGCCCCGGTATGGTTAAGATCCTCTCGCTTGAGATAAATCTGTCCCAATCCGAGTTTCTTCGACAACCGCTCGCAATGATAAACCGGTGTCGGCCGACCCTGAAACTCTTTCTGAATTCGGCGCAACTCGCTGATAAACTGTGACGATTGACTGACCGTCCAATAAGCCTTAGTGATATCCTGAAACGCCGGCACCAACTCTGAGGGCAGATAAGCGCCCCCGTAATTGCCAAACCGGCCTTCCGCATCTGGATAATCTTTAAGATAACGTGAAAAATCCATCATCCACTCTTCTTTTACACTGAATACCGGAACATCAATACGTCGACATCACCACTTCCATGGTATCAATCGCACTGATCTCAGGTGCTTCTGCCTCAGGCGTCTCGGCAAGTTCCACTGGCTGCACTTTGAGACGCCGATACGTCGGCAAACCACTGCCCGCCGGAATCAAATGTCCCATAATGACGTTCTCTTTAAACCCACGCAGTTCATCGACCTTCCCCAAGGTTGCCGCATCCGTCAAAACACGTGTCGTCTCCTGGAAGGAAGCCGCCGAAATAAAGCTTTCGGTCTCTAGCGAAGATTTCGTAATCCCCAACAGCACCGGTTCCGCATCCGCTGCCTTACCGCCGGCCTCGATAATCTCCCGGTTCTTGGCGTAAAACTCATCTTTTTCGATCTGCTCACCCCAGAAGAAATCTGAATCCCCAGGATCCGTTACGCGGACCTTTCTCAGCATCCGTGCGACCACCAGCTCGATATGTTTATCGTTAATTGTCACGCCCTGCATCCGATAGACCTTCTGAACCTCAGAAATCAGGTATTCCTGGACTGCCGAAGCTCCCAAGATATTGAGAATCTCATGCGGATCGGCCGCACCTTCCGTCAGGTTCTGCCCGCGATTCACGAAATCACCTTCATGGACCACAAGATTTGTCCCATGCGGAATCAGATGTTCCTCGCGATGCCCTGTTTCGGTATCGGTCACCCAGACACGCTTCTTATTACGGATCATTCCGCCGAACGAAACAACCCCATCGATCTTTGCCATCTCCGCGGCTTCTTTCGGTCGACGTGCTTCAAACAGCTCCGCTACCCGCGGCAAACCACCGGTAATATCCTGCGTCTTAGAAGCTGATCTCGGTGTTTTCGCCAATAGCGACCCTCCAAGGATCTGATTCCCTTCTTCAACCAGTACCTGCGCCCCCGTCGGAATCTGATAAGCTGCGGTTACTTTGCCCTCATCGTCGACAATCTCAATGGTCGGTACAAGCTCTTCCTTGTGTTCAATGACCACTGTCGTAATACGCCCGCTGGCTTCATCGATATCACGCTTCACCGTAATGCCAGAGATGATATCTTTAAATTGGATACGCCCGGAAAACTCCGCGATAATCGGCACATTATGTGGATCCCAAGCCGCAATAAGGTCGTCTTTCTTGACACTCACACCATCCTCTTGCAACAGAACGGTTCCTGGAACAATTCCGTAACTTTCAATCTCCTGCCCCCGCTGATCCGATAAAATCAACCGCCCGGTCCGATTGAGTACAATACTCGCACCCTCAGCTGTTCGAACAAGCTTCAATCCTTCTTGATGGAGAACACCATCCGCCTTGGCACGATGCTCTGGAGCTTTCAGGAACTTATTCGCAACACCACCGACGTGGAAAGTTCGAAGCGTTAGCTGTGTTCCTGGTTCCCCAATTGATTGTGCAGCGATAATTCCGACGGCCGATCCCGGAGCGACCATCTGGTTTGTCGCTGGATCAATTCCGTATGCCACTGCAGGGATACCGTTATTATTCATCCCGGTTAATGGTGACAGAACTTTAACACGTTCGATCCCCGCTTCTTCGATCTTTTGGGCAATTGCTGGTGTAATGAGTTCACCGCTACAAACAAACTTTTCTTCGGGATTGGTCGGATTGGTAACATCTTCGGCCGCACAGCGCCCGGCAATGCGTTCCTGCAAACTCACAACCTCGGAATCGCCATCCATGATCGCCTGTTTCCAAATACCATTTCGATTGCCATCATCTTCACATTCTACGATACAATCCATCGCAACATCACAAAGCTTACGTGTCATGTATCCCGCATCGGCCGTTTTGAGCGCGGTATCGGCAAGTCCTTTACGTGCACCGTGTGTTGAAATAAAGTACTCCAGAACCGATAAACCCTCACGGAACGAGGAGAGAATCGGTCGCTCGATGATTTCGCCGGATGGTGTTGCCATGAGACCACGCATACCACAGAGCTGACGGACCTGCTGCCGGTTACCGCGGGCGCCAGAATCCATCATCAAGTAAACCGGGTTGATGTAATCGCGGCCCTCATTTTTCATCAGGCGATCGAAGACGACCTGCGCGACTTCGTCAGTGGCATTCGTCCAGATATCGACAATCTTGTTATGTCGTTCACCTGTGGTAATAATACCTTTCTTAAACTGACGATCGACTTCGTCGACTTTTTGACGTGCATCGGCTATCACCTCGTCCTTTTCGGGTGGAACGATCATATCGTTGACTCCGATGGAGAGACCCGCTTTCATAGCGGTATAGAACCCGAGGTTTTTGAGTCGATCGAGCATCGCGACTGCCTCTTTTTGTCCAGCTACCTTGTAGGTACCCATGATGAGGTCCCCAAGTTTACCCTTTCCGACAGAGACATTCACAAAGCCTAAATCTTTCGGGAAAATCTGATTAAAAATCACACGACCAACGGTCGTTTTGAGGAGTCGATCCTTGCGATTCCCGTAGAGTGTCTCGCGGTCATAATCGGGGTTCTCGATATAGATCCAATCATGCTTTGTAACCGCGCCTTGGGCTTCGGCCATAAGGACTTCCTCGACACTTCCCATAATTGGGATGCGCTTGGAATCATCGTAACGGGGCTCGTAGGTGAGATAGTAGATGCCCAAGATAATATCTTGCGAAGGCGTCAAAATTGGCTTTCCGCTCGACGGCGAAAACATGTTATGCGTCGCCATCATCAGGAGTTTACACTCCATCACAGCTTCTATGGATAACGGTACATGGACTGCCATCTGGTCACCATCGAAGTCTGCGTTAAATGGTGTACAAACGAGCGGATGTAGGCGAATTGCTTCTCCTTCGATGAGGATCGGTTCAAAGGCCTGGATCGAAAGACGGTGTAGCGTCGGCGCACGGTTCAGGAGAATCGGATGTTCACGCGTTACTTCTTCTAAAATATCCCATACTTCGGGGTCTTGGCGCTCGATCATCTTCCGTGCACTTCGAACGGTGTGGACAAAACCTAACTCCTTAAGACGCCGGATAATAAAGGGCTCAAACAGCACAAGAGCCATCTTTTTCGGAAGACCACATTGGTGTAGTTTTAATTCGGGCCCGATAACGATGACCGAACGGCCACTGTAGTCGACGCGCTTTCCGAGCAGATTTTGACGAAAACGTCCCTGTTTTCCTTTTAGCATATCGCCCAGCGACTTTAAGGGACGATTGCCAGCACCGAGGACGGATTTTCCATGACGTCCATTATCAAAGAGCGCATCGACCGCTTCCTGGAGCATCCGCATCTCATTATGGATAATGACATCCGGTGTCTTGAGCTGCATCAGGCTTTTTAAGCGGTTATTGCGGTTAATTACCCGACGGTAGAGGTCGTTTAGATCGCTCGTCGCAAACCGGCCGCCATCGAGCGGAACAAGAGGACGCAAATCTGGCGGTAAAATTGGGAGCGCTTCAAGAATCATCCACTCCGGGCGTGATCCCGAACGCAAAAAACCAGAGACCAATTTGAGCCGTTTCGCTAGCTTTTTTTTCGTCTGCTTGGCGTTGGTCGCGTACATCTCCTCTTGGATGTTGTATACCATCTCCTCGAGGTCCATTTCCGACAAAATCTCACGAACCGCAACCGCTCCCATTTTTGCGATAAACGCGTCATCGCCGTATTCGCTGCGCAATAAATCGTACTCCGCTTCTTGCAAAAGCTGCCCCTTTTTCAACGGCGTCATCCCGGGATCGGTCACCATGTAGCTCTCATAGTAGACTACCTTTTCGATATCCCGAACCGACATATCCAAAAACAACCCCAGACGGCTGGGTAAGCTCTTTAAAAACCAGATGTGCGCAATAGGCACCGCGAGCTCGACATGCCCCATGTGTTCCCGACGCGTTTTAGATAGTGTTACTTCAACGCCACAACGGTCACAGACGACACCCTTGTACTTAATGCGTTTGTATTTTCCGCAAGCGCACTCGTAGTCCTTCACCGGCCCGAAAATTCGTTGGCAAAATAACCCGCCGGGTTCCGGCTTAAATGTCCGATAATTAATCGTCTCCGGATTTTTGACCTCGCCTTTCGACCACGAACGGATCGCATCGGGCGATGCAAGCGAAATCGCTACAGTATCAAAATCGCTCTCCTGGTTAAAACCCAAAAACTCCCTAACTTCTTCGGTACTCATCGAAATATCTCCTTACGCGTCCGCGACCTCCTCATGCTCGAGTCGGATGTCGAGACAGAGGCTCTGGATTTCTTTTAACAATACATTAAACGACTGCGGCATCCCGGCTTGAAGCGATTTATCACCCTTAACGATCGACTCATACGCCTTCGTACGACCTTGGACATCATCCGATTTGATCGTCAGCATTTCTTGCAATGTGTACGCCGCACCGTACGCCTCGAGCGCCCAGACCTCCATCTCTCCCAGTCGCTGCCCACCATACTGCGCTTTACCGCCCAGCGGCTGCTGAGTAATGAGACTGTACGGACCAACGGCACGGGCGTGAATCTTATCGGCAACTAAGTGATTGAGCTTCATCATGTACATACACCCAACGACGACTTCCTGGTCAAAGGGTTCTCCTGTCCGTCCATCGTAGAGCACCGTTTTTCCGCTTTCTGGTAACCCGGCTTTTTTCAAATACGCATGAACTTCGGATTCTGGAACACCGTCAAATACCGGTGTCGCGATCTTGATACCGAGCTTTTGGCACACCCAACCGAGGTGTGTCTCCAAAACCTGTCCGACATTCATACGGCTCGGAACACCCAATGGGTTCAAAATAACATCAACTGGTGTCCCATCCGGTAAAAATGGCATATCCTCGCGGTGAACAACCTTTGAAACAACACCCTTGTTACCGTGACGTCCCGCCATCTTATCACCGACGTGGATCTTTCGTTTATTGGCGATATAAACTTTGACGTTTTTAATAATGCCGCTCTCACCGATATCGCCAGCCTCGATGGCTTCGATCTTCTGAACACGCTCGTTCTCCAAATCGATAAATTTTTGGCGGTATGCGTCGACGATCTCTAAAATTCGGTTTTTGACCGGTGACGCCGGAATCGAAAGCGTATCAAAACATGCCGCGATTCGCCGTAATAAGGTCTTGGTGATTTTCCGATTCGCCGGAATGATCACTTCGCCACTATCGCTATTCGAAATGTCGAGCGGGATCTTTTCCCCCAACAAAATGCTCGATAGCGATTCCGTAAGATCGTCCTGTAAGCGCTCAAGCTGACCCCGAAACTCCTCATTCGCCTTCTTAACGCGACGACGGATATCGGACTCCGAAGCTTCTTCCTTTTCGTGATCAATATTGCTCGAAAACTTGACGTCCATCACGATCCCCTCGCACCCCGGTGGGACGAGCAACGACGTATCTTTAACGTCGGCCGCTTTTTCCCCAAAGATCGCCCGCAATAGTTTCTCTTCTGGGGCGAGATCGGTTTCGCTTTTGGGTGTAATCTTTCCGACAAGAATATCACCCGCTTTGACCTCCGCACCAATACGAATAATCCCATCGCGGTTCAAATTCTTCAGCGCCTCATCGCCGACATTCGGGATATCACGGGTAATCTCTTCCGCTCCAAGCTTCGTATCGCGTGCGATCACCTCGAACTCTTCGATGTGAACTGAGGTAAAGACATCCTCCTTCACGAGGCGGTCACTTAAAATGATTGCGTCTTGGAAGTTGTACCCATTCCACGGCATGAATGCGACCAATACGTTTCTTCCCAACGCAAGCTCGCCCTGATCTGTTCCTGCGCCATCCGCTAATGGGTCCCCGATCTGGACCTTTTGTCCCTTTTGAACAATTGGCCGCTGATTAAAGCACGTCGCCGCGTTCGAACGGATAAATTTACGCAAATTATAAACAAAAATCCCGGCGTTGGGATTCCCCTTAGCGTCGAACTTTTTAGGCAATGTCCCATCAGGCGTGACCACGATCCGCGTCGCATCCACCGATGCCACAACACCTTCGCTGAGTGACGATACAACGCTTTTTGAATCAACCGCAGCTTTCCGCTCGAGACCAGTCCCAACAAATGGAGCCTCTGGCGACAATAACGGAACCCCCTGACGTTGCATGTTCGATCCCATCAACGCCCGTGAGGTATCATCGTGCTCTAGGAACGGAATCAGACCCGCCGCTACGGAAATGACCTGCTTCGGCGACACATCCATGTAATCCACCTTCTCGGGTTCGACCTCGAGAATCATATCGCGTTGACGAGCGGCAACGAGTCCTAACAGATGGCCATTTTTGTCCATCTCCGAGTTTGCTTGGGCAATAATATGCCCCGCTTCGTCCGTCGCGTCAAGATATACGACCTCGTCCGTTACCTTCCCTTTTTTAACCACACGGTACGGCGTCTCTATGAAACCAAATTCGTTGACACGCGCAAAAATACTTAACGAGTTAATGAGACCGATATTGGGACCTTCCGGAGTCTCGATCGGGCAGATCCGACCATAATGCGACATGTGCACATCGCGGACCTCAAATCCCGCGCGCTCCCGGCTCAGACCTCCAGGGCCCAATGCCGATAGACGACGCTTGTGGGCGAGTTCCGAAAGCGGATTGATCTGATCCATGAACTGTGAGAGTTGGCTTCGGGCAAAGAAATCCCGAACTGCCGCCATAAAGATCTTGGGATTGACGAGCTTCTGCGGCACAATCGTATCGACACTGTTATCAAAGAGCGCCATACGTTCACGGATCAGCCGTTCCATTCGGCTCAATCCCGCGCGACACTGGTTTACCAAGAGTTCACCAACATTACGTACGCGACGGTTACCGAGGTGATCGATATCATCGACGACCTCCTCACCCTTCCGTAGCCGACACAGGTACTTCGTCGCGGCCACGATATCTGCAGTATCAATTAAACGATCCTCGAGATCTTTATTGAGCCCAAGTTTTTGGTTTAATTTCTTCCGCCCGACGCGCCCCAAATCGTAGCGTTTCCGCTCTAAGAAGAGTCTCGACATCATACCGGCGGCGTTATTAGCCGTCACCGGTTCTCCAGGTCGGAGACGCTTATAAATTTCCCGCAACGCGTCCTCGGTATTTTTGGTAGGATCTTTTTTAAGCGTCCGAACAATCAAGCCGTCATCAATCTCGACATTTACGACTTCAATCTTTTCGATACCTGCTCCCTCAAAGGCCTGGAGGAGTCCTTTAGATAAAACCTCATGCGCGCGCGCAAGCACAACACCTTCTTTTGCATCAACAACATCGTCGATCAAAATGTAATTTGCCAAGTTGGCAGCCGAGTAAAGGGCACTGACCTTTTTATTCTCAATTCGGTAAAACAAACGAAGGACATCGTGGTCGGAGCTATTACCAAACGCGCGGAGTAAGGTCGTTAATAAAAATTTACGGCGGCGACGGCGACGGTCAAGATAAACATACAGCAAATCACTCTGGTCGAACTGGACTTCTAACCACGTCCCGCGGTCTGGAATAATACGAAAAGCATGAAGTGATTTTCCACTGGCGTGTATCGTCTCTTCGAAGTTAATCCCTGGAGAGCGATGGAGCTGGCTGACAACGACGCGTTCAGCACCATTGATAACAAAGGATCCACGGCTGCCCATAACCGGTAGTTCGCCAAAGTAGATTTCCTCCTCGCGCATCTCACCTTCTTCGCATAGTCGAAGGGTCACGTAGAGCGATGCACCATAGGTCGTCCCATCGCGGACACAAAAGTCTTCGTTATGTCGAGGCTCGCCCATGCGGTAGGAGACATACTCCAGTCGGCACTTTCCGTCGTAGCTCTCAACGGGGAAAAAGTCCCGAAATACGCTCTCGATCCCGACGTTTTTCCGGTTTCCAACAGCGACACCACTCTGTAAAAACTCCTTAAAAGAATTGATCTGATTTTCTATGAAATTGGGCGGACTTACGACCTCTGCCAACTTACCGAAGTTAATTCTATCAGCCATACACGCAAAAAATAACGAAATGTAATCTCTTCATATAACAACAAAACAGCTCTGCAGGACATGACGTCCCACAAAACTGTAGCTTCTCTCTTTAGGGGAACACCGTGACTACTTGAGTTCCACTTTGGCGCCGGCCGCTTCGAGTTTCTTTTTCATCTCCTCGGCTTCCGTCTTCGAAACGGCTTCCTTGACGGTCTTGGGCGCACCATCGACGAGGTCTTTTGCCTCCTTTAAGCCTAGGCCGGTAATCGCACGAACCTCTTTGATGACGTTGATCTTATTATCGCCCGCTGCGGAAAGAACGACGTCAAACTCGGTCTTCTCCTCTTTCGCTTCGGCCGCACCACCACCTGCCGGCATCGCAACTGCCGCGACCGGTGCACTCGCACTGACGCCCCATTTCTCTTCAAGCTCTTTGACGAGCCCCGCAATCTCTAAAACAGACTGCTTACTTAACCACTCGATAACCTGATCTTTTGTAATTTCTGCCATTTTTTATCCTCCTGAGACGAACTTAGCGGCTAACCGTAGCCATTTAAGAGCACAAACTCCTAAATCCCTCTCTCGTAAGAAAATTATTCCTTTTGCGCCTTTGCCTGTAATACGTTGACGACCCCCTGAGGTACTGCGTTGAGTACCCGAACCAACTGCTGCGCCGGCGTATTGAAGAGCGCCAGGACTTGAGCCCGAAGAACCTCGAGTGACGGAAGCTCGGAGAGTGCCTTAATTTCCGCAGCCGATAGGACGTGTTTCGACAATGCACCGCCTTTGACCGGCATCTTATCGTCGTTGCCCTTGGCGAACTGGAACAGCGTTTTTGCGACGCCCGATGGGTTTTCACCCCCAGTGATAATCGCTGTATGCCCCTCGAAGCAAGCAGCGTCCAACGCCTCACAGCCGCTTTCCTGAAGTGCGATCTTTAAAATGTTATTTTTAACGATATGGCACTCGGCACCATCCTTCGCGAGATCTTTGCGCAACGCTGAAATTGCAGCTACTGTCACACCGGTGAAATTCGCCAAGTAGACGTAATCGGACCTCCCAAGGTGACTCGAAACCTCTTCGACTAAAAATGCTTTTTCCGCTCTCATCTTTTCCTCCCTATGCAGCGCTATAAACCGACGGTTCTAACTTAATACCCGGAGACATTGTCGCCGTCAAGACCGCACTTTTCACAAAATTACCGGAAACACTTGCTGGTTTCGCTTTTAGGATCGCATCGACCGCAACGCGGATATTTTCGGTTAACTTAGGCGCATCAAACGAACGCTTACCGACTACTACCGACATGCTGCCTGTCTTATCCATCTTGAACTCAACGCGTCCAGCCTTCACTTCATGGATTACACTGACGACGTCGTCAGAAACCGTTCCGGATTTCGGATTCGGCATAATCCCACGAGGACCGAGAATACGCGCGACATTGCGCGCTTGCTTCATCGCTGAGGTGGTGGAAATCGCGACATCAAAGTCGAGCCAACCGCCCTGGATTTTTTCGATTAGATCTTCGAGACCTGCAAAGTCTGCTCCAGCCGAAAGGGCCTCTTCTGGCTTTTCGGTAAATACGAGAACACGTACTTTTTTTCCACTACCGTTCGGAAGACTAACAACCCCGCGGACCATCTGGTCACTCTGCTTCGGATCAACCCCGAGATGGAACGAGAGCTCCACCGTCTCATCAAAACGAGCCTTCGGCATTTTTTCGAGCAGTGCAACGGCATTTTCTACAGAAAAGTACTGACTTAAATCAGCGACCTCCTGCCCTTGTCTCTGACGCTTGCTTCGTTTTTTCATAAACAAATTACCGTCTACCGCTACCGCAATTCTGGTGCTTGTCAAGCGTTTTACGCGACGACCTCAATTCCCATACTCCGGGCGGTTCCTTCGATCATCCGGCGCGCAGCGTCAACATCTTCGACATTGAGATCGGCCTTCTTGACTTCGACGATTTCTTCGAGCTGTTTACGCGTCACCTTACCGATTTTATTCCGATTCGGAACACCGGAACCCTTAGCAACACCCGCTGCTTTTTGTAAGAGGACCGACGCCGGCGGTGATTTTAAAATGAATGAAAATGAGCGATCCGCATACACCGAGATCACCGCGGGAATGACCATACCCGCCATATCTTTGGTTTTTGCGTTAAATTCCTTACAGAAGCCCATGATGTTTACACCGGCCGCACCGAGTGCCGGGCCTACCGGAGGTGCCGGATTTGCCACTCCCGCAGGTAACTGTAACTTAATTTGCTTAACGACCTTTTTTGCCATAGTTTTTTACTCAACAACCCTTTCTGCCTGCCAAAATTCTAATTCAATCGGCGTATCCCGTCCAAATAGCGATACCGAAACCTGCATCTTTCCCGCTTCTAAATCAATCTCCGTAATCGCACCGACCGAGTCCTTAAACGGACCATCGGTAATTTTAACCTTATCCCCAACTTCAAATGCAACTCGACGGACCGGCGCCGCGGTTTCTGCCGCCTTCGCTTGCGCTAAAATTCGCTTAACCTCGTCCTCACGTAATGGAACAGGTTTATCGCCCCCTACAAAGTTCAAGACCCCCTGTGCATTGCGAACAAAGTACCACTGTGACTGTAACAGCTGATCGTGGTCATCATAGAGCTTCATCTTGATAAAGACGTAGCCCGGGTAGAACTTTTTTGTCCGATGATATTTTTTCCCGTTCTTGATTTCGATGACCTTTTCCGAGGGAACGAGTACTTCTTCGATTGCAACTCCCTCATGCTCGGCAAACTTATCAAGGTACAGCTTGACCTTCGCTTCCTGGTTCGAATAAACCTGAAGCGCGTACCACCGGGAATCCTGCATCGTCGCTATGACCACTCACTACCTCCTAAACCTCGGATATTCCCCATCAACACCAATCATCCAAGCGCTCCGCGCATCCAGTTACTGAAGAGATCGACCACCTGGATAAGCGAAAAATCGACCATCGCAACGTAACTCCCTAAGAGCGCCATTCCAATAAGAACGACGGCGACATAGTGACGGCACTCCTTCGGGGTCGGCCACGTCGCTTTACGAAGTTCGCCGACGACCTCCCCGAAAAACACCCCTAACTTTCTAAACGGATTCTTCATCGCTATACCTGGCAGGGGAAGAGGGACTCGAACCCCCAACCTTTGGTTTTGGAGACCACTGCTCTGCCAAATTGAGCTATTCCCCTAGCACGGTTCATTAAAAGGCACCTTTTAAATCTCGTGTCAATTATTTTTACGTTACTCAATAATTTCGGTAATACGGCCAGCACCAATCGTATGACCACCTTCACGGATTGCAAAACGTTGCCCCTTTTCCATCGCGATCGTCTTTTGGAGATCGATCGTTAGGTTGAGGTTATCGCCTGGCATCACCATTTCACGGCCTTCCGGAAGCGTTGTCACACCCGTTACATCTGCTGTTCCGAAGAAGAACTGAGGACGGTATCCGCTGAAAAATGGAGTCTTACGGCCACCTTCCTCTTTCGTGAGAACGTAAATTTCAGCTTTCGCCTTGAAGTGCGGTGTAATACTTTTCGGTTTGGCAATCACCTGACCACGCTCGACTTCTTTTTTCTCTAAGCCACGAAGAAGGAGTCCGACGTTATCGCCTGCACGCCCTTCATCGAGGAGCTTACGGAACATTTCAACACCGGTACAGGTTGTCTTTTTCGTTTCACCAAGACCGACGATTTCAACTTCTTCACCAACCTTAATTGTTCCACGCTCGATACGACCTGTTGCAACCGTACCACGACCGGTAATGGAAAAGACGTCTTCAACGGACATTAAGAATGGTTTATCCACATCGCGTTGAGGTTCCGGAATCTCGGAATCTAAAGCATCGAGAAGCTGACCAATTGCAGCTACCCCTTCCGGCTTACCTTCTAGGGCTGCCAGTGCAGAACCACGAATAACGGTGATATTGTCTCCGTCATATTCGTATTTGTTCAAAAGGTCACGGATTTCCATTTCGACGAGGTCGAGGAGTTCCGAATCATCGAGCAGGTCGACCTTATTTAAAAATACGACCAATTTCGGGACTCCAACCTGACGGGCTAAAAGGATATGCTCGCGGGTCTGCGGCATCGGACCATCTGCAGCACTGACAACGAGGATCGCACCATCCATCTGGGCCGCACCGGTAATCATATTTTTAACGAAGTCTGCGTGTCCTGGGCAGTCGACGTGGGCATAGTGCCGCTTATCCGTTTCGTACTCGACGTGTGATACCGCGATCGTAACCGTTTTTGTAGAGTCACGGACGGTACCTCCTTTAGTCACATCCGCATAGGACTTAAATTCCGCGAGTCCCTTATCGGATTGCACTTTGAGGATTGCGGTCGTCAAGGTCGATTTACCGTGGTCGACGTGACCAATCGTTCCCACATTAACGTGAGGCTTCTTTCTCTCGAATGTTTCTTTTGCCATGAATAATCCTTAAATAAAAGTTGCGATGGAGCCCCCGAGCGGACTTGAACCGCCGACCTCATCCTTACCAAGGATGCGCTCTACCAACTGAGCTACAAGGGCTAACGGAACCGCGTCGCCCGAAGAGACATCGCTCCCTAGGCGCTGAATCTGTAAATCTTCCGTCCCCGGGTCAATCTTTTTTCTTACACCGATGTATTCTGAAATCGTACGCCCTGTCGATTATTTTCAGTTCCATTGATCTTTTTTTAAAAATGACTAGATAAGGCTACCGGATGAACATTTTAATGACGGGCGCCGCAGGCTATATTGCTACACACTGTGCAAAGCGGCTACGTTCCGCAGAACATACGCTCTTTGGGATCGATTTTTTTCCAATTTCCGATCTAACCTTATTTGAAAAAACATACCGCGGGGATGCAGGAAATCAATTTCTTCTGAAACAAATTTTTCAGGACCATGGTATTGAATGTATCCTCTATGCCTCCGGCTCCAACGACTTTCCCAACTGGGCTCAAGATCCCGCGAAGCTCTACAGCAACGATCTCTTTGGACTGCTGTTTTTACTCGCCGCGGCTGCCGAAAAGAACGTCAAAAAATTTGTCTATCTCTCAACGACTCAAGTCTATGCACCTTCCGCACACATACGCGCCCGAGAAGATCTAACACCCTATCCCTCGACAACCTTTGGCAAGGTCAAATACGCGGCCGAATCGATGATTTCCGCATTTGCCGAAGCCCACGGATTACGGTATGTTATTCTCCGGCTCGGCGATGTTTTAGGAGCCAATCCGATGGCCCCCGCAAGTGCTTTAGGTCATCCCCTCTTGAGTCGTCTCTTTCAATCAAAACCGATTTACGATCGCCCGTATGCATTTGTGCACGTGGAAGATGTCGTTCAAGCGATCATGCTCGCACTTGCTTCACTCAATCATAAAGAGCACAGCATTTACAATATCACTGCTCCAGACGTCACTCCCTGCCCGGAGTTTCTTGAAAAGGTAGCGACCGTTCTGCATCAATCTCTCGCTGAAGTCAAAAAAGTTCCCAACAATCATGCACCGACACGCATCGACACCTACCGTGCGCAACGTGAGCTCAATTGGCACTTGCAATACCCCGATCTCGACTACATGATCAGTTCGACTTCAGACTGGCTTCAACACCATGGGAAACGTTAAGTGCTACATCTTCCTCCTCAATACACACGGGCACCACTGGGCGACCACACTCACCGATCTTTTAGAAATCCTCAACCTACCGCCCCTACTCCATGTTGCCAATATAGATGATTTTCAACAAAACAATACGGAGCTGAACTTTTTCCCCTGGGACGATTTTCCACAAGACGGTGAAACACCGGTAACATTTCTAGTCTCCGCGGAAGCGCACTTAGCGGAACAGATGCATGCACTCTTCCGATTCCATCAACGGTATGGGTTTGACGTACTCCGAAGCATTTCTGTCCTCGATGCACCCTTCTTTGAAAATATACACAGCAATCTCTGCGATGCGATGGCTCATTTTGCGGATCTCCTCCTCATCGACGAATCAGAAGTTTTTTTGAAAAACGTTGTCCAAGCCCTGATGGATCAGTGTAAGAAGAAAAAATGCTATCCATTGACGATCCAACGTCTCTCGAAGCATAAAATCGGAGATCTGAGTGGACTTTTTGATCCGCAACCGCGTCGGATGGCGCTCATCTTTGATGATCTCGACCCCATTGATTTCATCGACGAAGAACAAGTTGACCGAGCGCCCTTTACAATCCCCTCACTCGATCAACGCGATCCCTATCTCCAGCAAAACGAACAAGGGCACTACGTGAATCGTATCGAATCACTCGAACGAGTTTAAGATTGCCATTTTCTTCGGATTCAATTGGTTACCGCGACAACGGGGCGTAGCTCAGCCTGGCAGAGCGCATGTTTTGGGTACATGAGGTCATCGGTTCGAACCCGGTCGCCCCGACCATACACGTGGACGTGTAATTTCTAAAACCTCGTAGGTCTTGTGGCTCACTTCATTTAAGAAACGGCTTTGTTGCAGCGGAATCGGAAAGCGTGTTTTCTTCTGATCCACAACCACTTGACTGGGAACGCATAGATAAAGCTCTCGTTTCGCACGCGTCACCGCTACATAAAATAATCGCCGCTCTTCGCCGAGGTCATCTGCCTCAATAGAACGTTTAAGTGGAAAGCTATTTTCATTAAGATTGAGCACAAAAACCGCCCCAAACTCAAGCCCCTTCGCCTGGTGAATCGTACTTAATCGAAGCGTTGGCAGTGCCTCCTCACCCGTCTCATTAGATTCGGACTGTAAGAGCGTTACCTGTTGAATGAGTTCCGATAGATCCTGAAATTTATTACAAAAGACCGAAAACCCCGAAAGATCATCACACCGCGTCTGCCAATTCGAATACGTCTTTTGGAGATAATCCATATATTCCCCATCTAAGATAAAATCGATCATCTGACCGATGTTCTCAAAGGGTTCGACGATTGGCGCTTTGACTTCATTTTTTTGCGCAGCATACACAAAGAGATCTTCGGGTAAGGGAGCGGGTGGATCATCGGGACGAAATGCCGTCGATCCCTGGTAGAGGCCCGTTAAAACCCTCCGTAGCGGCCACCAAAATTCGAGCGCTGTCGGCGGTATTTTAGCAATTACCTCAGCATCATCAAAAAGCTCAAAGATGTTTTTCTTTGTCGCTTCGGCCCGAGCATGGAACGTCCATAAAAGCCGCTCGGCAGTCTTTTCGCCTACACGTGGGAATCGACACAATAAACGGATAAAAGCACGCGCGTCATTAGGATTCACTACAAAGCGCAAAAACGCTAAAACGTCTTTCACATGCGCTTGCTCGAAAAAGCGTATACCGCTCGTAATTGTGTAAGGAATGTTGTTTCTCGAAAGCTCTATCTGAAGCTCCATCGACTGGTAGTGCGCACGGTAAAGCACCGCAATGTCGGAAAGTGAATAGCCCTCCCCTTGTAAACCCATAATGCGTTTAATAATAAAGCTCGCTTGTTGACGTGCATCAAGCACCGAAACGAGCCAAGGCCGATGAAAACTCGCTTTCGTCGAACGGAGAATTTTGGTGTATTCGAATTTTTCTGAAACTGGAATCTCGTTGGCAAGCGCTAAAATTTCCGGCGTACTGCGGTAATTGGTTTGGATTTTGGTGACTTTCGTCTGGCGATATTTTTTAGAAAATTCCGTGATGCTGCGAATATCCGCCCCACGCCAGGTATAAATGCATTGCGCATCATCGCCAACCGCAAACAGTTGTTCGTCGCGCGCCATTAAATCGACCATCTTGAGCTGAATCGGATTTGTATCCTGGTACTCATCGACAAGAATATGCTGAAATTGATGGCTATACTGCATCGCGATCTCGGGATCGTCGTTCAAAATCTGCACAAACCGACATAGGAGATCGTCGTAATCGAATACGTTCTGCTCTTCTTTAATCGCTTGGTAACGGTCAACGAACTGGTTTAAAACACCGGCGTGATCGATCATATACGGATGGCGCTCTTCAATGACATAGTTGATGGAACGCATCGAATTACGGGCATAGCTGACGATTTCAAAGAGTACGCGGCCCGTCGGGTTATTTTTGTTCTTCGAAAACTCCGGCGCGACATCACGAATCGCTTCATTAAAAAGTGCGAGCGCGTCGTCCTCATCCAGGATTGCAAAATTCGGATGCTCGAGATGCCTCCTCAACAGCCGTTGGCAAATATGATGAAATGTCCCACCATAAAAAAGGACACTTTCAACGCCCGTTAGCGCTTCGACACGCTGGAGCATTTCCCGGGCCGCTTTATTGGTAAACGTCAATAAAAGGATATTTTCAGGAGCAACGCCCTGTGAGAGCAACCACGCTACGCGATAAGTCAACGTACGCGTTTTCCCGGTACCGGCACCAGCCAAAATGAGGTTTGTCGGACTTCTAGAAATAACGGCCTCGTATTGCTCGGCATTGAGCTCTTCTTGAAACGCGATCGCCATTTTTTTAAAACAAACGCCCCTTATTGGCTTTGGCAACGCTTATCGAATATCCCAACATACGGTTCGCTTTTTCGACCTGCCCCGCCTGGAGACTTTCACGGATCGCCGAGCTACTGACGCGTTGTCCATCCATCATGATAAATGACTGAATATGGACCGTCATCTCCACTGCATTTTGCCGCAAAGCGTAGGCACTACCATAATTACCTGCACCAAAGTGAAAATCCTCTCCAACAGAAACTCCACAGATCTTGGGGAATTTTTTTCTTAATAATGCAAGAAACTGATCTGCCGGCGTCTGACTAAAAGCCATATCGAACTGCTGCTCGATCAAAAAATCGACCCCAGTGAGCATAATGCGCTCCTTTTTTTGTTCCGGCGTCAAAATCATCGTTTTCGGTCGGCCAACAATGACGGACGGATGCGGTGTAAACGTATAAACAGCTGAATGCGCCCCCAATTCCTCGGCAACATTCTTGGCGGCTCGGATGACCGCCTGATGCCCCAGGTGGATCCCATCAAATGCACCAATCGCCAGTACGATGGGTTCATCGATGACCCGTTCATCGCCTGCTGTCCGCAAATGCCGCATTACAAAATATCCGTAATCGGCAAAAGCAGTGGCTCAATCGATATTCGGTCGAGTTCCAATAGTTCCGTGAGCGACGTTGCCTGATCAATCGAAAAATTTCCCGTCTGCGTCCGCCGTAACTGCAAAAGGTACGCGCCGCAACCGAGTTTTTTCCCGAAATCATGCGCTAAAGTCCGTACATAAGTGCCTTTCGAACAGAGGATATCAAATGCAACATGCGGCAACGCAATTTTGGTAATCTCAAATTCATCAATGCGAACGGAACAGGGCTTACGCTCAACTTCATGTCCTTGTCGCGCTAGTAAATAAAGCGGTTTTCCATGACACTTCTTAGCGGAAAACATCGGCGGTAATTGTTGCTGCTCCCCTAAAAACGTTTCTGCTGTAGCCGTGATGGCCTCATCCGTAACATCGACCTCGCGTGTCTCAATGACCTCCCCCTCAGCATCATAAGTATCCGTTGTAACACCTAAACAAAACGTCCCCGTGTAGCGTTTATCCTGGTTGGTCACGTATTGCGAAATTTTGGTCGCATTCCCTACCAGTAAAATTAGAAGGCCCGTCGCGAGGGGATCCAACGTCCCGGCATGGCCAATTTTTTTAACGCCAAGATGGTGGCGCATTTTTGCTACAACATCATGTGACGTCCAGCCTTCCGGTTTGTCGACAAGTAAAATGCCATTCATGCGCCGCTCTTAGAGAACAATTCCAAGTGCCGTTGCAACGCATTTATAAAAACTTTTTCGAAGTCATCATACGTGCTATTCACTGTAAAGGCCGCCGCACAAGCATGTCCGCCCCCATGAAATTCTCCTGCTAAGATGTCTAACCGCAATTCGGGCTCATCGGTTCGAAGACTAAAACGCGTCCTCCCCTCGCGCGTATAAGCAATGATCGCAATCCGCACTCCCGCAATAGAACGGGGGTAATTGACAAACCCTTCGGTATCATCGGCCGTCGTTCCCGTCGCACAGTAATCCTCCTCGGTGATGTTACCGGTACACACCGTTCCATCGAGATAAAAGCGCATCGATGCTAAGAAACGCTGCAGCAGTGCGAACTTTGCTCGTGGCTCATTCTGGTAAATACGAACAAAAATTTCATGCGGATCCGCGCCCGCAGACGCCAATCGCGACGCAAGATAAAGTGTGAGCGCTGTCGTCGAAGCGTAGCTGAACTTTCCCGTATCGGTGACAATGCCGACATAAAGCGCTTGGGCCACACGTGGAGGCAATTCCCAATGCTGCTGGTCACAAAAATCGGCTAAAATCTCGCACGTCGCCGATGCTTCGGGGAACAGAAAATTTTCTTTTGCAAAAGCCTCTCCCGAAATATGGTGATCCACCGATAGCACAACAGAACGTATCTTTTTGGCGAAATCTCCGCCGCGCGACTTCGCACCGCAGTCCACAAAAACATACGCGTCCGCACACATATCTTCAGGACGCATAAACGTTAGATCTTCTGTAAGCCAGCGGAGATTTTCGGCAATATAATCATCCGATAGACCCAATAATGGGACAGCGCCACAACCTTCCAACACCTCATGCAATAAAATCTGGGCACCAAGACAATCGCCGTCAGGTCTGAGGTGGCCTAAAATCCCAACACGTTTATTTTTTAAAGCACGACAGGCCTCGAAAAAGCGTGCCGCGCCCTCAAATCTCTCTGTTTCTATCATGCCTTTGCAACGAGGTCCTCCAGCGTCCGAATATCCGTACAAAACTTCCGAATCCCCTCCGATAACTTTTCCGTCGCCATCGCATTTTCATTCATACGCAGGCGGAATTCGCTTTCCGTGAGGTGGATTTTCGATAGCGCACCCGTGTTTTTTGAAATATCCGACAGATTTCCCTCCATCTGCGACAACTCTTGTAAAAATTTCGGGCTAATCGTCAACAAATCACACCCGGACAAAGCGGTAATTTCATCGATATTACGGAAACTAGCCGCCATCACCTCCGTCTTGTAACCAAAATGCTTGTAGTATTGATAAATCTGCCGAACGGAAGCAACCCCAGGATCCTCTTTTTGATCGGGATCGTGCAACTGGTACCAATCTAAAATCCGTCCAACAAAGGGCGAAATCAGCGTTACTCCGGCCTCTGCGCATGCTACGGCTTGTTCGAGAGCAAAAATCAACGTCATGTTACAGTGGATTCCCTGTTGCTCCAGTATTTCCGCTGCCCGGATACCTTCCCAAGTTGCAGCGATTTTAATCAAGACACGTGATCGATCGATGCCGTGTTGCTCGTAAAGTTCCATTAAATGTTGTGCGCGCGCAACCGTTGCCTCTGTATCAAAAGATAAATGCGCATCGACCTCCGTTGAAACTCGTCCGGGGATAATCTCTAAAATCTCGCCACCAATCGTGACCAATAATTCATCAACCGCCCTTAAAACACGCGGATCATTTCGAGCAACAGATCCGATATGTTTGAGTAACTCCGGTCGCGATAAAACAGATTTTAAAATAATTGAAGGATTGGTTGTCGCATCACGCGGCTGAAACTGGCGGATCGCGTCGAGATCTCCAGTATCGGCAACCACAATCGATCGTTGGCGCAACGCTTCTAGTAAGCTCATAGATTTTTCTTAAAGCACACGGGGCGAAAGACAAACACGAAAAATCCGGAGGTCTTGCGAACTCCGGACAAAATGTTTTTCAATTGCTTGCTACTCGCCAATCTGAAAACGCGTAAAGCGACCGACCTGGATATTTTCTCCAATGACCGCAACCAACGAAGCAATCGTCTCTTGAACGGTTTTGTCTTGGTCTTTAATGAAGGGTTGCTCCAGTAAACAAACCTGTTGAAACCACTTATCCAATTTTCCTTCGACGATGCGATCGATCGCATTCTGCGGTTTACCCGCTGCTTGTGCCGCTGCAATTTCACGTTCTTTGTCGAGAATCTCTGACGGTACTTCTTCGCGGCTTACATATAACGGACTCGAAGCCGCAATGTGCATGCAAATATCCTTTGCGAGGCTCTGGAACTCAGAATTCTTGGCGACAAAATCCGTCTCACAGCGGAGCTCTAATAAAACACCGATACGACCTCCTGCATGAATATAAGACTCGATAATTCCTTCAGTTGCTTCACGACCTGCCTTTTTAGCCGCTGTCGCAATGCCCTTTTTCTTGAGAATCGTTACCGCCTCCTCAAAGTCACCGTTCGCTTCAACAAGCGCCTGTTTGCAATCTACAAAACCTGCGCCAGTACTAGAACGCAAGTCACTCACCATCTTTGCCGTTACTTCTACCATTTTTGAACTCTTTGATTATTTTTCTACTTCCTTTGCGGCTTCCGGCTCCTCGATCTTTTCCGCCGCACGCGCTAAGCTGGCATCCATCGATACGTTGCCCGGTGATGTCTCTTCCGATACGATTTTTTTCCGCTTCTTTGCTTCTGATTGCTTACTCTCATAGGTAGATTGGCCTGCGCGAATCGCCTCCGCAATGGTGTCGAGAATAAGCCGAATCGATTTAACCGAATCGTCGTTTGAAGGGATCACATGCGTGACCATCGACGGATCAGAATTGGTATCGACCATCGCGATAACAGGAATATTCAGGCGGTGCGCCTCCGCTACCGCGATATCCTCATAATTGACATCGACCACAAAGAGCGCATCAGGTAACTCGTTTACATCGAGCATACCTTCGAAACCGCGGTGCATCCGTACCATTTGATGTCGGATTACAGATGCCTCTTTTTTTAACATTGTCGCTAACGTTCCATCGGCTTCCATCGCTAAAAATCGACGATATTTATTGAGACTCCGACGAACGGTTTCGAAATTCGTCAGACATCCACCAAGCCAGCGATTCACACAAAACGGCATTTCTAACGATGTCGCAATTTCGCGTACAACCTCTTGCGCCTGCTTTTTTGTTGCGACGAATAAAACCTTTTGCCCCTTGCTTGCTAAGGTCTCGAGAAACGCACACGCCTCGCCGAGTAATTTATGTGTCTTTTCGAGGTCAATAATCGAAATACCCCCGCGATGGTCATAAATAAAGTTCTTTGACTTCGAATTCCACCGCCGCTTCTGGTGCCCTAAATGGACCCCCGCCTCGAATAAATCATTAATCGTAACGTTCATATTCTAAAAAAACTCCGTACCCCCGACGCCTTTGAGCGCCCACGGCCTAGGATAATGTTTAACTGTGAAGGGGGACTTTTTCGATTTTTACGACGTCGTCAAGTGATTTTAAAATCTTTTCGTGGACCATCTGTATTTGTTCCGATGGCGTCGAAGCGCCCGCAGCAATGCCAATATTTTTGTACAAATTCCAACGGATACCCTCAATTTCATCCGGCGACTCGACCCACCACAGCTGTGCGACATGATGCTGAAGATTTTCAAATAAACGTCGCGTATTGGCTGAATGTCGACCACCAATTACAACCGCCGCATCGCAGGCATAGAGCGACTGCAACCCTTGTTGGCGCAATTTTGTCGCTGGACAGATGGTGTTTACGATTTCGATATCCGTGGATTTTTGACGACATAGTAACGCTGCTTCCCCGAATAACTGTGGATCAAACGTCGATTGACAGAGCAAAGCATAGCGTTGCCCTTCCTTTAAATCGATAGCCGATAATGTTTGGATATCGCTACAAACCGTGATGTTTTTAGCGAAACTTGTCACACCGATCACCTCAGCATGATTCGGGTCGCCGAGAAAAAGAATGTGATGGTCCGGGCGTGCGACAATTTCATGGACGATGTTTTGGACAAATGGACAGGTCGCATCGACGATTTGACAGCCTAAATGACACAGTTGTTCTCGGCGTTTCTGTGTAATGCCATGCGCCCGAATCACAACAACGTCGTCCGCATGGAGTTCGCCACATATCTGCGGTAACACTTGAACACCTTGTCGAAAAAGATCTTCATTGACGGCTGTGTTATGGACCAACTCGCCCTCCAGAAAGATGCGTTTTTTAGGGATTTTGTGTAAGAGAGCCTGCACTTTGGCAATAGCGGCATGCACACCGGCACAAAATCCCGAATGAGGTGCAACGATTATACGTGGTGTCTTATCCATTCCAATCGTCATAATCCCCGAAGGGCCGAACGATTAAATTCGGATCGATTCGCTTTGCCATGCCGATCAATGTCTTGCCGGGACCACATTGATAGAACTCTAAAACGCCTAGAGAAGCCGCGGTCTGCATGCATTGCCACCACAACACGGGCGATACAATCTGTTGGACCAGTAGGGATTTTATATGTGACACGTCCTCAATAACCTGCCCTGTTACATTACTGATCACGGGCCATTGCATGGGATTAAATTCTAGCGGCTCGAGAAATTCCTTAAAGGGCGGACACGCAGATGCCATCAGCGAACTATGGAATGCTCCTGCAACGTTAAGAGGAATCGCACGTCCTCCGGTTAACTCGGATGCTCGTAAAACGGCAGTATCCACACGGTCTTTTTCGCCGGAAATCACAATCTGTCCGGGGCAATTGACATTGGACATTTCAACACCGGTGGCTTGGCAAAGTGCCTGAACTTGGTCGACCGATACTCCCAAGATGGAGGCCATGCCGCCACATGTGCGTTCACACGCCTCTTGGATGAGCGCTCCACGTTTTTGTGCGATACAGACACCGGTCGCGAAATCGTAGACGCCCGCTACGGCAAGTGCCACGAGCGAACCAATACTCAGTCCCGCAGAACCGGCAACCGTTGTGTCTTGGAGTAGTAACTGGAGGACCTTAGCAGCCACGAAACCGTGCACAAAGAGTGCGGGCTGACAGTAACGGCTATCCGTCAATTGTTCGAGTGGACCATCTGCACAAAGTTTTTCGAGATCATAGCCCAAAATCGTGCTCGCTTCGGCATAGCGTTCACGAACCCACGGGTCATGTTCACAGAGCGATTGCCCCATCCCGATACACTGCGTTCCCTGGCCAGGGAACAGTAAACCGATCTTTCGCATGAATTATGCGTAACCAAAATCGACTGGCGCGTCCACCATAAAAAAGAGGCGCCCCGAAGAGCACCCCTCTGCACCATGAAAAAGATTCTTATGGAAATTCCTAGCGCTTCGAGAACTGGAAACGTTTGCGCGCCCCCGGCTGTCCCGGTTTCTTACGCTCTTTTTTACGACCATCTCGTGTTAAGTGACCTGCTTTCTTTAGGGAAGAACGGAAGTTGAGGTCCATCACACAAAGCGCACGCGCAACACCAAGACGAATCGCGCCCGCTTGGCCTAAAACACCACCCCCAAAGACATTGACACGAATATCAACCTTCCCCGCCATACTGGCCGTATGGAGTGGAGAGAGTGCAATCTTCTGAACTTCGTCTTGGGCACAGTAATCACTAAATTCTTTCTCGTTAATGGAAATTCGACCCGTTCCCGGTGAAAGACGTACACGTGCAACGGCCGTCTTCCGACGTCCTGTTCCTAAAAACTCTACAATCTGCTCCATGGTTATTCGATGATCATTGGCTTGGGTTGCTGAGCCGCATGCGGATGCTCGGATCCCGCATAAACTTTTAACTTACGTATCATAGCACGTGCAAGACGATTCCGCTGTAGCATACCTTTAACCGCATGCTCGATAATAAATTCGGGACGATGCGCACGCATCTTTTCGACACTCTCATAGCGTTCATTACCGAGATACTGCGAGTAAAACATATATTGTTTTTGCGTCTCTTTTTTACCCGTTAGCTTGACTTTGTCGGCATTGACAACAACGACGAAATCGCCCGTATCGACATGCGGCGTAAAGGTGGGCTTATCTTTACCGCGTAGGGCATCCGCAACCTTTACCGCGAGCTTACCGAGTACGACCCCAGACGCATCGACGATTCTCCATGCGCGTTGCTGTACTGCTTCATTTTGGACCAAAGTCGTTTTCATTCGTGATGAACGCCGCCAACCTAGGTCGATCGCACCGCTTGTCAAACCTTTTCCCGAAAAAATCCTTGCGAAAATAATCCGCTTTTTCGTACTCGCCCCATGCCGGATTCGACTCAGATTTACCCTATTCCCAACGTACACAATGTCGTTCACGTCCAACCGACGATTCGGAATCCCAAAATTATTGTTGGAGATTTTACGTATTTTAGCGACCCGGATTTCGAGCAACACGTCACACACCACTACGACTTTTCAACTGATCGACTAATTATCGGAAAATTCTGCCAACTTGGCCAAGGAATTGAGTTTGTGATGAACAGTGCGAACCACCAGATGAACGCTGTTTCGACATTTCCCTTTTTTATTTTTCCGGAATGGGAACAACAACCGCCTGCACCCGATAACTTTCCCTACAAAGGTGATACAATTGTGGGTAATGATGTTTGGATTGGGCAAAATGTTACGATTCTACCAGGTGTTCATATTGGGGATGGTGCGATTATTGGTCTCAACAGCACGGTAACACGCCATGTACCACCTTATACCATTGTCGGCGGAAATCCCGCACGGGAGATTCGGAAGCGCTTTGACGATGAACTGATTCAACTATTACTGGAATATCGTTGGTGGGATTTACCGGTTAAAGAAATTAAAAAAATCGCTCCTCAGTTATCCAATCCCGATCTCGATACGATGAAGCAGTTTTTAAAAAACGCACTGCATAAACGTAACGCCTAAGCTGCAGGCGGACAAACTAGACGCGTTCCGAGCCAGAGGAAGATGAGAATCGTCACCGGTTCAACAAGCGCGGTTAAAATAATCGCAGAACTATTAGCCGGGTCGAGCTTGAGCTTTTTCAGCGCAATTGGAACAAAAGCGCCTAAAATACCGGCAAAAACAACTGTAATGACGAGTGCTAAAAAGACGAGTAACCCCATCATCCCGTCTTTCGTCCAAATCACTGCTACAATCGCTGCAACCGCTCCAATGATAATACCATTTAAGAGACCCTTAATCGCCTCCTTAGCGTAAATTTGTTTAATATCCGAAGGTAAGAGTTCCCCTAAGGCAAGCGCTCGGATGGAAACCGCTAACGATTGAGAACCTGCATTATCGCTCAGAACCGTCACAAGATTTAAAAAGGCCGCCAAGAGCGCTGCTTCGGCAATCCGATCTGAAAAATCCGAAATAATTCCCGTACTCACGAGGGATAAAAAGAGATTCGCAATGAGCCAGGGAGCCCGTTTCGTTACACTGTACCAAACGCTATCCGTTACATGTTCGTCACCACCCGCACCACAGAGCTTTTGCATATCTGAGGTCGCAGCTTCATGGAGAATATCAATAACGTCGTCGTGAGTAATAATACCGAGAAGGCGCCCCTGATTGTCCACAACAGGTAGAATCTGTGCGTGACTCTCGGTCATCGCGAGCGCAACGTCCTGCTTCGATTCATCAGGCTTACAAATTCCCGGAATATCGCGCTCCATAATATCGGCAACGCGCTGTTGAGATTTCGCCCAAATGAGATTTCGAACGGTTGTACTGCCGACGAGACACCGGTGTTGATCGACAACAAAAAGCTGGTCCGTATTTTCCGTCTCATTCTTTTCCCGCCGCACATACTGGATCGCATCGTCAACCGTCATCGTATCCCGAATCGTCGTCACATAAGGCGTCATGACCCCACCTGCGGTATTGGGATCATAACACATCAGGTCGCGGATGGTATCGGCAAAGTCCTTGGGTAATTTACTGAGGAGGCGTTCGCGATCTTTAATTTCGACGTTCAGTAAAAGATCAACCGCATCGTCAGGCTCTAATTCTTGAAGGATTTTAACCGCCCGATGATCCCGCATCTCCGTCAGAATTTCTGCGGAGTCGCATGGCATCATTTCCGCTAAGACTTCCGATGCATCCGACGATGAGAGTTTTTTGAGTAAAAACTGCTGGTCCTCTGGCGAAAGACGTTCGAGAAAACACCCGACCTCGTAGGGCGATGTATTGGAAAGCTTGATCGGATCAATCTGATCGAGCGCACCGTCCGCAAAAACCATCAGCTCCTCGAGCGAATACTGCGCGAGTTTTCGGGCGGCGGCGTGGCTGTGAATAGCGTTAGGCATGGCGGCTCATCGGCGTTACAGTCTCTAGCGCGATACAAACTTTATTTTCAAAGACAACTTTATTTTGAAAATTCGATCACCGCTGAAACTGTATTCTTGAGACGCTAATTGCCGGCACGCCAGCGCGCACCGGTCCCCGATGCTGATAATATGAGGGGTGACTGATCCTCACCGACAATCGATCTAAAATCCCCGCTTCCGCAGCTAATCCATACGTCGGAATCAAAAAGCTCGCGCAGGTTGTGGGTATAATCGCTCTGATCGGGGCGTAAAAATGATACCGGTTGGTTGCCATCGTACCACGTCACATGTCCGTCGGCATAGGCAACAAATCCGCCCTCGGAGCCATACACTCCATACTTTGCATCCCAGAGACCATTTTCCTTGAGACCTCGCGTAAAAGCAATTGGTAGAGTTTCCCGCGGACGATTCGGATTCACGCCCTGAATAAGGCCATAGCTCAATACCTCATTGTGGTTGGTACAGAGCGCATTATCGACTCGCTCCCAAGGCCGCGCATAGTATTCATTTCCTTGGACATCGACATAACCAATGATATCCGAAGTCAACGGCGAAGCATACTTATCCCCCGAGGAACAATACACATTAGCGTCGTTTAAAATACTCCCGCGCTTCGAGCCATCAAGCCCCGCTAAAATCGCCGCGAACTCTACCCGATCGTTACACCCCGTGTACGGCGGCATCATCCCCCGGCTTTCCGAAAATATCTGCCAGGCTTCGGCGATCTTTTTTAAATTCGCCATGTCCTGCGTCTTACGTGCTTTGGTACGAATCGACTGAAAGCCTGGTAACGCAAGCGCTATCAGGACGCCGAGGATCGAAATCACAAAAACGATCTCAATCAATGTAAATGCACGTCGCCTTCCCTTTTGGCCCATCACAACTCAGCTTACGCTTTCCCTAGAGAACGCAATGCAATTTGCTTTACTCGGTAGAGAATTTTTCAAGTAAAGACGTCGGTCATGAGCGAACCCAATGAAATTACCCATACGAGCGACGTTTATGCCGTTCGCAAACACAAATTATCCCAGCTGCGCGCCGACGGCTACGATCCTTTTCAGCAGAACTGTACGCAAGACGCGACAAGTGCCCAGGTACTTCAATCCTATGAAGAAGGCTCTGAAAAACTATTTTCTGTTGCGGGGAGGATTGTTGTTTTTCGAGCGATGGGGAAAGCGACATTCACTAAGTTACTCGATCGAGATGGGTTGGTACAGGTCTATGTTTCACAAAATGATCTGGGTGAAGCCGCCTATCAATCATTCAAAAAGCTCGATATTGGGGATATCATTGGTGTAACAGGTCCTCTTTTTAAAACCAACACAGGTGAAATTACCGTTCGCGCAAAATCCTATACGCTCGTCAGTAAATCACTCCGACCTCTTCCCGAAAAATGGCATGGACTCGTCAATGATGATCAGATTTATCGCCAGCGCTATCTCGATCTCATCGTCAATCCAGAATCGCGGAAACGTGCCTTTCAACGTACGAAAATCGTTCAAAAAATTCGGGAATTTCTCTGGAACCGTGACTTTGTAGAAGTCGAAACCCCGATGCTCAGTGCAATCGCAGGGGGTGCTGCGGCTAAACCGTTTATGACACATATGAATGCGCTCGATCACGACTTTTATTTAAGAATCGCACCAGAACTGTACTTGAAACGTATGCTCGTAGCTGGCTTCGATCGCGTATTTGAGATGGGTCGAATGTTTCGCAATGAAGGTCTGTCACGCCGACACAACCCCGAGTTTACCATGCTCGAACTCTATCAGGCCTATTCCGATCATTTGGGGATGATGGAACTCGTCAAAAGTCTCATCCTTCATCTCTGTGATACGGTGCTCGGTTCCCGGGTGATCACGCGTTACGACGGTCTACAAATCGATCTCGACGGGGAGTGGAAGCAAGCCAATTATTGCGATCTCGTTATGGATGCGCTCAACGACCCCAATTGGTTCTCAAAATCACGAGAAGAGAAGCTCGCCATCTGTGCGGAACGGGCTATCGAAGTTTCACCTGAAGCAGAAGATTTTGAAGTCACAAACGCCGTCTACAGCAAACTCGTCGAACCCAATCTCATCAACCCGACATTCGTTCTGCAAATTCCCCGAGAACTCTGCCCGCTCGCAAAACTTAACCCACAGGATCCACGGTTTTTAAACGTATTTGAATTGTGTATCAACGGCCAAGAAATTGCGCCGGCATACTCAGAACAAAACGATCCCTTTGTGCAGCGAGAAATGTTTGAAGCCCAAGTCGGCGAAGAACAGCAAAATCTCGATAATGATTTCTTGACCGCTCTCGAATACGGTATGCCACCCGCTGGCGGTATGGGAATCGGCATCGATCGCCTGGTCATTCTCCTCACCGGTGCAGAAAGCATCCGCGATACCATTCTTTATCCTACGCTTAAACCGCTTCAGGAATAATTCCTTCGAGCGTCGAAATCGAAGCACTCGTAATTTGGACCGGTATAACCTGGCCTATGAGTGCTTGAGGCCCCTCAAAAATGACCTTTTTATGTTCAGGCGTCCGCCCTTCGAGACGATCTTGCCCCCGGCGTGCCGGCTTTTCAACGAGCACTTGATAAGTTTTACCCACCATCGCCCGGTGGTACGCGCGGGAATATTGTTCGAGCTTTTGCTGTAAAATTTGGTGTCGTGCCTCTTTAACACTTTGCTCCACTTGATCCTTGAGGGTTTCCGCAACTGTCCCAGGACGAATACTGTACTTAAAGAGATAGGCCATATCGAAACGCACTGCATCGAAGGTCTCACAGGTTTGCTGAAAATCTTCCTTGGTCTCCCCGGGAAACCCAACAATAATATCCGTCGAAATCGAAATCGTCGGAACGCGTTCTCGCAACGCCTCAACAATCGCTAAAAATGAACGCTGCGTATACGGCCGTCGCATCGTACGGAGAATTTTATCCGAACCACTCTGTAGTGGTAGATGTACGTAAGGACAAAGCTTCGAAAGATCCCGATAGGCATCGATCAGGTCCTCGCGAAAACCCTGTGGATGCGGCGACGTAAAACGAATGCGCTCAATTCCCGCAATTTCCTGTACACCTTCTAAGAGCTGTACAAACGGACTTTTCCCACGTCCAACAGATCCACCGTAATGATTGACAATCTGCCCCAAAAGCGTCACCTCCTTTGCCCCACGCTCCGCAAGCCATCGAATTTCCTGAAGAATCTCCTCCTTCGGACGGTACCGCTCTGGCCCACGTGTTTTCGGCACAATGCAGTACGCGCAATGCATATTACACCCCTGCATAATCGAAACATACGCCGATATGGGAACGTGCTCCGGATCGTGGGCTTGTACAAATACCGCATCAATCTCGCCATAATCCGTTTCGACAAAGCGTTGCTCCGGATGACGCTTTAGTTCCGCTAAGAGCTCCGGAACCTTTGCGATATTACTCGGCCCCACAATTAAACGTACTTGAGGAATTTTCTTCAATAAGGAAGCACCTAAGTTTTGTGCCATACAACCTAAAATCCCAATCACCGGCGCACGTGCTGTACGCCCAAGGAGATTCGATTTCCCAATGGCCTTGAGCTCCGACTGCTCGCGAACACTACAAGTATTCAGTAAAATAATAGCCGCATCGGTCTCCCGATCGACGAGTTGATACCCCGCTTGCCGTAAGACAGCCGCTAGCGCTTCCGACTCACGTTCATTCATCTGACAGCCGTACGTCTTGATGTAGACCGTTTGCTCCATATGGCGACCGTGCGATAATTCCCACACAGGTAAAACAAAAATTCCTGGCGTTCCTGCCGAGACTCGAACTCGAATTTTCGGTTCCGGAGACCGATGTTCTATCCATTGAACTACAGGAACTTACCCACTTGAGCGTGCGAAGTTTCCCGGCTAGTCAACGGTAATATTGCGCTTGCCGGAGGATTCCACGCGCCTTTATTATTTTTATGCAACGTCGGGTGACACGTCCGGTTCGAATTGGGAATTTTGTGATTGGAGAAAACAATCCGATCCTCGTCCAATCGATGACCAATACGCCAACGGAAGATGTTGCAGCTACAGTCCGCCAAATTCACCAGTTAGTTGACGCGGGATGCGAGATTGTTCGCATTGCGGTTCCAAACCTAAATTCAGTTAAGGCATTAGCTGAAATTCGCAAGCGATCCGCCAACATTCCATTGGTCGCCGATGTTCACTTTTCCCCGACTATCGCCCTCGCTTGCCTCCCCTTTGTCGACAAAGTACGAATCAATCCTGGTAATTTTCATCCGAATCGCGATGTTCTTAAAAAATTATTTACTCGAGCAAAACAGGAAGCAAAAGCAATAAGACTGGGGGCTAATTGGGGATCGATTGATCGCACGCTGATCGCCCAATGGGGACACTCCCCTGAGACGGTTTATCAGAGTTTTTTGCCCTTTCTAGAAGCCGCGCACGAAATTGATTTTCAGAACATCGTTCTGTCGTTTAAAGCCAGTAACGTTCCGATGACCGTGACCATTATTCGTCAGCTGGTTGAAAAGCTGGATGCAACGGATTACGACTTTCCATTCCATCTCGGTGTCACCGAAGCGGGCAATGGCGTTATGGGCCGAATCAAGGGGGCGATCGGGATTGGCGGCTTACTGTTGGATGGAATCGGTGACACATTACGCGTCTCCTTAACCGAAGATCCGGTTCAAGAAATCGCGGTTGCTTACGATATTCTCCAGGCGACACAACGACGTATTTCACAAACGGAATATATCGCATGTCCGAGCTGTAGCAGGACTTCTTTCGATATCCAACGTGTTTTAAGCGAACTCAAAGCACAAACAGCAACGCTTCAAGGGATTAAAATTGCCATTATGGGTTGCGTTGTCAACGGACTTGGCGAGCTCGCGGACGCGGACTTTGGTTGCGTTGGCGCTGGCCCCGGTCATGTCAACCTTTACGCCCATGGACAGTGTGTGAAGACAAATATTGCTGAAGCCGATGCCGTAGGGGAACTTCTATCGCTCATCGCCACACATGAATAAATCAGGCAATCCGCTTGACAAACGATACCGTACCGGAAAGCTCTCCGGATGCGTTTCTCGTTATCCATCCCAGAAATCGAGGCAATTGTAAACCCAATCCGCACCGACGGTTTGTTTGATGGCAAAATTACGGCAATCGCCGGACTCTCCGAGGCCCAACCTGGTGAACTATCATTTCTCGGCAATCCGAAATATGCCCACGAAGTCGAAACATCATGTGCCTCAGTTTTATTACTGCCTGCAAGCTTTGCCTATACGCCGAAAAAAGATCAACGAGTCCTCTTCTGCCAGGATGCTTCCGTAGCGCTTGCAAAAATTTGTCACGCATTGGAACTTCAAAGCTCGAAACACGAACCTGGGATTCATCCGACGGCGGTGATTCATCCAACGGCAATTCTCGGAGAAGACGTTGCAATCGGTCCTAACGTTGTTGTCGAAGCCGAAGTTCATATTGGCAGTCATGTCACAATTGGTGCAGGTTGCTTCATCGGCGAGAGAACTATGATCAATGAACACTCGCGACTATTTCCAAATGTAAGCATCATGCCCGATACTGTTCTCGGTAAACGCGTTACGATCCACTCGGGTGCCGTCATCGGATCCGATGGCTTTGGTTTTGCACCCATTGCTGGAAAGTGGGAAAAAATTCCACAAATCGGCAACGTGATCTGCGAAGATGATACCGACATTGGCGCTAACACAACAATCGACCGTGCGCGCTTCGCCTCAACGATTATCGGTCAAGGCACGAAGATTGACAACCTCGTTCAAATCGCCCATAATGTCAAAATCGGGAAACACTGCGTCATCGTTTCTCAAGTTGGAATTGCCGGCAGCACAACACTCGGCGACCACGTCGTTGTTGGAGGCCAGGTCGGCATCGCAGGCCATCTTCATATCGCCGATGGCACCCAAATCGGCGCACAGTCTGGTGTCGCGCAAGACACAGAAAAAGATTCTAAATTGCTCGGCTCTCCGGCAACAGACTTCAAAAGTGCTCTCAAACAATTCGCCTGTATCGCCCGACTTCCAAAGGCATTCGATCAGCTCAAAAAAATTCTCAAAAAGTAAAAACGAGATCGATATTCTGTTAAGACTTTTTGTTTGAACTCCGAGGTTTTGGTGGCTTTGGGGTTGTTTTTGTTTGAATAGTCGCCTTCTTCTGAGTCGTAGTCGGTGAAGCTTTTTCATCGGCTACAAAAGAACGCCATTGGACCTTTCTGAGAAGATTCTCGTGCGCGCGTTCTTCCTGTTCGCGAGCTCTTTTGGGATCTTCAGGTTTCCGAAATTGCTTCGGCATCGGGATATAGCTGCGCCCAATAACCCAAGACAAATTGTCTACCTTTTGTTTAGCTTTATCCCGAACCTGAGATATAGTCGCAAGTTTGGGTACAACGGTTCTTTCAATATCTGAAATAACTCCAACGGCGTTGTAGCGCTCCAGTCCTCGTCGGCTAATATGGGGAAAAACTTGAGCCAACACATCGAACATACGCCACAGATCTACGCTTTCCATTTTGATTTTAGATTTACACATTGATATAAGTACATTATGCGTATTCTTCATTGCCTCTAATATTTCTCCCGGCTGCGCGTTTTCTAATCGCCCGAGGCTCTGACCTAAGGGGCTAACCTCGCGATCGCGCTCCGAAGCTGTCCGGGGATTTCCCTTTCTATCTCCCCTTCTAGTTGCGCAACTCGCGCTGGGCTTAACGCCCGCGGACTTCTTGCGACTTCCACCGCCTGCGTCTGCATCGCAAATCATTCCTATGAGCGCAACTACGACTGCCGCAATCTTTCGTAAGACTTTCTGACTCATTATTGTCCGTAGGCAATCAGTGTTTTTCCTAAAAAGCAAGATCTTTTTCGAAAAATCATTCAAATTTATATCGACGTTACAAAGATGCTAAAAAAATCACGGACCTTTTCTTCAAAATACACCAGAGGCACTCCATTGAGAGTGCCCAATGGAGTACTGAATATCAGAAGTTACCTCTCAAATTTCAGAGGCCTTAGATACACAGCTTTTTCTCATTGCACGAGCCTGGCGTGTTTTTCCGAGAATTTTTCCCGTCACCGTACATCGGACTCGATAAGACAGTCCAGAGCAACGCATCTGATTTTTCCTCAGCGCTCTGTTGATCTTCTGGATTTTGGATTTTAGCGGTTATAATCCTCCCAATTTTCAGAACGATCGTGCTCGCTTCCCAACGTCTATTGTAAGGAATACACTTGTACGCTTGAGGGAGTGCATCGAAAATCTTCATCGCGCTTTCGCTATCAACTTCTGGCGCCAAAAGCAGCACGAAATATATTTTCTCCAACGTTTCTTGCATTGTTTTCCGTTGTGGCTCCTCGAGCTGCTGAATGCACCACTGAATATCAAGGACACGCTTTGAGGAATGATTTTTCCGGATCGAAGCGCTTTGACGGTTCTTCTCAGACATACGGGCCCTACTACTATTCCGATCTCTGACCTTTACTAATGGGATCTGTCCCTCAGAATTGACACCGCTGGCTTCAACAATAGGGAAACTCGCCATTATTGTCAAAACTGATAAAGTGATTTCTTTTAAAACCCTGTTTTTCATATCGTTCGGTAGCTAAGCAGCCATTTTGTCAGATTGCAAGAACTTTTTTGAAAAAAATTTTAACTCACACCCAACTCAACGTCATGAAAAAAATTTCCTCTTCCATTTTCAATAAATACCATAAAATAAAAACAACATCCTCGAATGGATGCCGTGATTGATAGTCGTAAAAAACTATATTCTATCGATACCGATTAAGCCTCACGATAGTGGGCATATCTCACGATTCCGGACACAAATCTCGGATTTTCGTATAATCATCACCTAGTCTCAGGCTCTGATCTTCAGAAATAGCATCCAGCATTTCTCGGATATCACTTTTTAGGATCTTTAAGGTAGTCCCCGCCGTGAAAACAAACTTTGGTCGATCTAAATAATTGAACACCTTGAAACAACGCTTAAAGAATGTTCGAAAACTTCCGTCTTCAATCTCAACTCCCTTTCGCTGTGCTATATCTAAAGTACTGAGCAGTTTCTGACGCACATCTTCGTACCAATGAGATTGGGAAACAGCGGATTTCAAAAACTTTCCTCCAAACTCCTCAAAAAGAGTGCTCAGCTCTTCACGCGCGTCTTCTGTATCATCTACGGAGTCATTGTCATCCCTTATTGCTTTTTTGAGGTCCACATAGCAATTGCTTATGCACGTTCTTTGATTCTCCGATAAATCACCTCGTGTGGACAATCTTTGCATTCTATTATACAGTCCTCCTAAGGCACTTTCATCAAATGCAATACCAAGCTTTTCCGCCGTACGGATAGTCCAAAATATTGGATCCCTAACGTCATGGCACCCTTCCTTGCGAACTTTAATTACATCATTATCTTCACATATATCAGGATGTATCAAAACAAACTCTAAAAACTTCTTCACACGCTTCATGAGGAACGCTGTCCACTCTTCTTTATTATTGACTTGCACTAAAGCATTCGGAGCTTCCTCAATCTCCCTGGGACTTAACTCCGTCCCGTGCTCCTTGAGATAGCTTTCTTCCAACAAATCAAGCTTCTCCCCTAACAACTCTTTTTGCTCTTCTGTCAACCCCTCTCTGCTACTCAATGCATCAATTAAAGCACGAATCTTTTTGGAATTCTCCCCATTGATCGTAAACCCATCCCCCATTACATTTCGCAATTGGCAATAAGTATCCCGTATCGAGCCTGCCGCTGAATTCACATTAAATGCATATTGGTCAGACGTATCGGTGACGATTATTGCGACATCATAGAACTTCTGTATGTTTTCACCCAGTATTGCGTTCAACTCTTCTATGAGATTTTGCCTATCATCAGTTTCATTGAAACTCGCTTGATCCGAGACATCCCCCACTTCGGGTCCGCTTGCGCTGAGTACGAATGGAACGCTCGCAAACAGCGTCATCGCGATCATTTTTATAATATTCTGTTTCTTCATCATATTTTTCCTTTTCGAAAAAATCACCGGCAGGGAATCATACATTTTATCAATTTGCAAGACTTTTTTGCTCGATTATGCTGCTCATAATCACCTGCCAAAGCAGAAGAACGTTTGTCACTGGGATACGATTTTGGGATTGGAATCCTAGGGCACATCGCTTGCCTATTAGATGATGATCGCCCTGGGTCTTATTTGCGGAAGTTTGCTGGTGGTGGTCGCGTTGTGGGCGTATGGTCGAGAGGAAATCTTGTTGAAGACGGTAGAGGAGCTCCGGCGGCGATATAATGATGTACTCGCGGCGAAATCAGTTATCGAGGGGAAATTGGCGGTTCTGGAGGCACAATTTCAACAAAAACAGCGGGAATTTACGGAGCTCTTTGAGCGGTATCAGCAGCTATTAGCGGAAAAAGTCGCATTAACGACCGCGCGGGATGAGATCGAAAACCACCGCGCACAGATGAAGCTCGAACTCTCTAAACTTTCACAGGAAATTCTCGAGGCTAAGCGCCAAAAGTTTTCCGAAGAGACGCAGAAAGAAGTGGGCCATCTCGTCGCCGATCTCCAACAGGAGTTTACCGCTTTCAAAAACGAAATCTTTTCGCCCGAGACAAAGTCTCGTATCGAGCTCTCAACCCATTTGCAATCGCTGTTGTCAAATCTCGAAAAAATGCATACGGAAACAACGCAACTCACCAATGCCCTACGGAGTAATTCTAAAACGCAGGGCGATTGGGGAGAGGTACAGCTCGAAAACCTCCTGGAACAAGCGGGGCTCTCTGAAGAACACGGTGACTATATTAAACAAGGGAAGGGTCTTAATCTACACCTCGAGGAGGGCGCGGCGAAGCCCGATTTTCTCGTTAAACTTCCCAAATCGCAGTGGATTTTGATCGATGCTAAGGTGTCTCTTTCGGCCTACGAACGCATGGTTAACGCCGAAGATTCTCAAGAACGAGAACGCCAGTTAGCACTGCATATCCATTCGCTTCAAAAACATATCGATGAGGTCGCAAAGTATCACAATATCCAAAATGCGATCGATATTTGCCCGTTTTTGTTGATGTTCATCCCCATCGAAGGCGCCTATACGGCCGCGCTTGCGAGCCATCAAGGGACTCAGAAAATCGCGGAGTACGCACGACAGAAAAACGTGATTATCGTTTATCCATCGACCTTATTTTTGACACTACGGTTAATCCAAGCGATCTGGCAGGTCGAAAAACAAAATCTCAATGCCCAGGAGATTGCGGAGCGCGGCGGTCGGCTCTATGATAAATTTTGCGGGCTGTTGGATGAGTTGCGCTCGCTTTACGGGCTCTTTCATCGCGTTCATGAGCAGTTTGAGAGCGCGGTCTTACCCAAAATCAACGGTCGCGGCGGTCTATTATCGCAGTGCGATGAGTTGCAGAAACTGGGCGTTAAGAGTAAAAAGACCCTTAAAAATTTTTCAGAGGAATAAAGCATGTTAGATTTAAAATGGATCCGTGAGCACCGTGAGGCGGTTAAAAGCGGGATCGCGAAAAAAAAGTTCGCGTGCGATATCGATGCTTTTCTTGCCATCGACGAACAGCGTCGTCAGTTGATTACGCGTATCGAAACGTTGAAGTCGAACCAAAATGCGCATAGTGACGAGATTAAACAGCTCGATAAAAAGTCGCCGGAATTTCAAAATAAGATTCAGGAACTTAAAAAGCTTTCGGATGAGGTGAAGCAACTCGAAACAGAGCTAATGGCGATTGAACAACAGTGGAAGACCCTTTATCTCGCGATCCCCAATGTCCCCCATGAATCGGTTCCCATCGGTAAAAATGAAAAAGATAATGTCACCATTGCGACTTGGGGTGATCCAAAAGCGGTTTCTCCATACGCGGTCCCCCATTATGACATTCCCTGGTTTTCGAAATTCATCGACTTTCCACGCGGTGCTAAGGTCACCGGTGCAGGTTTCCCATTTTACGTCGGCGACGTCGCCCGTGTCGTTCGTGCCCTAGTAACGTTTTTTCTCAATGAGGCGAAAAAGAATGGCTACACCGAGTTCATGACACCGATTATGGTGAACGCCGAAAGCGCGACAGCTACGGGACAACTCCCCGATAAAGAGGGACAGATGTACCATGCCGAGGTCGAGGATTTTTATATGATCCCGACGGCCGAGGTCCCGGTAACGAATTTTTTCCGTGACGAGATTTTTGACGAATCCGATCTTCCGATATATCGTTGTGGGTATACACCGTGTTTTCGTCGCGAAGCGGGAAGTTGGGGCAAGGATGTTCGCGGCCTCAACCGCCTACACCAATTCGATAAAGTCGAACTCGTGAAGTGGACGCACCCCGATCAAAGCTTCGAGGAACTCGAAAAACTTCGCCATGACGCCGAGGGACTTTTACAAAAACTCCAACTCCCCTACCGCGTGTTATCGATTTGTACCGGGGACATCGGATTTCCGCACAGCAAACAGTACGATCTCGAAGTCTGGGCCAGTGGGCAAAAACACTGGCTCGAAGTCTCAAGCTGCAGTAATTTTACCGATTTCCAAGCACGTCGCGCCGGGATTAAATTCCGCGAACGGGCTACCGGAAAATCACTCTTTGTACATACCCTCAATGGATCTGGTCTCGCCGTACCTCGTGTTCTCGCTGCAATTTTAGAAAACAATCTCCAGGCAGATGGAACGGTGTTGCTGCCCGAAGTGCTCCAAGCTTTCGTCGGAACCGATCGTATCGGTATCGTATCGCATTAAAGGAAATCCATCCTGGAGGGCACATGTCGCTACACCACGAGTTACAGCAGACGCAAACACAACAGGCCTCGCCTGCGATGCTACAGTCGCTCAAGGTGTTGCAGCTCTCCGCCCCTGAGTTGGAGCAATGGGTCGATCGCGAGATCGCTCAAAATCCCCTACTCGAGCGCGTTTCTGATTCGCCCTCTGAAACGCCTCAAGACTATACATATACTGATGGCTCTTCGCCAAAAGACCACACCGCTTCCTCAGGAACGGATTCGCAGGCCTACCTTGCCGCCATCGCACAGCCGCCCTCTTTTCAGGAATTGTTACAAGAACAATTGACAGACGTCGATGGTGAGGTGCGCGAATATCTCGAACTTTTAATTGAAAACCTCGATGACGATGGATTTTTATCTCCAGAAACACTCCAATCGCTCGGATTCCATCCTGCCAACCATCTAGAATCAAAAACACAAACACCATTTGTAAGTGATAATCCCGTTCACCAAGAGGCGTATGAAATTCTACGTACGCTTCACCCTCGGGGGCTCGGTGCGGTTGACCTCAAGGACTGTTTACGGCTTCAACTTCCCAAAACGCACCCACTGATCCGTCTGCTCAACGAGGCGTATGAAGATGTATTACATCACCGCTTTGCACGATTACAACGAAAGTACCGCTGCACACCGGAAACACTCCGCAACTGGTTAGCGCCGCTGAGAAAACTTATTTTTTCCCCAAAAAAATCACTTAGCAACGAGGCCTCTCAATTAATCACACCGGAAATTATTTTTTCCCAAAACTCTGATGACCCTTGGACCGCAACCGTCGCCGGTGCACCCCATATTCGTCTACGTTCTGCTTCAGATGTTGAGCGTCCTGCTCTTTCCAATGATCTTAAGCAAGCGCGGTGGCTGATGCGGGCATTAACACGGCGGCAACAAACACTCGAGGCGATCGCCCAATACATTTTAAATTACCAGCGTGACTTTCTCGAACACGGGATAGCCGCACTCCACCCACAAAGCATCAAGCAGGTCGCCGAAATACTTCGTCTCAGTCCTTCGACGTTGTCGCGTGCCGCACAGGAGAAATATGTCCAAGTGCAACATCAAATCATTCCGCTGAAAAAATTTTTCACCCACGGTAATGGAAATTCGCTGGCACCCTCGCCTATTGTTTGTGAAGCGATTCAAAAACTTATTATCCAGGAGTCGTCGCTCCATCCGTTAACGGACGAAGATATCGTTAAAAATTTACAAAAAAAGGGAATTGCGGTCGCCCGGCGTACAGTTTCAAAATATCGGCAACAGCTCGGAATCCCGACGTCTCACGTGCGTAGAATATTTCCACAGGCAACGCGATGATCTCTGCCAACGAACTCTTATCGGTCCCTCATCTGGCAATCCTTGGTACTTTGCCAGACACTATCCGTGGATTCTGGAACGACGCGCGAACGCTAACGCCGGGCGATGGATTTCTCGCACTTAGGGGACAGCGTGACGGTCATGAATTTTTAACGCAGGCGTTACAAGCGGGCGCCGCTTGTGCGATTGTTGAAAATCCCAACCCCAATATTCCACTTCCGCAGATCCAGGTCGGAAATGTACTGGAATTTGCGCAAAAAGTCGTCAAAAAGCACCGCCAAAAATATCGCATTATTTCGGTAACTGGAAGTTACGGCAAGACCTCAACCAAAGAATTTCTACGCCGCTTTTTCGGACCGATGGCTTATGCGACACCCGAAAACCTCAATAATATTTTGGGTATCACGATTTCCCTGAGTCAGATGGATCAGGAACGCTTTGGGATTCTCGAAGCGGGCATCGACCGTCCCGGCGAGATGGCGCCGATCATCAAACTCCTCGACCCAGATTGTTCCATTTTTACTGGAATTGCGCCGGTTCATCTCTCGCAGTTTCAGGATTTTCCACAACTAATTGCTGAAAAGGCGCTAATTTTATCGTATATGTTGCAACGGCAACGCCCCTGTGTTATTGCGGCAAAATGCTGGCCTTTGTTGAAAAAAAATCTCCCGGCACCGGATGCCTCGCTGACCCTCGTCGGTGAGGTCGAAAATTTTCCATCATCTTGTAACTATACACGCCTTACGATCGAAAAAAAATCACCAGCAATAGAAATTATTCTCTCTAATAACTGCTTTGAGACAAAAAAATTCTACTTACCGGCAATACCCCACGGACAGATCGAAAATTTTGCACTCGCAGCAACGGTAGCGAAACTTCACGGAATCTCGGACGAAGTTTTGCAAGAACGCGTACAGCAATGGCGCCCGACCGCACTCCGCGGCGAGACATTTACGTTTCGAGGCCATCCGGTCTACCTTGATGCGTACAATGCCAACCCAGCAGCGATGCGCGACGCCCTCGATTTTTTCGATCAGCAATACCATGGCCGTAAAATTTATGTACTGGGCGGTATGCGCGAGCTCGGAGTTTTGGAGAAACGCGAACATCAGGCACTGGCGGATTACTTTAAGAATCATACAGGCGACACGATTATTGCCGTTGGCCCCGAAATGAAGGCGTTTTGCCGAGCGCTTCCCTCGGAGATTGGGGTGGCCTATTTCGAATCTGTGGAGAAGGTGCGGCCACACCTTCTAAAAATACTCGACAGCAGCGATAATCCCGTTTTTATCAAAGGGAGTCACACCTATGCACTTTGGAAGCTCGTGCAATCAGCTTAACTTTGTGAAAGTTTCACGAAAACATTACCAGAGCATCAAAATCCGTACAAAATGAAAATTCCAGCGGGAAATATATTGACAAACCTTCAGAATCGAAGAGAGTAGCAGTTAAGGTATTTTGTGCCGATAAAAATATTTTTACAAAAAAGGTTATGAAAAAAGGAAAAGAAAAAATGGGACAGCTAGTAGCACGCTATGGCTTGCTGGCAGCGTTAGGTCTCGGCAGCGTGTCTTTCGTTTCGGGAGCTCCTGCGGCACCGGCGCCAGCACCGGCCGCTCCTTGGGATCACGGAAGAAATGTCAAGTTTGAGCGAGTCGGTCAAGCGGCTCCTAATGGTAGGGCTGTTGAGTATGAGCTTAAGGGCAATACCCCGAAGGCAGATACTAAGACGGTAGTAGTCACCAAGGGCATTACTAAGGCAGAGGCTGGGACACTTCTTCAGTCGTGGTTCAAAAAGACAGATAGCTCGCAGAGAACGGTTGATTTGGTAGACAAGGCTATTGGTAAAACAACTCTCAACGATGCCAAGGAAGCTTTGAAGATCGCGAAAGATATTGCCAATGGGGATGCGGCGTTGACGCAAAAAGTCGATGACCTCTCGCAGAAAACCGAGTGGAAGGATGATGAGAAGAAGGCGTTTTCGCAGCTTTGTTCTGACTTGCAAGGGAAAGGCTCGGCGGATCAACAAAAGAAATTGTCTGATGTCCTTTTCAAGAAACTTGAGGACAGTGACCTACCAAAGGACATCACCGAGACCCGGTCTGTTAAAGGGGGAAATGTTGTCTTTGAACTGAAAGATGCCACCCAAGCGGGGAACAGTGCTGCAGCGGCGATTTTTGATGCAGCAGGCCATAATGTTGTCGCAGACTTTAGTGGCGATGGAGCCAAGGAGATCGAAATCCTGGGCGAGAATGCCAAAACTTTGTTTAAGAACGCTCCGTTAGACGTGGCCCATTTTTCCCAACCGGCTAACCTCGCGCACCTCGCCGTTCAGGATCAGCCCGTTGCGCAAGCTAATGCGGGACTCACATCGATCGCTGGTGGTGGTAACGGAACCATAACGGGTGCCATTACGGCTATGGAAAACACCGTTAAGAATGTCGCCGCGGTTTGGTACGCTGATGAGATTTTAGACCCCGCTAAGGGTGCTATTGCGCGGATTGAGCATGAGCTGTTGAACGGCAACGATGATAATACCGTTGTTGCTACTGGCGTCAAACTTGGAGCCATCGGAGGAACGGGAATTGAAACAAAGGGTACCTGGGCAGCAGGCAATGCTGGTGGTTTGGCCATTGAACGGAGTGATGTCACTAAGATTCTTACCGTATTCAAGGAACTTTTCCAACAGGTTCAGGATCGGGCCAGCGGGAAGACAGCTGGAGGGGGGACGTTTGTTAGTCCGACCCAGATTGATACACTCCTAAAGGAAATTCTCAACAATAGTGCCGATAGACACGCGACCTACACAGGGGAGAATTTTGTAGCAAAACCTAATATTGGTCTGCCTAATCTTGGAGCTACAACAGTTGCGCTCGGAGGTAACGCAGGGTATGCGGGGCATGAAATTTTTTATGCACTCAATAATCAAGGTGCAGGCGCGCCAGGATTGGACGGGGCTACAACGGTTCAGGCGGTTCAACGTCTTGCGGAGCTTGTTTTGAAAGCAATCCCTGATGCGACTAACTTGCAACCGACATCGGCGACGCAGGGGCTCGTTCACCCAGATGCGAAGCTTCCCGGATACTATACCAGTATTTACCAGTTGCTCGACAGTGCGAATGGTGGCTTATTGAACGTGACGGCTGATTGTGTCGCGGCTGTCGGCGCTGCTGGTGCTGCGATGGATACATACACGGCCCGCAAGTTCGTTGAAGATATGAGGTTTACATCGAACCTCGTAGATGATCTTGGGGTGCGACATTTGACCAATGCACCTGCTATAGCTACTTACATGCCTCAGCAAACGGCAACAGATCTCAACAGCATCGAGGCTGAGGTTAACCAGAGGCACGGAAGTGGTGGGTTGTTCGAGGTTAAGTTCCCCGCAAATATCGCAGCGGGTGATCGTTTCTGCGCAATCTTCCGTCCGGAGTTCACAAACGACGCGAATGGTGACGGCGCGAACGTTTTTAATAACGATAGAACGCCGATGCGCGACGCAACTCATATTGTCGATTTGACGAATGACTACAATGATAATTCCGGAGTCACGCCACCAAATGGTAATGGAATCACGGCACTCGTTTCAGATCATGCAGATGCCCATGTTACCCTCGTTCTCGATGCCTCGTCGGGAGTTTACAAAGATGAAAACGGGGCCAAAGTACGCCAGGCCATAGGTAGAAATGTCGCATTTGGTGATATTATTACAGGCAATCCCGGCAATAATGGCTCGACGAAGGTTGTATTGATTAACCGGCTTACCAATAGCAGTAGAGAGACTAACGACTTAGGAAAGATTGAGGATAAGGATCGTCGCGCAGTTATCGTGAAGGGTGCTATCAAAGAATCTGCCACGGATAGCGATTGGAAGACGAAAAACACGAAAATCGATTTAGTGACGGCAGCTGATGGCTTACATGGTAACTTTTGGCATAATAAATTCGTCAATGTACGGACTTTGACCCTCGGCGCTCAAGCAGGTACGCTACTCAGAGACAATGCTACCGGTAAGGTAGCTTATATTAGTGAGGCCATGAGTGGTGGAGAAAATTCATTTCCTCAGGGATTGCGGGCAGAGCAGATCATTGCCAATAACGGGAAGAGTTCGCGAGTTAACGTTGGATCGGATGTGCCGTTTGATGTGAGGGAGGTTGTTGTAGAAAATAAGGGGACTGTCAGTACGTACAGACTAGGTGTTATAGAGCTCAAACCATCAAGCGATAAGAAGCATGATTTCGCAGCAAAGGACGGTGCAAAGGTTGCCATCCAAAACTCTGAAATCAAATTGATACCTTACGTTGAAGGTGATAAGTCAAGGATTTATCAGTTGCGCGCAGAGGGCAATGGTAGTGAGCTTTCACTCGCCGGGACCGCAGTTCGTCTCGGACAGATTACTACTAAGATGCTCAACGGAGTTGAAGTTGGATCGAGTGCTCCTGAGAATTTGCCAGGGGTTGTTGAGATTAAACCCGGCGACGCAGATGCAGTTGCCAGGCTTGATTGTGATACCCGTCACACGCTCAATCCAAAGGGAGAGCTGGCGACGCTCGATGCGCAGCTAGAATTAGATTCCAATAAGGGCGTCAACGGTGTTCGTGTTAGTGGGCCCGGGGCGTTGGAAATTCTCGGAAGCGACGGGACACCTCAAGAGGCGATTCTTAAGGTTACCGGAATAGAAAAAGGAAATGGTCTTGGTTGTATCCTCATTTCAAACGAGGCGGCAGTGAAGTTGATCAAGGGCCACCTCCCGATTGAAGGTAATGTTTTGGTGAAATCGCTTAGCGTTGGAAAAGACACTGAGTTGAAACACTTAACAGGTGATATGACGGTGAAGGAACTTACTACCGTTGAGGGTACTTTGGATGAGGCCGGAGAACTTCATTTGAAGGATCTCGAGCTCAAAAAAAGCGGTATACTCAAAGGTACAGAAGCCAAAATTTCGATTGATGGAAATCTTACCGACTGTAAGGGTAAAGTTGACCTTAGCGGCGGTGAAATTACCTGGAAACAAGATCTTGCACTTGAAAATAACGGTGAATGGAAGCACGTTAAGGTGGATGTCACTTTTGAGGGAGGCGTAGGTGCGGAGAGAAGCAAAGTCTCCTTTACCAATGCCGATGGCAACAAAGTCGAGTTTAAGAAGGGCTTGATGCTCGGGTCTGGTAGCGATTGGAAACTCTCTGGAGGTGAGGTTATGGTGGGAGAAGACGCGGCGTTAGATAGCGCCAAGTTTTCTCTTGATGGCTGCAAGACGACCGTCGCCGGAGACTTCAACGTCAAATCTAAAGGTCACTTGAAACTCGATGGCGGTAGCTTCGATGTCAGTGGAAAGTTCTCTGTTTCCGACGCGGAGGTCTTATCCAACACGGTAACTACAGTTAAGGGATTAGAGATTCTTAACAATGGTAAGATCCAACACGATAGTGGCGATTATACCATTGATGGTGATGCTTACTTCGCTGGACAATTCGATGCATCGAAAAATACTCAGGGGAAGTTGAAATTCGTGAAGAAAGATTCAGTTCTAACGTTTGAAATTACTCCGATTTCTGACGATGGAGCTCAGTTCCTAGGGACTATGATCAACACCAATTCAGAAAGTAGCGTTGAAGGCGTTGAGAACGTGAAGGAAGTTGTCATATCTGATGAAAACTTCGTAAAGCTCTATGGTACGGATCATGCAGAAGAGGTATTGAGAAAGCTTGATAAGATTGTATTATTCAGTCAGCTATCCCCTGATGCGGCGAAGACTCTCATAAGCAAGCTCAATACAGCAAATGCTGTTATGCTGAACTATGTAGGTGCTGTGGGAAGTATGGACTTGGTGCTTAAGAACGTTACCAGTCGAGATGATATGAGTCTTCTCACAAGGATGTACGGCAGCGATTTTGACCCCAAGGGTCTCCCTCCTAGTATTATCAAGGCGCTCGCAATGAAATGGAGAAAGGGTACTAAGAACGGCGGTGCGGTCGCTTTCACGCCCAATGGTGATGGAACCGTGAGTGCAGCGGGTGACATCAAAGCGGAAACGCTCTTTGCCTCAGCGATAGATAAGCTCATCGAAGGTGATGTAAAAAATGCGAAGAAACGTCTTGAGACGATTAATCGTTCGGCAGCAGAAGAGAATGCGCGTGGTGTAATGCAGCTTGCGGATTCAGCGCGGCGTACAGCGTATAACAATCTCGATAAGTTCTTGGAACCTTCAGCGCATTACAGCATCTGGGCTTCAGGCTTTGGGGATATCGCTCGTCAAAAGGTCTGTGGTTATAAAATGAACTACGATATCTATGGATTTGAGGCCGGTATCGATGCAGCCCTCAACAATTACTGGACACTGGGTCTCCTCGGAGGTTACGGTAAGGTGAACGGCAAGTTCAAGGGTGAATACAAGCTGAGTGGTGCCAGTGATTACCTCGATAAGTGCGATACGAAGTCCTACTTCGGTGGTATATACGGCATGTGGTCCGACTTTGTCCAAGACCTTGAGATTAAGTTTTCGCTCTTGGCAGGTCACGCAAAGTTCGGTGAAAAGCGGAATGTACAGAATCCATTCACCAAAAAGAATACAACAGACTTCGGTACGAAGGGCTTCTGGATCAGCGGTAATGTCGATGCAACCTACAAACACTGGGATGTTGTTGGTATCAAGCTTGGACCTTGGGCTTCCTTGAGTTTCACGGATGTTCACCAGAAGGAAGGAATTAATCCTCTCTTCGGCAAGGATGACATCAAGATTAACGACGGCAAAGGGCAGATTAATCGGGTCGCTGAGAAGTACAACCGTTATGCGCCTGAGTTGACCGTCGGTGTCGCCGCAGATTACGATAGCCCATTTGGGTTGTTGAACCTTGCGATGGGTTACAAACGTGACTTCCACAAGCTTAGTGGTGGTTCTATTCACTTGAACACGCAAATCCTCGATGCGGAAGGCAAGGTAAAGGATGCATATAAGGCGGACCTCGGTAAGAACAGCAATCGTTCTGGTCGTGACTCCTTTGTTGCTCAAGCGAGCTACAATATGGAGTATGGCCCGGTCGGTATTGCGCTTGGTGTTCGCGGTCAAGTGGGTGATCACTTCAAAGACATCGCAGGCTCCGTTTCGGCGTCCTACTCGTTCTAAAAATCAGAGAACATTATTTGTTCATAACGCGACAGGTCCTTCGGGGCCTGTCTTGCTTTTCACTGAATGGTTTTGAGTTTACCTTTCGCTTTACTCCGGGACTGCTTTCGTATCCTCAACAAACAGCACACATGAGCTCTGTTCTCGCGTTAGGTCACGACATCGTCGAAATCGCCCGTATCCAGGCGGCATATGAGCGCTACGGTCGAAAATTTCTCGATAAGGTTTACTCTCCTCAGGAGCAGATTTATTGCCTTCAACAAAAGAACCCCTACCCTTCTCTCGCGGCACGATTCGCGGTTAAGGAGGCTGTCGCAAAGGCCCTTGGATGTGGCATTGGAAAGCGGTTTACTTGGAAAAGCGTGGCGACAACTAATGATGCCCACGGGAAGCCGCAGGCATTTTATGATTCTTTAGGGAAGACACTACTCCAAGAACTCGGAGTTCAGAAAACTTTACTCTCCATTACACACACTCAGACACTTGCCTCGGCGGTCGTCATTTTGGTACGCTAGCTACAGGACAACAACATCGTTATCAGCACTGACGCCATCGAACGGTGGTGTTGCCGATACCTCCGATGGTGGTGTCTGAGACTGCGCCGGTGGAATTTGAGACTGAGGTGGCCCTGAAACTTCAACGGGAATCTCCAAGGACTTCACTCCATCGGCACTCAAAACCAGCGTCCCCTTCGCGGCATAATCTCCGCCGGTGATGTTAACGCTGACGGTACGCTCACCAGCCATAAACTGAATATCCGGCATAATGATGTCGTCCGGAATATCGGTCTCTGCCTTGATGCTCAGGCCCTCTGAGGGTGCGGGATTATCGAGCATAAAGACTAGCAATTGGCTCTCGCCGGGACGCAAATAAATGGACTCCGAACTGCAGTGAAGGTTTGAAATATCGACAAAAAAGTTCCCCGCTGGAAGTTTTTTCCCGTTCGATAAAAGGCATACCTCATATTCACAACCACAGTCGACCGCGGGTACCGTAAACTCGATGGCCCCAGTCGAAGGACACTCCGACTCAACAGCGCGATCGCCGAATATTACCTGGTCGGTTTGCGCTAAACCGCAACCTACAAGACTTACACGCGCGCCTATAGGACCGCGATTCGTGTCGAGCGCAAAAATATACTTGTTGGTCACCGTCGTGAAAAAGAGCTTCGTTTTTGATTGCCGCGAACGCCCGCGCCGGCTCGTCACATACTCAACCTCGTAGTAGTACGGGATCTTGCCGATGCCGTCGAAGTGGTAATCGTACACAAACACATTGTTGCCATCGGGATGCTGCATCATCTCGCGCCGCTCACCATCGACAACCACATAGGGCTGCAAAACGTCCTCAGGTGACTTCCGACGGCCACCATAGCCATTCTTGAGCGCCATTGTTAGCGTGTACAAGTTCGACTGATTTTGGGGGATAATACTCGGCGTCATATTGAACATATCCTCCTCGACCGCACAGCCTGCGAGCGATACCACACCCATCGTAAAAAGAAAATTGCGCCAATTCATTGGGCCTATAAAGTAGTGAGTGATTTGTGAATTCGCAAGGAAAACTTTACACTCCGCTCGGTTTGTACGTCCATGTACCGTTTTGCGCCGTGCCGTGTGCGTACTGCGCTTTTTACAAAGAGCGGCCGACAAAATCGTCTCTTGAACGCTATATTACAGCGATTTGCCAGGAAATTTCACAAATCGATGACTCACGTGCATTTGACAGCATTTACTTTGGCGGTGGTACACCAGGGATTTTACCAATTTTTGCCATCGACCAAATCGCTGATACCATTCACCAAAGACTGCATCAAGAACCAAAGGAATGGACCGTCGAAATCGCGCCTTCGACCATTAGTCAAGAAAAGTTACAGCATTGGTATGATGCGGGCGTCAATCGCATCTCGATGGGGATTCAAAGTTTTCAGCTAAAAATACTCCGCACTTTAGGGCGGCGTCAAACACCTGAAGTTGTGCGAGAGGCATATACGATGATTCGCCAAGTCGGATTTCAAAATGTCGGTCTCGACCTCATATTTGCAGCACCTGGACAAACTCGGAAACAACTTTTACAAGACCTTGCCGACGCGGTTGCATTAAAACCGGAACACATTTCAACTTACTGCCTGACGTACGAAGCAGAAACTCCCATGATGCAGAAGTACGGTGATGGTGCCGACGAGGTGCGCGATAGCGGCCTCCATGAACTCATTTGCGCAACTCTCCCCCAATATGGCTTTCAGCAATACGAGATTTCGAACTTCGCATGCCCCGGATTCGAATCGCTACACAACCTCAACACCTGGCGTATGGGTGACTGGATCGGTGTCGGTCCTTCTGCCAGCAGCCAATATCGCTCCCGGCGCTACACCAATGTCGCAGACCTTGAACGTTGGTCGCAAGGGGTTTCTCATTACAAACCTGAGCAAACTGATATCGTTGAACTTACACCCGAGATGCTCGCACTTGACCGAATTATTTTTGGACTTCGTACGACGGAAGGCGTCTATCTTGATGATAATGTACATGCCGCCCTAGTCAGCGACTATGCGCAGCAAGAATTATTACCTCGTGGATTCGCCACATTACAGCAACAACAGCTTCGATTAACCCCAAAGGGCCGATTGCTTTGCGACGCAATTACACGGGAAATTTTTTGCCGAGTTGATTAACTGTCGGGTGCGTAAATGACCGCTGCGGGACTATTTTTTCCACGTTTCGCAAAGCGGCGCACTGCTTTCAATCCTGGAGGTGGTGGCAACTCGATATCTACTGGCATCTCAAAGACGAGGCGTGATTGCGACGTCGGAGTAAGGTACTGCGCAAATCGTGTGAGCATCGCCGAACCATATGCCCGCGCTAGTGCGTAGGGAGGGTCGACAAAAATGAGGCCAAAAGTCTCGCCGACATTTGCCGTCATCGCATCGGAATACCAAACCGGACAATTCACGTTCGTTTCTAGCTGCCGTTGGATCGTCGTGATATTATCTTCTAGAACGCGTGCGATTTTTGTGTTGTTTTCGATAAAAATTCCGCTTTGAGCACCTCGACTCCACGCCTCAAGGCCATATCCACCAACGCCGGAAAAGAGGTCTAAAAAGCGCTGCCCGATAACGCGCTCACCAAGAGAAGAAAACACTGCCTGCCGTAAATAATCCGTTGCCGGCCGCAGCGTATCCTCATCGATCGTTTTGAGGCGAATCCCTCGTGCAATGCCCCCCGTAATTCGCATCGTCAGAATCCGCTTATAATGCGGTCAATTGAAGCCACTTTTCAGTCGTATAAGGCCGAACGGCAGTCCGGAAGCGGCTATGTTCGCCGCTATATACCTGTTGCATCGACCAAAAATCTTCATCACGAGTACCACTGACGATGACGTAATCATATTCCTGGGCACAGCGAATTTCCATTTCCGCAGACCGTAGCCGCGCACGAATGTCCTCCTCTTTCTCAGAATTCCTTTGCTGTAGGCGTTCTTCAAGAACACCCAAGTGCTCAGGCATGAGAAAAATTGTTGTTACACAACCCAACCCCTGTAGTCGCTTCCGTACCTGGCGCATTCCCTGAATGTCGACAATTAGTAACGAATCGATTCCACGCCGGAGATTTGAAAAAACAGCCCCGATGGGCGTCCCATAAAAATAGCGCCGGTGGACATTCGCGTATTCTAAAAATTTGTCTTCGGCAATGTAGTGCAAAAAGGTCGGTTCATCGATGAAAAAATAATCGATCCCTTCCCGCTCCTCCGGCCGTGGCGGCCGCGTCGTTACCGTTACAATCCGCCGCAATGACTCCGCATTCGCCGCGAGTAGGCGCCTACAAACTGTCGTTTTACCGACACCTGCAGGGCCCGATACGATGAAAACCCTACCGAAGCTCACGCTCCCCTTCTGAGAGGTTTTGAGGGCGGTTCAAGATTATTTTTGTGTTTTTTTAAACGTCGTGGTGTCAGCCGTACAACATGACGTGAACGAACTTGCCATACCGCCTAAAATTAATTTCACTCCAGATATGGATTTGCGCGCCGTCATTCAAAGTCATCACGATTTAGCGGCGATTATTGATCTGCTCCGTGGTGCTGGGGGCCACTGCTACCTGGTTGGTGGCTTTGTCCGTGACGCACTTTTAGGCCGGGCGAGCGCGAATTTTGACCTCGAGGTTTTTGGCCTCTCTTCGCAACAAATTATTGATCTCTGTCGCCCCCGTTACGCAATCGATCTTGTCGGCAAGTCATATGGAATCTTAAAAATCCGTCAACTGGATATCGACATTGGGGTTCCTCGTCGAGAGGTTAAAACCGGCGATACCCATACCGATTTTCAGGTTCATGAGGACCCTGATTTACCCATTGAAGAGGCAATTCGGCGCCGTGATTTTACGATCAATTCGATCTACTACGACCTCGAAAATGACAACTACATCGACCCCTTTCATGGTCGTCGAGATCTAGAGCAAAAAGTTTTGCGCCATACCAGTGAACGCTTCGTGGAAGATCCGCTACGGGTCCTCCGTGGCATGCAGTTTTGTGCACGGTTTGACCTAACACCAGCGCCAGAAACCGTTGCGCTCTGCCAGACGCTTTCGCCCGCATACCTCTCCGCAGATCGGATTTACCAGGAATTCGTCAAGTTACTGCTTCAAGGGGAAGTCATTTCAAAAGGACTGAGTTTCCTCAAAGCTACCGGTTGGTCACAGTTTTTCCCAGAACTCCACACGATGATCGGTCTCAAACAAGACCCGATTCGACATCCTGAGGGAGACGCCTATCAACATATTTGCAACGTTCTTGATGCTTTTGCGCATTGCCGGACGCATAACCGAAATGATGATCTGACGCTGGGATTCGCGCTTCTGTGCCACGACTTCGGGAAAGCAACGACAACCTTTCAGGACGAAAAAGGGACACACGCCTACTGGCATGAGATCATCGGCATTCTTCCGGCAAAAAATTTTATGGAGCGGCTTGGCGTTCCCAAAGAGATCATGATCCAAGCCCTCACGCTCGTCCAATATCACATGGAGCCACGCCGGTTCTTCAAACGCAACGCCTCAGACGCCGATCTGCGTCGGCTTGCGTATAACGTCCGTCGACTCGACCTTTTGGCCCTCGTAGGTTATTGCGACTGCTACGGACGCGTCGATCACAACGAAGCAATCCGCAATTGGCTTTATTCCCGGGCAAAGGAATTAGGGATCCTCAAAGCGCCCCCGAAAGCAATCGTCCAGGGACGGCATCTCGTATCCATCGGTATCGTGCCCAGTAAATCGTATTCGCGGATTTTGATGAAGGCGTATTTTGCGCAACTCAACGGTGATTTCGATACGCTTGAGGATGGGCTTGCTTACGTTCGCAAGTTATCACTGGCCCAGCCAATGCAATCCGACCCCGAAACCGAGCGCTCGTCCATTTCCGTCTAGGGATGGGACTTTCACCGATTCATGTTATCGATTTTGAGGGAAACCTCCAATATGGCATCGTCGAATTCGGGGCCGCAACTCTAAAAGATAACAAAATTCAGGGCGTTACCGGCGCGCTCTGTCGGCCCATCGAAAATAGCGCTCGTGTTCAATGGCATTCGCGATTTCCCGATAATGAAAACGAAGCGTCATTCCGCACCTATTTGCCACTCTTTGTAGATCGACGAAAAAGTGGATACTTCGCTGCCCACCATGCGGTGACCGAAGATCGCCTACTCCGGTGCTATCAACCCTTTCCTGGCATTCAATCTGGTGATACCCTTACCTGGGGCCCATGGATTGATACACTTAAACTGTACAAATCTTACATCCGAGGCTTGCGTAGCTATAAAGTCGGCGATTTAATTCGCCATTTTCAGTTACAACCAGAGCTCGATGCTCATATGCGAGCGACTTCTTTCGCTGCTGATCAATTCCATCGCGCAGTCTACGATGCTATTGCGACTGCTGTGCTGCTCAAACACTTCATCGCACTCTTTCGTGTTACAGATGACATTTTTCTACTCAAGGCCTAACAAAAAAGCGCGCTCATGCGCGCGCCTCCTGCCTATGAAACAAGAAAAACAAAATTAATTCGAGTGGAAACCAGCCACGATTTTGTGTCGATCGCTCGGGATGGTACTGCCATCAGCCATATTACCTTTGTTGATCTCTTCGACTTGGGCACTCGTGTACACGCCAGCGCCTGGGTTCGCAAAGCCTAAATCCGTGATGTTCGCTTCCTCCGCAGGACCGTTATTGCAACTTGACCAAACCAAAATGTTGCTCTTTGAGTCAAGCGCTATACCGTAGGGATTATTCCATGGATCAAGAGGTTCCTTGCCGCCGAAAAATTCGGTCAGTGCGGCCATATCTTTGGGAGGTATTCCCTTTGTTGTCTTGTATGAGTAAATCGCATTGGCGACTGTCGATTGACAAAATATCTTCGCCGCTCCTTCTTTACCGCTGTTTTGGATGCTTCCGAGCGAGCTCATCATCACACCCGCCAAGACGCCGATCAGCGCGATCACGATCAAGATCTCGACTAACGTCATACCTTTTTTCCCATTCGTCCTACGTATATCCATAAATATTCCTTTCAACCTGCGGGCATTCTAGGCTATTCGGCGCCGGAAACAAGTCTTTTTTACATTTTACAGGAAATTTCCTGCGTTCTAGATACGGATCACGTCGGGCGTAAAGGAAACTGACAACTTATATGTCTGCCCCGGATGCATGATCAACGGATACGTCCGCGACAACTCCTGGAGGTAGTGGATTTTTCCGTAATATGTCCGATATTTAGGATCCTCTGCGACAGCCGCGACTTCCTGCCAGGTCAATAACATGTCATCATGTTCGACGACGGCTCGAAGGCTCTGTTCATCCAGAGCGAGATTATTCGCACCATACAGGGAATGCGGAGCACTGAGAGCGATCATGTAGCGGATATGTTCGACGCGAACCCGATTTTTTGGGGAAAACGTAAACTCCGACGTTACTTTGCCCTCGTTAAAGATCCACGACACTTTGCACGACGCTAGGTTCGGAACAATCTCCTCCTCAACCGTAATTAACTCGGGTTGTTCGTAGGAAAAGACAATGCTACCATGGCTTCCAAGGCCCGTGGAAAGCTGCTTACCGTAGTACGACGGAATAAATTTCTTCCCATCAATCGTGAGCTCAGGCTGCAAAATCGGAAGATGCTGTGCAACGGGCCAGTCGAAAACTCCTGGACAGTGCGGAAAGGCGAGACAATCGCTATTCGCTAAACCATTACCGCCAATCAAGGGCAATTGCAGGTCCATTCCGGTCTTCGTATCGCGATAGATGAAGAGTCCGTGTTCGTATTTCCCCTCTTTATTGAAAATAACCAGACGATTGCCGTTTTTAAACACCGGTACTCGACGGATTTTTGTAGTATCTAACGAGCTTTTTTTGGCTAGGCGTGACCACTGACATAGGTATCGGACGGCATCGAAATTCGCCCGGATACTACTTTGTTCTTCCCCAGAGGAGCGCTCCGCATCCCGAATCACCATATAGCCCTGTTCTTGGTCGATATACCGACAAAAAAAGTTCTGAAAGAGATCGAGAACAATACTCACATAGAGCGCTTGCTGTGTCGACGGAATCCAGTTATCCCGAAGCGCCTGTAGTACCGCACTGATACAGTACATTTGCGCATACGCCCCACAGTTCGGACCATAGGCCCAGCAAGTTCCGTCTTCACGAATCAGTTCTGAAATCAAGCGAAGATACTTTTCGGCATACGTTCTGAGACTCGGGAGTTTCTTTTCGATGAGAAACGTATCGGTATGGAGATGAAGCGCTTGACGGATAAATGAAAAATTAAAGAGCCCGGAAATATCAAAATCGCCCCCAATCCCCTGCGTGCTACTGTCTACAAAACCGTTTGTCGCCTCGTAGCGCTCGAGGTATCGGTCGACGAGCTTTCCGATACTATCGCGTTTCGTCAGCCGTAGGCTGTAGCGTGCAACTGCCCGAGCAATCTCGTAGATTGCGTTATTTCGACCGAGATCATCGTGCTGGAGTAATAAGTGATCAATTTTCTCACGTGTTTCCTCCGAAAGTTTCTCCCAAACGAGGTTACGTTCTTTCGCAGGCCCAAATGATAACACCGCAAGCGCGACGTACCCCATTCCCTGCGGACTTTGTGGTCCCGATAGTTGGTAAGTAATCGTCTTTGCGGCGAGGTCGATGAGATCAAAACCGACAAATTTCTTCTCATGCGTTAGCCGGTAATACTCGCCGAGTGCGAACGCGACGTGCGCCGATTCATCCCCTGTCTGCGGCTCGCCAGCGCCTAAACGAATGCTTCCGTCCTCATCGATGTACTCCAAATTATGGCTCAGGATCGAACGAGCCACGTCCGCACACTGCTCAGCAAAATTTTGCATTCTTTGAAACGCTTTAACGGCTTAATGTCGTTTGCAACAAAAGCAAGAATTCTTTATTATTTTTTGTCTTTTGTAAGCGCGATACTAGCGATTCAATCGCTTCCTCCGGCTTCATCCCCATAAACGCTCGGCGACAAATATTAATCGCTTTGAGTTCGTTTTCCGGTAACAAGAGTTCTTCTCGACGTGTTCCGGACTGCTGTAAATCGATTGCCGGGTAGATCCGCATATCCGCAGCTTTTTTATTGAGAACAATTTCCGCATTTCCTGTCCCCTTAAACTCTTGAAAAATAAGATCATCCATACGGCTACCCGTCTCTATGAGCGCGGTTGCGAGAATCGTCACACTCCCACGACCTTCTAAATTCCGTGCCGTCGAAAATAACATACGCGGTTTTTCTAGCGCTTTAATATCTACTCCGCCTGTCATCGTTCGACCACTAGAATATTGTCGGTTATACGCCCGGGCAAGGCGCGTGATCGAATCCATCAAAACAACCACATCTTTACCAATTTCCGCCAAACGTTTGGCACGCTCAATCGCAAGTTCAACAACCTGAATTTGGATAATTCGCAATTCGTCGTTCGACGAGGCATAGAGCTCCGCATCAACCGTACGCTGAAAATCCGTTACTTCCTCTGGACGTTCATCGACCAGTAACACCAATAATATACACTCTGGATTCTTTTTCCGAATCCCCGCCGCAATGTCATGCAAAAGTGTCGTCTTACCGGTTTTAGGTGGCGCAACAATCAGACCCCGTTGCCCATAACTGAGGGGCGCAAAAAGGTCAATGATCCGATGGCTTAGACGCTCTTCCTCATTTTCTAAGCTCAGTACGTGATTCGGAATCAGTGATGCTCGATCTTCAAACCGGGGGAGATTTTGTCGCATCGATGGATTTAGTCCGTCGATCTGATCAATCGAAATTACCCGAGGACGCGCATTCGGATCGGTTGATTCGACGCGTTGCATCTTGCCATCAATCCACATCCCCCGACGTAAACGGTAACGCACAAGAAGATCATGGCTCACAATCGGGTCTTCGCGCTGAACCTTGCCGAACGATTTTTCGCCGATAATGTTGCCGAAGCGACCGTTCGGTTCGATTTCCAAAATACCCGCTACGGGGATTGGTTCACCGATGAGTTTCGGGGGCGCTGACCGTCTTACATCTTCCCTCATTACAGACCATCACAGTCGTAGAATCCCCGCCGTGCAAGCTAAAAATCGGCACAGAGTTTTCGAAGGTCGAGGATACTATGGCTAATTTTCCCTTTTAGCAACGCAGCCATATCGGTTCCCGGCTCAAAGGAAATTTCCGGATGACTCGGCATCTGAAATCGACAAACACCCTGATCATCCGGTTGTTTATAAAGCGGACCGTAGATCGGGCATACAGAACCCCGCATGATATCACTCAAACGTGTATGCTCGACTTCCGTTTCTTCCGTCAAAGGATACGGGAAATTAATATTATGGACGACACATTCTTTGGATTTTACCGCCTCTTCCGCAAAAACCAAAGTTCGCTCGGCTGCGATTGCGATGCTTTTCATCAGGCCCGCATGGGACAAGAAATCGAACTTTTTTTGTAAAAATTGCCCATCCTGATCCGGAAGGCTCTGCGAAACCGCAATAGATGAAATGCCCCAAGCAACACCTTCCAACGCCCCTCCAACGGTCCCCGAACTAAACACAACCGGAACAGAAACATTCACGCCCCAATTGATCCCCGAAACAACGAGATCCGGTTGACGATCATGAATCAAATACGAAAGCGCGATATTAACACAATCTAAAGGTGTCCCCGAAATCATCCACGCGTCGCAATTAAGCTCTCGAAAAGACGTTACCTCAGGTGTCCGAGATAGCCCACAAGCACGACCGACACCACTCTGTTCCGTCGCCGGTGCCGCAATAAAAACTTCCCAACCGTGTCGCTGAAACGCCTGAGCTAGATGGTGTAGCGCCGCAGAATGAATGCTGTCGTCATTAGTTAAAAGAACTCGCACAGCGGAACTGTATTACGGATGGGAAAAAACTCAAGCGAAGATCCCTAGGTCGACGATTTTAGGATTTTAATGAACGCATCCTGTGGAATCGAAACCTTACCGATCTGTTTCATCTTTTTCTTCCCCTCCTTTTGCTTTTCCAACAGCTTACGTTTTCGCGTAATGTCACCACCGTAGCACTTCGCCGTAACATCTTTTCGGTATGCCCCCAGCGTTTCACGTGCAATAATCGTACTTCCAATCGCCGCCTGAATCGCGATCGCAAACATCTGTCGTGGGAGGATTTCCTTAAGCTTTTGGCAAAGTTCTCGCCCGCGCGTAACCGCTTTTTCTTTATGCACGATGAGTGAAAATGCATCAATTGCCTCGCCGTTGACTAAAAGGTCCATCTTCACGAGATTCGAGGTTTGATAGCCCATCAGCTCATAGTCCATCGATCCATAGCCCTTCGTAATACTTTTTAGGCGATCATTAAAATCGACCAGCACCTCATTCAGCGGTAACTCACAGCATAACATCACACGATGTGCATCTACGGTATCGGTTCGCACACAAGTACCGCGTTTCTCTGCGACCAACATCAACATATCACCTATCGATTCGTTAGGGATATGGATCATCGCACGGATCATCGGCTCCTGGATCGAAGCGATCGAGGACGGATCGGGCAAATGGAGAGGATTATCAACCACGAGCTCCTCTCCATCAGTCTTGTAGACGTGATACACAACGCTGGGATATGTGGAAATGACATCGAGGTTATACTCTCGTCGAATCCGTTCTTGGACAATCTCCATATGGAGTAGCCCTAAAAATCCGCACCGGAAGCCAAAACCAAGCGCCATCGAGCTCTCCGACTGGTAAACGAGCGCTGCGTCATTGAGTTGTAGCCGCGCGAGCGCCGCCTTGAGTTTTTCATAATCCGAGGTATCAATCGGATACAGCCCACTGAAAACCATCGGGTGCACCTCTTTATACCCCGGGAGCATCTCCGCTGCAGGATCACTATAGTGCGTGATCGTATCGCCAATCTTAATCTCGGAAACATCCTTGATGTTTGTGACAATATAGCCGACTTGGCCCGCTGTAAGCGTTTTTGTCGATGTCATTTGCGGAGAAAAAATTCCAACGTCTTTCACCTGGACACGTTGCTGCGTCCCCATTAAGAGCATTTCGTCACCGATTTTAACCTCTCCGGAAAAAACACGGAGATAACAGATTACGCCCTGGTAAGTATCAAAGACAGAATCAAAAACAAGGCATCGAGTTTGCGGATAATCACTCCCACGCGGAGGAGGAATTCGTGAGACAACGGCTTCTAAAATAGCATCAATCCCGAGACCGGACTTCGCACTCGCCATGAGCGCTTCTTCACGCGGAATCGCTAGAACGTCCTCGAGCTGGGTGAGGATAACATCCGGCTGTGCACTTTGAAGGTCGATTTTATTCAGGACGGGAATAATTACAAGTTCTTGTGCGATGGCTAGGTTTGCGTTGGCAACCGTTTGTGCTTCGATCCCTTGGGACGCATCAATTAATAATAGTGCTCCTTCGCAGGCTGCAATACTTCGGGAAACTTCGTAGGAAAAATCGACATGTCCCGGCGTATCGATGAGGTTGAGAAGAAATTCTCCGCCATTTGGGCTCTGGTAGCGCATGGTGACCGGATGACACTTGATGGTAATCCCGCGTTCACGCTCGAGATCCATCGAATCCAAGAGCTGATCCTGCATCTTGCGCTTTTGTACCGTATGGGTGGCTTCGAGGAGACGATCGGAGAGCGTCGTCTTCCCGTGATCGATGTGGGCAATGATACAAAAGTTCCGGATGTGGTTCAGCGCGCTCATCGCGTTGAACAGTACAATGCCGGCCGTATTTGCAATGTCAAAGCAGTTTTACGCCCGATGAGTACGTTTCATAAATTCCTCGATGAATTTCGTCGTCACATTGCCGGCACGAAAATCGTTGTCGGACATAATCTGTTTACAAAACGGAATCGTTGTCGAAACACCGCGGATAATGTATTCTCCGAGAGCACGTCCCATGCGGTTAATAGCAAGTTCGCGAGTCGAACCGGTCGCGATTAATTTGCCGATCATGCTGTCGTAATATTGCGGAATGCGGTAGCCGCCGTAGACATGGCTATCGACACGGATTCCATTGCCGCCTGGGGCATAGTAGAGCGAGACTTCGCCGGGACAGGGTGCGAAATTCCGGTCGGGATCTTCGGCATTGATGCGACACTCGATCGCGTGCTTAATAAATTTAACGTGTTTTTGTTCGAAGGGAATTTTTTCGCCGGCGGCAATCCGGAGCTGGAGGTCGATTAGGTCGAGACCGAGCGCTTCTTCAGTCACCCCGTGCTCGACTTGGATCCGTGTATTCATCTCCATGAAGTAGAAATTTCCGCGTTTATCGACGAGGAACTCGACCGTTCCCGCGTTTTCATAGCCGCATTGTTTTGCGAGGCGAACGGCGGCATCCCCCATTTTGTGGCGTAGGCTGTCGTCTAAGAATCCGGATGGGGCTTCTTCAATGACTTTTTGGTAGCGGCGCTGAATCGAGCAATCGCGCTCTCCGAGGTGGAGTACTTTTCCGGAGCGATCGGCTATGACTTGGACTTCGATGTGTCGGGGATCTTCGACGTATTTTTCAATATAAACTGCACCGTTGCCAAAGTTTTTCTCGGCCTCTGCACGTGCAATGTTAAATTCTTTGCTGAAGGAAACCGAATTAAAGACGAGACGCATTCCTTTTCCACCACCGCCAGCAACTGCTTTGATGATGATGGGGAAGCCTATTTCTTCGGCCACTTTGAGGCCCTCTTTTTCGTCATTCACGGTACCTTCGCTGCCAGGGACTACCGGGACTTTTGCCCGTTTGGCCATTTCTTTCGCGATGGACTTGTTGCCCATCTGACGGATTACTTCCGGGCTGGGACCGATAAAGTTAATCTTACAGTCGCGACATTGTTCGGCAAACAGTGGATTCTCGGATAAAAATCCGTAGCCGGGATGAATCGCGTCAACATTACCGACTTCGGCAGCACTAAAAATACGGTCCGCACGGAGATAGCTCTCGGGTGCCGGTGCGCTACCGATACAAATCGCTTCATCCGCTAATTGGACGTGGAGGGACTGCTCATCCGCTTCGGAATAGACGGCAAGCGTCTTAATCCCGAGCTCTCGACAGGTCCGAATCACCCGTAGCGCAATTTCTCCTCGATTGGCGATGAGGATTTTTTCGAACATCTAGACCTCCACGCGGAAGAGCGGTTGACCAAATTCGACCGCTTGCCCATTTTTAACGAGAATCTCGCGAATGGTACCGGAGACATCGGATTGGATCTCGTTCATCACCTTCATGGCCTCGAGGATACACACTGGTGTATCGACATCGACATGGCTACCGACCTGTACAAAAGGTTCACTTTCCGGCGAAGGGGCGCTATAGAACGTCCCCACCATGGGCGATTTAATGATATGGTAGTTATCGCACGAAACCGGGCTAACGGGTGGTTCGGAAGTCGTTCCGGTAAGCTGAGGCTGGAAATTAAAGGCAGCGGGCGGTGGCATCACCGGAGCTGCGGTTGGGATATTTTTACGTAAAACGATACGGGTATTACCGTCCGCGATCTCGATTTCTGCGAGACTCGAACGTTCCATAATCGCGATAAGATCTTCTATATCTTTCTTTTCCAAAATACTGCCTCCGCTCGAAACGACTTGACTTGGAACATTTTCTAAACACCTCCACGCTATCTTCAATCTAAAACGGCACAGAACTGTTTTAAAAATGCAGCCCGTGGTTTACGGGTCCTTACTGTACATGTCAAGCTAAAATTAAAAAAAGATGAAAATTCACCACCAAACGCTTTTATACGACAGTTTCCGGTATTTTTTTCAGGGGGCGCTAGACATTGAATTTCGCACGACGATTTTACTGATTGCGATTAAGGTTTTCGACATGCCGATGCGCTACAAAGCGACGTTGATGTCGGTCGGCTATTTGAGTATGTTATTCACGCCGGTTTCGTTACAGTTGATGAACCGATCACGCTGGAATCCGATGCAATTTTCAGCGTTTTATTTTTTCGTCATTGCGATTACACTGGGGATTACCGTTGGCCTTCAGAACTGCCTCTTATTTTGTATGCTTACATCGATTGCGCGCATTTGCTACAAACAGCAGATTCCGTTGATGATCGGTGTTTATCGCAACAATTACACCGAAACGCAACGGGGATTTTGCGTTGGCATCGCATTTGCTTGCTTAGCGATTGGGGGGATTCTTTTTGCCCACTGGTCTAAAAACGTTTTAGCGGAAAACCCAAACCACTTTGAACCCATTTTACTACTCTCCGCGGTCTTTTCGACTCTCTGTGCCTTGTGTTTTTTAAAGATCCCGGCACAGAAAATTTTTTACCCGCAAAAACCATCCTTATGGGCAAACTTTTTACTCCTGAAACGCGATATACTATTTAGTAAGATTCTTTTTTTCTGGACGTTGATTGCCGTTGCTACGCAGATGACGATGCCGTTACGCGTCGAATACCTTGCCAGCCACCGCCAAGGCCTCGATCTTTCTGCAGCCCATGTTTTAGCGATTCTAGCCGTTACGCAAACCGTTGCACGCGTTTTAAGCGCCCCACTCTGGGGAAAATTTTACGACCACGTCCACTTCGTGACGATGCGACAATGCGTCACGCTCTGCTTTACGATCGGCATTCCCCTCTTCTTTCTAACAGATGACCTACGCATCATCCAACTCGCAAACATTTTAATCGGCATCGGTCATGGCGGTGGCGGCATTATTTGGAGTCTCTGGGTTGCCAATATTGCCCCCAAAGACCAAGTCAGCGACTACATGAGCGCCGATACAGCGATCGTCGGCCTACGTGATGGTCTTGCGATTTGGTTCGGTTATATTCTCCTCGAACACACAACTTCCTATGGAATTGTCAGCATTGTTGCGCTTGGGTTATTACTCTATTCGCTCTGGGGCTTTTGGCACTTAAGGAGTGCGATCCAAATGCGTACACAAAGTGTTGCCTAATCGCCTTCGTATTTTTTGACGATTAACACCGAATTTGTCCCCAACATCCCAAAGGAATTGTTCAAAATCACCCGAACGTTTCCAACTTGCTTGGGCTCGTTAATGACGAGATTCGGCAATTCACACCGTGGATCCAAGTGCTCAATATTAATCGTTGGATGCACATAACCATCCTCAAAAGCCGGCAGGTTACCGGCGAGTTCCAGCGCTCCAGCAGCTCCCATCGCATGTCCAATAAAGCTCTTAGTATTATTAATATACGTCGTCGGACTTTCCCCAAACACCTTCCGAATCGCATCACACTCAATCGCGTCCCCCATCGGTGTCGACGTCGCATGCGTATTGACGATATCAACATCCTCAGGCGTAAGCCCGGCACGCTCCAGCGCCAATCGGATACACTGTTCCTGACGTTCGGCATTCGGTAAAACAGCATCGGTCGCATCGGTATTCATCGCATACCCAGCGATTTCCCCATAAATTTTCGCTCCACGGCGACGTGCATCACTCAGACGCTCCAGCGTAAAGAGACATCCCCCTTCGCTCACCACGAGTCCGTTGCGCGCACGATCAAACGGCCGACTAACGCGATTAGGATCATCTCCATGCCCAAGCGCCCCCTGGCTCCGGAATCCCGCAAAAATCCCAAATGACCGGATACTTTCGCTAATCCCACCAGCAAGTGCTAGATCGACTTCCCCTAAACGTAGCATTTGGACGGCCTGGATGATACCCGCATTTCCGGCCGCACACGCCGCACCGATGGTATAGTGAGGTCCGGTAATGTTCAGCTTGAGGTTAATTTCACCGGCGGGATTGTTAGCCACCGTCCGCGGGTTATGGTGATGCGCCCAATACTTAACGTCATAGTTATACTGCGAAAGCGCATAAACTTCGTTTTCGGTTTCGACATTGCCGTGCTCGGTGATCCCTACATACACGCCGAGACGCGCGGTATCCCGTTCTGCGAGATCGATTCCGGCATCTTGGAATGCCTCCTGTGCGCAAAAAATACCGATTGAACCGGCCCGGGTACAATTTCTCAGATCCTTTTTTCGCTGATACTGCAATGGGTCAAAGTCGCACACACCGGCTGGCACAGCGCCCATATACCGCAGATCGATCATTTGAATTTTTGCGACACCGCTCAGCAGGCAATGCCGAAAATCGCGAAGGCCATTTGCATTTGGCGCCGTCAAACCAACCCCCGTCATCACAATATGCTCTAGAGCCACGCAATGATGTTGAACATTTGCCTCCAAAAGAGAAGCGGAAAAGGTTAAATTATAGGGATGACACGGCGGTAGAAAGTAATCTCTAACAAAACCGTTTCAGAAAGCCGCAGATATCAGACCGCTCATGCAGCACATCACTTCACCTTGCTTATCCTCAATAAGCATGACTGAGACAGACTTTTACAGATCAATCATGATTAGACTGGTCCCACCCCGTAGCTGCCTCCGCCATATTTCTAAAACCGACCTCTTGGTCCAAAGTCACTTTGTTCCCGAATGGGTCGTACGTATTTTTTCCACGGGTATTACCCTGGGTTTTAACACCCGCTTTTGTCACGCCTTCGTCTACGCTATCATTGACAGCGCTATTGCCAGATGTACTTCCCTCGTTACCCTTAAGAGGATCTTTATGCTTAGGATTCTCTGGCTTTTTGCTATACCCCCCAACTTGCCAGGATATTTTATTGCCATCTGTCCTACCGGAAAAGTCTACATTCTTTCCAATCTTACTCAAGAAGGCCTCAAACTTTTTCCAACGACCTAGGTGCGTGCGAGCCGTAAAGAAATTTCCACTTCGCTTATGCTTAAACATATCTATTACTTTTTGCTCAGCCGGAGTTGCGCTCCTATTTCCGACAGGTTTTATAGTTATATTACGTCCAAAGATTCTATCGAACAGCGCGAATTTTCCCTTGGTTCTCACTACCTCAAATTCGAGCTCCTGCTGTTGACCGAATTTGCCCGTTACGGTTATCTTTAAAATATCGTTTCCTTTTTCCCCGATTTTGTTCCCATTTCCCCCCCCTATTTTACTGGATTCTGCTCTAAACTCTTTGCCGCTTATCCCATTGAATGCCGCATTAAACTGAGTCGCACTCGGTATACTCATAGCGCCCGGATGATGTCAATTTTTACTCATTTGTCAATTTTTATGCCTCCACCCTAACATTGACCTCAGAACAAGTACTAAAGGCGAGGAAAAACAGCAACCCGCGCGAAAAACACCCCATCAGTCATATTTCTACAAAAATGCCCCTGGGTGGAGCCGATCGGTCTCGAACCGACGACCTCCACAATGCCATTGTGGCGCTCTACCAGCTGAGCTACGACCCCGTCCTGGCACGCCTCGCAGGATTCGAACTTGCAACCTTCTGATCCGTAGTCAGATGCTCTATCCAATTGAGCTAGAGGCGCCCAACACCCACAGTGTGTCACTCTAAATCCGCTTTTCAAGAAAAAATTCTTACCGAAACACGAACTGTAGCGCCCCCAAAAGCCATCGTGTTGCTTGGCAATGAAACCCCATTCGCATAGATTTTTCAGAAACGTCGCAACTCCAAATCGATGCTTTCGCTATATCATAGGGGGACTTTTACCGTCTACCGCTCTGGCGAGGGCCATTTACCGAGAAGATGACCTGCAGGTGCAATTCCTAAAAGTTGATACCCTTCCGTTTTCTAAATGAAACAAGGGAACTGCCATCAAAAGATTCCACGCTTGATAAAAAGTAAATAAACTGCAAAATAGTAACTCATGCCAAACGGTATCAGTTCGCCAATTCAAACAATGCGCACATATGATGTGTACAGTCTGGACGATTTAAACAAATTACAGGACAATGTAAAAACTCATCGCAATGTTTTGAAGGGTCGAGTGGACGCAAGCCAGATCAAAAATGCAGGTACCATAACGGTTAATGGCCAATTAAAACTAAAGCTTGAAGTCGAAAAGGGAAAAGGAATTTTCCGAAAAAATCGCACAAAAATCACCCTCATGGATACGGAAGGTAAATGCGTTACATCGTTCTACCATAATCAGGGGAAAAAGTTTAAGGAAAATTTCCATAAAGCTTTCAATGAATTTAAGGAAATGAACGCCATTGTTGTTGATAAGACTGTCCCAGAAAAAAATGCAAACATTGACAGGATTAAAAGCTTCAGTGGACAACAAATGCTACCCCCAGGAGACCTGATTTCAACTCCAACTGAGCATACGGCCACAAAACAGCCAGAAACTACAGCAAGTAACGACACAACGGCGACAAGTACTGTAGCAACTCAACCGCCTACTGCTGGTGTAAACGGGGCTGCTACAACGGGCACGACGACTGGCGTAGATAAACCCAAAGAACCTCTCAATATGAATCCAGGCATGGAGATTGTTGATGTGCAAACAAAACTTCAACCATGCCGTACACATATTCAGCGACTAACCGTAGTTAGGGCACAACTATCGGCAGCCCAAAATAATTTTGGTATAGAGCATCCCGATATCCCGATGTATATGACGCTACCAAATGGTGGTATACAAACGGAATTAGGTATCGCACAACACACTTTAGAACATTTAAAATCCGAAGGAAAGTCTAGTACCACAAATATACAGGGTCTCGGAGGATCAGAAGGTAACCGTGTGTTTTTAGAGGGGAGCGAAAAAACGGCTCAACGTATTCAAGACCAATTCCTCAGTCCCCTTCTCACGATGAGTGTGGATGAACGACAACAAAGTCTGACAGCTGTCATCGATACTTATAAACATTTTACAAACCAAATTACCGGGGATCGGACAATCAACGGAAGCGTCAAATCCCTAACGTTAACTGCAGACCAACAAAAGGCCGAATTAGGTAAGTTAATAAGCATTCTAGAGGCAGCAAAAAGAGAATTGAGCAACGAAGGCTCAGAAATCAGGCAAAAAATTGAAACCTCCCCCGGAACAACCCTTTGCTCGATTATGAAATTTACCTCAAATGGACAAGATGTGAAAGAATTAGCAAAAGAGGTAAAAAACAACCATGACACCTTGAAAAAAGGCGAGGGGATGGAATTTAATAGAACCATCAATGACACAACATTCAAAGTATCGCTTTCTAAACCCAAAAAGTTCTTTGGGAAATCTGGCACACAAGTTACATTCCAAGATCCACAGGGATACTCTGTGTCTTTTGTATTTGACAAAGGGAAAGATCTGGAGGCGAAAATTAAAGATGCCCTCACATCAGTCGCTGCCAAGATGTATACCGGACAATTTAGAGAATTAGAAACCGAGCGTCTTTTCAACACACCGACTGAAAATTTCTCGCGCCAATCGCTCGATGATGTAAAGGAACTGGGGAGCCTTTACGCCGACCCCAACTCTCCCAAGATTCAAGAACTGGGAAACAAATTAAATGACATTCTTTTGATGCTAGAAGAAAATATTCAAAATGCGAATCTTCAAGCAGCTAAAGATATATGGTACATGGCAGACGCCATAATGGACGCTTTCAAGAATCTCGACGAACCTCTCCCCGACGTTCAGCGGGTTATACGCGACAAAGCCGCAAATATAAAAGAGAACGCTCAAACTATCAAGAATCAAGCCAAAGTTGAACAAACAAGCTCTGAAGCCGCTCAACCTGAAACAACCCCGGTGGCGACAAATGGAGAAGTTTCAGCGCCGGCAGCTCAAGCCGTAGATATGACTTCCACCCCAGATACGTCTCCTGCTCCGGTTAATACGACAGCGACCCCACAAGAATCGATACCGACGGGTATATCACCAGAATTGCAAAAAATTCTCGAGACGCCAACTCAAGACCTTTCCGTGGACGATGTAAAGAAACTCATTCACCCCTATTGTGATCCCAATTCCTCGGATGCGCCAAAACTCGAAGAGAAAGTTAACGACGTCCTGGATGCGCTCATAGAAGCTCTTCCTCAGGGAAGAACGCCAACTGACGCGGCGCATGAAGCACTCGCACCGCTGTATTATCCCAATAGTTTGAAAAGCGACGCCGTATCCGCTAAGTTTGAAAAAATATGCAGTATAATGGAAAAGCTTCCGGACTCTGGCTTTGTTTATATTGTCAAAGGTCAAAAATTGTTCCGGGCTTCTGAACAAAAAACTGCAATCTACAGAAACCTGAAACTCTAAAAAACGCGAATGGCGTGTCGGAGCATCTCGCAACATGATCCGAGACAACACGGTGAATGGAGTTTTGCGAAAATATTTCCACAAAATGAGTGGAAATATTTCGATTATAGACTGGATGGCGGGAATAACAGGTGCAGATAAATGACCCGCAAGTGGAATTTCGAAGCTGTCATTGAAGGGGTAAGATTTGGCTAGAAAAACAAACGCGCCCCATATAGAGGCGCGCTGTTGCTATGAAAATACAAAATAAATAACCTACCCTTGGTTTCGGAAAAGCGTTTGGAGGCCCTGGCTCGTCCTATCTGAGATTTTCGAAGACAGTTCGTTCATGTAGCTTAGTTTGAGTACGAGAAATTACATTTCCAGGAAATTTCCGGGTTGAAAGACTGTGTTCGCAGGTGAATTTTAAGTGCATCGCCAACAAACACGAATCAGTATGCGGAACTTATTTATATTTAAAATAAAATTTATACAATACTAAATCATGGGATCTCTAATCAATAATTTACGGAATTACGGATTTATCGATGGCATCAAGCAAACATTTTCAGATATAAACGTGAAAAAGGCCAAATTTGACCTGAAAATAGCGATGGCACCTCATCCCAAACTGGATGGTATACGACAGGCGCTTGTCGGAGGAAAACTTTCTCATGTTAATGGCAAAGAATTATCTCAAACAACAAGTGTCCCCTCGAGTGTCCCGAAGTTTATACAGACAAAGTTTGAACGGACGGTAAGATTTCTAAATGACAAAGTAAATTTCCGAACACAAAGCCTCCGAGACAAAGATGACTGGGACAGTGGCCTCATCACAACAACAACCAAAGAAAATGCCGAGAAATTTTCAGCACGTGACATCAAGAGACTCGCCAATGCAGCACGATGGCTTCCTCAAGGTAGTTCTGAATCGAACCATGCCAAGGAAATGGTTCACGCCGCTCTAGACCTTATAAGCACCAAAATAAACAAGATGAAGACCTTAGCACAAACGACCTCAAAAAAACTAGCAGCTATAGCGAAACTTTTCCCTGAGGAAGTAGCAAAAGCTGTTGCAGATGCTCCGGATTCCTCGAATGATCTTCAAAAATTGCTTCCTAAGGAAAAACCTTCTGCATCAGAAATTTTTAAAAATAACAACCCAATACCTAAACCTGCGCCGGGTAATCTTTCAGAATTTCACCAGGAAGAAAGTTCCACGATACCAAATAATCCCACAGAACTCTCCCAACCTCAACGACCAGCACAAGAAGAGTTGATTTCGAACCCGGGAAAACCGCTCGATGACTTTGAAGAAAAAGTTCCAGAAAGTGGCAATCAAGCGCAAACCAATACTCCAGGTGGTCCGTCGCAGATTTCACCACAAAACAGCAGCTCCATGGAAGAAGCCTCAGAAGTGTCTCTTTTAGACTCCGGAGTTAAAGTAACTGTAAAAGATCTTGCTGGCATCATGAAAAATCTGGCTGATGTTATGCCAGGAACGAATCTCAATAGCACCATAAAAAGGGTAGCTGATGTCGATGCAAAAGCGGCGAAAGAACTCAAGAAACTCCTCAGAGAGTCCCAACCAAAAGTTTCTGCTTTCTCCAAATTTTTAAACTTCTTCCAAACGAAACCCAAATCATGATCGAGAATGGTCTCCCAGAACGCCCATCTTAATAATAGGCTTGCAAGCAGAATGAGAACACGTTGTAACTTTTCAGAGGGGTACCACGCCATAAAAATGAACTCTCAGAGCAAGAACGCCCCCTCAAAAAATAAGCGGGATCAGAATTACTTTTCAATAAATCCACGTTAGTTGCCAATGACCACAAACATAACACTCCTTCCGCGAAAATCAACGCGCCCATATAGAGGCGCGTTGTTGCTATGAAAATACAAAACAACTTATCCTTGATTGCGAAAGAGCGTTTGGAGGCCCTGGCTCGTTTTGTCTGAAACTTTCGAGGAAAGCTCATTCACGTAGCTCAACTGGAGCACGAGAAATTGCATCTCTAAAAGGTCCTTGCTTGAAGGATCACGGCCGTTTGCGGATAGATAGTTAATGCGACGCGTAATCCCTTTGAAAACATCGCGGACCGATTGAATTGAATCTAAAATGCCCTGCGTCGGCGAAGACTGCACGGGATTGATGCCCATGCCGAGTTTCGCATTCTGTAAGTTGGCGTCCTGGAGCGCCGCATTGAAAACTTGCCCGTCCTTAAACGGAGGAACAACATTCGCATCCCAAAACTCAACGTTGCCCATATTGACGCGGCCAACGGTATTGACCTTGCTTACAAGCTCTTGCGCTTGCGCGACCGCCGCAACTTGATGTACCATAAAATTACCCTTCCTTGATGATTTTTGTCGCCAATTTGACCGCATCAGGATCGTGGCCGCCAGCGCTAACCTCTTCGAGCACAGCGTGGCTTTGGCTCCGTTGCCCTACCTGGTGCAACATAAAGCCGTAAAATGCCTTCGCCATTTCGCTCTCCGGATTAACATGGAGCGCACCTTCAACCAGTAGCTTCGATGCTGCAGTATATTCCCCAAAAACCATATGCATAAACGCATAGGCAATGTAGACATACTCGTTTTCGGGGCGAGCCGCGAGAACGCCCTCAAAGATACGTTCCGCTGTCTTTTTTCGCCCACAACCCGTCGCGACATAACCGATGTCAACGAGCAGTTGCAGCATCTCTGCGGAAATTGCTTCCCGACCCAATGATCGATCCATCCGCGATTAAAATTTAACGAATGTTCTGCGTAATTTTTGTAAGCGTATCACCGACGAGACGAATGATACCCGTAACCGTCGCCGAAACCGTTCCCCAAGTCTGAACCATCGCTTGTAAACGGAGCAATGTCCCCTGGTCAATATCACTCGCGTTACTTCCTTCAATACAACTAATCGTTTCCGCAAGGTTCTTTTCGTATGTGTGCAGATAACTCGATAGCGTCTCATACATATTCATGATGCTAAGATGTTGAGTTACTGTCCCCCAAGCCATCTCAGAAGCTGGCTTGAACTCTAAATCCGGTGTTGCTGGTATTGCCATCCTTATATCCTTTGTTGTGTGTGGAGAGCAGCATAAACCGATTTTTTGAAATCGCAATAAAAATTTTACTGAAAATTAATAATAACGTCTTGAGCCTGGATGAGAGCCTGTTTTAATTGGTCGTAGAGCGCAAATTCGTCGGGTGGGAGGCCATGACTGAGATGAGATTGCATCTCTTGTTGGAATGCTTGCAACTTACTTAAAAGTTCTTGGCGATATTGCCCATTGGGATCCTCAAGGAGCTTGCGTTCCATTTCTGTTAACGTTAGGCGCTTCGATTGATTCTCCCTATTCATGAAGTGGAAAGGTAGAGAATTTCTGTGAGGTCGCGAGGTTAAAATAATATGCGGGGGCTTTCCCTGCCCCCGCGAGTTAGCCCTCCTTCGCACCGTCACCATCCATCCAAAGGGAGACGTCACGACCATCCAGCCATCCAATCTACATCCACTCGAGGTCTAACTTAATTTCTTCTTCTGCGTTTTTGATCGTCACACTATCCTGCTCGATCGTCTCGACAACGTAACCACTCGGTAATACCGATCCCTGGAAGTATTTATTCCCATTCTTTAGATTCACCCAATCCAGCCCGCTATCGTTGAAGTTGACGCTGTCGATCTTGCCTCCAAAAAATTTCTCAATCGTTAAATTCCGATCCGTCGAAACGCCGACGTTAAAACTTAACTGTGCTTTCTTCTTAAAATTCTTTTCAAGGTCGCCCTTCAATTGACTCCAAGTACCTTTGAGGTCGTCAGCGATAGTACCCGTTACGGCGACACCGGCGTCATCTGCCTTAACCTCTAAAATTTGCTCCATTTTATACTGTTTAATCAGATTCTCGGCAAGCTCCTCGGCAGAATCCTTGTTGAGTACCTGATCATCGAGCTTGTTGACGCCCTTAATCTTTTCAATCTCCTCGCGTAATGCAGCCCAAGCCTCTCCTTTTTTGACATAGCCCAGCGCAATGTAATCCCCAAATTCATCGCCTTGTTTAACGACGACATTTTGTTTCGCATCCTGGACGGCTTCACGGATCTGGTTTAAAACTTTTTCGGCACAACTGAGCTTTACGGACGCCTTTTCGGTGATATCGCGAACTGCTTTTTTGATTTTTGCCGAATCATCGAGCGTCTGAGTGTACCCAACAACCGAGTATCCACCCTCCCCTGTCGCCGTTACCTTCGTTCGGGCGTTGAGTTTTAGATCACGCACTACCCGCTCAATCCGCTTCTCTAAGGGCTCGAGCTTCACCACTCGTACCGACGGGCGGTCCTTAACCATGACGTAACCAATAGAAATGGCAACCGCAAGTGCAGTACTAATACTCACACCGATGGAACACCGTACCATCCGCTGTTTCAGGGTGTAATGAATCTTCGCACCGGGACCAATCCCATCCGCAGCATTGATATCTCGGTTTTCGAGTTCCTTTCCAGCGACATCGCTTTCCGAAGCCTTTAGACCTTCATTGCCCACCTCTTCCGAAGGCGACTCGATTTTTTCTAGCTCTGGAAATGGCTGCTGCTCGACGTCTGCCCAACGTTTACTCTCACTCTCACCGACCATAAGGTGGGTGTTGCCAAGAGTAATGAAGGTAAAATTCTCAACATCGCTCGGTTCCCTTAAAAGCTTCCCCGCAATAAAAACATCCCCCTCTAACGGTGTCAGTTTTATGTGGTCACCCTCCAATTGGAGCTCGGCATGCCGATCGGCAACTGCATCGTCATCGATGACAACATCACACGCATCCGCAGTCCCAATGATAACCGCTTCCGCCGGGATTTCAAACTCCGCACCCCGGTGAGGTCCGGATAAGACTCGTAACGTCAAACCCATCGCACTGCTGGCCACGAACTAAGGAAATTTTCCCCATAAGTCAATATTTTTGAATAAAAGTTTACAAGGATACGGTTTGTCGTTGCGCAATAACGCCTATTTATTAAGGTTTCAAGCGGATTGAGGATGGAAGTCACAAAGATCGGAGGAGAAGGGCGTACGGTCACGATGGGACCTCCGGTATACGGAAAATATCGGGGCCAGGCCGTCAGTAATGTCCTAGTTAATACTGAATCGATTACGCAGTTGGCATCACAGATCGCGGGTTATGAAGCGGTACGTCAACGGCAACGCCCAGATCTTCTTGCACGCAAAGTCGAATCAAAAAAGATTTTCCGAGCCAAGGAAAAAGTGCTTGCGGAATACACCGAACGCCTCGGGCAACGCTCCCAGTCAAAGCGTTATAAAGAGACCTATGCGGAATTCAATCGCTGGCAGTACAAAGAAGAATTTGAGGAAAATCCCGAAAAACTCCGCGACGAAATTTTATATAAAGTCGCCGGCAACTTTGGCGAGGTCACCGAACAGGATAACCTTTTGGAGTACGCTATAGCGACGAACGAAATCGACCGAGAACATCTAGAAGGCGCCGTGGTGCAAACCAAAAATATGATCGCGTATTATAACGCTCCGGAAAAGTATCGTCTCGATCTCGGATTTGCCAATACCGAGCGTCTTCGGTGGGAGAAGAAGCTCCAAACACTCGAAACGAATCTCAAATCGAATACACTATTAAAGGAGCAACTCCAACAGGCACAAGTCGAGCTACGGAAAATTCATCGGCAGGAAATTCGCGATGGGTACAATCTCATTCCCAAGGCTGCCGCGATCGCGATGCAGTTTGGAGACGATTCCGGAGATACCGCTATTAGCTTGGCAATCGCCTACCGCGATGAGATCTTGACGATTAAAAACCCGCTCGATGTCTTTGAGATCTTCATCAAACGTCAGGAGCAGAAACGCGAACGATTTCGTCCATATATTGACTCGATGATCGCCCTCTTTGGCTATGATATGTCCTCGGCCAACCCCTCACGTTCTCGCGAAGAACTCTCCGGTGTCCGCGATAGTCTCTACCGTGTCGAAATCTGCGGTCAAGTATACGACAGTGTGGGTGATGTGTATGCCGGGATCCAACACCTTTTTCCCGAAGTTCAAGAACCGCTCGCCCATAAAACCCAGGTCGACGCAACCCGATCGCTCGTCCAGATGACTCAGGGCGCCTTTCCCAGTATCCAGCAAATGACAAATTTCCTCATATTACTCTGCGCTCGATGTAAGACCGACCTCGATATCGCGATCTATACGCTTAACCAGACGATCGAACTCGTCCGCGACCTACCCGAAAAATTTTTTAAGGATGATCAGTCACAGGGACAGTTTTTGAAAACCGCACAAAAGAAGCTCGACGAATATATTCTTCAAGAAGAAGAGATGGCGGGCGCTGCATACTTGGAGGGCAAATAATGGAACGTCACGTTCAAGAAGCACTGAACCAGATGAGTACAAAAATGAACCTACCGCCTTTCCAAATCAATGGCGCTGGTGTTATTTACTTGGTTCTCGAAAATGCGGGCGAGCTCTTTATTGACGTCCAACCCGATGCGGTCTATACGTATATTTTTAATACATTTGACTTTCTTGATTACGAGCTCACAACGGAGGCGATGTCGTTTTGCGGTCTCGCTACCGCTTACACCATTCCGACCAATCCGGTTTTGCGTGGCGATCATGATCTCGGCTTCGCGATTAAAATTACGACCGAGGATCTGACGCTCGTCAACCTCGAGGGCGCCATTAACCAACTCATCGATATGGCAGTCCATCTCCGGAAACTTTCGATTCGTTTATAATCGCATTTTTAAGAAAAACGGTTATTGTGGACCGCGGATGGGTTATGAGTACGACAGAAAATGAGGTCGCAGAGTTTGACTTTGATTACGGGCTTTCGAGCGTCAGCAAGAGTATAGGGCCGCAACAGCGCATGAAGTTACCGGTCGCGAGCCGGGTCGATCCCAGCGAAGGTAAAGTCGAAGAAAAATTAAAGAAGGTCTTTCGGATTGGGACGGTTGATAACCTCGTTATGCAACTTCTGCGTCCCGAAATCCAGGACCGAAGCCTTCTTTCGCCGATCTGCTTCCGGGAGAAAATTCGCGAAATCCGTACGCTTCTCCAAAAAGAGCGCCCCAGCGACCTCGCTCCCGGCGATGACCTCTACGAACACGTCGATACGCTGCTCCAAGAAGAAGAAAATAAATCCGAACTTCTCGACCAATACCGCCACACGCTTTTATTGGGCTAATCCTGTCCCATAAAAGCTTTATTATCCCGAAGGTATGCCTGAACGTCATGGGCATTAATCACATTCCTCGGAAAATATTTTTTCACCTCCTGGATGTAATCCTTAGTCGCCTCGGGGACATCATTCATAAAAAATTCGCCCTCCATATCGTAAACAAAAACGTCACAGGGATTACAATTCCAGATCGGCACAAATGAAATTGTCGTCAGGCGATCTCCCTCCCACGGACGTGGTAGGAGCGTTGTCATCCCCTCGGATTGAAAAACTTTTGCCTTCGCCCGTGCAAGCGCTTCATAGGGGATCTCCCGTGGTGAATCGTAGTGCAAAAACTGGTCCATGATGTAGAGTAGGTGCCCCTTGATTCCACGGTAATTTTTCCCAGATGAACGGCGATGATAAACCCATCCCGGGATGCTCCCCGCCTTTAAAGCCGCCTTGTGATAATCAAACTTATTGCAGTGTTCAAAATAGACAGAAATTCCCTGATCACCCATCGCTTCAAAACGCTCGCGGATGATCTTAATCATTTCCTCCTGGCCATAAAAGATGATCCCTGAGCCCCCAAAACTCGGTAAAAATGACAACCTCAGAGAAAAGTACAATATGGGTTTCTGGGTTACCTGTGACTCCGAAAATACGACGTTTAGTGATAATACTCCTGCTTGTTCAAGCCCCTGATCTTCGTGAACAAAATCAATCGCGATATGTTGGAGCTCCTGGCTCGATGCCTCTTCGTTATACATCCACAATAAACGCGATTTAAATAACCCGAACTTCGGAACAAATACCGACATCCCCCCAAGATCTTGAAAAACCGCCTGGATCACATCCTGGTATCGCCGCTCAACCATCGCATCCACATCCATGGCCCGCGATTCTTAAAAAACTCCCCTTAAAATCAAGCCGTATCGCGTAAGCGCGCACAGGGACTACACCGCATCTGGAACTAGAATCTGGATCATTTCTGGCAAAACGGGCCCCTTACCTTCGACAATCTTCGGCATCCTTTGAAACGTAATTTTGGGGTCGTCCTTCACAAGGGCATCTTTGTAGCCGTAGTTCAGGGCCTCACATCGCGAGAGTAATGTCACGTACTTCAAGTGATCCTCCCAGTGGTCGCCAGAACCGTCATTGCCATTGAGTGCCCTCGGTTTATCTTTTGGCCCAAGGCTGCGGTAGTACAAGCGCAACACCCCGTCGAGATCTTTTTCGTTTTGCTTTTCAAACTTCAAAAAATACTCGGTTAATCCGCCATAACAGAGGTCGACAAATGGTAGAGGTGCGTCCGATTGCCAGTAAAATGCAACTTCTTCCGGATCAAGGTCCGCGTTATCCACTTGCTTGCCGCCCTGTGGAAAAATTTTCCCCAATTCCTTAAACGTCATTTGTTCGCAATTATTGCCCCCGGGGATACTGCGCATCACAACGGCAATTTCATTCAAAATAGTTCGTGTTGTGATTACTTCCTCATCAAACAAGCGCTGCCGCTCCGAGGAATTCACCGACTGCTGGAGGTTGAGAAAGGTCGTCAACGTCATCAACATCGCCCCTAAAATCATACCGCTCAATCCCACCGCGAGAATGATTTCAACCAACGTAAATCCCCTTCTCCGACCAATCCAACGCCACTTCATCGTTAAGAACCATTATAGAGAAGCGAAACATTTGCGCAAGAAGACAATCCCAAGACAAAGCCGCAAAAAGCTTTATTGAAATTTTTCAAATATTTTACATAATTAAAAACATGACTGTTCCTAGTGTTACTACACCCGGTTCAACGCCGACTTCCGCGCCTGCTCCCTCGACAGACAAAGCAAAAAAAACAGGAGAGGAGACAAAAATTAGTGACGCGAAAAAAATGGGAGGGCAAATTGAAAAACAACTTAAAGAAAAGGCCGTTCCAGAGTTCAACAAGCAGGTAACAGCACTAGCACAACAATCCCTTGATTCCGTCAAAAAGGAAGTTGTGGCCATCGTCAAAACTATTTCCACGATTGTAAAAGACATTACAACTTATTTAGGGTACAAGCATCCAGGTCTTTCAGCTTTTCTGGAAAAACATCCCATTTTGACGGGTCTTTTTAAGGTCACTATAGCAGTTGCCGCAATTGCGATTCCGATCGTGGCCAGCGTAGCCGCATCAGTCGCCATCAATGTGTACCCTCTGGTAGCAGCTGTATCTTTTACGATCGCCATGTTTGCGTTGCCACATATCAGAGGTGCCCTGGAAAAACTTGATACTAAGATTAAAAGTAAAATTGAAACGCTAAAGACAGAACAAGCCGAACAGGAAAGAGCTGCTCAAGAAGCCGCACAAAAGGCATCTGCAACGGAAGAAGTAGAAGCCAAGGACGCCTCCGAGGCAACATCTCCAGAAGCTAAGGATGCGGCAAATCCAAAACCGGAAGCCGGAGAAGCAGCGAAACCTCAAAATCCAGAAAGTCTCGAAAAGAAAGAAACAATGCCAGCGGCCTCAGCAGAGAAAACCAAAATGGATGCAGCGGCAGCATCGTAGAAAACAAAAATGGGTACCCCGAGCTAGCTAGAAAAATAATTCACAATCCAACATAAAGAAACGGCAATGAAAAAAGAAGAGAAAGAAATTGGGCGGAATTTGCTGACGAATGACGTCGTAAATGCGATGGATGATTTAGATCATTTGGCGAAAATGTTCAGAGAAGATCCGTCGCTCGACGAAGAGACGCGGCAAAAGATCTTAGCGCGGATTCAACAGGCGGAACAGGAATTTGCAGCAATCGTCGACCGGCTCGATAAAGAAGCGCAGTGGTAGTCTAGGGAAATACTTCTACTTACAGGCTTGAGATTCCAAGTTGACGTGAAAATTAGGACAATGGGAGTGTCGATCGATGCCAAAAGTCTTCCCATTGACGATCTGTGCGGCTTCGACCAGGGTCTTTGTCGAACTTTCTGGTTCTGAGGGTGATTCCGGATGCTCAAGAGACTTGATACGCTCATTGGCAAGCCGGATGCGCTCTTCACAAGATTGCGCTGCATTATGACTGGTCATGGAAACCGCCATTTTGATTGCGCTCCGGATGGACCGGTGGTTACTCGAACCATGCGACTTGAGCACTGCTCCTTTCAAGCCCAATAAACTCGCGGCGCCATAGGTCTCAGGATTCAAACGTCCGCGCAACGATGCTAAAACGCCCCGCGCGAGCACCGCACTAAGCATACGGACGATATTTTTCTTAAATTCCTCTCGGAAGTAACTCTTGATCTGGACGACAAACGACTCCATCGTTTTAAGGAGTACGTTGCCAACAAAGCCATCGCAAATCACGACGTCGACTTCCCCTGTCAGGATCTGAAAGCCCTCAATCAATCCGTGATAGCTAATGAGATCGTCAAGCTTCTTGAGTAATTCGTGCGCCGCTAAAGTGACCTCGTTTCCCTTCCCCTCTTCGGTGCCAATCGTCAAAAGGCCGATTTTCGGATTTGGAATTTGGAGCACTTTTGTACAATAATCTCCGGCAAGAATTGCATTGTGAACTAGTTGTAGGGGTGTTGTATTGGGGTTAGCGCCTACATCTGCCATTACGATGTAGCGGTTCATCGTCGGGATAATCGTCGCTAATGCGGGACGTTCGACACCTGGCATCGTGTGAAGCTTCAACGTACTTCCCGCGATAAGACTTCCGGTATTGCCACAGCTCAGCATCGCCTGGACACGGCCCTCGTGCAGTAGCTCTATCGCACGAACCATTGAGGCATCTTTTTTTGTCCGTAAGCTGTGAACGGGTTTCTCATCCATTCCAATGACTTCCGAAGCATGGCAGATCTCGAGCCGCTCCGAGGGAAACGATCTATAAGATGCAAGCGTCTTTTCAATGACATCACGGTCACCGACAAGAACAGCACGGAAATCCTCACGATCCCCCAACGCCTCAACGACTCCTTGGAGTACTTCTGCCGGTCCGCAATCCGACCCCATCACGTCGACCGCGAGCGTATGAATATCGGCATCCATCCAGTAACTACGACTCGTCGACGGCGATCACCTGACGCCCACGATAAAGCCCCGTAGCGGGATCAACGTGGTGGCGCATGAAAAGGGATCCATCGGGGGTCTTAGCAAGCTCGGGCGCTACGAAACGGTTCGCGCCACGGCGCTTCCGGCTCCGCTGTTTTGATTGTTTTCTTTTTGGCTGTGCCATGGCTTTCTTTCACTAAATCACCCCGCATTAAAGCGCTCACCCCTAGGCCGTCAAGCTCAATCCCTGACGGAAGGCCTCATGGCTACTCTTCGTCGTTGGATTCCGAAGCCGGTGGCGTCGTCAGAAAATAGACATCTTCCGGTGTTGCATCGTCGTGGGCATTCGCGACCGCAACCGTCCAATGAGCGTTATCGAGATTGTGAAGCCAAACTGTCTGTGGGTTTTCGGCGTATTTTGTTAGGTCTTCGATGTGGTCATAGTGCTCGGTTTCCCCATCATCAAGAAAAAGATCATAGCCATGGCCCTGGTTATCGGAAACAATCACCGTCTGTCCCATCGCCTGAGCGAGATACGGTAACATAGCTGTATCGAGAGGAGTTTCTTCGACAAACATACGCCGGACTTCACTTTCAGAAGGCCCTGGTTCCATCGCGAGTGCCCGCTTCGCCGCTTTACGTTTGAGTTTCGCGATCCATTCCGAACGAATAAGTTTATCTTCGGGGTGCAGCCCTCGTAACAGCGCCCAAAAGCCGCCATTAGCCTCCGCGGGGACGTCATAGAGCGAGCGATCGTAAGACCGGAGCACTTTGGGGGTACGAAGCGGTTTCGAAAGGACGACGATTGGCCCCGAGGGAACAGGAGCAGGAGCTACAGGTTGTTTTTCTACCGGTATTACCGGCGGTGCGCTAGGTTCTGCTGCGGGCTCCTCTGATGCCTTAAGTTCAAGTTTTTCAACTTGTTGCGCCCGGTAACGCTTTAAATCAGAATCCTGGTGCAATTCAATAATTTGTAGCGACAAGACACACATCGCAAATACCATTAACGAAATCGCAATGAGCCAAAACCAAACCGTTTCTCTCCGTTTCATCATCCCTCCAGAGCAGAAAAGTAATTTTTTTTACGTCAATAGCAAGCCCGAACCCCGGGAATTAACGCAACTGTAAAGATCAAAAATTACGTCCATATTCCACCGTTAGACAAAACCGCCAGCAGTTTGTATGCAACACCAGGTAACAATCCCAAACGGAAGGGGTGTCAGATTTGTGTTGATTTTTGTGCGAGGATACCCAGTCTCGCCGGCGTACATTAGCAGGATCAGTATGAAACAGTTGCAACTTTCGTTTACGGAACGCTTAGGCAAAGGTCGTCACCCCGCATCTCGGTTACGCAAGATCGGGCGGATTCCGGCGGTTATCTACGGTCCTTCCGGCTCTTTCCCCGTCAGTATCGATGGGCGAGATTTTCGGATGCTCATGCGCCAGAAGGGCGATGCAGCGGCTACAATCCAGCTGGCGAGTGATGCGAAAAAGGTACTTTCGATTATCAACGAGATCCAACACAACGCGATTACGGATCAGTTTATGCACGTTGATTTTCAGGAAATTTCTGAGAAAGAACCTTTTCAAATTATGGTTCCAATCCATGTCAAAGGTGAGGCGTACGGCGTGAAAAACGAAAAGGCAATGCTCGAAGTCGTGCGGCGCGAGGTCATGATTCGGTGTTTACCGAAAGATCTTATCGAAGCCATCGAGGTCGACGTTACCGATCTTCACTCAGGACAGAATATCCATATCAAAAATCTTCCGCGTTTTGAAGGTGTTGAATACCCCGGCGATCCGAACGGTGTCGTCATCGCATGTATCGGCGAAGAGCAGGAAGAATCTGCTGAAACGGCTACCGAAGAAGCGGCAGCTTAGTTCCGATTCCCTTGTTTGGGCGGCTTAAGTCTACTCCATAATGAAGCTTGTCGTCGGACTCGGGAATTATGGAGTCCGGTATCAGGACACACGTCACAATGTTGGTTTCAAGGTTGTCGACGCATTCGTACGAACGTTTGACAGTGTCGAGTGGAAACACGAGCGTGCGTTGTCGGCATTTATCTTAAAGTCCCCGCCCCCTCACAGTATTCCTGAGCTCGATGCGATTCTACGGACACGCGAACTGGAAGAACAAAAGAGACATATCGCTCCCAAAGAGACCGCAAAAAATCCGGATACCCCAGTCGAGTCTGAGAAAATTGTAAAAAAAACCAAAATATTACCGCAGGAAGTGCCGTGGATTTTTATGAAATCCGATGGGTTCATGAACCATTCCGGAACACCAGTGGCACGCGTCTGTCATTTTTTCAAGATTTTGACAAAGGATGTAATTGTGGTTTGCGACGAGCTCACGCTTCCGCTCGGCGACGTTAAGATTACGGATCGCCCAGGAACCGCTGGCCACAACGGTGTCTGCGATATTTTAGCAAAAATTGGTCCCGGATTTACCCGATTTCGTGTCGGTATTGGCGCCAAAACGCAACCCAAAATGGATCTCGCAGATTACGTTCTCAGTGGGTTTAATCCTCAAGAAAACGATCACCTCACCCGTCAATTGTCCGAGATCTGCGCCGATTTAAAGCTACTGCTTGACAAAGATCCTGTAACCGCCATGAACTCCATCAACAGGAAAGTATGCAGACAAGATCATATAGAGCTACGATGATCCTCGATACGCGTAATTATCAGGATTCTGTCGACGCGCTCGTCGAGGCCATCAAAGCCAAAATGGTCGAGGCCGGCGCCGATATCCGCGAGGTCGTCAATAAGGGCCAGCTCAAGTTTCAACGTGTTACCGATCGCAAGTTCCCCGCGGGGCTTTACTTGCAGGTCTCATTCGATGCACCCACAACGGCTCCAGAAAAGATCCGCTCGAAATTTAGCCTCGACGCGACAATCAATCGCATCCTCATCGAGCACGCGTAATGGCTTCATTTAATAAAGTTATTCTCTTGGGGAACCTTACGCGCGATCCGGAGGTACGCACATCGGCAAGCGGGACACCAATCTGTAAGTTTGGTCTTGCGACGAGCCGCGTTAGTCGTGGCAGCGATGGTGAGAGCCGCGAAGAGGTCGTTTTTGTCGATGTCGATGCTTTTGGGAAACAGGCGGAGCTCATTGGGCGGTATTTTACGAAAGGGCGTCCAATTTTTATCGAGGGTCGACTTCGACTCGATCAGTGGGAATCTCAGGCTGGGGAAAGACGCAGTAAGCTTTGTGTTGTCCTCGAGAGTTTCCAATTTATCGGTAATCAACGGGACGAGGAAGCCGATGGCGGGTTTGGTGGCCCTAGTGCTAATGAGGCACCGAAAAAGTTTGGAATTTCATCAGAAAAATCTCCCGCGAAGAGTGAGGAATTTGTGGACGAAGACGTTCCTTTTTAATTTAGAAAAACGATGGCAAGGTCAGAAATTTTATTGTTGAAAAAGGTCGCAAATCTGGGGTACGAGGGCGATATCGTCGAGGTTGCTGCGGGTTATGCGCGAAATTATTTGTTGCCACAGGCTCTGGCAATTCCTGTAACATCGGCAAACAAAAAGCAGATTGCGGCGCTACAGGTACGGCGTCTGGAGCGTGAGAAGAAAGAACTCGAAGAGGCGCGTGCATTGGCGGAAAAAATTCGGGAGATTGTCGTTTCGTTTGCCGTCAAGACCGGTGCCAATGGGAAGATGTTCGGCGCGGTCACGGCCTCGGATCTGGCGAAAAAAATCCGTGAGGTTGGTTTCGAGATCGATCGCCGTAAGATCCAGTTGGATCCGATCAAGCACATTGGCTCAGCATTGGCAAAGATCCGCCTCCATCCCGAGGTTGTGGTCGACTTCGCATTCGAAGTCACCGCTGAGGCCTAGTTTGTGGAGCCTCTCGTTTTTATCTTTGTCCTGACGGCCTTTCTGGGATTGGAACTCCTTTCAAGGGTGCCGTCGCGTCTGCATACACCCCTCATGTCAGGAACCAACGCAATCTCCGGTATTGTTTTATTGGGGACAATCTCCGGCGCTGCACACTCTGAGGGGTTTGTTTTTGTTCTCTCCCTTTGTGCGCTTTTTCTTTCAATGATCAACGTCGTGGGCGGATACGGGGTTACGCACCGCATGCTCTGTATGTTTCATTCACGGTCGAATAGCTAGCCCTTACGAAAAAAGTCGACACTTTGGCAGGATGCGCCACCGTTGTGGGTGCTATGTCGTCTGTATCGTTAGCCTACCTTTTAGCGTCCATCTGCTTTATTCTTGGTACGAAGCTCATGGGCCGTATGGAAACAGCCGTACGAGGCAATCTGTTATCGGCGCTCGGAATGCTAATCGCCGCCATTGCGAGTTGGGTCGCTGCGGGGGGCCAGCATTTTCAAGCGATTGCCATTGTGGTTGCCATAGGGGGCCTCGTAGGTGGCGTTATGGCTGTTCGCGTTGCAATGACACAGATGCCCCAGATGGTTGCCCTTTTTAACGGTTTCGGCGGGCTGGCAAGCTACCTCGTCGGTGCCTGCGAATTACGAACATTTGCATCACTACTTGTTTCTCATAGCACTCGGATTGCGACCGTTGCCTCAATCATTATCGGCGGTATTACTTTTTCTGGAAGCATGATTGCCTACCTTAAACTTCGAGGAGGCCCAACCTCTTGGCTCGATTTTTTGAAAAAAACTTCATGGGCTGCATTACTCCTATCACTCGTCCTTCTCCTTAGCGGATCTCTGGGTGCTGTTGCCGTGTTTTTACTACTCCTCCCTCTCTGTCTCGGTATTCTTATAACCATCCGTATTGGTGGCGGAGATATGCCCGTTGTAATCGCGCTGCTCAACAGTCTTTCTGGGCTCGCGGCATCAGCAACCGGTTTTATGATCGCCAACAATGCACTGATTATTGCGGGCTGCCTCGTCGGTACCAGTGGGCTCATTTTAACGATCATTATGTGTCGTGCGATGAACCGCTCACTGCGATCGGTTTTGTGGGGATCCTTAAAGAAAAATACAAAAATTACCTCAGAGGCATTTGCCGGTGAGCCACGATTGATTTCCCCAGAAGACGCTTACTATCTTCTCGAAGCCGCGCGTAAGGTTATTTTTGTTCCGGGGTATGGAATGGCGGTTTCGCAGGCCCAATACGCCCTCAAAGAGCTCGCAGATCTTTTAAAAAATAACGGCGCAACGGTTCAATATGCGATCCATCCCGTAGCGGGCCGTATGCCGGGACACATGAATGTACTGCTTGCCGAGGCCAACATCCCATACGACGATCTTAGCGATCTCGAAACCATCAACCGCGAGATGTCGGAGGTCGATGTCGCCCTTATTATCGGCGCAAATGATGTCGTGAACCCGGCCGCAATCGAGGATCACAACTCGCCGATTTATGGGATGCCCATTATCGAAGTCAGCCGAGCGCGCAATGTACTCATTCTCAAACGTGGCTCTGGAATGGGATTCTCCGGCCTGCCTAACGCGCTTTTTTATAAGCCCAATGCGGCAATGATTTATGGCGACGCCAAGGCAACCTTATCGGCCATCTCAGCAGAATTCAAATAGGCTGCAGACAATGAAAAGGCTTGACGACAAACTCCCAATCGCGATCGTTAAGCGGCACTGCGGGTATAGTTTAGCGGTAAAACTTTAGCCTTCCAAGCTAGTGTCGTCGGTTCGATTCCGTCTGCCCGCACCCGAGGTTGCTGATTTTACTTTTCTCCACTCGGCGGTTGCTTAGAGTGATACGTATGCTGCCCAATGCCGACATTTATTGGAATCCTTGGCACGGTTGCCACAAAGTGAGCGAAGGGTGCAAAAATTGCTACGTTTACTTCCTCGATCGCCGTTACGGACGCGATGCCTCGGTAATTTTTCGAACAAAAACCGTCTTTAATTTACCGGTTGTCCGGACTCGAGAAGGAGTTTTCAAATATCCCAAAGGGACAACGTTTATGACGTGCTTTAACTCCGATTTCTTTTTGGAAGACGCGGATCCTTGGCGTCCGGAGGCTTGGGATATTATGCGTCAACGTCAGGACTGCGCGTTTTTCCTAATGACCAAGCGTCCTGAGCGAATCGCCCAAACTTTTCCCAAAGATAGAGAACACTTTCGACATCTCATGATCGGCGTTTCGACGGAGAATCAAGCGGCGGTAGACCGTCGTCTTCTGGGTTTTCTCGCGGTTGACCTCCCCTATCACGGCATTATGGTGGGCCCTATTTTAGAAGCCGTCGACCTCCGCCCGTACCTCGCAACCAGAAAGGTCAATCAGGTTACGGTCAGCGGCGAAAGCTATGAAGGTGCCCGTGTTACACATTATGACGATGTCCGCTCAGTTTATCTCCAATGCAAGGAATTTGATGTGCCTTTCCATTTTCTCCAAACCGGTAATCTCTGGTTTAAAGACGGCGAAATCCGCCATGTCGCACGCGCCAAACAACGTTCCCTTGCCCAAACAATCACATTCGAATAGTCGCCCCTCTTTTTCGAATTTGGGTGCCTCTGAAAGTAAATAAAATTATAAATATTCTTTAAATTTATTTTTTATTTACTAAAATACCCTCTCATGGATATGCCAATAAACGATGGGTATAATTACCCTGCGCCACGACAGCATCAAGTTTATCAAGCACCTGCAGCAAAATCAAGCTGGGGTAGCTACCTTCCTTGGCGTTGGTTCTCAGGAAATTCCGATGCATACAGTGTTCAGGAATCAAGTATTGCTGGTAAACAAAATGCCCCAGATGTTCAACAATACACTCCTGCTTCCAAGTCACCTGCAACAAAATCAAGTTGGAGTAGTTACCTTCCTTGGCGCTGGTTCTCAGAGAATTCCGACACATATGATGTGCAGGAACAGAGCATTGCCGATGTCCCAGACATTTCCGTCGATCAACAATATGATCAAGTTTCTCAGACTTCAATGCAAATGACATATGACGCTAGAGGGCTACCAACGGATCCATTTGCAAATGGTGCCGATGCGCCATTGAGTTTGATGCAAATTTCAAGCTTTGACGACAGACTCAATGCATATGCAGAGGAATTACTCTTAAAGGATTCAAACGACAAAACTCCGGTACTTCAAGCCATTTTTCGCCTCTACAAACAGTACCCCGGAAAAGCTTATGCAATTCATAACGTCTTAAACGATTGGGTTGGAGACATTATCCCATTGTTGCGCCATGCCTTTACTGGATGCCGGAGATCGCGTATACTTACACAAGACCTCAAAAATCTCCTCCACTCGATTGATACGCTGCTGTATGTTGTTCAATCCGGAGGAGATGTGTTTAAAACACTCCAAGAAGCTCAAGCTTGTCAGGACCTTGATACGATTGTAACTCGCTCAAGACTTCTCAGCTATTTTGAAATTTTCATGCAAACCGATGGGGTCGATCTTGAACGCTTCTTCAATAGCATATTTGACCTTTGGGAAGACCTTCATTCTCCGCAGATGAAACGTTTGATTAGCCGTATTTTGGATATGGGTAACGGCGCTCACCGCTCAATTAATCCCGTTCGAAATTCGCGGGATCTTTCGGCGATCTACCGCTATCGGAGGCCTAATTGATCATCCGAACAACACAGGACCGACACTCGCGCGCCTCCTGGCGCGTGTATTGTTTTCAGAAGAATATCTGCATTTTGCTATTTAAAAATTTTACATAAGAATTTTAAATATTCTTTAAATTTATTTTTTATTTACTAAAATAGCAATATCATGGATTTGGATACAACTTTCTCGAGCTACGCAAATCACACGCCACAAGTCGCCCCTGCTGTGGCAAAAAGCGGTGATTTCACGCAAAAAATTTCAAAAATCGAATCTCCTAAACTGGAACTTGTCAACCTTTCAGCTCCGCTTTTTAAGCGCTTCAGAGCGGATTCTAAAAAGAACCGCATCGTCAGGGCATTGCTCAACCTCTGTAGGCAATACCCTCAACTGGTTCCCGTAATTCTCGGAATACTTGACCAGTGGACAGATTCTGTCGCCGGAAATCTGAGGGACGCCTTTGTACGTTGTCTTAAAATTCGGGCGATCTCCAAGGAACTTTTTGACCTTCTTTTAGCCATTGATCACATCCTAGAGGTTTGTCAGCAAGGTGGTCCTCTCGCCGAGGCACTGCGTGCGGGTTACACCTATCGAATATTAAACAATCTCGTCGGCGATAATGGCCTTTCCAACGGTAACCTTGTGGTTGGGCGTTTTCAAGAACTTTTAGCCGTAGCGAGCCGTTATAGACGAGAAAACGTTGTCCTCAAAATCGTTAGGTACTTGAGGAAGCTATGTAAGTCGCCTCAAATGATTCGTATCGCCGACGATGTGCTCTACATCGGCAAATCTCCCAGAATGAACGTTGAAAAGAGGACGCATCAACCGATACGTTCCACAAAACCCGCCTATAGACCAACATCACAGCGTTCCCGTGGGGTTTCCATTGTCCAATATGGGCGCCAATCTAACTGAAACACAATTTACACCTTAACAATTAACAAATTATATTATGTTTGACATCGATTTTAATGGTTTATATGGGCAGTAAGTACGCGGAAGCCCGAAAGGCAGTTACACGCTGGAGAACCACATCTGAAACGATCCAAGCTGGGAACTACACATTTATTGTGACGACACGCCCCGCATCTGAAAGTTTTTGGAATTCACAAAAAAAGGTGCTTGTGAGCCTAGAGCCGTTAGAGGACGTTTCGTCACCCGTGGCCCTTGCGTTTAGGGATCGCTGGATCGTTGCGAAGTTGCTCAAAAAAAATCCGGCCCTGTTAAACACAATTTTACAGCTTATCGATTCCATCGACTTCCATTGCTTAACACCTAATGATTTGGGTACGCTCAAGCAACTGGACAGGATCTATAGCCATTGGAAAATGCCGAAAGAACTCAAAGAATCGCTACGCGAGCACGCTGTCACGGAGATATTGCAAAACCAAAACGCGCTCAAATCGGTCTTTGCTTGCATGGATTCTATCAACCCTGCCCATCTGCAAAAGAGAAATAAATGGGCAATGGAACAATTGAGAAAAATTGCCCACAACCCGCAAATACCTCTTGCAATCGAGTCGAGGAGACAATCCTTGAGGGAGTCTACGTAGTCGTTAGAGAGATCGGTAATCGCGCGGTAGGATATTTATATGCAATACCAAGGAGCATTACGGATAAGATGGTAGGGGAAGGCTCTTACACAGTTGATCTAGCTACATCCCGGGAAGACTTTCGAAAAAGGGTCGAGGAAATCAATTTTTATGCTCAGAACGAACATTCTCAGAAAGGCATTTCCTTTAATATTCAGCAAAATGGCGACTTCCTCTACTGCGATGTTCCCTTAGATCTCAACCCCTTAGATTTGGAAAACGACACATTTTCGCACAATCGCCTTATCGTCTTTAACCAAAAAGTGAATCAAACATAGAATGATAGAATTCCCGAAGAAATGATAAAGCGCATCGGTCAGATAACCAAACGGCTAACAGACTACATCAAAAATAAGAGTGACATATCAGAAGAAACAGTCAGCCAATTTGCTCAAGAAATTGAAGAGATTGCAACAGCTGTAGCCCTTCGCCTTCCCATAATGGACCAAATACGGTTCGAAGAAAGTATACTCTACGCCTTTGGTACCTTACCTAAAGCGGATGACCTATTTCGCATTTTTACGGGTAAAACCATCGGAGCCCTTCAAAATGTAACACGGACAAAATTGGCTCGCGAGAAAATCGATAAGACACTTCCGCATTGTAGAGCTGCACTCGAAAAGGCTCAAGCAAAGATTGCTGAAAGTAAACTCATGAGAGGAGCGCATAGACACACGACTGCCACGCGTTTTGCTCGATAAGTTTCGACGGTGTCGCCATTGCTGGGTTTAATGTTGTATTATTAAAAATTTTATAAATAATTGCATCATGTCCATCACGAATGCGAGTTCACGCTACGATCCTAGACAAGTTATAAGGCAATACGGGAATCTCAAAAAAGACGTCGCCAATAAAGAGGAAGCGTTCGGAACAATGAACGTTACTGAAAACCTAGCAATTTGCATGGCGAAGGATCGAGGCAAAAAGGGAAAGATCTCGGACGACTCTGGGAAGTACATCATCCTTAAAGGCCAACAACCGGTGAAAAACCGTAGCTCTGTCGATGGGTCCAGCGTCCTTGAATCCTTCCAATACAAAATATCCTTCAAAAATCGGAGAGAACTCGCCAAACTGCTGCAAGATCCGAAACTACTCGAAACAACTCTCCATCTCATGGAACGAGCCGATAAACTTAAAGATTCCGGAGCGGTAACAGAACTACAAAAGATTGCCGATAACCGCAAAGCACCCCCGGCACTCAGAAGGGCAATTCGCCAAAAACTGGACACAATTTCCAAATCATCAGAGCGTGCTCCTGCACCTGTGGACTTGCAAACCTCTTCCCCCTCTCAGGACAGCGCAAACGTAGGCAAGAAAACCAGAAGCATCGCTATTGAACCCCAGTCTGCACCCATATTTAATGGAACAATTTCTGAAAAAAGTCGCCAACAGTTGCAATCTGCCAATTTGCTACAAATCGTCCAACAACTCCAGGATGCGATGAATTTTTCCAAACTCACAGTGCAAAGCATAGCAGAAATAAAAATACAATTTGAGGAAAGAGAGAAAAATAAGGAAGATGAGTTGCCCCTTGAGGACGCAATGGTAAAACTCGGGTACATTGCCCAGGACCCCAAGACACCCGCTGCTCTTAAGGAAGCAATTCTAGAGTCCGGCTGCGCGCAATTAGATCCAAACTTCAGGACATTGGCAGATAGCGTTCGCTTTACCTCATCAATCGAACCCAAGAGGTTAAAGCCCGAAGATGTAAAAAAGCTGCAAGAACTCGGAAATACCCTCGCTTATCCGGAAAGAACTTCTCCTATAGTCCAAAAAGAAATTGCCAAATTTTTCACAAAAATATCGGAATGGATCCCCGAACTTGCAAAGTCGATCGATCCATCTCACCTAAAGCCGGGCGATGAAAAAGCAATACAGGTCCTCTATGATCTTACTCATAATCCCTCCATACCACCTGCAGTCAAAAAAGCGATCCCTCAAAGAAGTTATATACAACTGGGTGCCCAACCGGATCTATTAAGAAAAACCCTTGAGCTCAAAGCTTCGATCGATTCTTCTTACCTGAGAGCCGGTGATGCGGCAGGCGTACAAAAAGCGGCAAAAGAGCTTAGCGCGATTCTCAATGATAAAACGGCATCGCTGGAACTTAGATCCATAATCCTGAAAACCGGTTGTGCACAGTTGGAATCGTGTTCAGAACAATTAAACCGCTCTCTTGAACTCCTGGCCTCAGTTACCCCTTCCAACTTGCAAGCAACAGCCCAACAACTCAACACCATTGCCAATGACCTAGCGACTCCACGAATACTCAAGGAAACCATTCTAAGAACCGGGTACTCGCAATTAGAATTACACCCAAAACTTCTGCAAGATGTTTTCCGGCTTACGGCCTCACTCGATCCTTCTAACTTGAAAGCGGGAGATGAGAAAACCTTAAAACAACTCACCGATATTGCAACTAACTCAGAGACACCCATTATCCTTCAAAAAGCGATTTTCAAATTTCTTGAACCTGCTCACAAACAATTATCGAACGAAGTCCCCCAACTCATGGCTTCCATTGACTCCACCGGGCTAAAGAAAGGGGATGAAAAAACAATGGTCAAACTCAATTTTGTTGCCAATAATCCGGCAACACCCCCTAACCTCAAAGAAGCAATTCTCAAAAAAGTTTACGAAATCTGCAAAGAAGAAGGTGCCCACGCTGCAAAATACGTTTGGGGTGTGCCAGAAGATATTCTCCGCAAGGTGCCGGTAGAGGGATGCCCTGTAGTTGCGACTGCACGGGATAGTGAAGATTTGCAAAGGCAGCTTCGTGAGGGTTTTGATACAGATAAATTCTCGGACATCGATGGAGTGAAGTTTGCTTTTGTGGAATCCCCATATACATCGATGCCTAAGAATGCAAATCTCAGATGGAACACTTTCTTGTACTTCAACAGTTCTCGTGAAGGCGCAAATCAATCATGCCAAGATATCTTCTCACAACTTCATTCTCTTAGAAAGGACCTAGGAAAGTGCTCTACATCGGAGGAACTGGAAGCAATTAAAGAAAAAGCTTCACATCTTACCAAGATGCTAGAGGACCGTACACCCTACATCCAACACGCAGCGTTTACTTCTAAAGTGCTCAATGAATTTGATCTTCCAATAAGTGATGCAGCCCGGATCGAATATGAAGCTAAAACAACTGGTTTTGTGAAACTCTCGGGGATAGCAGCAACGACCCTTAAGGATATAAAGGATAATTTCACATCACTTAACACCGCGCTCACAGCCGCTGAGAAAAGACTTGACGTTGGTACGGGGCTCACGGATGCACAAAAACAAAAAATGTCGGGGGGGGGAATCCTCTAAAGGAGACAAAGATCCCAGTGGATTCAACGGATAAAGCGAAGCAGGAACAGAGAGTATCATTTGCCGCAAATGTTGCCATGCAAGTAAAGACCCCGTTGGCCAAGACAAGAGATAGAAAGAACTGGGAAAATGAACGTAAAGAAGTCGTTGCCGCGAAAAAAGCAGCACGTCCCAAAGATCCTAATCAGCCACCCTTACTTCAACTTTCCAAACAATTGACCAGTGCTAATGATTCTTTGGAAGTCGTAGTCTCCTCGATAGAGTCCGGGAAGACACCGAACGGGAAAGCCATTTCAGCGGAGGAGGTCTCTGTTTTAAAGGAGCGAAAAACCGTCCTAGAGGAACAAACGGCTACCATCAAATTAAGATTGAAGTTTCTCAGCATAAAGTGTCGACTCCAATGCTCGGGGCGCGACTCGCCTTCACAACCCCCGAACACGAAAACGCCTTGGCGAAAAAACAGGATATTCTCAAACAAAAATTGTCTGCTCTAGACGAAAAACAACGCCGACTTGCGGATAAGGCAACTGTTTCATCGGGAAAAGCGATAGTGTTCTTTCCATTAGACTCGAAAGCCAAAAAGCCGGAACAACAGCTGGCTGCTATAAACAAGCGTATAGAAGAGTTGGACAAAGAAGCAGCTGAGTTAGACCAACAAAAGGCTGATCTCGATCAGCAAATAAAAGATTTGAGTTTCGAATAGACGGCAGAAAAAGCGTCAGATGACACAAACTTCATGGATACACAAAGGTACAATGCCATCAAGAAGCCAGAGGTCATTGCAGCTACCTCTCGAAAAACACTATTTACCAAATTTCTTTCAATAACCTTTGACAACACCTCCGGTATTGCTTCTTCCAAGGGGTGTCTTGGTTTCGGCTGGGGACCATAGCGCATCGTCGCATGCCGGAGATGATGGTTAGCTCCGTAAAAATCCATCAAACTACATTAAATGGCCAAGATAGCGCTGTTGGTCTCAATGCTAGCCTCAATATTCTCAAGTTTCTAAAAATGCTTCGGGATCTCTGCTGCTTTATTTATAAATATTAATTAAAATTTTTCATTGAATTATTGAAAATTTTATAAATAATAGCCTTATGACTGACGTTGATTTTCATAATTTCGATCGGCAGCCCATCGGGCAATATGCAGAGGTCGCAAATATCAAAGCACAACAGATGACCTCATCAAAGGTTATCGAAGCCGGTAATTATGTGTTTACAGTTACGATGTCCCCGCGCTCCAAGTGGTCCTGGTGGCAACACGAAGAAGGCGTTCTCTCCTTAGGCACCCCGGACGAGCGAGATATATTTCCAGCTGAAATCCCTTTCAAAAATAAAAAAGAGCTAAGTCAACTACTTCAAGCACCTCAATTGTTGGGAATGACCCTGGAGCTTATCAGCTGGATCGATTTCGATTATCCGAGAAGAAGTCATCTAGAAGCACTGAATGAATTGAATGAGATTTGCAGAAATCCCCAAGCACCGCTGATACTATGTGCATACATCCAAAAGTATCAAGTCTCAGAATTACTCAGCAATCCGGGATTACTCAATTGGACCCTTGGTTTTACAGAATCCATCAATGATTCTCATTTAGAATCCAAGGATATCGAATCTGCAAAACACATTGGCGCAGTTATCAGAGCTCCCGGAACCCCCTCTGCAATCAGGGAAATTGCCCTGAAGAAAACTTATGCGATTCACAAAGTCGCTATCGGTCGCGCAGTGGAATGTGCCTATGGAATCCCTCAAAAGATTATGAACCAAACTCAGGGCGAGGGCAGTTATAGGGTTATATATACGCAGCCTAATCAGAAACTCGAAAAGGAACTTCGAGAACACTCGTCGCTTACAAGTACCCTCAGTGCTGCCCGCAATAAAGTAGCAGAATTATTTTACCAAATGGGATCTGCCAATTATCACGAGAGACTTGATTCTGCGGTAATAGCTTATAGTGACTTGATTATTCAGGTGCTTGCAGACGGCAAGTATAACAAAACAATGGGCAATCGCGCGGTAATTCAGGAGCTCAATGCCAGTAAAGAACGGATCTCCACAACACTGACACAAGAACTTTCAACCTACACAAAGAATCACTCAGCACTCTGCCAGGACCTTCAAAGTTTTGAAAAAAGGATGAGAGCATTCGAGAATGAACTTTTGCAGGTGCTCCTGCGTGTCCCCAATGGATATCAATACCAGTTGAATATTCAAGAAGCTGAGGGTTTCATGTACTGCGACATTCCCCTCTCCGATGAAATAGAAACGCCATTCGAAACCAATACGCTCATTATCGCAGACACGCATCTTGACCAGCCTTGGAATGAAAGAACAATCGACGAAATCAGAGAAGAAATTGTTTTTGTTCGAGGGAAGCTTGAAAAGTACCTACAACACTATAAAGGCGGTAGAGTCGATTTAGAAAGTCCCAGTGAATATACACAAAAAATCGCTCAGAAAAGTGTTGAATATACACTCAAACTAATCAGCGATTACTTCCCTAAATTGCACCATGAAGCCGAAAAACGCCTATTTATTTGGGATTCAAATAGAATAGACCGAGATGTCCTCAATGCTTTTGGAACCCTTAAGGCATCCCACCAGAGTAGAACTCCAGGCCAAGAGTTTATACAGAAAATCAATACTGCACTCAATAATCTTGTGATAGAATGGGAGCAGTGTTCGAGGGTCGCTAAACAGGTAAGAGAAGATCTCATGCCGCAAAAAACAGTTCCAGCGATGCAAATGGAACCTGTAGGGAAACAAACAGATTATATAAACTATACGCGTTCAAAAGTTGATCAAGACTTCCAGAGACACGTGAATACGTTCATAAATTCCGAAGGGAAAATTGACACAGATAAAACCGTCCCAAGTTTTCAGGATCCGGCAGCGACATCTATGGACTTCGCCCAATAACCTTTGACAACACCTCCGGTATTGCTTCTCTTCGGGCGAACCTGGGGGTGTCTTGGTTTCGACTGGGAACCGTAACGCATCGTCGCATGCCGGAGATGATGGTTGGCTCCGTAAAAATCCATCAAACTCTATAAATGGCAAAAATCATGTCATCGCGTTCGTCTTCGGTAGCAGAGGTATGAGCAAAGCCGAAAGATCCAATATAGGTTTCTTTTTTCCTCAGCCAGCGATATCAGTCGGTTATTCATTTCGAATTACATTGCCTTTTTAAAAAATATTTATAAAAAAACGCCATGAGTTACATCGATTTTAACAATTTATATGAACAGCTTGGCAGTAAGTACGCAGAAGTGCAAAAAGCGGTTACACGTTGGAGAACTTCATCTGAAACCGTTCAAGCGGGCGAATATGAATTCACGATTACAACACTTCCTGCTTCTGAAGATTTCTGGAGTTCCTCAAAGGTACTCATAAGTTCAAAGCCTCTGCAAAAATCTACTATGCAAACTGCGCTGGTTGCCTCAAACCGCAATGAAGTCCAAAAGTTACTGCAGGATCCGGTTCAAGTGAAGGATATCCTTAAGCTTTTCGCTTTGATCCACTCCGCTGATTGCTCAACCCTTAGAGGGCAGCAGGAAATACTTGGCGCACTCAACGCTCTCAAGTGGACTGCCTACGAAGACCCAACGACACCGGAAATATTTCGAAAAGTTCTCAAAAAGCAGGCAATTTCAGTACTCCTGCCAAATATAGAACTATTGGAAAGTACATTCGAACTCATGAACTCAATCGATCCTTTAAAACTAAAGAAGGATGACGTAGCGACAATGACCGCACTCCGTGAGACTGTTGACGATCCTAAAACACCCCTGTCGCTCAAAGAAGCAGCTAAACAAAAAGTGGTTGATGTTAGCATAGCAATAAATCCTAAAGCAATTGAATGCGATTATGCAATACCTGCGAATATTGTGGATAAAATATGCAGCGATAAAAATGGGGCCTATGCGGTTAGGTATAATGCACCCATGGAAGGATTCAGAAGTAAAACTCCAAAAAGATGAAACACGTAGTAAGGCATTACAGGAAAGTCGGAAAGGAATTGTGGAGTCATTTACTCAATCCAATGGCACAATCGACCAGAACCTTACTGAGAAGATCCAAGCCTATGGAGAAAAAAATGATCGAGCCACTCATGATGGAAGAAAAAGGCAAATACCCACCATCAATACAGGAATCCTTCCAAACAGAATTAAAAGCCTATGGTCAAAAAGCCGCCCAAGTACTGCAAGAAGAATTGCAAAACTACAAAGGCGACACTGCATCGCTCGATGATTGCCTCCAAGCTTATGAAAAAAAGATGCGAACATTCATAAACGAGCTTCTGAAGACCGGGCAATCTTCCTCAACAGTTAATCAAGAGGGAAATTACTTGTATTGTGATATGCCAGTCGATATAGAGGTTATCAAGAGGCACGATTATTCCCCGAACGAATTTAATACTGTCGCAGTCGTCAATACATGCTTGCAAGAACCTTTGACCGATAAAACCTTAGATGGTCTCAATGAAGAACTTAAAAACTCAGAGAACAGCTAACAGATTGCAAAACAAAGGAACAGCTGCAGACAATTGAGGAGCGTTATCAAGAGGTTAATAAGAAATAGAAAACCGCTCCCAATTTCGCGAACAATGCTTAACAAATTTAGCGACCATGCAGGCTTTCGGACTCCCCGAAGGCGATGATCCATTTAACACCCGAACGACTCCAGCTACGAAACACCTAACGCAGATGAAGCTTCTGTTTGAAAGGACGGATAAAGAACAAGGAAAATATAGTGCCGAACTTGCCAAAGCCCAAGAAAGACTTGATGCAAACAAAGCTGCTCCTCAGCCTCAGGATTCAGCAGCTTTCTCTTCCGCAAACGTTGTTCAATAACCTTTGACAACATCCCCTCTTTCATTTCCCTCTAAGCACGGTTGGGGGTGTCTTGGTTTCGACTGAGAACCGTAACGCATCGTCGCATGCCGGAGATGATGGTTGGCTCCGTAAAAATCCATCAAACTCTATTAAATGGCAAAGATAATGTCATCGCTCTCGACTTCGGTAGCGGGGTCATGAGCAAAGCTGCGTAAGTTATCGTGGCGCATCGACCGCGGGAGGCCCGTGATCGCGAATCGGTGTTGGTTAGCGGGAAGCGCTGGGGTTTTGTCGGCGAGACTCCGACCGTTTTGATATCGCTGGCTCGGCACGTTGGGCGCGTTCACCCGCAGGATGTTGCTTAGATTAGTAGGTCAACTACGCATGTAGAAGCGATGCGCGAACGTTTTTAGGACGCGGGTTCGACTCCCGCCACCTCCACCTATTTTTGTCAGCGTAATGCTCACTTCCATCCATTCCACAGAAAAATCACCTTCTTCCCAAGAATAAATCTAGAGTCAAAATTTACTTATCTTTTTAAAAAACTTGCATCTTGTGAAAAACTACTACCCTGCCTCGCTGAAAAGGAAATTTTATGGCTAAAAAAATGAATACTAAAATAAATAAATTGGCGCTCTGCGCGTTGTTGTCGGCGGGGGGACTGTCTGCAGTGAACGGGGATGACAAAGTTTCGGATTTGCTGGGGAAGGATAGCGTTCAGCTTTTCAATCGATTGCAAACTCCTGAAAGATGTGAAACAGCACTCAAAAAGGCAGGCAAGTTGCTCGCAAAAGTGAAAAAACAAGAAACGAGGAACGCGCTTACACGCCTCATTGAGAAATTGAATTTTTTGTGTAATTTTTGGAGCTGGTTCTGCAGTGTCGAACCCGATGAGCTCGATGTTGAGGCAATTTTCTCGGAAGATGTCTCTGGAGATAAGGATCTAAAGAGCGCGGAAGAATTAATTTTTTTGCGGGACGCCGGCTGGGGAAGACAGGAAGTAAGGGAAGCCAATGAAGACAATGGAGATTGTAAGGACAAATTCGAGAAGCTGCAGGAAAAGTGTAAAAAGTTCATTTAATTCCTAGGCATGAAAAGATTCCGGTTTGTTGCATCATTTATGCTTTTCCTCGGGTTGTTCCTTGGAGAAGGTGGTGAGTGTGACATCTACATCGCGAATGCAGGGGCTGGAAATTGCGCGTTCGTGCGCTTTTCAGCAGGGGATGGTGATGGGAAACAACTCTACCGAGGCCTGTGGGTTGACTGCGGTTTTGGCAAGAGGGGCTTCTTTCCTAACGGTTTCAGCTCCTCTAAAGAGTGGAATGATGTTGTTGGAGACTACTTTTTTAGAGAGGAGGGCGTATCGAGGAAAGTAGGAAAAGAAAATGCGATGTTGTGGGTTACGCATTTGCATGATGATCACATCAATGGGATCTTTTCCATCAATAAGAGTGGTATGGCAAGGGGGGAAGCGCCTACTAGTAAGGAGATGGCGACGATAAAAAAGGAAGTAGAAGAGCTTGAGAAGGATGAGGATGGAAAAGATGGGGAGTTAGTAGAGAAGGAGGAGACTAGTGAACTAGAGGAACTAGAGGGGCAGAAAGAAGAAAAAGGGAGAAAGGAGATTGATGTGGGTTCGATTATTGTTGGTATCGGCGGAAGTAAGGATGGTTTGCCGAAGTCATCAGGTCGAGCGTTGATTAAGACCTCAGAATCGATCAAGGGAATTCTGAAGGATAAAAGTACCGGAAAGGTGCTAAAGGTCAGAGTTTGGGGAGAAGGAAGTGAAGCATCTGCCAAGTGTGGTGATATATCCAAGGTGGTGGGTAATTTTTGGGGAGATTTCCCTCGTGAGAATATCAAGATGGAACCTCTAATCCCTACGGGTGGATATGAACAAGAGCAAGAGAATCTCGAGGCTAATGATACATCGCTGGTTCTAGGGTTGGAGTATTATGGGATTAAAGTGCTCTTTCCTGGGGATGCTCCTGGGAAGATGTGCGATTGTCTGAATCCTGATCAGAAAGGCTTTGTTAAGGATGTTGATATCCTTATCGCACCTCACCATGGGAGCGAAGGGAAAAAGAATAGTTTGTGGTACTCTAGCAACCGAAGGTTTTGCACAATCGTTTCCGGGGACCCAAGTTATAAGGCTTGGGGTATACCTGGCCTAGCCAATTATGGGGTTAGGAACCATTCAACACGTTTGGAGGCACCAAGAGCCATTTACTATTCCAATGCCCAAAGGAACGAGGTTTTGAAGAGCGAGATCGAGTTTCCTGTATTTTGCACGTGGGTCGGTATCGAAGATGAAGATGGAAAGGTTGTAGGTGCCCAAAAGTTTGTTGGATATCATATCAAAATAAACAGTAACGGAAACCGAGAGGATGCAGGGAAGATTAAAGTGTTTGAGATTTTATATAATGACAAAGCCAAGGAAAACGAGACGAGGTATCCTGAAGAAGAGATATATATCGAAAGACTATCCAAGCGTCGGAAGCTAGAGCTATCGGGAACTTCTGTTCTATTCGAGGTCCCTACGGCCACTGGGGGTGGCAGCGTGGGGCATTAGCCTCCCCCGGGAAAATAACGTAAAAATTCACATGCCTCATTTAAATGACTTGCATCTTGTGAAAAGCCGCTACCCTGGGCCGGCGACAAAGGAAAACTTATGATCAAAATGAATAAATTGGCGCTTTGTGCGTTATTGTTTTCGGGAGTGCTGTCCGCGGTGAACGGAGACCCAGAGGAGGTCAAGAACCTACTTGGTTTTGATAGCTTCGACCTTTTCAAAGAGCTAAAAACCGGGAGCAAGTGCAACAGTGTGCTCAAGGAGGTTAAGGATTGTCTTGTGAAGACAGAGGATATAGAAAAAACGGGTCAGCTTCTGTATCTGGCCGGAGAACTGAACTCTTTACGTGAGTTTTGGGCATGGCTTGACGGGGTTGATCCTAAGACTCTTAATGTGGAGCAAATTTTTTCAGAAGATGGCCCCGAAGATCAGGATCTGGGAGCTGATAAGAAATTGATTTTCTTGCGCGATGTCAGCTGGGGAGAGGATGTTGTAGATGAGGGCGGCAATGAAGGCCTAAGAGAAAAATGCGAAGCTCTAAGAACCAAGTGCAGGGGTTTTATTTAACCCCACGTTGGCATGAAGAAATTTTGGTCTGTTTTGTCATGCATCGCTGCTCTGCTTGGACTCGTTCCAGGAAGGGGGGATGAGTGTGATATCTACATTGCCAACGCGGGTGCTGGAAATTGTATTTATGTGCTCTTTTCGGCACAGGACGCCGCCGGGGATCCAGCTAGCCGAGGTCTGTGGGTTGATTGTGGTTTTGGCAAAAGGGGGCTTGTTCCCGATGGTTGTGCGAACAACGGCTCGTGGGATAAGGTTGTAGAGGACTATTTTTTCTTTGATGGTGCGATATCGCCGTCTTCAAAAGCAAGCAGAAAGGATACGATGCTGTGGATTACGCACCTGCACGAAGATCATGTAGAGAGGGTAAACCTGGTCGGTGAATCAAAGCGTCCGGTGAAAGGCAAAAGTGCCAGGTCGGTGGGCGTTGGTGCTGTCATCGTTGGTGTAGGTGGTGGGAACAATGATTTACCGATGCAAAGCGGTAACGGGAATCTGATTGGGTTCTCAACGCCAATCCAAGAAATTTTCAATACGGCTCCCCTAAAGGTGAAAGTCTGGGGGACGGGCCATAGTGCGACCGCATCCAGGCAGGCTATAAGGGGAAAGGTTGAGGGATTCTTAGGGGAGTTCCCTTATAAGGTTGATAGGCGGGAGAATATCAGGTTGAAACCTTTGATTCCTTCAAGTCAGTACAAAGCAACGGAGAAAGGCACGCACCAAGTCAATCTTGTAGCTAATGATACATCGCTGGTCCTAGGGTTGGAGTATTATGGTGTTAAGATACTCTTCCCCGGAGACGCGCCAGGGGAAATGCATGACTGTCTGAGGAAAGCTGACCGGAAGTTTGTTAAGGATGTCGACATACTCGTTGCACCTCACCATGGGAGTGAGGCGGAGAGGAACGGTTCGTGGTACTCCAGCAACCGGAGGTTTTGTACGATCATCTCCGGAGACCCGAGTTATTCAAACTGGGGGCTGCCGGTCCTAGCCAGTTACGGTGTCAGGGATAATTCGATATATCTTAAGGACAAGAGGTCCATTTACTACTCGAATGCGTTGAAAGAAGTTTGCACCCTTAAAACTCGAGTGCCTGTTTTTTGCACGTGGGTCGGTGTCGAAGATAAAAATGGAGAGGTTGTAGGTGCTGAAAAGTTTGTCGGGTACCACATCAAAATCAACAGCAAAGGCGGGAGAGAGGATGCGGGGAAGATTAAAGTGTTTGAGATTTTATATGACGGAGCAAAAGCAGGTAGGGCAAGATATTCAGAAAAGGAGATAAAGATCGTCAGGGAAAAGAAAACAGATCAAAGGAAGTGCCTGTTACTTTAGAGAGGGTTGCGATGAGTTTTGCAAAGCTTTCCAGGTTCCGGAGTAGGGCCAGCCTTTCGTCGGGTTTCGCCGTAAAAGACTAAGACGCGCCTCCGAAGAGGTGCGCTGTTATGAACTTAATATCGTCAAATAACTAAAGATGTGCGATTGCGCTTTCGATATCGAGGAGTGCAATTCTAAGTTTGATGAAGGCGTCTTCTTGTTCTTGTGTAATGCGTTGTGCATCGACACTCATGAAATCGCGGATTTTTGCGATGTTTTCTTGGATCGTAACACGAGATTCTGCTACAGTCTTGGCCATTGTCCAACCTTCGGAAGTGGTACATGGTCCTTTAAGCCCCCCTTCGGTAACACTTGTGGGGACAGCTTCCGTCGCCGAATTCGCTGCCGTATTGATCGCAGAAAGACAGTCACCAATCTCTGTAGCTGCACTGAGCTCTGCTGCACTGGCTCCGGTCACGAGCGTTTTCACTTCTTCGTACTGTTTCTTAATGGTGTCACAGTCCGCTTTCGATACAGTAAATGTTAGGTCTTTCACTTTCTCGTTTTTTGTGGCAGCATTTTCAATGGCAGTCATCACGGCTAAACGCTTTGCGCCATCGGCAATCCGCCAAATGTAATCAATTGCGGCATAGTTGTAGGCGTCGGGTTTCGTGAGGTCGAGCTTGTAACGCGTATCTGCACCGGCAATCTCTGCCGCTGTCTTATGGCAATCATCACATTCAAGGACACTACCACAACTAGGACATTCCGTTGTGAGTGTTTGCCCGCTGTCTGAAATTGGAGCGAAATTCGGTGATAGAACAACTTCGACAACAGTTACCTCGCCTTTCATTACTGCGATGTGAAAAATCGTCCGCCCCAGATAGTCTTCCGAGTTGAGATTGATATTCTTTGCCTTTAATAATATGCGCAAAGGGTTGTCGTTATTCGTTGAATTCAGAAGCCAGCTTTCGCCATAGTACTTCGCCGCAAAGAACAATGGCGATTCGCCATTCATCGTACGGCGGTTGATGTCGATACGGCCATCGTCGACAATTAATTGCAAACACTTCGCCGAATTGATCGCCGCCGCGTGCGCCGCATTATAGCGTAAAATCGTTTCCGCCGTGACGCTCGCATTTGTGTTCTTTAAGATCGAATCCAGTGCATCAGGCAAACTACTGCAAGCCGCCAAAATGATCGCCGGAAGCCGAAATCCAACAAGTACCTTCGTGTTAGGGGCATTGCCCTTTGCTCCGACTACAGTATTGAGCAAATTATCGAGTTGATCGATGGCATATTCCGTGCCGCTGTACCAGAAACGCGCCGCTCTCTTTTGATCACTATCCCACGTGCTGATTTGTGGAATGGCGACACTTGGTGTTAGTACGCTGGCGTTGTTTGCATTTGAGACATTGAGAGATCCCAATAGTAAAAATGACGCTAAATAACGTTTATCCATCCTATTTCCCTTCCCCTTAAATTTTAATTTCCTGACATGATCGGCTCTCGTACCGTGTTAAATGCATTCTGCAACTCTGTAAATTTGGTGTCATTGGTAATGTTATTGACCGTATTTTTATGTTCTATAATTTTGACCAATAACGCTGGTGTCTCGCCGCGTTTGTTAGTCGATTCAAGGTCGAGCTCTTCCCCATAAAGTTCGATAATCTTTCGAGCAGCAACGTAATTCCCCGCCTTAATGGCGACCATGAGTGCTGTATCGCCCTCCCGATTTTTTCGGTTAATATCAAGACGATTATCCTGCTGCAGGAGCATAATATTTGTCATCTTATTTTCATCAGAATTAAGAGCTGCTTCATGCAACGCTGTCCAGCCCAGAGAAGTCTCAAATGGAATGATCATATCATTCGTTCCCTCCAATAAAAGTTGTAGGTAGGTTTTCGAATCGGTGCCCGACTTAACACTATTGCTTGCAGCCGCAAAGAGCGCAATTGGTAAATAATATCCAAAGTAAACCATCGAATTCGCATCCGTGCTTTTCGCGAATAAGTTTTTTAAAGTTTCAGACTGGTCGCCCATCAAATCCGTGACCTTGTAAACCGTTTTACCGATTGCGATCCGTGCATCTAAAAGTCGACGATCATTCCAACTTTTAAAGCAGGGAACACTTGCCTGTGTGTATGCGGCAAGACCCAATATCACCCCACCGATTGTTATCAGTTTTTTCATACCCATCCGGGCCGGAATTTGTAAATATACTTCAAATTGTCAACACAAAGTTTAATATTTTTTGAAATCGCTCTCTTTGGGTCTACGATTTCTCGATTGATTCAAGTCGATAGAACACTTTGATCTGAGGTAAAGTTAGCATGGATTCCCAAAAAGATTTACCACACGTTGATCCCGAGGTCGCCGCAATTATCGAACGCGAACATCAGCGCCAAGAAGAGCACCTCGAGCTCATTGCCTCTGAAAATTTCACCTCGCCCGCCGTTATCCAGGCAGTCGGCAGTGTTTTGACAAACAAGTATGCCGAAGGTTATCCCCAAAAGCGCTACTACGGCGGCTGCGAATTTGTCGATCAGGTCGAGTCACTGGCCATCGAACGGGCAAAACAGCTCTTTCACTGCGAACACGTCAATGTACAACCTCATTCAGGAACCCAAGCCAATGTCGCGGTCTATTTGAGCTGCCTCAGCCCCGGGGACCCCATCTTAACGATGTCACTCGAGGATGGTGGCCATCTAACCCATGGATACAGCAAAAATATCAGTGGGATGCTGTATCGGACGACGCACTACGGTGTTCATCGAGAAACCGAATTTATCGATTACAACGCCCTCGAGGAGCTCGCCAAAACCGTCCAACCGAAACTAGTGACCATCGGTGCCTCGGCTTACGCCCGGACAATCGACTTTGAGCACGTTGCAGATATTGCCCACCGCCACGGTGCACTTCTAATGGCCGATATCGCCCATATTGCGGGACTTGTCGCGACTGGCCTTCACCCCTCGCCCGTACCGTTTACAGACTTTGTGACGACGACAACTCACAAAACGCTTCGCGGCCCTCGCGGTGGGATGATTATGTGCAAAGAAGCGTTCGCTAAACGTATCGATTCGGCGTTATTTCCCGGGACACAAGGGGGGCCGCTGATGCATGTCATCGCCGGAAAGGCGGTCTGCTTTAAGGAGGCGCTTTCTCCGGAATTTCGCACCTACCAGGAACAGATTTTGCGCAACACAAAAGCACTTTGTACCGCAATCCAGCAGCGCGGTTACCGCATCGTCAGCGGTGGAACTGATAACCACCTTTTCTTGGTCGACTTACGCGCAACGCTCCCCGACGTCAGCGGCAAGGATGCCCAGATGGCCCTCGAAAAAGCCAACATTACGCTGAATAAAAATACCGTTCCCGGAGAAACCCGGAGCCCCTTCCAGGCCAGCGGTTTGCGCATTGGCTCTCCCGCAGTTACGACACGGGGTATGAAGGAACCCGAAATGCTCCAAATCGCCGAATTTATCGATACCGTTTTGAGGAATCTCAATAATGACACCATCATTGCTACGGTCCGTGAACGCGTTATTGCACTCACCAAACAATTTCCTCTCCCCTATTAAGCATTGCCAAAACGCAATCATCGGTTAGTGTCGCCAGCGGATGGATGGGAAGTTGTATTGTCAATTCGTTGGTGTTGCCGGTTGGGCGTTATTTTTAGGCATTCTCCCGACGAGGGCTTTGGGATTAAATCCCATGCCCAGGCAGCTCGTTAAAAATATCGGGAAGGAAGCATCGCCGCAGAAACGTGCAGAGGTTTTGGGCAAAAATGCGTTCGAAATTCTTTGGGCCGAGCGCAACGCTTTCTTCAAAAGTATCATTCAACAAGAAACCAGGGAACAATCTACGGAAGCAGCGACTCCAGCACTATCGGTAGCCGCAGAGGTAACAGCCTCGGCGGCCGAAACCGATCCGCCACCGCCGCCAATCTCTGTGCTTTACCGGACGATTTTGAAGAAAAACTTCGCTTATCTTGAGGAAATGTACGGGCAGCCGGTCCCAGCAGATAAACACGACGAGCTCTTCAATGCCGTTCTCGAACAGGTACTGCCATTCGCGGACGCTACCGATCGAATCGATACATTTTTGGCCCCATTCCTCGGCAATTCCCAGGAAGTATTTGAACGCCTCAAGACTATCGCCACGGATTATTCCAAGCATCTGAAGATTACCGATCGCAGCATCTACGGCCCACGATTCGAGCAGTTTTACTACAAAATGAATCTCGAAGGAGGGCGTTTTCAACAGATCGCTCGCGGAGCCTGTGCTAACGAGCTTTTTCGCTACGCTCAGGAGTTTCTTGCGCACGAATACAACGCGATCCATAAACAACACCCCGAGATTGAAACAACTGCAATTACGCAAAATCTCGGCCGCCTTGTGCTCCAAGTCGTACTACCCATCGCCTCACGTTATGGTGTACTGTGGGCAATGTTGGGGAGGTTTCGCAAAAACAATAAGGAAAGTACCGAGGATCTGCAGCGTGAACTAAAGCAAAATGCCCCAGCGCTTGTACACCTCAAACCAACCGATCAGGTGGGGGAAACTTTTTGGTCCCGACAGGCACAACAGGTATTGTCGGATTGCCGTAAAGCCGCTCACGATTACGTCGAAATCTTCCAGAAAAAATCGCTATTCCACAACCTCGGTTCCCCCGTTGATGCGCTTTAAGACTTATTAAAGTCGAGCTCTACCGATTATCTCGTTTCAACGAATTTAGGCAAGCAGTTAGATTTTCCCAAAAGCAAATTCCTCGCCCTGGATTTTTCTCCAGGATGAGGAATTTTGTTATCATTTAATGTTTAACTTTATTCTGCGACCGATGCGCTAGACCCGCGCCACCATTTAGAGAAAGCTTGCGCCTTGTCTTTCGCAGCATTCCAGACTTTATTCGCAGAGCCGCGCCCTGAAATAACCTCCGAGTTTACATCTTGATCAGGAATCCCTGCATCCTTGGCATCTCTCGCGGTATTGGTATCATCCTTAGCGTACCCTAACGTACGCGGAAAGATATAATTGGGATTGTAGTAATCGTACGACACGAGATTACGTGAGCCACCCGGTGTTGAAACTGACTCGTCATCGGGCTCTTCAACAATAGGCTGTACAATGGAGTGAGGCATACCTTGCGCCGAATCGATATCGTTGTCGATTTCCTCAACTGTCGGTCCTGTCGCTTTCATGCCTTCCCATGTGAGCATTTGCTGAGGTTTATTGCCGTGAAACGGCGCAGAGTATGGATTAAATGCGTATCCAGGAGTTGTATTACTCACCGACGGTCTCTGACCTACGAAATTATCGCATGCCGCCTGTACGCCTCCTAAAATGTTGTCTGCCCAATCCCATGGATTGCCTTCCTGTACTACGGTTCCATCACCGCCCTCATTCGGCACAGTCCCATCGGCAAAGTTTTGAAGTCGCTGCAAATAACCACCCGCCCTCGAGAAGAAACTTCCATCATCAACATTCTGTTGGACATTCGTGTCCTCATTGGGTTGCTCTCGTAATACTAGGGCCATTTTGCCTAATTTTTCCGGGATACCCATATCGGGATCTTTCCATATGGCGCCAAGTGATTTCGCTTTGTTGTATGCCCATTGCGCTCCTCTCCACGCCTTATTCGCCATTGTAACAGTCTCTTTGAGTTTCTTCCGAGCTGTTTTTATTCCCTCTCGCGTTTTTGCAACTCCATTGCGGACTTTTTGAAGCATTCCACCGTTATTGGCATCCGATGGTACCAGATGTCCGGATTGGCGTCCACTGAAATTCGGGACGATCGCATAGCTACCGGACACATTGCTTCCGTTCATTACGCCGGAAAAAGCCTGTCGCTTAGAGAACCCTAATTGATACATTGCCCCTGGGGTGGTTATAACGGCACTCATGACGGCATGTTCCCATGTCTCTGGTGAACCGAAAATACGCGCTAGAATCTCATCATCCACTTCCGCATAATCCAGAGGATTGGCTTTCGTTTGATTGTTGGGATGGAAGACGATGTTGCCTCCTCCAATCGAAGGTCCCAGCTCACCTATAATGATCGGAGCACTTTGCTGGTCTAGATGTTCAAAAACTTTCTCAACATCGCGGCTTGTAAATAACGGGGCACCAGGATTGGCGATTTTGTTGCGCAACTCTTCCTGTAAGTATTGTGGAACATTCAGGTTTAATAAAACAGGCTGCTCCGAATCATTGGGATACCAAAAGGCAATCACCCGATCGAGATCACAGGAACCCCACTGCGGATCTGTCGCCTGGAGCTGGCGGATATTTTGAAGGTACTGGTTGAGACCGATGATGAGATACGACACTAAAACAACGGGGAGTGCCCCATAATCCAGGCTTTGAGTGCCGGACATCTGCTTCACATAGGCACAAATCTTGGAAAGAGGTATATGTTTCGTATCTGCGGTATAGCCTAAATTGGAAAATATTTTATTAAAATCGGATTGCTCACTACCACCCCAACATAGCGACTCTAATACGGTCTCAAAGGCTAAGGCTAAGGCATTGCACGTCTGATCTGGTCCCGCATTTTCGAAGGCGCTAACCACGTCGAAGATCTCGATAGTCCCCGTGGACCTCGTCGACACTTTTTTACCCGTAAGATGCTCTAAAACGGAACGTTTGAAAAATTCCGAGATGAGTGGGATCCGGGTACGCCGCTCAGGGGCTTCCATGTAACCGTTTTGCACCAGTTGCGCAATCCACTCTAGTATCTGGATTGGGTTATTCCGGCGCAAATTATGAGCAATTGCTGCCGTGCCATCATTATTGACCTGAGTATACGGAGTCAAAACTGCACATAAAACGGCCTTCCGGACTTGATCAACACTAAAACTCTTGCCCGCAAATGTCGTGCAACCCAAATTTCTTAAAATGGCCGCAATGAGCGCCCCCGCGTTGCTTCGATTGTTGTTGAAAACACCGCTCGGAGTAATGCTGCTGAGAATCTGGTTGAGCTGTCCGCAATTCCACTGCAACATCTTGGATGTATCACGAATCTGCTGATAATATGTCCAATACATTGAGGCCTCCTGAAGCGCCCCTTCCGAATCCTTACTTTGGTGACTTTGGAGGTAAGACTCGATATTCTGCATGCCTTTCTCCGCGAACTTGCCCAACATATTGAGATACTCAGGATTGATCCCTCGGCTTAAATCCACGCGATTCACCGTATCTTTGAGCTGTGCGACCACCTCCCAAACGACAGCTTGATGTGGGTCGCTGAAGTTTAATGCACGATCCTTCTTCGCTAGTGGCGCGTTAGATACCGGGCTTATGGGGTAGGATTGTCCCTGGGTTGGCGTCAAATCGAGCTCTTGCTGAAAGATAGCGTCTGGCTCTGGAACTGTCATCTCCTCGGGCACTTGTGGTTGAATATTTTGAGGCTTTATTTCAGTTTCAAAGTCATCGTACTGCCAATCTTGTAGTTGAGACGGCAAACGGCGCTTTCCCTTGAGCATTGGACTTCGGCGAACATTTACATCTTGAAATTTCGATAAAAATGGGCGGCCATAATACGCGGGCCGTTCCTGTCCCTGCGCATACCCGGCCTCGTGGTATGCAATATTATTTGGCATATCTGACATATATTTTATAATAATTTTATAAAAATCACTTACAATATTTTTTTACAAAATTATAATACATACTTAACATCCAACGTTATCCGTGGAATCGCCATTGACGGAGACCGCTTTTTCTGCTTTTTGCCCTGAAAGCATGAAACAAACGCACCTCGCGATTCTCGACGCAAATGAGGCAACGGCATCGGTCGCTTACCGCCTGAGTGAAATCATCGCCATTTACCCGATTACGCCTTCTTCAGCTATGGCTGAGTTTTGCGACGAATGGCACGCAAAAGGTCAAAAAAATCTCTGGGGAATCGCGCCGGATATCGCCCAACTCCAGTCTGAAGGCGGTGTCGCCGGGGCTTTACACGGTGCGCTACAAGCGGGTACTTTAGCAACCACTTTTACCGCCTCACAGGGACTCTTATTAATGCTCCCCAACATGTTCAAAATCGCAGGGGAATTGACACCATTCTGTATGCACGTGACAGCACGGTCTGTTGCAACCCATGCGCTATCGATTTTCGGCGATCATTCCGATGTGATGGTATGCCGATCGACCGGTTTTGCCTTTCTGGTATCGTCGTCCGTTCAAGAGGCCCACGACATGGCTGCAGTCGCACACGCAGCGACCCTCGAATCACGGATTCCATTTGTCCACTTTTTCGACGGCTTCCGGACCTCACATGAAATTAACAACTGTCAATTACTGTCAGATGACGACCTTCGTGCCCTCATCGAAGAACAATATATTACGGAGATGCGGCAGCGGGCGCTAACGCCGGATCATCCCTCGATTCGAGGAACGGCGCAAAACCCAGATGTTTTCTTTCAGGCACGCGAAGCGGGTAATGCTTTCTACGCACGCGTCCCCGCAATTCTGGAAAAATATTTCGACAAACTTGCTCAGCGAACTGGGCGTCATTACCGGCTCTTCGACTACTACGGTGCGCCCGATGCAGACCGTGTCGTCATCGCGATGGGATCAAGCACCGAGACCCTCCGTCAGGTTGCGGAAGAATGCAACCGCCATGGCGAAAAAGTTGGCGCCCTCAAGGTACGGCTCTTTCGACCGTTTTCACTCGAACACTTGATTAAAGCGCTTCCCGAAACGGTACGATCGATTGCCGTTTTAGATCGTACTAAAGAACCAGGCGCACTCGGCGAACCACTCTTCTTAGATGTCGCTGCCGCACTACAACAAGCCGGACGTTCCATACGCATCATCGGTGGACGATACGGGTTAGGGTCGAAGGAATTTTCGCCAGCCATGGCAAAAGCGGTCTTTGACGAGCTCCAAAAGCCGAACCCACGCAATCACTTTACCATCGGAATTGACGATGATGTTACCAACACATCGTTGGCGTATGACCCCAGTTACCAACTGCCGCGGAAAAATATTTTTGAGGCGATGTTTTTCGGTCTCGGCTCGGATGGAACCGTTGGCGCAAATAAAAATACCGTCAAAATCATTAGCAACGAAACCGACCAGTACGCCCAGGCATATTTCGTCTATGACTCGAAAAAATCTGGTGCGATGACGATTTCACACCTGCGGTTTGGTGATGAACCGATCGAAGCGCCCTACCTCATTCAAAATGCAGACTTTATTGGCTGTCACCAATTTTCGTTTATCAATCGCTACGACCTTTTAAAACACGCACGTGATGGAGCAGCACTCCTTATCAATGCCCCCTATTCTCCCGAAGATCTTTGGGGACATCTTGTTCGCGAAGTACAGGAAGACATCACGCAAAAACACCTCAAAGTCTACACAATCGATGCCTATCAGGTTGCACGCCAAGCAGGCATGGGCGGCCGCATTAACACCATCATGCAGACGTGTTTCTTTGCGATTTCGGGTATTTTACCGCGTGAAGAGGCGATCGCCAAAATTAAGCAGGCGATTCAGAAAACATACGCTAAAAAAGGCGAAGCCGTTATTCAGCAAAACTTCGAAGCAGTTGAGCAGGCGCTCGCACACTTACATCTGGTCCCGGTACAAGCCGTTAACAGCAATTTACACCGCTCCGAAATTGTCTCACCGGAGGCACCGGCATTTGTTCGCGACGTGATCGCACCGATGATGCGACAAGAGGGCGACACTCTACCAGTCAGCGCGATGCCAATCGATGGGCGTTGGCCGAGTGCGACATCTCAATGGGAAAAACGCGATATCGCTCAGGAAATTCCCGAGTGGGATCCTTCGATTTGTATCCAATGCAATAAATGTTCTTCGGTTTGTCCGCACGCCGCAATCCGCACAAAATACTACCCTGAATCAATGCTCAATGGTGCTCCCGAAGGGTTTGCTTCTGCCAATTATCGCACTATAGCCGGTCAAAAGTTTACCGTCCAGGTATCGCCGATGGATTGCACGGGCTGTGGTCTCTGTCATGAAGTTTGTCCTGCGAAAAATCGTCAAGATCCAACGAAAAAGGCGCTCAACATGGTCGCAAAAGAAACCATATTCAAGCAGGCACAACAAAACTACACTTTCTTTCAACAGTTACCGACACCAGAAATTCTTGAAGTCAAAGACGTGAAAACATCTCAGTTCCGGACGCCGCTCTTTGAGTTTTCAGGCGCATGTGCTGGCTGTGGCGAAACTCCGTATATCAAGCTTTTAACCCAGCTTTTTGGCGATCATTTGTTGATTGCAAACGCAACGGGGTGCTCTTCCATTTACGGTGGCAATCTTCCAACCACGCCGTATACAGTAAATGTGGAAGGGTGTGGTCCTGCTTGGGCAAACTCGCTCTTTGAGGATAACGCAGAATTCGGCTTTGGCATCCAGCTAGCAACCGAAAAGAAACGCCTCATTGCGAGCGAACTCCTTCAACGAAACGCCACGGTCATCGGGATGTCACTGGTCGACAAAATCTATAAGGCAAAGACCATTCCAGAACAGCGCCAAGCCGTCCGGCAATTACAACAACGGCTCACGGAAATCGATCTCACCTCGGAGCCGATTTTGCTTCGTGATCTCGCGGAAAACCTCATCCGCAAGACGACTTGGGTCATCGGTGGCGATGGCTGGGCGTACGACATTGGCTACGGCGGTCTCGATCATGTTTTAGCGAGTGGCCGTGATATCAATGTACTCATCCTCGATACGGAGGTATATTCTAACACCGGAGGTCAGCAGTCGAAATCAACACCCGCGGGTGCGATCGCCAAGTTTGCGGCTGAGGGGAAATCGCTTCCCAAGAAAGACATTGGCCGTCTCGCCATAAGCTACGGCAACATCTACGTCGCGCAAGTCGCTTTGGGTGCCAATAACAATCAGACTGTCCGAGCGATGTTGGAAGCGGATGCGTACCGTGGCCCGTCGTTGATCGTCGCCTACTGCTCTTGTATTGCGCACGGGTTTGATCTGCGTCGCGGACTCGATCAGCAGAAAAAGGCGGTTCAATGCGGCCACTGGCCCCTCTACCGCTATGATCCGAAGGGCAAATTCCAGCTCGATTCCAAGTCACCGACGCTACCGCTGGCGGACTACATGGCTGGCGAAACGCGCTTTAACGCCCTACAACGAAACCACCCGGAGCGCGCTCAGCAACTAATTGCGGAAGAGACGGAACGCATACAGGACAAATTCGCGTTCTTGGAGCAGATGGCCAACGGAACTAAGGATTAATTCTCGGAAACGCAGTTTCTCCAGTGTCCGTTGTATTGGGTATCCAAATGGGAGAATTGTCTTCGGGCTGCTCGATGATTTCCATGTGCGCCGTACATTCCGCCGCAACCTCTGGTGTGAAGGCATCGCACAGGCGTTCGACATCATCTGTCCATGGGCCAAAATCATTTCTTGTTTTAGCCTCGTCCAATTCCGCCACGAAATGAAAAATGCACTGCCGTACTTCTAGCGCGATATCGTGTGTCCCCAGCGCTGTCTGAGTCATACCATTGAGCACTTGGGCAAAAATTTCCTTTGCAAACTTGTGGCACGCTGCCTTGCCGACTTCAGTATCATCGATAAACGCTTCGCTGGCGACAAATTGCTTAATGGTCTGGCTGAGTGTCGTATTGGTTTGAAATTGGGCGCGAATATTTTCCCTCTCCGTGGTACACAGGCCGCACCACGCTTCAAATGACATAGGCGCTTGACGCGTACGGTTGACAGATTTCTCAAAATGCTGAGCATCGCCTAGGCCCACGCTTCCTAGTGTCCCATTATGGACATTAGGATCTTTCCCTTGGGCGTTTGAAATCTGAACATTCCCCTTCCCTCTTCGGAAAAGACTACACAACTTGCTCGGAAGACTTTTAAACCAATTAACGATACTTGCACCAATAGAGCCGATGTTCATGCGCTAGTTTTATAAATTTTTATTAAAACATCAAACATTCTTCCCGATTCGTTCTGGTCATTTAGTTTATAATTTTCACCCTTAATGTGTGAAAGATATATCAGTGGTTATTCTAGCGGCAGGGATGGGACGGCGGTTTGGAGCGGCCAAGCAAATTGTCGCTTTATCGCGGTATCAGTGGCCACTAATCCGATTTAACCTCGTCGATGCGCAGAAGGCTGGCGTTCGGCATGTCGTCATCGTTACACGTTCGAGTTTGTTGCCCTACTTCCAACAAGAGCTGGTTCCCGCACTGCCAGAAATGAAGTTTGATTTTGTATTTCAAGATCAGGAAGTGCCACACGCGATTCGACGGGCAAAACCTTGGGGGACGGGACATGCCCTCCTCTGTGCGGAGCCTTTTACACGGGAGCAGTTTGTGGTCCTCAATGCGGATGACTATTATGGCCGGGAGGCTGTGGACGATGCGGTGCAGTTTTTGTGCCATCCCGGAGCTCAAAACTACGGCTGCGTTGGATATTTTTTAGAAAACACGCTTTCGCCGAACGGGGCGGTTTCGCGCGGGGTAATTCGAACAGAGGGAAACCGAATCATTCATATCGAAGAATATGTTCAGATCCAACGCAATGCCTCGGGCGTCATCGAAGCCGTTGAACATCGCTCACAGCGGAAGGTGACACTTCCTTCTCAGCAATCCGTATCACTCAATCTCTTTGCATTGAATCGATCGATATTTCCAATTTTAGAGCGCAAATTTAAGGCATTCCTTAAGGATAACGCCTCCAACAAAGAAGCCGAATTTTTCCTCCCAACAGCGGTCACAGCATCCGATGCACCGACACCGATGGAGCTAATACCGACGCAAGCACACTGGTTGGGGTTGACGTATCCCGATGACCTCCCCTACGCCGGGACCCAGCTGAATCATCTCATCGCCCAGGGGTACTATTAAAATAACGCTTCAAAAGCCTTTGAAACAAAAATTAATGTACCTCAGAGGATCTGGCGTTGACATGTATCGCGAATCGTCAAGTGTGAGCTGTTTCAAATTTTCCTTTCCATTTAGAAAAAATTTGTTTCACTCGCCTCCGTATCGATGGGGAAGGAGGTCCAGTTTTTCAACCGATATACGCAAAAACTCGAACAAGAGCAAGTGTACGGCGAGGCCTTTCTTCGATTTCTCTATAGCTCTGCGGTTGGAAAGTTAGCCCTAAATCAGGTTGTTAAACGCAAGGCAGTTTCGGATCTCTATGGCTGGCTCATGCGATGGCCTTCGTCGAAAAAGAAGATTAAGCCGTTTGTCGAAAAGTATCAGATTGATACGTCAATGTGCGTAAAACAGCTTAACGAATTTACCTCCTTCAATGACTTCTTTACGCGACAGCTAAAGATCAACGCCCGGCCGATTGCCGTAGGGCCACAAAAAGTCGTATTCCCCGCCGATGGGCGTCACCTCTATATTCCAAATCTATCGAAACTCCCAAGCTTTTTTGTTAAAGGCCAGCAACTCACCCTCAAAACCCTCCTCCAAAACGAGAAGCTGGCACAGAAATTTAAAGATGGCGTTATGGTGATTTCCCGGTTAGCTCCGGTCGATTATCACCGCTTTCACTTTCCGTGTAACTCCCGTATTCAGCGTATCTATTTGATTAAAGGGGACTACAAGTCAGTCAACCCGATCGCGACCCGAGAACGGATTGCAATTCTATGCGAAAATAAGCGAATTGTTTCGGTACTTCAATCGGAGGATCTCGGCCCATTTCTCATGGTCGAAGTCGGCGCCACGTGCGTCGGGAGTATTACCCAAACTGCAGAAGTCGGCCGGATTTACTATAAAGGAGAAGAAAAAGGGTTCTTCAGTTTCGGAGGCTCAACGGTTATAACCATTTTCCAAAAAAATAAGATACGTTTCGCGGAAGATCTTTGTGAAAATTCTGGCAACGGAATTGAACTCTATGCCCTGATGGGCGATGGTATGGGAATAAGAATATGAAACGACTCTATATCGTAAGGAATGCTCATGCGGCGGTCGGTGCGATCGACCGTGAGCGGGAATTGGATGAGCAGGGTAAACGAGAACTCGCGTCGATTGGAACGCAAATGGTCGCCCGTGGAATGCGCCCGAGTATCATCTTAACCAGCGGCGCTCGGCGGGCAATCGATACCGCGAAACATATCCGTGAGGTCTTTGGGCTATTGGTAAATGTCATCGATATCCGTGAGGAACTCTACACTGCGGACCTTGAAAAAATCCGCGAAATTCTCCAACTTTTACCGGATGAAAAGAATTCGGTCATGATTATCGCTCACAACGATGGTGTCACAAAACTCCTCGAATCCATTACGGATGGGGATTACAAGGACTTTCCCAATGCCGGTATGGCGGTGATCGAACTCCGCCTCCGTCACTGGAATGAACTTGAATCCAGCAGCGGCCGAGAGATCGCGTTTCTCCGCCCTGAACTCGCTGAGGCGGTCTGACGCTGCTGTATCAGTACTGGTAATGGCTCCAAAATTTCGATCGAATATGGTGGGAGGAAGGAAACCCCTTCATCTAAGGGCTGGATTGGTTAAAATGGGAAAACTTCAGGAACGATGAGTACCGCATGTGTATTACTATTTGACGGTTTCGAGGAGATTGAAGCCGTCAGTACCATCGATGTCTTACGGCGTGGTGGGATTGAGGTGATGACTGCCTCGCTTGCCGCGCCAATGGTGACTGGTGCGCATCAACTAGCGCTCAAAGCGGAGACATCGATCGAAGATCTTCAAATCGGAAAATCTCGAGCGCTTTTCGATGCGTTGATTATTCCAGGTGGCCCTGGGATACTCCAATGGCGCCATAACCCCGTGGTCTCGGAGCTTATCCGACAATACTATCAGGCAAGCCATCTCGTCGCTGCGATTTGCGCTGCTCCGATCTTACTGTATGATCTCGGCATTTTAGAGAAACACCGCTACACGGCGCACTTTTCTATGGAGGAGCTCACCCCTCACGCACGCCTCCATGAACTCGTGGTCACTGACGGCAATATTATTACTGGTTGTGGTCCAGCAGCGGGGATCCCCTTCGGTCTCGCGATTCTCCGCTATCTTACCAACGCCGAGGTCGTCAAAAAGGTCGCACACGGCATGATGGTTCCGTAAAACTCTTGCCTCAGTTAACCGGGACTTCTTTTATATTTTTGATCTTTTTTATTTTCTTTTTGAAAAATCGTCTATCCTGAAGAGCCTATGGAAGCAATCGGAAACTTTTTTTCCGGCTTATGGAGTTTGGAATGGTGGAAAGCGCTCGCTCAGAGCATTACGGACCACCCCATTTTTAAGTGGCTGGCAATCATCGCCATAGCGACTTTCGCGATCCATCTCTTGTTTTTCATTTTACGGCTATTGGGTTTCCGTCGCGCAACAGTCCTTCGGATTCACACTGATAACCACGGGATTGTTTACCTCAAGCAATCGGCGCTCAAAAATTTTATCAAAAAGATCTGTCGGCAGGTTGTCCCCCAGGCCAAGGCTCGCGTCGACTGCGTTTCGCGTTTCCGAAAGATCCGGATTAAAGTCACACTTTCGTGTCCTCATGATGCGCAACCCGTCAGCCTTCACATCCAACAGGCCATCGCACAAGTCCTAAAACACGAAATCGGGATTAGCAATCTCGGACGCATTGATGTCGTCGTCAGCCATATTTTTGGCCCAGTCCAACGCAATTTTCTGGGTACAGGAGCACCGCAATTCCAGGAGTCCTCAACCGAAACTCGTGGGTCCATAAACCACGTTCTATCAAATTTGCGTGAGGCGCGGGAAGCCGAGTCGGTGCCACCAGAGTTATAACGGGAGCGGTCCTAGACCGCTCTTTCTAAGAAACAGGCGTCCCGATATTCCACAGACAACACAGCGCGGCAGCGGCGGCATCGGTCTCGTCAAACCCGACTTCAAGCGAAGTTTTCAGAATCCCCTGCACCATCCGCGACACCTGTTCCTTCGAGGCCCGACCATACCCACACACGGCCTGCTTGATCCGCAGCGGCGCGTATTCATAGAGCGGCTTCTCTGCGAGCGCAACGGCTGACAAAATCGCTCCACGTGCAATTCCCATTATCTGCGCCGTTTGGAAGTTCTGGACATAAATTGTCTGCTCCGCCGCGCATACATCGGGCTGGTACTTATTAAGAATCTCCGCCACTCCTTTATGGATTTTCCCTGTACAGGACAGCAAATTCTCTTTTGCGGGGATTTTTAAGGTTTGGGAATAAACCAGTGCGATCCGGTGATCCTCAAAAACTTCTAAAACTGCCAAACCAGTTCCCCGCAAGCTAGGATCAATACCTAAAATTCGCCCCTGAAATGCGTGGTTTTGTGTTTTTTCCCTCAGCGCCTGCTCCCAATCGGAGCTCACCAACCGTCGCTTCGACGATCGTTTTATCGTGCGCACCGCGCCACCGGTACATAGCGCCCTTGTCCATAATCCCCTTCGACTCCGAGCACTACACACAGCAACCAATAAAAAAACGCCCCTCCCTCAGGCAAGAAGGAAGGGGAAATTTATGGTTAGACAACCACTTTATCTATTAACGGTTACTGATCGATATCCCCGGCAATTTCTTGCAAACGCCCAATCGAATCATTCAGATCCCACTTATTGCTGTCACTTTGAGTTTTTTCGAGTCCTTGTAATTTTTCAACAACCTCCTGAATCCAGCTTTTGATCGCATGGTTACATGCTTTCTCGTCCTTCAAAAGCCCAGAAAGATCGAACCCAACCTGTGAACCATTTACCGTCAATGCCTCATCTGAAGCTAATATCGTACAAAAATTATCAACAACCCCGGTTAAGTGCTGCAGTTGTTTGCTGCTAGAGGCCTTCTTTATGGCAAAATTTATATCCTTGTACTTATTGGGAAGCGAGCTAAACATCCCTTCGGTATCGAAAACTCGCCGCACACAATCTTTAAATGCCAGAAAGGATTCGAGAGAACTACATGAATCATGGACACCCTGATCCCGTAGACCCAAACGCATCAATAAAGAAACCAAAGTTGCGTCACAGGAGCGTACAGTCTCCGCAACCTTGGCTAGCCTATTTTTCCATTCCGTCGTGAGTTCCAGAATCTTTTCATTGCATTGCTCGAACTGACTCTGCAGTTTTGCCCGTTCTTCCGCGATTTCCTGTTGGTTTTGCTGGGCCTCATGTTCCCACTGGTTTCGTTTTCTCTTGGCTACTAGGTAAAGCGATTTGGAGAATTTTAGCTTCCGACCTATGCGCGCCTTTTTGAATCCACCCGCCTGGAGGTGCTCATTAACCAGAGTGCGCTTTTGGGCGTCGTCAATGCGATACTGGCTGGCCCATTGTTGAACCTTTTTAGTATTCTTGAGGAGTTTCTTTATCTCTTTCGCATCCCAAGAATCGAAATTCTGATACTTACTGGCATATACCTCTAACGCCAGCAGCTTATTGAGCTCTTCATCGCTAATGGTATAGTTCCCAACAGGGATATCGGAAGTTTCAATGTAATGATCAATGCTAATGTTCATGGAGTAAGCATAACATTTTTACATATTTTGTAAATAAATTATTTAAACTCTAGCGGCATTTATTGATAAAATTTTCAACAACTTACATACAGAAATTGCTCTTGCTGGGGACTGCCAGGCCCCCAATAATCACTTCTCCTGGGCTTCCTTTGCCTCCTTAATTGCCAAATCGAGAGCCTGCAATTTTGTCCTTAAGAGCATTTCTTCTGTATTTTTAGATGTATCTAATCCGCCCCAGTACTTCGACTGAACCTGCCCATCGGCGTCGTAAAACTCTTTAAACTGCTTCTCCACTTCCTGTTGAAGTTTTTGCACGTTATCGGCGTTGGATTGGACTGCCTCTTTAAAATTCTCGATAGACTCCTTCAATTTTGCACTCGCAATACCCGCTTTTACAAACTTTCCCGCCATCGCGGTGTAATATTTTTCAAACAATTGAGTAACTTCACCGTGGTGTGCTTCCAGCTCCCGCCTCTTTTGCCGGTCTTTTATGCCTTTGATGGCCTCGGAATAAGAGTCCAACTGAGACTTGAAGTCGCTCCGATTGGTCTCATAGGGCGCCTTGTAGGCATCTACTTTTTCCTGATAGGGACTGATCTTCGCCTGATACTCCTCAGCTTTTGCCCTGTATGGTGCCATTTTTTGCTCGAGATTCTGATATTCGATTTTCTGCTGGTGCTTTGTGCTCTTCGCCTTGTGATACTGCTGTGCAGAAAACTTCAGGGCCTTCTTTCCTTCGTCTACATCAAATCCCTGAATATTGGCGTATTTTATGATCTTGGCTTTGGTCGCCCTGTAGTCTTCCGAGTTCGTTAAGCTCCCCCAGACTTGCTTCACAAAGTTACCAAAAATTGTTCCACCCTGCCGCTCTGTGCGGAACTTCGCCGCTTCCCATGCAGTAATGCCGTAGCTAGATCCATTAATATCGATTTTCATAGTAAATTCCCCAATTGAAAGTGCATAGTCTCCGGAAACAATTATTGAAATTCCTGGACGCTAACCTACTTGATAACCAAAACAAAATCTCCCTTTGCTGCGCTCGAGAAAATCTCGGATTTTTTTAGCGACTTCAGGATTATCCTTGCTGATATTTTCTACCAAATCATCAAGACTCCTTTCCCTGGCGTTAAGGGATTTGCGGACGTCGTCAGTCGCTTTTTGCAACCGGCTTGCGAGCCCACTAAATGCAGAATTATCATTATTTTTGGAAGGATCTCGCAAATGCGACTTCTCCTCGGGAATTGTCCCTTCAGAATCCACAAACTCTTGAAACGCTATAAGGTTATTTTGCAGGTCAATTTTGCTATCGCTACCACCCTTGCCATTTAAAAAATTCTCAGCTTGCTTTATGTTTTCCTTGAGATTGTCATATGGTTGCAGTTGCTCCTCCACCTGGAGGTAGAGTTGTTCTATTTTATTACGAATCCGGTTAATTTTTTGGATATGCGGATTACTGGCATCGTTTTTCCATTCTTTCGGAATATACGTTTGCATGGTATCGAGAAGTCTTTTCCTTCCATCACACATTGTTTTAATCTTCGAGCGACAGGTCTCTATACAGCCACCGTAAGCTTTGCACTCTGTTTTAGCTCTTGGTAGCGTTGCTTGCAGCTCTTCCGCGCGCTTCTTAAAATCGTTGAGTGTATTTTGGAGGGCCGTAGCTTCATCGTCTAAATCTGTTATTATGCTATGATCTTCTTCAACGCCGAGTTTTTTGTCCATCGTGCTAATAATCCAGTTAAACCCTTTATTGATCGTGTCATTTTCCTGTTTAAATTTGGATAATTCTTGATTCTTTAGCGCCATCGAGGCATCGACATTTTCTTGGAAAAAACGACAATTTTTGCGGACTGTTTCAATCGAAGTCATCTGTTCATCGAGTTTTTTCTGAATGGCGTCGCGCTGATCGATTATGCTTTTGAGCACAGTTATTCCTTGGGAATGAAGATTACTAATGGCGTCGTTAAGGGACTTAAGCTGATTGGAAAGTCTTGCACATGTCGCTTGGCGGCTCTCTGAGCGCTTATCGATTTCAACAACTGAGCCTCGAATTGCCTGCCAAGAAGAACGCATGGAATTGATCTCATTCCGCTCTTGCTGACGGTCCGTCCGAGCAGCGAGTAACTGATTTTTGACGAATTTTAATTTTCCCTTTTTGACTACGAACGCGCCTCTCTTGACATAATCTTCCAAAAGGGGTTTCAGCCCTTCTTGATAGCCGGACTTATCGTTGATGATTTTTTTAGCGATTCCGCTCTGCCTGACCGCGTCCAAGAAGCCCGCTTTTGACTTACCATCTATCATCGCCTTCTCCGAGGCCAGGAGCTTCGAAAGTTCCCACTGGCTGATGCGGCAGCTTGCTCCATTGATGTTGATGTCCATATTAAAGTGAATCTGAAATTTGAATGTTTGTTCCGTCCCATTAGGGATTCGTCTGGGCTGGCAATTTCTGTAGACCTTGCCACATCTTGACGATCTCCCGCATGTCAGAATTCATTTTCGTGATAACCTCGTCAGGGATCTTGCGAAGACTCTGTTTTGCCGCGTCTTTTTCTTCTCGGACCCGGTGATCGATTAATAGGAGAGTTGCATCTTCTCCATAACTTAAATCAAAATAACCCGAGTCTTCTTCATCCTCTGAATGATGATTTTCCTTCCAGTAACACATGCATTTTCGAAACTCCTTAATCGTATTTTCCATCTCATCTTCAAGAGTCTTGATATTGCCACCTGCACCACGGATCTTTCGCTCCGAACACACAATAGAATCTTTCGCAACATCAAACGAATGGAATTTTTCCACAAATCCGCTGAAAATTTTTTCGATATCCGCAAGGCCCTGGTTGATGGCCTGAAGTGATGGATCTTTATCGGCAGAATTGAGATCTTGGCCTTGTATAAAAGATTTCATTGCCTCTAGATTCGCTTTTTCTTTGTCACACTTTGCCCGAAGCTTTTTTCGAGAGTCTTCGATCGCCTTGCCGTACTCGTCGAGTTCTTTTCGGTAGAGTTGAATTTCTTCCTTTACCTCAGGCTTCCATTGTGACTCCAGACTTGCCGTAAACTCGTCGACCTGCGATTGTAAATCTTTCAGGGCCTTAGCACCTTCTGCGCCCAATTCTTTGTTGATCTGCGGGCCAAGTGGCTTAAGATATTCGTAGATATTATCGTCTACTTGCTGGTATTGTAACAAGTCTTTCTCTGTTAGTTCTGGCATTTCCAATGCGGCATTAACAGCGGGTTTAGCCATACGCAGGGCCTCATCTGTTCGGCGAAGTTGTGTCTTCTTCGCCTCAAAATTCTTCAGAATGGTATCGAACTTCGTAGCGAGATCCCTTATTTCGTTTACTTCTTTCAAGCCATTGAAACTCCCTCCTCGGTGCTGATCCGCTTTAGGCTTAAGTTGTCCAACAACATAATCCTTCGCCCCTTTGAGAAACTGTATTTTCAAGTCGAGTTCCTGATACGCTTTCTGGCGTTGATCGAGCAGAGAGCGATATTCCTTAAAACCGCGCTGAACCCCTTGCCAATTGGCGATGTATTTATCCTTCCCGGGTTGCTCCTCCTGCTTTTTGAGGCGCTGCGTCTCTTCCTTGTATTGCGCCTCATCAATCTTCTGTTTCGCCCTCTTGAACTTTGTTTCGGAAAACTTGAACTTGTCCCCGTTGAAATCGAAACCGTCGTGGTTAATGTACTCACCCAGCTTTTTATAAAACGTCATTGCCTCTGCTGAATTCATTTGCATGCTCTTGATCTGGCGATACTCATGGGCAACATTCCGAAAATTGACCTTCAGTCCCTTCTCCGCGACAGCGAATTTCGCCATCTCCCACTGCATTTGCCTGGTCTGAAAATTATTCCTGATCTGCTCAACAACGCTCATATTGCGAGTATAGCATTATTGGTTAATTTGTAAATAAATATTAAATTACGTCATTCCATCCCTTCATTTTACAGCAGCTGCTCGCCAGAGGGCGGATCGGAGGATTTTTTTTGAAAACTCTCGGGTATTAATGGTTCTAAACCTAATTCCTCTGCGGAAGGCGGAAGCGGATAGTTGGAGGTCCCAAACGGTTCCTAAGAACTGAAGTCATATGGATCTAGTGGAATGAACCCTTCAAACGTATTCGCGTTGTCAGACGTGGTGGATTGCCATGAGGGAATTTCACTGTCATACACAGGTTGCGCACTTTCTGCAACATCGAATGTCTGCTGATCATAGTTTTGTTCATCGGGCGACTCTGTCCCTTGGATATCTGGCATTGAATTATCAACGTGTGCCTGCTGTGCTATTTCATTGGGGTTGAAAATTTCATTGGGGCTGAAAGATGGATCAAAGAAGAATTGGCCGTGTGGCATCCCGAACTCATCGAACGAATTCTCTGGCATAACAAAACCCTGATCGCCATATGGTGGAACCGCATTCACCTCATCGCTGACAAATGGAACCAATGGCGTGAAATTATTCTCCCAGTCGTCCTCTTCTTGAGGAGAATGAGCGTACAACGATACAGCGTTTTGTACCTCAGCCTTATCCTCATAGGTCTTCAATTTTTGCTCAAGTTCCTCAATCCCACGTTCGATGGAGGAACAATCTTGCTGAACTTCCCAACTTCTATTACCAACTTTTTCCTCCAGATCCCTAATACTTTCGCGCTGTGTTTGAAGTTCTTCCATATTTCCCTGTACCAATACCTGCTTCCCTTCTTCGCATTTCTGTTGCAACTGACCTACTGATTGTTGCAATGCGCCAATTCTTGCTTGATGATAATCACTGTCTTGCGAAAGCCCGCGGTACGTATTCCAAAGCTCATAACGCTTACTGGAAAGTTCATGATGCTCTGTACTTCCCGTTTGCTCAAAAGGTTTTAACCTCGCATCAAGGGCTTCGAGTCGACTGCGAAAAGATTCAAGTTGCTCCGGATATTTATTGATATTACGGTTAATTATGCCGATTCTCTGTTCACAAAAATTCAAAGAATGCTGTAAATTCATTTTAGCATCCCGCAATTGTCGATAGGCTTCATCAGAAAACTGGAGTTTGGAAGCACCAAAAATATTTTTTGTTGTCACAAAGGCCTCTCTATTTTCGTTTAGCTGATCCTTGATGACATCACTCTTACCTCCCATTACCTTTATTGCAATATTAACAAGTTGTCCAATCATAGCGAATGGGCCAACTTTTTCGCCTTGTTCAGCCTTTTGTGCAACAAACAACTTCGCCGCTTGTATCGCATTCGCCCGACCCCCTCCTTCGAGTGCAAACGTCATACATCCAGTGTAGTTTTATTGATTCATTTGTAAATAAATATTAAATATTTAGAACTTAGGCTATTTAGAAGAAGGTGGAACCAACGGGGAAAGCGGCGTATCAGGTAAAGGCGGTAGCGGCGAAGGACCAAAGTCATCAGGGAACGACTCTGGATTCAACACCGATATATTACCTGTCACTGTAGGTTGTAATTCCGGAAATGGCGATTCGTCGTACACAGGCTGCGCATCTTCTTCAACCTCGAATGTCTGTTGATCATAGTTTTGCTCGTCGGATAGAATGCTTTCCTTCGTATTTCCTGGTGCCACAGTGGGTTGCTGTTTCACGGAAGGTGGAATTTCCGAATTGTTTTGATTGTCGTATTCCCATTCTTCTTCGCTGAAGTCTTCTAAAAAGGGATCAAACGGATCATTTATGATATCATTGGGATCACCATTGAAAAGTGGATTCTCGTACTCCTCCCCCCAGTAATGTTCTTCATTGAAATTAGCCTCCTGAACTTCTCTCTCGGACTTCTCTGCCTCCAATTGGTCGTATTTGCTTTGTGAAAATTTAGGCTTCGATAGAAGAAACCTATCGCCTCCAACGAAAGCCGTCGCATACGTGTCCAATTCTTGCCGAGTCATACCGCCAGCGTTCTCTCCTTTAATCAGCTTTCTGGCATTCCCGAGCTGTTGATAAACGTCCCGAAATCTAACCTTTTCTCCCGGTTGCGTTTGTTTAGTCGCTAACAATTTCGCCACCTGCCATGCACCCACATTTTTCCCATTAACTTTAAAATCCACGATTAAAGCATAACACCACAAGATAGTTTGTAAAAAAACGCCTTACAGGAAATTTTTACGTTTCTTCAGGGAAATTCAGCACTAAAGTGGTCAACATAGAATGGGCTCGCGCTCACTCAAATAAAAATAGGTCGAATGCTTACAGGCGATTTTGAGACTGAAAAACGAGTTAAAGAAACTCATTCTCTGCCATTCCCCTGTAGGTTTTATGGAGATTATCTTAGATCATTTTTTACAAAAGGCACCCTAGGCCTTCGCGCTATCATTTTTCAAGTTGACTTTTTTATAAGTGGAAAATTTCCATTAACTGGAATTTTTCCATCTCGTCAAACTAATAGCTCAAGAGCCTGTCTACCAACTGACTCCGAAGCATAAAGTTCTTGGGTTCTAGTTATTTAGAGTTTTCATGAGCGGGCAGAGTTTTAGGAGCCCTAGTAGGCGCCCTTAATCTGTGACTCTTCTGCTGTCCATATGTCACCATCCGGATCAAATGCCTGTTGATCGTAGGACTACTCATTTGTTAAGACGTTGGCACCATCAGAGGCGCTTCTGATAATGCCCCCTATCGACATGCACTACCCCATCGGCCCCCAGCCCTCGTCCACACCAGGAGCATCGTTGAAATCGGAGTCGTTAATATTAAGCTCTTGGTTTATCAGTGGCTCGGAAGGGACATCCTTCATGTTGGGATCGTTTTCATCTGGAACAAACATAGGGGCATCTGCGTTGGGATCTTGTGACAGTTGCTTAAACGCTTCGTCCGCGGTGTCTTTTCCCAACAATCCTTCCAACTGAGTTTTCAACTGCTCGAACATCTTTATCGCGGATGAACACAAATCCGCGCCGGTCTCTTTGAGCTTATCTTTAGCTATATTTAATCCTGCTATCATTTTATCGCAGTCGCCTTGTAGGTCTGAAATTTGTTCTTGCGGCAGCTGACGATCTTTGACACTAGTGACCAAACCATCAAATCCCTGACAGAGGTTCGAAAAAGTTGTGAGCAACGATCGAATTTCTTCCTGAGAAGCAAAGTTTGGTCTTGTTGCAATAGCCCCCACGTGCTGCTCATATCCCTTTAGCTTCTCCCCTGTCTCCTTCAGAGACTCAAGTTTTTGATCCCACCCCAGTTTTTCATTACGCAACTCGTGGCACTTTGCTTTATTCAGTTTCAAAGCAGTCTTTCCTTTTTCTGAAGTCAAAGCCCCCTGCTTTAACATACGCTAACACTATATTGCCAATATTGTCTATTTTGTCCCGCTCCTTCTGGCTTAACCCGCTTAACCCGACTTTATCCGCTTTTTTGAGTAAGCGACTGATAATGAAGCTTTTGATGCCCTGTTTAATGCGCGCAAAGGGACCAGGTCGTTTACCTTTTAGCTCTTTATTCGTGATTAGGCTTTTTGCCACTTCTTTCGCGCTGATATCTCCAATCTTCTCCTCCCCCTGTGTAACAGTAAATCCCCTCGGGCCAACTGCTATTCTGAAATCCATATTTGAAGTATAACTTTATAAAGCAATTTGTAAAAAAAAAAACGCCTTACATAAACTTTTTTAACCTTCTTGCGAATAACCTCAAGTTTCAGGCTATTGAAAAATAAGCAGATACTTCTCTCACATAAAGAAAGGTCCCCTCCCTGGTATTTTTAAATGCTTTTGGGGAAACCGTCATCAGTCGATGATGCTTTTCAATGGGAAACTTTAACTCACTATCGGGCATTAAGATTCCTCTAACGGCGACCTTTGAAATCCCGCGAAGAATTTTATCAATTGGAATCTTTGAAAACCCTTATTTTCATACTGAGACTTTATGTCGTACTAATTTTTTCCTAACATCTCCTTAATCTCTTGGCATACTTTATGGAATGCTTCATAGTTTTGAGCAAAATCTTCATTCGTCCCATTCAAGCCTGCTACGTTGCTATTATATGCCTGCTCGATCTTTTGTTTACTTTGCTCGATAAGCTCCTGTAATTGCTCCAAATTAACCAAAAGTTCCTGGCCTTCAGTCGATTCTAATTCACCCTCATCTGAAGGTTCAACTGCGGATCTGGTGATTTCTGCGAGTGTTGCAGCATAGCCGATTGATCTATCAATTTGAGCCTTATCCCTATCAATTAAAATTCGACACCCTGCTGGCGTCTTCAGCAGTTCCGTTTCCAGAGCGCTCAGCTTTTCCATACACGCCTGTTGTAGTGGTTCAATTTCTTGATTTTTCTTTTTTACTTCATCTGAATCGCTCTTGAACCGCTTGTGGACCTCTGCAAACTTTTGTATAACCTCGTGATCGATCGTCACATCGGCCGTTCGAAATTTCTCCTTAGCACTATAGCAGTCGCTATAAACGGATTTTGCTTGCCGACTTGTTTCCTGGATACCCGCTTGTAAATCATCGGAGGCTTTGACAAAAGCATCATAAAGCGATTGGATATTGTCGGGTAATGTTTTGCCGTCAGATAATAGGTTATCGATAGCACCCTTAAAATCCTCCGCAGTTTGAACGTGTTGTGCATGTATCGCATTAGCCTTTTCTACATTGGTCTTGATTGCTGTATTGAATGCGTTGAGCTGCCTCCACGAAGCGGTTGAAGTACTGGCCTTCAGCCTTGATAATGATTTCTTTTCGCTTCTCCCTTGTGGGGCGATTCGACTCAGAAGCCCAATGTTCTGATCTATATCCTTGCAGAATTTCTCAATATCCTGAATCCTTCTTGAATCGCCGATTTTTAGCTGCTCAAGTTGAGCTTCGTACTCTTTTATGGTTTGCTCAACTCCCAAAGCAAATTCCTGACGGGTTTCAGTTTTATACGTCTCCAACTCGCCATATTCCTTTTCTAAGGCTTTCTGAAAATCTGGATCATCCAAAGCCAAAGTTGCAAATGCCTTCAGTGCAGCTTCATGATGTGCACAAATTTCGTCAAAATTTTTATTCCATTCTTCTTGTTTAGCTTTAAATCGGTCAAGCTTTGTCTGTGGCAGTGATTGGGCGTACTGCTTGAGCCCGCTGAGCGCAGTTTCGGCATTAGTCATTTTACCTTGAAGCCTTGATATCTTCCTATTCACATCCTCCTTTATCTGCCCCATACTTTGGTCCGTATTGGCAAAGAACTCAGAAACTTTCTGAAAATCTGGTGATTTTTCAAAATCTTTGCTTGGTTTGGCGTGTCCTAGTCGACGAATGGCATCCTCTATACCTTGGAGTGGATTCGCGAAATCTGAAGGTTTCCTATAAGCGGCATTTTCAAGATCTATAACTGCTCCACGTTGCGCCTCTCTCAGATTTGCGTACCCCACTTTTAGTTGATCTTGTAACTGCGCTTTTTTCTCCGGGTCAGTTTCGTTGCCAATAAGCTTTTCAAGTTCATTGAACTCCGCTGTCATGAGTTCGCACTTCTGTGATAATTCCGCCTCATATCGTTCTTCGAGATCATTGATTTGCTCATAGCATTGATTTAACTTTGTTTGGAAATCATTACATTTGTTCTTAAGGGCCGCTTGGTATTTTGCCGCCGTCTGTTCAACTTCCTTTTTAAAACTTTCAATTCGCTTAGGAATTTCCTGAATCACGTTTTGGAGTACCCGAAGCTTCTCTTTATCGTTGTTGACCTGCTTAGGATCATTTTTTAGAAGATTTTGTCCGACGAAAAGGTTCAGGTTCTTTTTAAGCTCTTTAATATCAGCGAGCATTTGGTTAAATTGGTTGATTTGCACCTGTGTCATCACATGTTGATTATCCTGAACAAGCTGATTTAAGTCATTCACATATGCACTGGCACTCGATTTTATATCGTACGAACCATGAACAAAATCGTTCACAACCTTCATGCCGTCCTTCACCTGCTTTTGCTCATTTTCCCATGCCTTTTCAAAACCCTCTTGATTGAATTTCCCAGCTTTAAAAGCACTCAAGCCAAATCTTTCGATATTCGCTTCTACAGAAGCTCTGCTGCCATTCTTAAGCTTAAAAAATTGCCCTATGGTCGTAGAAGACATTTTAAATTTACCGCCACAAGCCTCACGATTTTTCCTCTCAATCGCCGATGTTAGCCTTGCCGCCTGCCACCGACTGACACCCCCAATCATTTCTCCCATGGACCCAGTATATTTCCATACAGCAATTTGTAAAAAAAAAAAAAAACGCTTTACAGGAAAATTTTATAATTTCATTAATAATCTCACACTCTAAGTCATAGAATAAACAACTCACCTGCGCCCCGAAACGAGCATTCGTGCATCAATACAACCTAAATAACTTTCTCAAACAAGCCAATTTGTTTACATCTTAATCGACGATGTAACCTGCAATACACTCGTAATCACACTTAAGGCGAGGATCGCGACGCCAACAAAGGCACAGCCGCTATAGCTATTGCTGCTTTGATATCTCTGATTTCTCTTTTGCCTTGTTGCATGTTGTCTAGCTTAAAAGAGGCAACGGCATCAAAGGGAGACTTTGAATGCTATACGATAACGTTGAACCGTCTTCGAGCGTGACTTTATTCTTTTCTTCAGCCATGGGTATAAGATTATTCAATGCCTCCGCCAGATCGTTGTATGCTTCTACCATAGCGTAATCTTCTTTAAGAACATTGTTATACTCATCGCGAATAGTTGTATTCGTCTCTTGAGAACATTTTGCATCATCTGCATCTAGAGACTGTCCTATCTGATCAATTTTGCTTTGATATGTCGTAATTTTCGCTGACAGTTCCCGATACTCTTGAGAGTCTTCGCTCAGGTTTAGTGCCTTTAGTGTATTTTGAAGTGGTGCAAGATTCCTTGATGCTTTTCCTTAATCTCTTTGGTTGCATTCGCTACCTTTTCCGCTTTTATCACATCATACTCTGATCTTACAAATTGAAGCTTTGAAGTTCCAAATATACCGTTTGTAGTGGGCTGGAAAGAACGCTCATACAAATTTAGTTTCTTCTCGATAGCAGCACGATCGCCCTTGATCAATTTTATTCCAATATTTATAGGCTGCTTGATCGTCGAGAGTGTATTGCTTCTCCCTATATTTGGGTTTTCTTCTGCAGCCAAAACTTAGCCGTCTCCCATGCGCTAACTTTACCACCACTCTCGAGCTTAAAGGACATAAGTCGAGTTAATGCCACACGACGTACTTTAAATCAATAACACATTTATTTACATTTTTAACCTATACCCAAATATGCGATCGCATTTCGTAGAAATTTTGTGTTCGTGTAATACAACTTCGCATTCGACCTTAGCCACCTGTCTTTTTACAGAAGGCCTTGTTAAAAATGCTACGCAAATGATGTAGAATGCGGTTCGACTATCTCCGTTTTACATCTTAATCGAAGAGGTAATTTGCAAGACACCCGCAACGACGCTCGCGACGCCGACAAAGGCACAGCACATGGCTATGGCCGTGACTATACTCGACATCATGTTGAGGTCGTTCATCAGGACCCCGTGATACTTCTTGTAGACGCTGCTCAGAAAATCTGCGAATCGATATTCTTGCAAATTGGCAGGCGAGCTCACACCGTGATAACGTTTAAAACTTATGAAATTACAGAACTCGCACCAGCATCAATTACATGAGATGCTACTACCATCCAAATCTCTGTCTCTTATTGGATCTTTCCGATTGTTTCCCAATTTTAGCAAACAAATCTTTCATTGCTTGGGGTGCCTCTGTTAGCAATGCTTGTATTGTGTCTTTAGGTACCTCTTTCAGTACTTCTTCCAAAATACCAGCTACATTCGCCCGATATTCCGTAAATAGCCCTTGAATATTCTCGTCTAGTTTTGCAAAAGTATTTCTGAATTCCGTAACCGTTTGCTCAACTGCTTTTTCACTCTCTTGAATTTCCCTAATATTTCCGCTTCCAATAAGACTTTCTAAATGCTCAATTGCGCTTTGAACCTTGCTCTTTGCCTGATTGTATGATTGAAAATTGTTCGCAAATCGATCATAAGCCTCTTTAAGTTTTTGAATACCTTCTTCGAACTTTTGGGTATTGTGCGCGCCACTTTTAAGCTCCTCTAAATAGCCTATGGGAGCATCGTGGAATGGTTGAACATAACTCATGTAAGAATCCATGGAAGACGTGCATCCTTCACATGTGGCTTTAGCTGCGTCAAGATCTTGTTGGAGCATTTGCCTCAATTGCTCATTAAGATTCGTTTTTAGTTGATCAATTGCTGGTTGCAGTTTGGACTCACCCAAATGCTCAATTTCCTGTTGAATTTGACGGAACTGCTCAAGTATAAAAGCGTCTTGTCTTTGTAATTCAGCCTCATCTATGTTATCAGCTGACATTAGTTGGCTCTGCGAAGTGTTAATGCTCGCCTGAAGTAGCTGAAGTTTATTGGAGATTTCATTGGCCGCACTTTGTTGCTGTTGTAGCTTGTCTGCAACGGTGTTGTGTTGCTCATTAAGCTTGCTCAGAGTTTCCGTCCCCTGAAGTTTTTGGCCAACGTAATTCTTGAGATCCTGAAGCGACATCAGTTGCTCTTGAAGGTTTGAGCAACTTTTCTGGAGAGTTTTCAAAGAATTTTCCTGAGTACCTACATTTGCTCGTAACTGATCCCATTTCGATGCGTATAGGTCCCTAATTTGCTGGTTTTTAAGGTTTTGTAAGTCCGTTTTCAGCGCGTTGATTTCGGCCTGAAGGGATATCCCTTCTGCACCACCGAATGTCTTATTGATTTCATGGCCAATCTGCCCAACTTTCTCATGTATTGCTTCATCAAATTGCTGGCAAACAGACAAATTCTGATCTTGCGTAGGGGCCGTTTCGAAAATGTTCTGTCTCACATTATTGAGGTCCGCATTAAACCGTGCTACAGATTTGTTTTGTTCCCTGATTTTATTTAGGAGTTCCTGATACCGGTTATTAATTTTGCTTAGTTTGTCTGCATACTTCGATCCCTCGGGAACGCTGATCGCGTTCTTTTCTTCCTCAAACGATTTCAGTTGTCCTTCAAGTCCTAAACAATTCTTCTGTTGGTCGCTCAAAAAAGTCTCAAATTCCCCAACGGCGTTTTGAAAATTGTCCCATTCTTTATGGTACTGGTCTTTGCGATCTTTAATTTGTTGCTGTGCGATATGATGCTGTTTATTTTTCATCTCCACTGTCTGGTTATACCCTGAACGAGAAAAATAGGGTATATCTATCTTTTTCCCGAACAAACTAATCGTCGCTTTTTTAAAAGTCTCAGTTTCAGCATACTTTTGTAGGTCTCCGTAAAATTTCCGCCCCTCGTCAGAGTACGGATTTTTTCGTGCATTTCTAACAGTTTTAAAATATGCCTTGATAACGTCTACGGAAAAGACGTTTTCTGGATTATACGATCGAGCTGCTGTAAATATCGCAGCGTTTAAACCGCCAACTCGCTTGTTGAGGTTTTCTACCATCGCATCGTACTCCCGATTAGGGACAAAACCTCCTGCTGGGCCAATTCCAGAGCTCGTGAATATAAATTAATATTATTCTTGCAACTTACAAACAAATACATAATATACGTTGCCGATTGCTCGTATACTAGAGCGCGTTTTGGCAAGTCGCTACATAAGATGTCACAATACTATCCTTTCCCTGATAAAACCCAGTATGTTACTTAATAAGAGGCCTTCAAAATTTTATTAAAGGCTTGATAGGTATGCTGGTGTACGATCAAATGCTTAAGCTCTTTTGGTGGTGATTACAAACTCCTGCCAAAAACTAAATCACTCTTCCAAGGAAGCCAAACCCAAAACCGCTACATCTTAATCGACGATGTAACTTGTAAGACGCTGGTGATTACACTCAAGGCGAGAATCGCGACACCGACGAAGGCACAGCCCATGGCGATGGCCGTGACCACACTCGACATCATGTTGAGGTCGTTGATCAGATCCATAGAAACATCACGCTTTGATTAAGCAGCGATTTTAAGAGAACTTACCCCATCACGCTCCACTAGGAATCGGGGTATTACCGAAATTGGGATCATTTTTGCACAAAGGAACTCCCTTCCTTTGATTGCGCTATCACATTGAGTTCAGTCACCCGGCGAAAAATTATTGATCTATGCATTGGAAGTTCCACCGTCAAATAGCCTTATTTTGTCTTTTATTGAGAGTTTCTCAGCAGCCATCTGCTGTTTCTCTGTCTCTGGTGTCTCCGTTTTTCCCGATTCCAGAGTTACAGGTTTTTCGGGTTTTGCTATCTCCTCTTTTATGTCTGTAGATGCAAAGCCCCGCCGACTATAATTTTGATCGTCTGAGATGCTTTTATCTTGTAGTGTCTCGGCTGTGTTTTCAGATGTTTTTTCCATTAGACGGCCCTCAAAATATTCCTCCGAGCATCCTTGCTCTTGATCCTGTATTAATGGATCAAATATTTCTGGATCAATTTCACCACCAACCCAAAGCGGCGGTTCGCCATTATTTTGAAGAGTTGTCTCCTCATTAGTTATCTGTTGAGGCCCGGAAGTATTTATCTCCGGCGTGGTTTGACTGTTTAACAAATCGTCGTATTGATTAATTAAAAGCTGAGTTGCTGTATTCATAGCGTCCATGGCATTGAATCGCTCCTTATCGGTATAACTCTTATAGACATATCTCCTTTCATATGGACTTGCGAAATAAGTAGCGCCGGAGCCAATAGCGGTAGCGTATGAAAATTTCCGGCCATTAGCTTCTATATACTGCTTTTCCGGAAGGAGCTTCTTCCATTCTTTGCCAAACTTGGCGTCTAATTGAGCTTCTTTTGTTTCTTTTTGTCGCCTCAATGCTTCAAATTCTTGCTTTAGTTCATGAAACTTATTTATGGACTCTAGTCCTTTACTCTGGAATGTTGTCCGGAGTACACTTTTGTTCATCTTCCATCTCGTTTTCGAAAAAGCCTTTGTCTTAAACGCTTCTAGAGGTAACTCATCTAACAAGTTCTGCACCGCCTGCCCTATAGCGATTTCCTGACCTTGCTTATCCTGTATCAATTTCCCATTTTTAATTGCTGAGCATAACCGTATAGCCGCAAAGGGCCCCTTCCCGGCAAGCGCTTGAGCACTCTTATCTCCGAGTTTTGCCAGCTCAACAACAATTTTCGCCGCATCCCGTTTATCAATATCATAGCTAGGACCGAACGCCTCCGATCTACGAAACTTATACGTGCCCCAATTGGTATTACTAGCCCCGCTAACACTCATAAGTTGAGTATAAATTTACAGAGAGATTTGTAAAAAAAAAAAAAACGCTTTACAGGTAAATTTTATAATTTCTCGCTGGTAAACTCAAACGTCGAGCCGAAAATTAAACACATCACCCCAACGGCAAAGGTCTGATATTCGCATATGAGCCAAATCTAACCAACTCTCTCAAACAAAAGCTAGCTTGTTTACATCTTAATCGACGATGTAACCTGCAATACACTTGTAATGACACTTAATGCGAGAATCGCGACGCCGACAAAGGCACAGCCCATGGCGATGGCCGTGACCGCGCTCGACATCATGTTGAGGTCGTTGATGAGGTCTCCGTGGTATTTTTTATAGACACTTTTTAGAGAACCAGCAAGATCTCCCGTGTTTTCTCCCATCGAAAGAAGATCAAGCGCAAGGTCGGGCATCACGCCGTAGGTCTCAAACGCTTGCGTCATTGAGGCCCCGTTCATCACCGCTTCCTTCGCTTCGATAAAACGTTGCCGAAAATAGCGGTTCGCAGATGCATTCTTCGCCAGCTCCATCGCCTCTGTCGTGTTGATCCCACTACCTAAAAGCGTCGCCAGTAGATTCGAGGTCTGACAGTAAAAGTTCTCTTTGATAATCATGCCTACAATCGGTATCCGTAATACCCAGTGGTCCAGATTGTAGCGCCCCTTTGGCGTGTTCCGATAGGCTAACGTTACGCCAATAATACCCAGAATCGATAGGAGAATCGCCCACCAGTATTGCCCCGCTACCTTCGATGCGTCAATGAGGTATTTCGTCATCTGCGGTAGGTCGCCTCCAAGCGATTTGAGCATGCTCTCAAGCTTCGGCATGATGAAAATAAGAAAGACTAACCCAACAACAATTCCAACCGTACAGACCGTCGCCGGATATGCCATCCCGGAAATGAACTTCTTCTTCAACTGCTCCTTCGTCTCTAGAAATTCAATCAAATTCGTAATCACAGAAATGAGATTGCCCGTCTTTTCTCCCGCTTCTACCATGCAAACCGTGTTCTCGTTGAAAATGTCTGGAAAGTTCCGCATCGCTTGCGCAATCGTCTTCCCTTCACATACGTCTTTGTGAATCGTTTCCGCTAAAACCTGCTCCTGCGGGTCCTTTAAACGCTTCCGCATCGTCCGTATCGCATCCCCAATCGGAAGCCCTCCGCCGTGTAATTGTAAAAACTTTTGAAGAAAACTGAGCGCAATCTTACTCTTGCTCTTCTGAAAAAGCTGAAACTTAAACGAGCTCTTCGTAGTCCCGGTGTCTTCCGCAATCGCGGAAACCCGTATGCCACGGCCTTGTAGGCTGAGAATCGCTGACTTTCGATCCGCTGCCTCGACCGTCCCTGACGTTGTACGCCCTGTCGCCCCGTCCGTTCCTTTGTAGGAAAATTTCACAGGGCTGATTGTATCAAATCACCCCCGTATGGCAATGGTAAAAAACCTTGCCCCAGAACCCACTCCGACTTAGCTCGTGGTATGGCAATTCTAGCGGTCGAGGACCTATGTGTGACGGTCCAAGATCAAGTCGTTTTATCGCATTGTAACCTCGAACTCCCAGAAGGTATTTGGCATGCACTGATGGGGAAAAATGGTATGGGGAAAAGTTCTCTGGTACGGACGATCGCTGGACATCCAAGCTATACCGTAACCTCAGGAACGATCTATCTCCGTAACGAAGATATCACCCATCTTCCTCCCGAAGAACGTGCCCGCCGTGGACTCTTTTTATCCTACCAAAATCCGGTTGAGATTCCCGGTGTTTCTGTGGCGACTTTTTTACGGACTGCGCTCGATGCACAAGGGAGACATCTCCCGATTAAAGAATTTTACGAACGACTCAACCAAGCTTTAGATACCGTTGGGCTCGACCGGAGCTTTGCGTCGCGCGCCATTAACGTCGACTTTTCCGGCGGTGAAAAAAAGCGCTGCGAAATGCTCCAAATCCTCATGCTCCAACCATCGGTCATCCTGCTCGATGAAATCGATAGCGGTCTCGATATTGATGCGATTCAGACCATTGCGCACTGCTTACCCCAAGTATCCGGCCTCATCATAACACACCAAAAAAAGTTCCTCGATCTCACACGACCGGAAAAGATTCATATCATGGAACACGGAACGATCACGCACTCGGGTGGAATTGAACTACTCGACGCCCTCGAACACCAGGGTTACGCCGGACTTGAAGAACGATGAAAGATGAAAACCACGACTTCCATTACGAGGTCGACTATATCCATAACGCCGGTACTGGGCTCAACGAAGATACCATTCGCTACATTAGCCAGGCCAAAAACGAACCTCAATGGCTCTTAGACTTTCGTCTCAATGCCCTACGCGTTTTCCAAAAGCTTCCGATGCCGACCTGGATTCCTCCGATCGACTTCGACAACATCCAATACTACCTTTCTCCCCAAAAGCAAACCCAACGCTCCTGGGAGGATGTACCCGAAAAAGTCAAAAACACCTTCGAACGCCTAGGGATTCCCGAACGTGAACGGAAGTTTCTCGCGGGCGTGGAAGCGCAATTTGACAGTGAAACGGCCTACGCTCGTCTGCAAGAATTTTTAACGAAAGACGGCATCATTTTTGTCGACTCAAACACCGGATTACAGCAATATTCCGATATTTTCCGCCCCTATTTTGCCTCACTCGTTCCCGTCGATGATAACAAATTCAGTGCGCTCAATAGCGCGGTATTTAGTGGTGGTAGTTTCATTTATGTTCCACCAGGGGTAAAACTCAAACAGCCCCTTCAGGCCTACTTTCGCATCAACGCCCAACGCTTCGGGCAGTTTGAACGCACGCTTATCATTGTCGACCATGACGCCGAACTGCTCTACATGGAAGGCTGTACTGCTCCAACATTTGAGTCTGCTGCGCTTCATTCTGCTGTTGTGGAGGTAATAGCGCTTCCGGGTGCAAAAGTTCAATACATCACAGTCCAGAACTGGTCGAGCAACGTTTTTAATCTCGTTACCAAGCGCAGTACTGCCCACGCCAACGCCGAAATTCGCTGGATCGACTGCAACATCGGCTCTCGTATCACCGCTAAATACCCCGCGATTCTTCTAGCTGGCGAGCGTGCCCGTGGGGAAATTCTCTCGATTGCCCTCGCGACCGACAACCAAGTTCAAGACACCGGTGCGAAGATGATTCACCGCGCGAACAACACGACCTCCAACATTGTTTCGAAATCAGTTTCCAAGCACCACGGCCTTGCGACCTACCGCGGTCTCGTAGACATCGCACCTAACTTTCAAGGTTGCCGCAACCGTACGCGCTGCGACGCTCTTCTAATCGACACTGACAGCCGCAGTGACACCTATCCGCGCATGACGATTACCGGCGATCAAAATCAAGTCGAACACGAAGCCAGCGTCTCGAAAGTCGACGAAGAGCGTCTACTTTATCTTCGCCAACGTGGCCTCGACGAACACCAAGCCACCAGCCTCTGTGTAAACGGCTTTGTCAACGACCTCATCCGAGAATTCCCTCTCGAATACAGCGTCGAACTACACCGGTTGATTGATTTGGTTGTGTAGAAAAGATAGCAACGAGGCTCAGCCCCCGAATGATCTTCGAGGTCGTGTCAGATCCGTGTTATTTTACATCCTAGAAAGAAAATAATCCTCATCATCGCAGAGATCATCGAAGATCCATCCACCGGGTTGTATAGAAAGACGGATTCTCAATTGCCGCCATTCGTCTTCACTTAGAGTTTTCATCCAGTGATCTCCAGAGCCATTTTGAATCGTTTGCAACCTTGTACGACCTTTGGTGTCCAAAAGTTGGGTCCATTCTGCAGCATCTGCTGTCTCCAAGACAAAGAGTAAACGCGAAATTTCTTCATCCGTCAAGAGATCCCATAACCGCAAACGCTCTGGATTTCCTAAACTCCTCACCAACTTCTCATGCCCATCATCATCCAAAATAAGGAATAGCCGCCTAACCTCGCTATTCGTTAAGTTATGAAATAATTTGGCTAATCTCCCACGTTCATACCAATAAAAACTGTCAAACAATGAAACAAGTTCGTCATCACTCAATCCTCGGAATAGCTGTACAAGCTCGCTATCGTTTAATCTATGAATCAGTTGTTGCCGCCCTTTAGTGTCTAAGGTGTGAAATAACCGTGCATTTTCTCCGTTACATTTCACTGCATGAGAGAATTGCCCAAGTTGTTCTTCACTCAGAGCGTTAATTAATTGCGCACACTCCCTAGCACTTGATCCTGTCATTAGAGAAATTCTCAAACCAGAATCAAATTCACTAAACAGCCGCAGACGCGTGCTTAACCCTAGTTTATGAAATAATTGCAGGCGCGTCTCCCCATTCAACTCCTGAAATAATGATACACGTTCTGTACTGTTCATACTATTAACTAATTGCGTACACTCTTTATCATTCAAAACCATAACGAAAGAATCTTTTAGTTTTAAACTTAAGCCACGGAACAGTTGTAAACGCTCGCTCGGGCTCAATTTATAGAATAGCTGCAAACGTTCTGCTGCGTCCATTTTTTGGACCAATTGCAAACGTCCATTATTCGTTAATCCGCGGAATAATTGCAAAGACTCTTCCTCGTTTAATAGCCGAAATAGTTGTAAACACTCATCGCCATTTAGATTACATATTAACTGTGCACGGTTGGCAGTTTGTGCTGTCATGCGGAATAATTTTAGACGCCCCTGTTGGTCTAGCCTACGAAATACTTCTACACATTGCCATTCCTCTAATTGTTTAAATACATTTCGATACTCATCTCGCGTGCCCAGTTTACAAAACAATTGCACAAGTGTATTAATATTCAGGTTTTTTACTAACCGTGTGTGTAATTTGGAGCTTAAATTACAAAATAATTGCAAACACTCTTCATTTACAGCTCCACCCTCAAGCATTTGCTTTACGGTTGAGTAGTTCGAAGATTGTATTATAATTCCCTCTGTTGCACCCGCATGAAGCGATGTTCCGTTTAAGCTTAAGAAACTCATTGCTAGCGGAAAAAATTTCAGAACGTCTTTATTCCATTTTTGTAACTTTTTGTTCATAGGACCCTGCACCATGGACCCTTATTTTAAGTTTTGCAATAATTATTTTATATTTTTTTAAAAATTAACATCAAATATCAATTTACCTCGAAAAAGCAAAAGCATCTTCAGATTTTTGGAATCTAACTGGTATCCTTTTCAAATGAACATCCAAGAGCCCCTTGGTCAACAAAGAGCCCTGTTCAAAGACATTAGTTTACGTTAAAAACACTCAGTATCCTTACTGTAAAAAACTTTGCTCGACGCGGTTCCAAAATTGGACTTTTTTCCACATGGGCCATGACTCGAAGCGTCGCGGATCAATCTCTGCTTCCTCTTGCGAGAGGCCGGATAGCTGCAGCCGCTGCTCGGGCGTGAGATACCAGTAATTTTTCCTTTTTCCCTGTGGCGTTACTTCATTCCAGTGATCCAACCGAACCTCCTGTGGCAGATAGCCAAAATGCGATCGCGACCTTCCTGTGTTAGCCCTTCTTGCACACTATGATCCAATATTTTGCCATCCAGTATTCTACCTTCCCAGGCCGCAAGGCGTGCGTCTTCGGGTAAATGGTGAAAGTTTTCCGATTGTGCATTAGGATGAGATTTCAGATGAGCCAATGTTCCCCAAAATCGCACACGATCCACAGCGCGCAGGTGCCGAAAATTGGGACTCCGCCACCGCTCGCTTAAGTCAGGCCAAAAACGCGCACATTCAAAAAGTGGTAAATGTCCAAAATTAGCACCCTTGCCAAGTTCATTAAGATCCGACCATAATTGCATCATTTCCGCACCCGAAAAAGATTGAAAATTACAGCGCCGCACTTCATAACTAACGCTCGGCCATAATTCTAGACGTTTATACTTCGGAAGGTATCTGAAGTTCCAAATTTGACTATCTTCATCGCCATTAAAAGACGGCCATAGGTTGACACGTTCCGATTCTGGCAGGTATTGGAACTGGTACTTTCGATCTCGTTTACTTAAGGAATGCCAATAATGCGCGCGCTTTTCCAATGGCAACTCCGTAAACCTCCTTCCCCGCTCTTCATCCGATAAGTCATTCCATTGAAGTAGTAATGCTTCGACAGTTAGGATTGCCGGTATTCCTTGTTGCTCTTCCGGCGGCAAATACGCGATCAGCCGTTGTAATTTTTCCGGCGACAGGCCTTCGCAATACTTCCTCTTGCCCTCCTCACTTAAGAGCGGAAAAACCTCAAATTGTTCCGAATCTGTTGGCAGTAGACCAATCCTCCAATTCCGCCATTTTGTGTCGAGGTCTTCAAAACAGAGCCTTCGCTCGGACGTGGGAATGTAGCCAAAATTCCGCCCTTGTTGCTCCAAATCGAGCCGCCTCCAAAAAATTTTTTTCGCACGATAAGGTAAATGCCTATAAGCTTCCCCTTTCCCTTTTTGGCTGAAACCGTTAAAAAACGCCACCAGCTGATCTTCCGGCAAATGTGCCAGATAACGATCCCGTTCATCCCAGGACATACCGAAAAATTCCTCTTCGGAAAGGAGCGACATTGTATCCGGAAGCAATACCGGCTCTTTTACATGGAGTTGAGCGATCTCAATCTGGGGCAACGGAGCCTGAAGATGGACCAAAGGTTTTTTCATCTGGAACGACGGAGCTTTAACATACGGCGAAGCCTCTGCGCTCAGTTGCTTTTGAAATTGATCCGATTCATGAGCAGGAATTGTGTCAACGTATCCCCAGAGTAAATGGCTTGTTAAAGTCCCCAGTGCCAGCGCTAAAATCCTTAAGATCGGTTTATTTGGTTTTTGTATTTTCTCGTCCATAAGTACCCGAAGATATTATGGTATTTTATAAAAATTTTGCAATATTTATATAATTTTGACAATAAAAGAGGAAATGAAAACTCTCAGAGTACACTCAAAATTTTCATCGACCTCCGCAAAAATAAAGGCTCCCGATAAATTGGGAGCCTTGAAAGGGAAATAGGCTCAGTTCTTAATGAATATCTTTTTCCGCTCGGACACGTTCTTGGAACACCGTGGGCGTCAGCTTGAGATTCTCCTCTGTTTTGTACTCATCGGGGATACCATGCCACACTTCATCGCGTATTATCATCTCCTTCTTATCGCTGTCGTAATCTACGAGATCGTTATGGGGATAGTAAGGGAAATTCTTCCCCTGCCAATCTGACGTCATATCAGGCCAAAATACCAACTTATGCGCTGGCGTGAGGCTCCTATAATGCTGCCCTTTCCGATCATCGTCAAAGGCAACCCAAAACGGCTTAATGTCGTTCAAATGCAACGCCCCACTTTTTTCCCTCTCATAGAACTTCCCATACCCACACGAGCGAAATTCCTGCATAATCTTATCGAAAATAGAAGACAGCTGATCTTGCGTCAGTATTGGGCATATCATCTCAACCCCACTTACAGGAAAATCCCAGAGAATCTTGATGTCTCCCGTCTCACTAAGCTCTCGCGCCTTCCTTTTCGCAACCTTCTGCTGCCCCTCCTCTGAAAGATCATTAAACGTGGCATTCCTCCCATACCAACTGAGTTTACGCCAATGCCCCTGCGCATGCCCCTTCGAGGTTACGTAATCATAAACTTCTGCAGGCGCTTCGATTGTTCCATCTTTTTGCCGGATATAAGTAACTTTCCCGAACGGCTCCTCGACAGTAACTTTTTCTCCCCTTTCTGCATTATGCTCGTCCTGATCGGAATAGTACTCATAATAGGCCTCCTCTTCGGAGCACGAACTATCTGCACTAGCACAAAGGAGATTTCCGCTCAAAGAACCTACTGATAGCAGCAGAATTTTTAAAGCTGTTTCTTTTTTCTTATGGATTGATTATCTTACTCATAAGTAGCCGCTGAGCGTCTATTTTCTTTTCAGGAACCGCAAGCTTTTTGTGCCAAAACTCCATCTGTTTTTATAAAATATCTCTTAGAATCTGAGGCTTACGTGCTTAAATTTCCCTCTAATCACATAATTTGCCGCTTCTTTTCTGCCAAATTGCCCAACTTCTTTGAGTGATCCGGGAACACGTTAGTTATTCCGCACCTTCACACTGAAAATTTTTCCTTAACGTTTACATCTGTGGCACGAAAATTGCTAACTAGATCTGCAGCGTGTTTCAGTGAACTCTTATAAAAGAGTGGAGCTGGAATAGTAACTGTTCTTTAATCATTTAATTAAAAGGAATTATATTATGTCAAAAGTTCTCGGTATCGATCTCGGTACTACAAATTCTTGCATGGCGGTCATGGAAGGTGGCCAGGCTGTCGTTATCCCGAATTCGGAGGGTGCTCGTACAACCCCTTCGATCGTCGCGTTCACCAAAAATGGAGACCGCCTCGTCGGTCAGGCCGCTAAGCGTCAGGCCGTTACAAACCCTCAAAATACGATTTTCTCCGCAAAACGTCTCATCGGTCATAAGTATGAGGAAGTTCAGGAACTCGTTCATGACCTCCCTTATAAGGTCGTTCCCGGTAAGAATGGAGACGCCGCAATCCAATGTCAGGTCGGCGGAAAAACTGAAATCTTTTCCCCAGAACAAATTTCCTCTATGGTCTTGGCTAAACTCAAGGCCGATGCAGAAGCTTACCTCGGAGAGAAAATTACTCAGGCCGTCATTACCGTCCCGGCGTACTTTAATGATGCACAACGACAGGCTACTAAAGATGCCGGTACCATCGCTGGCCTCGAGGTGTTGAGAATTATTAATGAGCCAACGGCTGCTTCGTTGGCGTATGGTCTGGAGAAAAGCGGCGAGAAGAAGATCGCGGTCTATGACCTCGGTGGTGGTACGTTCGATATCTCGGTACTTGAAATCGGAGATGGGGTGTTTGAAGTAAAGGCAACCAACGGTGATACCCTGCTCGGTGGTGATGACTGGGATCGTGCAATTATCGATTGGCTCGCGGATAATTTCAAGGCGGACAATGGGATCGATCTGCGGACGGATCCGGTAGCCCATCAGCGTTTGAAGGAAGAGGCGGAAAAGGCTAAAATTGCCCTATCATCGGCACAACAGACGGATATTAATCTGCCCTTTATTACCGCCGATGCATCAGGACCGAAGCATCTCAATGTAACACTTACGCGGGCGCAATTGGAGAAAATCTGTGACTCCCTTTATCAACGGACGGTTCAGCCGTGTAAGAATTGTCTCCATGACGCCGGATTAAGCGCAAATGATATCGATGAGCTCGTGCTTGTTGGCGGTATGACGCGTTCGCCGAAGGTCGTCGAAACTGCACGTGACATTGCCGGTCGGGATCCTCACCAGGGCGTTAACCCGGACGAAGTCGTTGCCGTTGGTGCGGCAATCCAAGGGGGTGTTTTAAAGGGAGAAGTTACCGATGTTCTGTTACTCGATGTGACTCCGTTAACACTTGGGATTGAAACCGCCGGTGGTGCGTCTACACCGATGATCGAACGGAATACGACTATCCCGACGCAGAAGAGTCAGATCTTTTCGACTTATGCCGATAATCAGACGGCAGTCGATATCCATGTGCTTCAGGGAGAGCGTCCGTTGGCGTCTCAAAATAAGACATTGGGTATCTTTCGTTTGGATGGTATTCCGATCGCTCCCCGTGGAGTCCCGCAAATCGAAGTCACCTTCGATATCAATGCGAACGGTATTCTGAGTGTGACCGCTAAGGATCTCGGTAGTGGTAAGAATCAAAAGATTACGATTACCGGCGCGTCGGGGTTATCCGAAACGGAAGTCGAAAAGTTGCGTAAAGAGGCGGAACAGTTCGCGGAATCGGATAAGCGTGAAAAGGAGCGGATCGAGGTCCGTAACCAACTCGACAGCTTGGTATATCAGACCGAAAAGCAGCTCAAGGACACCGGTGATAAGCTCCAGGATTCTGATAAGCAAAAGATGGAGAATGCGATCGCGGAGGCCAAAAAGGTCTTTGAAGATAGTAGCGCGTCGACCGATGCGATGAAGGCTGCCGTCGATCAATTAACAAAAGTATTTCAGGAAGTCGCCCAGGAACTGTATAAGAATGTACAGCCCAATCCTCAACCTCAGCCAGAGGCTGCGCAGTCGTCTACCGCGGGCGGTCAGCAATCTTCTGATGGTGTCGTCGATGCCGATTTCGAGGTCGTCGATGAAGGTAAGAAGTAATCATGGAAAGGAGGTATGTATGTTTGGTCCCGGAAATAAACCCTGCAAGGGCGGCGGTTGCGGCTGCGGCAAGTAACCAATAGGGAGGATGAGATGAATATTTCATCCTCAGAGGTAACATTTACCAGGGGATTTGTTCCCCTGTTCAGGTCCGTGGTATGGCAAAGGTCTGATAGGAGAGATTTTTGTTGCATTGGGCCGAGTTTTTCAACCCTATCCTAATTCTTTTCCCATCTAAAAATTGAATTGTTATGAGTATTAATATCCAACCCTTAGGGGATCGTGTCCTCGTGAAGTTACTCGAGGAGAAGGAACAAGTGAAGGGCGGTATCATTATCCCCGATGCCGCGAAAGAGAAGTCGCAAGAGGCAACCGTCGTTGCGGTCGGCCCCGGTAAGCGTGATGAGCATGGTCAACGTTTGGCGATGGATGTCGCCGTCGGTGACCACGTGCTGATTAGTAAATACGGTGGCACCGAGGTCAAACATAGCGATGAGAAGTACACTCTCTTGCGACAAGATGACGTGTTAGCGATTTTTAAATAAACCCTTTAACATCATTGATGATTTATGGCAAAACAACTTATATTTGATGAACAAGCGCGGAAAAAAGTCCTCGAAGGTGTTTCAACACTCGCTAAGGCTGTAAAGGTTACCCTCGGGCCCCGCGGACGAAATGTATTGATTGAAAAGAAATTCGGCGCACCTACGGTCACTAAAGATGGCGTTACCGTCGCTAAGGAAATCGAACTTAAAGATTCGTACGAAAACATCGGCGCCCAAATGGTCAAGGAAGTCGCTTCTAAGACCTCCGATAGTACCGGAGACGGAACCACAACCGCAACCGTCTTAGCCGAAGCAATCTATCGCGAAGGCCTTCGGAATGTCTCTGCCGGTGCAAATCCGATCGCCGTTAAACGTGGGATCGATAAAGCCGTCGAAGCCGTCGTCCAAGAACTCGCCAGGACTTCTAAAGAGGTTAAAACCTCCGAGGAAATCCGCCAGGTCGCAACGGTCTCCGCAAACTGGGACCAGGAAATCGGTCAAATTATCGCCGATGCCATGGAACGTGTCGGTAAAGATGGCACCATTACCGTCGAAGAGGCGAAAACTATCGAGACCTCATTAGAAGTCGTCGAAGGGATGCAGTTCGATAAGGGCTACCTCAGTCCCTACTTCGTAACCGATCCCAATAATATGGAATGCGTTCTGGAAAATGCTTACATTCTCATCTACGAGAAAAAGATTAGCTCCCTGAACGACCTCCTCCCGCTCTTACAGACCGTTGCCCAACAGGGTAAACCGCTCATGATTATCGCCGAAGATGTCGATGGTGAAGCCCTAGCAGCCCTCGTCGTCAACCGTCTCCGCGGTACTCTCAATGTCTGTGCGGTTAAAGCCCCTGGCTTCGGTGATCGTCGGAAAGCGATGATGGAAGATATCGCTATCCTCACCGGCGGAAAGTTTATCTCCGAAGACCTCGGGATTAAGCTCGAAAACGTCAGCATCGATGATCTCGGCCGTGCCAAACGGATTACCGTTGGTAAAGACGATACCACGATTGTCGAAGGGAGCGGTAGCCATGATGCCATCGAGGTCCGGATTGGCCAAATCCGTCACCAAATCGACGATGCCACCTCCGATTACGATCGTGAAAAGCTCCAAGAGCGCCTCGCAAAGCTCGCGGGCGGTGTTGCGGTCATCCGTGTCGGTGCAACGACCGAACCCGAGATGAAGGAGAAAAAAGACCGTGTCGACGATGCGCTTCATGCAACCCGTGCTGCTGTCGAAGAAGGTATTTCTGCCGGCGGTAGCGTTGCCCTTCTCCGTGCATCTTCGGTCATCGATAAGCTCGATATTCCTTGTCCAGACGGTAAGATTGGTGCTCAAATCGTGAAACGTGCGATCGAAGCTCCCTTACGTCAGCTCTGTGAGAATGCCGGTGTCGAAGGCGGACTCATTGTCCAAGAAGTTCTCAAGCTCGATGGCGCCAAAGGATACAACGTCGCGACCGGAAAGTTTGAAGACCTCCTCTCCGCAGGTGTTGTCGACCCGACAAAGGTCAGCCGTACAGCATTACAAAATGCGGCCTCTGTCGCGAGCCTCCTCTTAACAACAGAGTGCATCATCGCAGAACTTCCCGAAGAAAAGCCCGCCGCATGTGGCCACATGCCGAATCCCGGCATGGACATGATGTAAGCGATTTTCTGTTCCAACAAAAACCCTCTCCGGAGGGTTTTTTTATTTGGAGAAAGATAAAAAAACTTGCCAAAAGCACGCTTCATGGATGTCGTTAGCACTTGTGCCGACGCAGAAGATCACTCCCGCTCATACCCCTCCTTTCAGTACGGATTGTGAGCAGGCACTTCTCGCGAGTTGCATTATTGATGGTGGCCAAGATAGTATCACCATCTGCATCCAGGAAAAAATTACGACGGATTCGTTCTACTTTCCGGCTCATCGGATTATCTACCAGGCGCTCCTGGATCTCTATGCTGAGAATACCGCTGCAAATGAGCTCATTGTCGCCGAAAAACTCGCTGCAAAAGGTCTTTTAGAGAAAGTCGGTAGCTATGAAGCCATTAATAATATCGCAAGCCGTATCGATACGCCGACGCACCTCAAGTATTACGTCCAACGCGTCCGGGATCTCGAGCTCGTTCGGCGGATTGTTGATGTCGCTAATAAAAGTGTTGAAAGCGCGTATGCCGGCGTTGACGATGTGGGACAGTTTTTAGACGACGTCGAAAAATCAATCTTTGCGGTCTCAGAAAGCCGTGTTTCCGATTCGGCCAAACACGTTCAAGAGTCGATCGATCGCGCAGCAAATCTCGTCCAAAAAATGCTCCAACATAAGGGCGAGCTCACCGGAGTTGCTTCCGGCTTTATTGACTTAGATAAGCTGACGTTTGGTTTCCATCCGAGCGAGATGATTGTTTTAGCGGCTCGGCCTTCGATGGGAAAGACCAGTTTGGCATTAAATATCGCTGAAAATGCTGCGTTAGCGAATACGCCCGTTCCAACCTTGTTCTTTAGTCTGGAGATGTCTGCGGAACAACTCGCAATGCGGTTAATTTGTAGTCGTGCCGGTATTGATACCGAAAAGCTCCGGAATGGGTTTGTGCCAAAATCTGAGTTAACGGCGCTTAGTGCCGCCGCGAGTGCGTTTAAAAAAGCCCCGCTCTGGATCGATGAATCCAGTAACCTTTCGGTCACCGAAATGCGCGCAAAAGCCCGGAGGATGTATAATAAACACAAACTCGGCCTGATTGTCATCGATTATCTCCAATTGCTCTCAAGCCCCGATCCACGAACCCCGCGTGAACAACAAATTGCTGAAATCTCCCGGGGCGTTAAAGCGATGGCCAAAGAGTTATCCCTCCCGGTGATTGTTCTGAGTCAGTTGAACCGTGCTTCTGAAAAAGAAAATCGGGCCCCAAGATTATCCGATCTAAGAGAATCCGGATCAATCGAACAGGATGCGGATGTGGTGTTAATGCTCTCAAAACATCGCGAAGGTGAAGAGAATAGCGAAGTTTCACTTGATCTTCTCGCGCGAGACCTCATTATCGCCAAGCAGCGGAATGGCCCAACAGGCGTTGTGCCACTTGCATTTAGGAAAACTTTAACTCGATTTGAAAACTATGCCCAGTAAATTTGTATGCCGCGCTTCGTTGCTCGGTTTGCTTTGTTGTCCCCCATCGCTCACAACTGTTTTTGGTGAGGATCTAGAGGAATCAACGGCACCTATTGCCGAAAATACAACAGAAAATTCCGAAGCAATCGCTCTCGATACAACTTCATCGCAGGAGGTCTCTACCTCCGAAGAATCGGAATCGTCAAAGATCGTTTCAGAGGGAAATACCTCGATTGTAGAGGATGGAAGCTCAGTGGAAACTTCCGAGGCGCTTTACCATAATAGCGTAGCTCAGGATGAAGCCGAAACTCCCGTCAACAGTCTCGGGACTTACGGGAAGCGCGAACAGTCGAAAAACTTCCCTGTCGCAAAAATCGAGATCCGCTCCGACGGAGAATTGGTTAGGGACGAAGCCTTTATTCGTTCCCATATCCGCTTTACCGAGGGAGAAGCTTTCGATCCCTTCGCTGCAAACGACGCGATCCACTCGCTTTATGCTGTAGGGATGTTCGACGATATCGAAATTACGGCGACGAAAAATAAGGATTTGTCGCTCAACGTCTTTGTCAACGTCAAGACGCGCCCGAGAATCGCCAACGTCAAATTTCCTTTTGAGAAAATCGGTAAGAAGAAAGTGCGCAAGGAGCTCAAAACGGTCGCAGGTCATTATCTGAACCGCGCGAACCTTAATGAAGACGTCCTCATGATCTACCGGTATTACCAGATGAACGGCTTCCCAAAACCGCAGGTCGATGCCCGCATCGAGCCGCTTGAGGATGGTCGCGTCGACGTTTGCTTTGATATCACACCAACAGATGCAATCCGCATTGCCCGCGTCCAATTCCATAACTTTGGCGATATCGATACCGACCTCGTCCAAAAGAGTATGGCTCTGAAGCGTTGGGACCGGAACTTCTTTTCCTTCTTTACGAAAAAAGGTAACTTTGCGGACCTCTACCTCGATCACGATAAGGAGGTCCTTGTCAATGCAATACGGGACGCTGGGTACCTCGATGGTAAACTCACGCGCGCGGAATTTGTAACCGAAGGCGAGCAACGTGGATCCCTCATCTTTGATGCCGACCTCGGAGAACGCTACTACGTCGGCGACATTAAACTAACCGGCGCAACGCTCTATGATCCAGAGGTTCTTATGGAATGTGCGCACCTCAAGACCGGGGATGCGTTCGGTCAAGCCGCTGTCCGCCAAGCTGCAGAAAATATCCAGGATTACTACCGCTCCCGAGGGTATGTTAACACGATCGTTGAGGCAGAAGAACACCCGACTTTCCGCGATAACATTATCGACTTGGTGCTAACGATTCACGAATCCTCGCTCTATCATCTCAGCGCGATCACAATTAAGGGCAATTACAAGACCAAGGATAAGGTGCTGCTCCGCGAATTTACGCTCGAGCCCGGCGATACGTTTAACTATACCGCGATGCAAATTGGCGAAATGCGCCTCCATAACACGGGGTATTTTAAAAAGGTCGACGTCAATGCCGCCGATAGCGATAATCCACATGAGAAGGGCATCGAAATTAATATTGAGGAAGCCGATACGGGTAAAATTAGCGGCGGTATCGCAGTCAGTGCGCGAAAGAGCCAGGTCGTTTTCATCTCGCTGGAGCAGTCGAACTTCGATCTTTTTGGCCCTAATTTCCAAGGTGGCGGACAAAAACTCTTTACAAAACTTCAGCTCGGTACCCGTGAAAACGAGGCCGTGTTCTCATTTGAAGAGCCCTACCTCTTCGATAAGGAGCTTGCTTTCGGAACAGAAGTTACCGGCGGTAAGACGAAGTACCGCAAAGACGACTCAAACTTTAGCGGTTCGACCTACGATGAGAATTACTTCGAATTCGAGCCTTACTTCCGTAAGCGACTTTTCGACCCTTGGATCGGACGTTTAGCGTATAACTTCAAGCTCTCTAAAATTACGAGCTTAGGCGATACTGCCGTTCAGCCCCTTAAAGATGAGGCGGCGCAGGGACGTCGGACAGCGTCAGGACTCAAATTCTCGATCTACCGCGACTCACGTGATGATTTACTCTTCCCACGCACAGGATCACGTGTCGAGTTTCAAACCCATTTTTATGGCCTCGGTGGGCGTACGAAATTTACCCGCCTCGAAGCAACGGCAACCCAGTACTTTTGGGTATCAGAAAAATACGACCATACGCTTGCATTTACCGGAAGCGTTGGGAGCATTATCCCTTTCCATCACCGGCAAACACCCTACTCCGAGCGATACTTTCTCGGTGGCCAGTCGATGATGCGTGGCTTTGAGGGCCGCCAGATCTCCCCCAAAGAAGAATCTTTTGCATTCAAAGACGGCAAAAAAGAAACCCGTTATGGTGATCCTGTTGGCGGTAACTCTTTCTGCTACGGCGCTGCAGAGTACACCTTTGCGCTCTTTGAACCCTTCTTTGGCGCAGCATTTATCGAAGCCGGATCGGCAAATGAAAAGAAGTTTGATAACTTTAAGAACATCAACGTCGACTGGGGTGTGGGCCTACGGATCTTTATTGGTAAAATGCCGCTTCGCCTCGACTGGGGCTTCCCAATTCACGCAGCTCGAGGAACAAAAAAAGACGGCGTTCAGTTTAACTTCTCGTTCGGCGCCTCGTTCTAAAAATTTTTGATTAATTTTTTATTTTTAAGCTTGACCTCCCGAGGCGGAAAAAATACCTTCCACTTCAGGAGGGAGAGGATATGGTTTCTAAGCTCATTCGGGATATCGTTGTTAGTCTTCTTTTCGTCGGTGTTTTTTTTGGAACATCGGCTCTAGCATCCTCAAGGAGAGAAATACGAAGAACTGCTAGTCAGGGAAACACTCCGTCCTTATTACAGAATAAAAAGATCGGCGAAGAAGTTGAACATAATCTCGCTAATACGCTGAGACGATTAGTTACCGATAGCAACTGGGATGGCGTTAAGGAGTTTCTTGGTTTTGTTCAAAATCATGGGTTAGATCGTACAGAAACCTCCGTTCCCGAAATTTTAAGAGATGTTTGCGGCCCGGGTATTTCGGAACCCCAGCAATGCAAGCTGCTCACAAAGGCCTTCCGTAGCGAGCCTGTTCATGTCAATGTTATTCGCGCATTGCTCGACAATGGTGAAGCTTTAAATGGTTCTAATCCGGAGATTTTCGGGGCTGCAAAAGGAATTTTTCTTCAACTACCTCTCGAGCGACAGAGTAAACTTTTGCGGAGCTATGAAAAGTTTGAGGATTGTAAAACATTCCTCTCCGCAGTCACACCAGATACCGATACTCCGCCGATTTATCAAATGCGGGCACCGAAAGTCGCCGCACTCGGAGATATGTAATTTCTAGGTTTCTTTTTCATATTTTTTCTTTTTCGTATCAAAAAGCTAGGTGGCAGAGGAGCAATCTTCTGCCTTTATATTTCAATCGTTCAGCAAATCGCGGCGTAGAAGCCAGCGCGCAACGTCGCAAAAGATCGGGAACGCGACCTTAGAGCCATAGGCCGTCGATCCTGAAGCCAACCGCGCGTCGTCGATAACCACTGTTACCAAGTACTTTGGAGCCTCTGCAGGGAAAAATCCCGAACAAGAAGAAATATGGTGCGACTGCGAATATGCGCCATGAACCAATTTCTGCGTCGTCCCGGTCTTATACGCCAATCGCACACCATCGATCTCCGAAGGCTTCGCATCGGGGTGGTAGAGAATATCCCGCAGTTGGCGGACCGTATCCGATGTTAACACGCTACGGCGGACGCGTGGATCCGTCTTCATAACGACCTCCCCTTTCGTGTTCAAAACTTTCTGGACGATCTGCGGCGATAAGAGATATCCCCCACTGGCAATGACCCCCATTGCACAATGAACCTGAAGGGCCGTCGCACTCACTGCATGCCCCATAGGTAAGCGCGTGATTGTAAGGCCGTCCCAATACTTTGGGCTACGGAGAATCCCCGCTACCTCGCCATCGAAACCGTAGCCCGTCTTTTCGCCAAAACCAAAGGCCCGTGCAGCATCATAAAGCGCATTGGCGCCGAGACGAATACCGATCTGTGCTGCCCCACGGTTACTGGATTTGCGCAACACATCGATGGCACTGAGCTTACCCAAAGCGGTATGGTCTTTTGGTAAAGTATAAGTCTTTCCCTGCCAGGTAAAGTTCGTGGAGGTACAATCAAACGCGTCATACAGCGAAATCACCCGATCCTGGAGCGCCACGCTAAAAGGTACAATTTTAAACACTGACCCTGGCTCATAGGTGTCCGTCACCGCGCAATTGCGGAGATTCGCCACGTCTGCTTTCATGTAGTGTTCTCCCTCAAAGGTCGGGTAATTGCACATTACCAAAAGGTCGCCATTAGTGGGATCGCTGACGAGAACTGTGCCGCGTTGCGCGTGGAATCTCTCGACCGCTTCTGACAATATACGTTCTATGGCGCTATGAAACCGAATATCGATCGTTAACTGAATATCCGAACCATGCTGAGGTAAGACGTCGATTTCGCGAAATAACGGCAGCTCCTGGCGCCGGCCATCGCGCTTTGACTCCATCCCACCGTCCTGTCCGCGCAGAAAAGGATCCATGAAGGCCTCGATGCCGCTCACAGCTATCCCCTCCTTGTTGACGAAACCTATGACATGGCTCGCAAGCGCACCATTGGGGTAGTAACGTTGCGCCGAGGTGATGCCGTAAATGCCCTTGATTTTGAGCGCTAGCACCTGTTCATACGCATCAAGCTCTGTCATTTCCGTAATCTTTTTCCAACGGATATGACGGACCTTATTGTCGACGATTCGAGATTCACGTGTCCAAAATTTTTTGAGATCCTCCTCAGAAATTTTTAAAATCTCTGAGAGTTGTGGTAACTTGGCAAAATCTTGTGTTTCGGCCGCATAGGGATCGATGCCAAGATCAATTTTAGGGACCGTCATCGCCAAAACGGTACCATTACGATCAAGAATACGGCCTCGTGACGCCCGACGGACCTCCCGAACTCGACGCGCCGATTCGAGGTAACCCTGATAATACGATCGATCCAAATACGCCAACTGGACAATCCGATACGATAGCCCCGCGAAAAGCCACGCCGAAAGGAGGACGAGCACCAACAATCGCAAAAAGGCCTTCACTCATGCAACCCTAGCGAGTTTCTAGCAAATTTCGATGTAATTATCGGCGAATTAATGTAAATGTTCAGGAGGCTTCCCGGGATTATCTTCGGCTGCGCGGCGCTCCTCGTCGACGATCCGCTGCGCGATTTTCTTGAGGTGCATACGGAGCCAACGTGTTGTCGACGAGCCCTCCCGGTAATCCGCCGGACCATAGGCATCGATCCGTCCCGCCGCTAGCATCCGGTCATTCTGCTCGAACTCCCGCTCGTCTTCGGGATTATAGACCGCAAAAGCCTTACCTCCATGACCTCGAATTACCGAAAATGCCGGGACATCACTCGGACCATCCGCTATATAGATCATGTTCTGAAACGGTATGCGCCGGACGTCGTTTTCAATCACGGCATTAACATCGATGGCGCGGTTCTTGTTGCAGCCCTTGTTAATCTCAAACAAACACCGCGTCTTTTGCGTATGATCGACGACACACGCGATCTGTCGAATAACCTTCTTATCTCCCTCTTGCGATTCTACAATGGTTTCAGGCGGATCATCCGCTAAAAACTCTTCAAGATTTTCAACCGAATTATAGGCCTTAGACGCACCCGATGAAGAATCTACTAACTCCGTTGCAATCGCTCCAAATTGGAATTTTTCCGCAAGCGCGTCAATTTCCCCCTCAAGGAACTCACTCGCAAAAATTGCTTCCATATGTGGCGCAACCTGACTACCTCGGATAATTTCAATATGTCCGCTACTGACGACATAATGTTCTAGCGAAATGCTGTAAGACCGGAAACATGGATCTTGCTCAACATCATTCCGTAGGAGCGAAAAAATCTCTGGCACCCCTGGAAAATACGTCAACTGTTGACCGTAGCCTTCGAGGTGCGACTTTGATAATCCCGGTAAGCGACCTTCTTGGACCAACGCGAGGACAAAATTCAAGTACGCCAGCGTCCCCGAGAGATAAACTCCTCGACGCTGCATGCGATCCGTGAACTGATTGATCGTCTGCCAGAAAAATCGCTCGTCGATCCCGTATTCTGCAAACATCGGAACCTGCATATTTCCCGGAATTAACGTTCGATCGAAATCCCAAACACACGCAATAATATGACTGCGCTCTCCCATAATCGTTTAAAGCATTAATGGGCGTAGGTCCTTCGGGATGTGTATTCTTGTGCTTGCGGAGGCTCTTGATAACGCGTTGACCGAAATTCTGTACTATAGACGCCTTCCTTTTTCAATTCAACTTCGCGTTGCCGGCGTTCTGCTTCAGCCTGATCCGCTTTCGCCTTGGCGAGCTCCCCTTTTAAACGGGCTTCCTCGGCTTCAAACTTAAGCTGTTGGAGCCGTTTTTCCTGATCGATACTCTCTTGCCGACTACTTTGACTCCCATGATTCCTTAAATACTCATTCTCTCGTTGGTAGTACCGGGCCTCTTCCTCGGCCTGAGAGGCACGACTTTTCGCTTCCATCTGCTTACGCCCAATGGAGTGCCCCACCGCACCACCACCGAGTCCGCCTAAAACACCGCCTAACGCAGCGCCACCACGGCCGCCAACGGCATGCCCTAACAATGCACCCGTCGCTGCGCCGACACCCGCACCGCCCAGCGTCGACTCCGTCGAATCACATCCACCTAGTAACACTACAAGCGCCAAAACGACGCCCGTTTTCAGAAAAGGAAACTCCATAACTGACCGCCCAGAGTAGCAAAGTGTCGAGCAAAAGTAAAGCAAAAAACGTTTTTCCACGCAGTTTTTAGGCTTGCGCCCCGCAAATCTCCCCAAAAGTCTTGAAGTGCGTCTTGCAAAACCGGGCAAGCCCTTCCGTTCCGGAATGCTCCCATATTTTTTGTCCCTGCTGTTTGACACGACTGCTAGCTCCTTTGAGCAATGGTTCCCCTACCGCTTCAGATAATGCCTCCATCTGCCGCAAATACGCTGCACGGGCGACAATCGAAGCTGCTGCAACTACTGGATCCCGCTCCGCCCGCGTCTCCATCGCCAAATGAAACTCCGGAAAATTTTTGCGAATCATCGTCTGTACAATTGGCTGCTTCGAAAATTGGTCCAATAACCCCGTCGCTACGTAACGCCGTTGGAGTGCATTCTTCAACGCACAGCGGTGAAGCCACCCCAGTAATCGATTTAAGTTGCGACCGAAACGCACATATAGGGCATTGTACTTTTCCATCGATAGCGACATCACCTCGACAACTACCCCCGCCGTGGAGCGAATTTTGTCCGCTAACGCGAGCGCCACTTTATCGCTAGTAATCCGCTTGCTATCCCGTACACCCATGGCTTGAAATGCGCGAACCGCGCCATCGCCAGCAATCACACACGCCGCAACCACCGGACCGAAAAAATCCCCCTTTCCGCTCTCATCCAAGCCCGCATGCGGTAAAAACCACTCCGGGTGATAGGCTTCATCGTTGCCCTGAAGTGGCACCAATGTCACCTGAGGTTCGATCGTAAACGTCACAAACTCCGAAGCCCCCTTCCCTTGTAAGACGAGTTTCCCCGATTGGTACTGTACGAGATTGAAATCTGGAGCTCTAAAGGCAAACCGCGCATACGGAACCGCGTACAGCTCAAAGCCCCGCTTTTGGCAAATTGCCTGTAACTGTTGCGCTTGTGATTCGTTAAGCGTTAACACGATACACGTCGGCGTTTTTTCGGGGATGCTCATTGCGGCCATCAAACGATCTCAACGCTTTTTCGCAAGGCTACGCACGCGCTAAGAATAACTTTATTTTATAAATTCGTCGTATTAATAGGGGGTGTGAATATGTGAATAACTATTTGAGAACGGCACAAATTCAGGCGTTTTTAACGACAAAAATGTGAACAACTCGGTGTATAAAATGGGAGAAAATGTGGATAAATCGCCTTAAAATGGTCTTATTCACGGGTTGTTCTCAGGTTATTCCCAAGAGAGTGTGAATAACTTAGAAGCGCCGTGAAATCTTTTCGGAGAATGTGGCGATGTGTCTTGGATAATGCGGCCATTTTTTATGGAAGCGGCCTTGCAGAAACGGAGAAATGTCTTTTTAAAAGAGAGCTGTGATGGTGCCACCAGAGATTGTAGCTATTTCTGAGGACCTTCAGCGTCGAATTCAAGCGCTGGAGCGGTTTGTTGCCGTCGATACGAAGCGAGCACAGATCCAGACCTTAGAACGTGCCATGGAGGCTCCCAATTTTTGGAACGATCCGGAGCGGGCGCAATTCGTGAACCGCGAACTTCGTAGCCTCAAAAACCTGATCGAGCCGATGGTCTCCTTGCGCCAAAAAATCCGCGATTGGAGCGATTTGCTGGAACTCTTGAAAGAGGAATCTGACGATGAAGTTCTCTTACAGGAACTCCAAGCAGAGGCGCCGGCGTTAATGAATACGCTCGAAACGCTGGAGCTAAGTTCGTTTCTTTCCGGGAAGCACGACCGGTGTAACGCATTTTTAAGTATCCATGCAGGGGCCGGCGGTACGGAGTCCTGCGACTGGGCCGATATGTTGTTACGGATGTACCTGCGTTGGGCGGAGCGTCGGGGATTTTTAACCGAGATCCAAGACCTTCAGCCGGGAGAAGAAGCCGGAATTAGCCGAGCAACGATCCGGATTGTTGGCGAAAATGCCTACGGTTATGCAAAGGCGGAGCGGGGAGTTCACCGCTTGGTACGGATTAGTCCTTTTGATGCCAATAAACGCCGGCATACCTCCTTTTGTTCGGTCGATGTGATTGCGGAAATTGAGGATGATGACGAGATCGAGATCAAGGATGACGAGTTGCGCATCGACACCTACCGTTCCAGCGGGAAGGGCGGTCAGCACGTCAATAAGACGGAGTCCGCGATCCGCATCACACACCTACCGACGGGGATTGTTGTGACCTGCCAGAATGAGCGTTCGCAGTACAAAAACAAAGAGGCGGCGATGAAGGCCCTTCGCTCTCGGCTCTACGAGCGCCAGGAAGACGCAAAACGGAGTGAACGCGAAAAGATGTACGGCGAGAAGGGTGAGATTGGCTGGGGTAATCAAATCCGCAGCTACGTTTTTCAGCCCTACCAGATGGTGAAAGATCTCCGGACGGGGATCGAAACCGGCAATCTACAAGCGGTAATGGATGGCGACCTTGATCTTTTCATTAACGGCTGGCTCAAAGCTGGTTGCCCCAAGGACCGCCAGCAGGGTGTGTCTGTAGAGGAATAGAGGAGGATTTATGTGTCTTGCTTTCGAAAAAATCCCTATCCTCGGAATGTTCCACGTGGAACAATGTACTTTGGGATAGCCGCAAGAATATTTGCATGATCCTAAAAATTCAATGCGTCGCCTAGGGCATGTTTGACGAATTCTAGCGTTTGAGAGGCCGTTCCTAAGGATACAGGAGTTACAAATTTGATTGCCATATGCCCTTCAGTGTAAGTTTCCACGATTGCAAGCGGTTTTTGATCGGAAAATACGACAATACCGGCATCTTTCCCCTGTAACAGTTCCTGAATTTGAGGAAATTCATGGGAAAGTTCGTCGACGTTCTCTGGCGCAAAGGAGCATACATTAAAAGCATTGACGACTTGGATTCCGTTTTGTTCCTTCCAACTGGGTAAATTGGGAATCATTGATAACGGTTCGGTCGGCATGCCAGGATAACCCAAGAAAATCTCGTGAATGGGATGACCGTAAACTTCCTGTACCCATCGCAACGTCGAGTAAGCGTATTGGAATCGTAGGGCCCTGTTGTCATTTTCGGAGAGAGTAGAGAGATTGGAGAGGTATTCCCAAAAATGGATACTCAGACCTCCGTTTTCCGCCTGGTCAACGAATAGCAGTCCTCGAAAAGCCGAGCCGCTGTCGCCACCTGGCGTTAAGGAGAGGATCACCTGGATCGCAAAGATTTCGTCGCTAAATGTTTGTTCTAGTGTTTCTACAACCGCTTTGGATTCCGTTTTACTGAGACCTAAATACTCAGAGGTTAAAATTTTAGCACCGTAGGGTAATTCGGCGAAAGCGACAAGTTTGATAAACGCTTTTCCGTTGAGCAACGCGAGCGACCGTTTGATGTAGGGATCTTTCGCGGCATCATGTTCATGGGGCTTCTCGTACGCTTCGAACATGATTAACTCATCGGTGGACTCCCAATCCGGGTCAACCTCTCTTGCGATACTTTCGATTGTGGGGGCCTTTTCTGGAGTTGCAAAAGCACACGTCAGACCCGAAACGGAAACAATTGTCAATAGCTTTTTGAATATTCCCATAATATCCATAGTTTTAAACTTTTTTACCTAATGAAATCTGTCAATATTTATCGTTAAAAGAATTGTTCCACGTGGAACAATGAGTTGTGTTTGCTCGAAAGATCGTTTTTTCTTGAGGGAGAATGAAGATTGCGACATGGAATATTAATGGTCTTCGTGCGATTTTACAAAAGAATTTCGAGGTCAATGTTCGGGAGTTGAATCCAGATATTTTATGTCTACAGGAAATTAAAATTCAACCCTCACAGATCGAGGAATTATCGTCGTTTTTAGAAGAATATCCATTTCGTTATTATCATTCTGCGGAACGTCCTGGGTACGCCGGCACAACGGTATTATCCAAAACGGCATTAAAAGAGCGGAAAGGAGAATCTCCAGATGTACTGATTCAACCGCAAGAGGGACGGGTACAGGTACTCGATGTGGAGGAATTTTATCTCGTCAATGTCTATACGCCTAATGTCGGTTCAGAGCTAGCGCGATTACCGTTTCGGAGCGAGACGTGGGATCCGGAATTTTGTGCTTGGATTGATACGCTGCGGCAGGAAAGGCCGGTGCTGGTGTGTGGAGATTTTAATGTCGCGCACGAGGAAATCGATCTTGCGCATCCCGAGCGCTGTCGTGGTTCGGCGGGCTTTACGGATGAGGAGCGCAGTGGTTTTGATCGCTATATTTCACGTGGTTGGGTAGATGTATTTCGTTCGTTTTATCCGGATGCGACAGATTGCTATACTTGGTGGTCATATCGGTCGGCAGCGCGGCAGCGAAACGTGGGATGGAGGATTGATTACTTTTTAGCATCAGATGATTTGTTAAGCAACATCCGGTCGATTGCGATATATCCGGATTGTTTGGGATCCGATCACGCCCCGGTTATGCTGGATCTGACATTGACAAGTTCATCGAATCGATAGAGCATAAGTGTCGGTGGAGCGTATTTCGAAAGTCGCGTATTATTTAGACATTGCTCGAGCGGTTGCGAAGCGATCCACATGTTTGCGCCGACAGTACGGTTGTGTGCTTGTAAAGTTAGATGAAATCGTAGCAACGGGGTACAACGGGGCGCCACGTGGACAGCAGAACTGTTGTGATGCGGGATTTTGCTATCGGAAGCAGTGTAATGTTCCACACGGGCAGCGCTACGAATTATGTGTCGCGGTACACGCGGAACAAAATGCGATTATTTCAGCTGCTCGAGCAGAAATGCTCGGGGGAACAGCTTTTTTAGCGGGGTTCGATTTGGAGATGGGTGAGGAAATTGATGCGGTTCCGTGTCGTATCTGCGCACGGATGCTGATGAATGCCGGTATTGAACAGGTTATCAGCCGACAAGGCGTTTTATCGCCGAAAATGCTCGTCGAATCGGATTCAACGCGAGCCTGCTAAAAAGAGTTGCGACATGACAAAAGATCGAAAGGGTAGGTGGTATGAAAATTATCCCCGCACACGTTGAACTACTAACGCCGATTGATACCGATGCTGTCATGCGGCATATCGAACAATGTGGGCGTGTGTGCTATAAGTCAGAGGGAAAAACGAGTGAAACGAGTGCGGCGACCTTTATCGCGGGCATTGTCAAACGCGGGCATGAAGCGGTGCTCGAGCACTACTCCTTAACGCTTAAATTTATTTGTGATCGCGGTGTATCGCATGAAATCGTCCGCCACCGAATTGCGTCTTATTGTCAGGAATCGACGCGGTATTGTAATTACGCGAAGGACCAGTTTGGACATGAAATTACGGTGATTGCGCCTTGTTTTTGGGTACCCGAGAGCGCTTGTTATCGGGAGTGGGTTTTAGCGATGGAGCAAGCGGAGACGCGATACTTTAAGTTGCTCGAGGGAGGGGCGACGCCGCAGGAAGCGCGTGCGGTTTTACCAAACAGCCTCAAGACAGAGGTTGTGATGTCGGCCGACCTACGGGAATGGCGACATTTTTTTCGCCTACGGTGCACACGCTTTGCGCATCCACAGATTCGGGAGGTTGCGCTCCAAGCGTTTACGCTTTTAGCGATGAAGTTACCGATTTTTTTTCAAGATTTAGCGCAAGAGTTTAAGGAAGCCTAGATACGTCGCGCTCGCGGTGGCAACACGATGTTAGCGGAAGGGTTTAGAAACCTCCACCACGTGACAGCCTTTTGTGCGCACGAAATTAAATCTAAAGAAGTGGCGATATCAAATAATTGCTGAAAGAGCGTCTCGTACGCTTGGAGTTCAATTAAAGTCGGAGAGAAACGCGGAGGCCGTATGCTTTGCTTGTGTTTCCATTGTTTTTTAAGTTCTGTATAACGAGCCTTTTTTAATGTAATTTCTTCTTTCCAATCGACATACTTTAAAACGTCCATGACATTTTGAAGGAGCGAGACCATTTGTTGTTCTTCCGTAACGGTTATTTGAAAATCACGCTGTCTCGCGTACCAATCAAAGAGTAAATTCATAGCTACGATCGTATCTTGTAGATTTTGAATAGGGGTGACGGTTAGTTTTTGCGGAAAGGCCGCCCAGATTTGACCCTCTTGTGTAGATCTTAGGGGCGGAATAACGTTTGTCGAAGCTAGGTTTTGCCGTCTTGCCCGAGGGTGATGTTCCGGTCTTGTTTGAGGAATAGTGATATGGGGTCTGCTGCTAGACGCGCCGAGAGTCGAAGGCACACTCAACAAAAGAGCCCCAATCAAATAACCTTTTCCCATAATCGGCATGCTCTAGTCTATAGTTAAAATGTTTTTTACAATAATTTTCGGAGCGAAAAAGGCTTTTCTTAAATCGTTTCAAGGTAACAGTATTCATAAAGAGATGAAAGAGGGATTGATGCGCGGGTTACTTGCGGAACGGATAGGAGGGCAAGATTTTGATCGAGCAGGGGGATATAAAATGGAGGAGATTAAGGCCGCTAAGCGCCGATTTCAAGCCGAACATCCCGATCGTGTTTTATTAGACATGGGGATTGGGGAGCCCGATTTACCTCCACCCGACAGTGTTATCGAAGAGCTCTGCTCCCAAGCGCACTTTGTGGAAAATCAAGGCTATGCGGACAATGGCTGTCCAGAATTTCGCGAAGCCGCTACTCGATTCATACAAAAAACTTTTGGCGTTACGGTTGATTCTCAAACGGAACTTGCTCACTGCATCGGGGCGAAATCAGCGCTTTCGTTAATGCCACTGTGCCTCATTAATTCAGGAGATCTTATTATTGCAACACATCCTGTTTATCCGATTTTCAACACGCATGTAGAATATCTCGGCGGTGAAGTTTTCTCGTTACCCCTTCTTTGGGAGCGGCAATTTCTCCCTGATCTTTCGTTAATTCCGACGGATGTAGCCCGAAGGGCGAAGGTTTTTCACGTCAACTATCCCAACAATCCGACGTCCGCGCCTGCGACATCCACATTTTTTGTCGAACTCATCGAATTTGCGCATCACTATGATATCGCGGTCATCAACGATGCCGCTTACGCGTGTCTCACGGAGCATCCGCGTTCGATTTTACAATGTCTCCATGCGAAGGACATTGCGATTGAAATCCACTCGATGTCCAAAACGTACAACATGACGGGCTGGCGTTTAGGCTGGGTTTGCGGCAACGCGGATTTAGTTAGCGCCTTTTCGAAAGTCAAAGACTACTCCGACTCCGGGCAATTCCTAGCCATTCAGAAAGCGGCAATTCAAGCGCTCGAGGATTGTACGTTTTCGCAAAAAATGACACAGCGCTACCAACAGCGCAAGCAATCGGTTGCGGCGATCCTAAAAACACACGGCTTTGAAGTGTATTCCTCTGATTGCGGTTTCTTTTTATATGTCCGCGTTCCCCAAAAACTCCGTTATCAAGGACAGGAAATTTCCGTAACCTCAGCAGCCGCTTTAAGCCAATGGCTTCTCGAGGCACTCGGCATTGTTTCCGTCCCCTGGGAAGATCCAGAACCCAGCATCCGCTTCTCTATGACCTTCCGCTGTACCTCCGAAGAGGAGTTTTACGAGCGCCTTACCAATCGCCTCAAAGGAATAAAGGCTGCCTAGAAAAACCGCAGAGGCCGGTTCTGATTTTTACGGAACACAACCTCTGTTTGTCTTTATGTATAAACCTTAAAAATTGGCTTTGCTTCTATGATTAAGGATTAAACCTCTTCTGGATGTAAAAATAGGGAAACAATCAGCATACATGCCCGGGCACTATTGGTTGGGTAATCCTCTTGCTCCTGAGTAAAGCTGGCCTCAAGCGCTTCGCAATTACGGCAAAAACCGGGATCTTCTTTGAACGGCGCTAAAGAGCGAACGAGATCGAGCATCGCACGTCTATCTGCTTCATTTTTGCGGAAATTCGCGAACGGGTGTGATTGAACCCAATCAAATAGAGCATGACCAAAATGAGAGGTAACACCCAGCAGGCCATCGCCTTCGTAATGATAAATCGCATTCAGGTCGGAGAGAACGGTATGCGCCAAATCACCATTTATCTCGTGATTTTCAGGGGGACGCCGATCCGTTCCATCGAGGACGATGTTTGCTCCCTGAGCAAGCGCAATCCCTTGTTGCACGCTCATTGTAGGCGAGTTGTTCGGTAATTGCGCCTGTGTGCTGCCAACTACAACGTTATCATTCTGATCGGAGCTATTGGACATTGAGAGCTGCCGCAATAACTCCTCTAGCGGGATGGCAGGATTTTCCGGAGTCACGTTAGCAGACTGTTCCTGACGGAGCTGTGTAAGGAGCTCCGTCAGAACGTTTGACGTCGAATCCGAAGACGGCAGAACTTCCTCCAGACGCTTCCTTGCCTCTTCTTCTCGAAGTCTTTGATCTGTTGCTTCCGCTTCCTTTTGCGCTCTTTCTGTCTCTTCTTCGCGTAATATCTGTTCCTCTAATGACTGACGTTTCCTTTCTAACTCCGCCCTCCGAGCCTCCTCTTGCGCTCGACGCACTTGCTCTTGATACTGGACCTGAGGTGATAGTTGCGCAGTCTGATTGCTACGAGCTTGCTCGCCTCCTCCATTGCTCGCACTAGCCTCCCGTTGCTTGCTCATGTCTTGGGAGCCGGTCTTATTAGCTGAGGCTCAGCACACTTGCCCTCCACATTCATAAACCGCTCGCATTCTAGCCTCCCGTTGCCGCTCTCGCTGGCTCATGTCTTGGGAGGTCAGAACCGGTTGTGGCTGAGGCACCGGCTGTAGCGCAGCCGGGTTATTACGCACTTGCCCTCCACATTCATAAACCGCTCGCATTCTAGCCTCCCGTTGCCGCTCTCGCTGGCTCATGTCTTGGGAGGTCAGAACCGGTTGTGGCTGAGGCACCGGCTGTAGCGCAGCCGGGTTATTACGCACTTGCCCTCCACATTCATAAACCGCTCGCATTCTAGCCTCCCGTTGCCGCTCTCGCTGGCTCATGTCTTGGGAGGTCAGAACCGGTTGTGGCTGAGGCACCGGCTGTAGCGCGCAGCCGGGTTATGTCTTGGGAGGTCAGAACCGGTTGTGGCTGAGGCACCGGCTGTAGCGCAGCCGGGTTATTACGCACTTGCCCTCCACATTCATAAACTGCTCGCATCCTAGCCTCCCGTTGCCGCTCCCGCTGGCTCATGCCTTGCGTTGAACCCGATGCCTGTAATTGATTTACTGAAGCACCTATCAAAAGCGCAAATGACAATATTTTCCGTAAACATCTTTTCATAGCAGAGGAGATTTTCTTTTTGTTATGATGATACTGTCAATGCGTTTACATTACAAAGGGCAGTTTGAGTGAGTTTTTAAATCTTTATTGACAAAAATTCGGACAAAACGACCGATTTTCGTCGGTGTAGGTAAAACCAAAACGGTGAAATCTCTGTTGCTTAACAGAAACACCACCGTTTTTAAAATACACAATGAAGCAGAATAAATCTTTCCCTTAAAGGGATTATTCTCGCTTAAAAAAGGAAAAATTTGCTTCGTATTCGTGAAGCTGTCTTAAAATTTCACGCCGCCGCTGAATAGCTTGTGCACGCAGTCCCCAATTTGCTTCTGGTATTCCTTGGATGATAATAGTTAACTGCTCGACTGCCCAACGAAGCTCTTCCACGCTCCGTGCCTCTTCTTCGGTATCTGCGTGTAGAGGGGCAAATAAAGAGCTTGTGATGCCAATGAACAACGATAATTTTTTGAGAAGATGTACTTTCATAACGTCGCCGCTTCTCTCTGTGTTTTAGGGCGATGTCAAGAAAATTTTATTAATATTTTATGAAAAAATTAAGCAGAAAATGTTTCATTCTTGGTGAATCCCCAAGTAGTCCTGCTGAAGGAGATAGTAGTAGTCGATGTCTTTGTATTGGCCCTCTTTTTTGAGGCATTCCTTGCGGAGATATTCGTGTTGGAAGCCACATTTTTCAATCACGCGCTTCGAGCGGACGTTATCGGAAAAGCAGTTGACCTCAAGGCGATGGATATTTAGGTCGCGAAATACGTAGTCGATCACGCGCTTGGCCGCCTCTGTTGCGTATCCTTTCCCCCAGTACGGCTTCCCAAGCCAGTAGTGTATCTCCGCACGATCAAAGGAGGACTCGAGGGTTAGTCCAATGACACCCATGAGACGCCCGGCGTCTGGCTCGGTAATCGCCCAGTACAGACCTTCCTGGCGGCTCGCTTGGTAGCTCAGGGAGTGCAGGTAGTGGATCGCTTGCTCTTTGGAAGTGGGCCAGGGAATGTAGATGAGCATGTACACCGCATCACGGTCGTTCCAGGTCGCAAAAAAGTCGTCGTAATCTCCCGAATTAATGCCCCGTAACACCAGGCGATCGGTCCCGAGAGGGGGGACTTGCGCGAGACCCTTCATCTCTGGATGTCGTTCGCGGTAAGGATTTTTTCGCAGCGCCTCGAGCTTCGCCTGAACCGCATCACTGGGGTGGTTGGCATAGCGCCCGACGGAATTGGTAGAGCTTGAAGCGACTGGAATGCGCCTTTGAGGAGTATGGAGTTGACGGCACTCGAAGATGCCATAAGTAAAGAGCCCCAACAAAATCCCAAAGATCGCGAACCAACCGCGACGTACCTGCTTTTTATTCACGCACAAAGGATAGTCGTTAACGCTGATTTGTAAACGGAAATGATGACATAGAGGTTTGGCTTTTCAATGGGTATCGCAGAGGAGAGCGGGGGCTTAATAGAATCCGACAACAATTGGATTAGACGGGATCGCTGCGTAAGAGGCTGTAGTTCTTGACGTCCTCGTAATGGCCAAAGCGCTTGACATAGTGGCGGAAGGTGCCCTCGTATTGAAAGCCGCACTTTTGAATCAGGCGTTGGGAACGTGAATTGCGGGCCATATGATTGACATCCAGGCATTCAAGATGTAGGTCCCGAAAGGCGTAACGGATTATACGTTTGGCGGCCTCGGTTCCATAGCCTTTACCCCAATAGGGCCTCCCAAGCCAATAGTGAAGTTCCCCACGATCATGCTCCGGGTAGAGCGACATCCCAATCGTCCCAATGAATACGCCATCGTCGTCGTAAATCCCCCAAAAGCGGCCCTTATTTTCGGAACAGAGCCAGAGAGCATAACCGATCCATTGCTGGCTATCCGCGAGCGTGTACGGCCAAGGGGCGTACGTCATCATGTAGACCGTCTCGTAATCGGAAAGCAGCTCGGCAATCCGTTCCGCGTCCTCTTTTTGTATGGGATAAAGCGCTAACCGTTCGGAGTGGAGTATCGGGCAACGCTGTAATGTCTCGACCTCGGTCGGCATGATTACGCTCCGAACATCATCATATTGGGATCGATTCCGACGGGGCCTGCGGCTGGAACATCGGTGCTAGGTGATGCAGTTGGGTGCTCTTCCCACTCCTGTCGGCGTTTCGAGTTCCAGTGGTCCATTGCATTGACGAAATCCTCCATGACTTTGTAAAAATAATCATCGTTCATGAAGTTGATATCGCAAAATTGCTGAAGGGTTAGAGTGCCATCCTCAGGATCGAAAGAAACGTTCGAACCAGCCGTATCGCGCCAAAAGTGGCAGCTCTCCAAAATGCCCTGGTAATAATCCGCGCCGTCTTCCGGTAGCGCTCCGATATAACCTAAATATTCAATCTGTTCCTTCTCTTTATCGAAAGAGCACCGGACGAAAAATTTCTCATCGAACGCCAGGTAACAGGTATTTTCGTCATCAACCTGGAGCCCTTCAATTTTCAATTTCTCTGCGAGGCGCTGGACGTACCCCTTAAAAACCTCTACCGCATTTTCCATACCGTGGTCCGATCATATTCTTGTTACAAATTTTTGCAATGTGATTTTTACGTAACAAGAGTGTTTACTTTTTCGCGATAGCGTAATTAGATTGAAATTTTCCCATAAAATTCCAAGCTCGTGCCGTGGGGGTTCGCATTAACGGATTGTCGCCAGTCAATCGCTTATGGGCCAAGTTTGCAACGAAAATGATCCAGCTTTGGCTACGGACGCTGTCGCTCGAAGTCGACCCTGAAAGCGAGGAACTTTTGCGACGTTACCGTTCGCGCGCGAAGATTTGCGTTTTGTGGCACAATCGTCTCATGGTTGCACCTTTGATTTATCAGCGCTATTTTCAGGATCAAACAATGTACGGGCTAGTGAGTCCGAGTCGGGATGGGGCGTGGCTCACGGCGTTGCTTGAAAATCTCGGTATTCGTGCTGTTCGTGGGTCATCGCAGCATCGCGGTCGCGGTGCGTTACTGGAGATGCGAAACGTTCTTCATCGCGGGCATTCGGTAACGATTACACCGGATGGTCCCCGTGGTCCGCGCTACGTCGCTAAGCCCGGGGTGGCAGTTTTAGCCAAAGAGTCTCACGTGCCGATTCTATTAGGTGGAATTTCTATTCCGAAGTGCTGGCGCCTCAAATCCTGGGACCGCTTTTATCTTCCCAAACCGTTTTCAAAAATCTACTTTCATATCGAGATCATCGACCTCGAAGAATATGGAGATCGCTCTTCCGATGACTTACAGATTTATTTACAAAAAGTGCTATACAACCTCAATTCGAAGCATCGGTCTTTATAGAGGGAAGTGAGGGAGTATGAGGGACAATCCCATGGGGTTATTGGAGGGGGCTTTGTAATTGTAAATTAATATAGGTTCTCGCGTACGGGGTGCAAATGGTTTTTTGAAATAACTTTTTGTTTTTATTTAAACACTTACAATAATTTCAATAAAAGTCTTGACATAAATAAAATTTGCAGCGACCTTCGCCGGAATATATGAAAAACTTACATAAAAAAGAAAGGATTTTTCTGACGGTTTTGTCTCTATTGTTAGGTTTCTTTAATGGTAATTTGCTGCATGCAAGTGCGGGAAATGTTTCCGAGAATCTCAACGAGGAGTTTCATGCTAGTAATGAAATGGAGCTAAGCTATATGTGTTACAAGCTGTATATCTCTGAAGAAAAGTGGAACGAGTGTGTTCGATATCAATGTCGAACAAGTATAGAGTTTGAAAAACCCTTTGGAGAAAAATGCAAATTTATCTATCAGAGTACTAGTAATGATAGTCTTGCTCAGCTCAAGACGCACTTAGATCATGCGAAGCAGCTTCAAGACGAAATAAACAGATTTCAGGGAACAATTTCTGACGATTATATAAAAGGGATCGCTGAAAAACTTCCGGTAGTAATTCAGAAGATGGAACACGACTTACAACACCCCTTTGCGTCAAAGGATATTCAAAGAGTGTTGGATTATGTTATGTCCTTCAAGACAGTAGAGGAGCAATTGGATGGTTTGAGTCAATTTGGTTTGTACGCGCAAGAGGCTGTTTATTGGAAGCTTTGTTTATTACCCGAGCAGCAAGATCAAGACTGTGACTATGAAAAGTTAAACACTCTTAAAGATGCGATTTATGAGCAAATAATAAATCAATTGAAACGGGATAGGAAATTGCTTCCTCTTTTTCGACTTCCGAAGGAATTTCGTCTCGGTATTATAAAATTACTGAGTCAGGATATTTTAATGGCTCTTCTTGATGATTATATGGAAAAGCTTAGTGATGATGGCAATTTTGATATCGAAACCGCTTTCCCTCGGAGTTCTCTTTATGAAGAGGGTGCACTTGATAACAATAGTCCAGAATACACTTACTTGATGTATGATAACAATCGCAACGTCGTTGTATCAATATTTAACGAATTAAATCCGGCAAATAAACACCAATGTTTCATTCTTTTGAAGCCTATTTTGAAACACCTAGATGAAGGCGAAATTGTGACAATGTTTCTGTCCTTAAATTCTGAGGGAAAGAGAGAAATTTTTCCCATTTTAATGGAGGACTCTTATGAATCTGAAATATATTTCGGGTTAAAGCACTTTGTTGGAATGTTTCAGTCGCTCAATCAAGATGATCAAGGCCGCTTTTTCCCTATTGTGATAGAACATATTAAAGGGGGAGTTTTTGATGAAGAAGAGGATTCTCATATGGGAAAGTTTCCCAAATTTAAGTGTGTTGCAGAGATGTTTCAGTCCTTGAATCAAAACAACAAAGGTAAGGTTTTTGCGGAGGTAATGAACTTTGCGGAGGAGGAGCCTTTCGAAGATGAAGATTTTGTCGCAATTTTTCTATCATTAAATCAAGATAACAAAGCCAGATTTTTCCCTAGGGCGATGGAGGTTGCGAAATCTAGCGAAATGGATGAAACAGGGATTCGAGCAATGTACCACTCTATGGGTAGGGATAATCAAGGCATAAATTTTTCGTACCTTCCAAAAAAATGCTTCTATAAAGAAGTGAATGATCCTAATGGTGGCTCCCATTGGGTTAAAGACTATGCTCTTTGGGAGGATTTGAAATTCCCTTACCATTTTTATAAGGATAACTTTAAGCATTTTACCGGTGAGGATTTGTGGCCAACAGAAAACCATTAATTAAGTAGCTAGAGGTGAGTTTGTACCTTTCGACAAGCTGATGTTTTGACTGCCTTTGAGGCTTTCCATCCGTTAGAGACTTTAATTGTTTCTGAGATGCACTATTCTTGTTGGAAAGACAACTCGTCCTCTTTAGTGCCGGTGCTTGTTTTTAGCTCTCGGTCTGCGCTATGTCGCCAAGCCCGGAGTGGCAGTTTTAGCCAAAGAATCGCACGTACCAATCCTATTAGGTGGGATTTTTATTCCGAAGTGCTGGCGCTTCAAATCCTGGGACCGCTTTTATCTTCCCAAACCATTTTCAAAAATATACTTTCAAGTAGAAGAGATACGCCCTGACGAATACCAGAACCTTTCCTCTGAAGAGCTGTTAACACCTTTACAAAAATTGTTATACGACCTCAACTCCAAGCGTAGGTTTGCTTAGTCTTAAGAGTATCTATGGGGTTAGAGATGCTGTCCTGTGAGTTCTGAAGAGAGTTTTGTTATCTTAACTTAAACATCAGTTTACGTAAGGAAAGGGAGTGCTTGTGACTTTGCAAATTTGTAGGAGATTTGGAATGTCAAATTAAGCCGTGGTATTCGGGTAGAGGGATTTTGTACTTTTTTGTGATGGTGGGGCGGAATTTCCCTGAAATTATAAGTGAGATTAAACAAGATCTGTCCATTGGTTTTGTTGAAGTATTGAAATATTTTTAATTTTTGTAAAAATTTCTTGACTTCGAGAAAAATCGCTCCGATAGTGTCGGAACTTATGAAGAAACTATATAAAAATAAAAAGGGTCTTCTTATGGTTTTATCGCTAACATTAAGCTGCATGGGGGGGAAATTTGCTTTATGCAAGTGAGAATAGTTTTAATGAAAATGCGACGACGAGTCTTACGGATACGAAGAATTTGGAGTATTTGTATCAAAGATTTATTAGCCTGAAAGCTTCATACTACAATAAAGTGCAAGAATATTGGTTGTTCGGGTATTCTGAATATGAAAAAACGATTAATGATGATGAGCTTAAACAGCGTATGATGGAGAGGGATTATTATGAAATATGTGAACTATTGTATGCAGCAGAGGTTCTTCAAGAGGAAATAAATGCTTTATCCCAAGTACCGTCGTCTGTAGAAAACGTTGCCAAAAAGCTTCCTTTGTTTATCCGACAAATGGAGGGGGATCAGAGTGGAAGTTCTCTGCGAAGCGATAGCTTGAAGATACTTGATTATTGTTTATCTTTTCAGGACGCAGTAAAAGGTGCGGAGACTTTAGCAAGTTTTAGAACCTATGTACAAATAGCTGTTTTCGAGGAGCTTTGTTTTTTACTTAGAAACCCTCAGTTGAAGTTGACAGAAGATAGGGGTTATAAACATTTGTTCGCATTCAGAAATGTAATTGATGAACGGGTAAGCAAGGAGCTAAAGCAAGAATTATCGGTATATCCGCTTTTGGCGATTCCGTTACAATACCGTCTACGTTTTGTGACGTCACTAAATCAGACAGAAATGAAGGTTCTTTTTAAGAATCTTGGAGATCACATTGGTTATCCTGCTTGTCAAAAAGTGTCTCCTGAGTTCATTAAAGGATTGTATTCTAAATTAAATCAAGCGGGGAAAAGAGAATGTTTTTCTTTGATGATAACTTATATGAAGTCCTGGAAAGGAAGTGCGGGGGTTGAATATGCATTCTCTGAATTAAATCAGGCTAATAAAGGCAGATTGTTCCCTGTTATCATGAATTATGTTCGTCAGGGATCTATATGTCGGTTTTCGAGGGAGCGAATGTATCGTAGTATGAATAAGTACAATCAAAGCATAAACTAAGTGAATCTATTGAATCAAGAGGGCATGGGGCAGCGTTTTTCCGATGTTCTCACCTTTTTGACTATCCTCGGCTGCATACTATACGTTGGACTCAGGAAATGTATGATTGTATGAATACGAACAATCGGGAGAAGGGCATTGCATCTGTTCCCTCTAGGTGGTTGGAGCATCTGAAACCAGATTGCGAATAAATCACAGCGGTGTTTATATTTAGTCGACAGGGCGAATGTTTTCCTCCTGTATTTTCAGGGCTTCTTGGCTGACAAGAAGCCCTGATTGTTTTTGAGGAAAGCAGTTTGGGAAGAGTGATTTGGCTTCTGTCTCTTTGCGGCGGTATTACGAGCAAAACTTACCTGAAGCTAGGCGAATAGGATGAAAAAAGAATTTTCCTCCAAACCAAAATGTCTCCTGGTTTTTGGGAAATTTCTTAAGAAATACGACCTCTGAGATTATCTGAAAAATTTTTTTAGGAAAGTGCTTGACAACGCGCAAACGGGGTGCTATTACGTTGCTCGTAATTTAGAAATACGGAGCACGAGGATGGCTAATAAGAAGGCGTCATTAAAAGGGATAAGACAGGCAGCACGGCGTACAGTACGTAATCGGGCGATCGTCAGTCGTTTAAGAACACAGCTCAAGCGGGTGCGGGCTTCGGAAGGTGAAGAAGCGAAAAGCGCCGCGCGGGTTTATGTCTCCTGTCTCGATAAGGCGGTGAAGGTTGGCCTTGTCCATCGTAACAAGGCGTCGCGGAGCAAGAGCGCATTGGCGCAACTCGTGTTCTAGTTGAGGAATTTCCCATCCATATCCCATCCAGCCCTCGGTTCTTTAACCGGGGGCCTTTGGTTTTCAATCGGACGACCTTAGTCGTTGTCGCCTTTGGAAAATTATCGAAAAAAGTAGCCTTTTATGTGAAAAAATAAGCTTGTGTCCTTTGTGGCGAAAAATTATCCTGCGGCGGTGATTGAAATGAATAGGAAAAGTATTTGTAGTTCTCTCGTGTTGTTGGCGTGTGTATTTCCGCTTTTTGCAGATCAGCAACAGGTGTTGACCGAAAGCAATATGGCGTCGCCGGAGCCCGCTGCGCCTGCGGTTGAAAAAGTTGCCCCTGTTACCGAAAAACAGGCGACGGTTACAGCAGCACAAGCTCCAACTGCGGCGAAAACGGCCGATGGGAAGACAGAATCCGCACAGCTTGCGTTAAAACCGGACGAGACCGAGTTGCAGTTGACGCGTTTCGGTACGATTACGGCTTGGAACATGGGTTTGTGCCATTTCTTGACGGCGAAAGATTACCAGTATTTCGAGAAAGGTCTGCGTGGTGCGATTGTGGAACGTCAGATGCCGCCCAAGCTCACAGAGAAGGAACAGGCCGCATTGCAAGAATTTATCAGCAAGCGCGAGACAGAGCAGATCGAGAACAACCGCAAGGTTGGCGAAACATTCCGCAAAACGAAGGAAAAAGAGGCCGGGTTTAAAAAGCTTCCCAGTGGAGTCGTCGTCAATGTCATCAAGGCCGGTGATAGCGTGCGCGCAACGGATGATTGTACCGTGGAAATCGATTACGAGGGAAAACTGATCAGTGGCGAGGTCTTTGATAGTACCTTTGAGCGTAAGGAGCACGCGACGCTTTATTTGGGGATGATTATTTCGGGACTGCGCGAGGTAATTCAGCAGATTGGTAATGGCGGTGAGGCGCGTGCCTTTATTCCGCCGGAAAATGCCTACGGTGACGAGTCGATGGGGATTATCCCAGGCGGTTCAACACTCGAGTTTTGGATTAAAATCCATAAGATTACAAACCCCGTTGTCGATCTGAAACCTGAGCCAGCAAAACCTGCAGCGACTCCCGTTAAGGCGGCGCCAGCTCCGACGCCAGCACCTGTTCCGGTGTCGCCAGTGGATTCGAGAGCTCGCTAGGAGCTTCGTAGAAAGTATTTTAATAGTAAAGACCTGCCACGCAGGTCTTTTGGTTTAGCAATATTGTCGAACGTCGCAAAGGCTATACCGTTTCTTCCTCGGAAGATGCTTTTTCGGAAGTGTCCATGGCCATATGGAGAATGACAGAACGAGGGCACTCGAAGTCGATTTCAGAGCTCTGAGCGCTCGGTGGAGGTGTCGGGCGGTTGCCGTAGCCACCGGCACATTCGGCCCAGGGGCGGTTGTCGCCATGCTCGATACGCCAACCGTTATCGAGAGCCCAATTGAGGTTAGCGGACGGCATATAGGGATCGAACAGCTTTGCGTTATAGCCGTTGGCGCCGGAACCGTAGTGTAGGTACGCGATCAGCGAAACCTGTCCCGCCGGACTGATACCGAAGTCTTTGGGGGCGATGCCGTGTTCTTCTAAGAGTTGTTTGAATTCTTCATCGAAGATGTAAGGTTGTTCGGGCTGCTCGAGTTCACCCCAGATGCACGGGCAGATGAAACGCTTGATAGTCTCCCAGGCTCCACCGGGGTTGCTGTGGCCTCGTTCGGCATCCCGTAGATCGCAGACGGTATCGATAAGTGCAGAGATGTTATTATTGCCACGGCGCGAGAACGTTACGGTTTCACCGGTGATATTTTTGTCGAGCTGATCGATAATCGCTTGTCGCTGTGAGTCGAGAACGACTTCTTCAGCACAGAGATCGCCCATACCGAGTTCGCGGAGCATATCCCAGTCGATTGTTTCGTGGAAGACGATCTGATTGCTCTCGAAGCGGGCCTGCGAATTGCGGTGCTTGCGGTTGTTGTAACGCTCGAGGGCGAGATTGAAGATCTCAAGTAGGGTCCGTGGCGAGATGTTGAGATAAAGGTCGTTCGGCGATAGAACGCGATTAAAGTACAGACGGATGTCCGCTAAGATGTGCCCAATGTCGGTCCAAGAGATGAGGAGTTCGGGGTTTTCGTTAAAAATCCAGCATTTGGCATCACTTGTATCAAAGCGGTCAGAATCGAGTTTCGCCTTGAGGTATTCCATGAGGAACAGCCGGTTGTTGTAAGCGATTTCGGACTGAATTCCCCGCGTAATGACGTCGTAGGGCGCATCGATTGCGAGGTGGCCGAGAGGAACATACCCACGTAGGCTTGCGAGCGTTACGATGTCGCGGAACGCGAAGTGGCTGATCATGTTGTCGTAGCCGACGAGAAGATTGTACGCGTTTTCGCAGGCCGCATCTGCAATGACTCGGGGAGGGGAGAGGAAGTAACCAAAGAACCTCGGGGTCGTGAAGTTATCTTGAAATCCTGGAAGCTGGGGGCTGAATTTCGTCAAGATATATGGTAATGCGACCTGGGCAAGTCCGCCGCCCTGGCTATGTCCTGTAACGATAAAGCGGATTTTGTCGCGTTCATTAGCGGGTACACGATCGATAGCTTCTTGGATACTTTCGTCCAACGAGTACAGATAACGGTCATCCCAGTCGTGAAGTGGGTTGTCGATTTCGCCGTCACAGACCATCATTGCGACGTCTTCATGGGGGAAGTTGCAGGAGTTGACCTTAGCGAGATATCCACCATGGACACGGCCCTCAAACCCGTAGTTTTCGGGGTTCACTGCAGTCGGCGCGCAGTCGTAGTTCGTTGCCCAGCTGGCGCTCATCATCCCATTACCGGGCTGGAAGCTCTCGCCTTGCGATCCACGGAAGACCACGCAAATGACGTGATAGGGGCAATAATTAGGACCCGGGAGCTCCGCGGGTTTGTAGGCAACGAATCCCGCAAAGTCGAGCTCCGGACGGGTTTGGCCGCAGGAAAAACACTTCAAGAAGCAGTTGAGACAATTCCCGAGACAAGAGCTTTCCTGAATATCGCCGTGGATCCCCGTAAAGTTTCGGAAGCAGTGCCAGGAGTGCTGTGTTTTTTCGGTCTGAAATGTAGGATTTCCTTGTAACATCTCGGCCTCATGAACAAAACAGTTTTGCGAGTCACGTTTTGTTAAAAGGTAGCTGCGCTTGATGAGCTGAATGATATCGGGATGGATATTTTGGAACCACTTCGCGACCGAGAGGTGTGTCTCTTGCTGAGATGATGAGACTTCTTCCGTAGAATTGTCGGACTCAACGGTTTCTGTTCGGGCTATGACCAGCGGCTCTTCTTTCTCTTCAAGTGCGAAGCGCTCGACGGGTTCACTATCCCGTTCAGGCTCCGGAAAGAGCGGACTCGAATCTTCATCGAAAACCGACGACGAGCTCGACTCTAGTAAATTTTTCCACAACACAAACGATCCAAAACACGGAGTTTGTAAACAACACAGGGCCAGCGTGACCCATTTGATAAGATTTCCCATAAAACCCTCCTCCGGGTGAAGATTTTATGAAAATTTATATTTATTACAATATTTTAATGATTAATGCGTTAAAATATTTCAAAAGAAGTAACAAATATCACTATTTTTTAAAAAACTGGAATTTGCGGATCGGACTTTGAGAACAAATGCTTGCTATTTCGGCAATGCTTGGACGCGCCGGAATTCTCGTGATGACAATAAAAAGATCGGTAACCTTCCCCCAAATGACCTCAAAAGCTACCGATCAAATCCTATGAACAATGTTATGAAAACAAAACTAGTCAAACCATCCTGACGGCACTCCCGCCCGGATGTCGCAACGCTAAGGCACCTGCCGAAGGTGTCAAGTTATAACTTCGCTGAAACGAAAGATTTGTGAACGCCGACAACCGTATTGTCGCTAATGCGAACCTCAAAGCGGTCGTCGCGTACATTGGTGATCTCACCGTAAAAGCCCGAGGAAAGGAGAACGCGGTCGCCGTGCTTGAGATTTCGGACCATCTCGTCATGCTTCTTTTGGCGCTTCCGTTGGGGAGCAATCAGAATAAACCACATGCCCAGAAACAAAAAAAACATGATCAGCATTTGAGACCATACGGCATGTCCGGGTGTTATGGGGTTAGCGGCTGCGGCACCTAAGAAACCTAAAAACATGGCCGCCATTAAGCGGGTGCGCTGTAGGAGTGCAAGTTTTTCTTTTTATATTCGAGAGGGGCCGTCAAATAGCGCCGCTTCGAGAGCTTGGCATAAGGCGTGATAAATTGGCAGATGAAGCTCCTGAATCTTGTACGTTTCGACTTCTGGAACAGCAATACAAACATCGCAAAGGGATTTTAAAGCGCCGCCGGATTGACCTGTGAGGCCGATAACGGGCATCGATTTTGCGCGTGCAACCTGGGCGGCATGAAGAATGTTTTTGGAATTTCCCGATGTCGAAATCGCCCAAAATACATCGCCGAGTTGACCGAGCGCTAAGACCAGTTGGGCGAAGCTGTAGGCGACCGAACGATCATTGGCATAAGCGGTGTGAAACGCGACAAAATCAGGCAATGAAATAACCGGGAGTGTGCCTTCAAGCTGCTCGGTGATTTCTGCCGGCAGTTGCGCTGCGATATTTGGGGGAATAGGGCGTTTGCAACAAAAAGATTTCAACAGTTCGCCCGCAATATGTCCTGAATCAGCGGCACTACCTCCATTTCCGGCAACGAGTAACTTTTTCTGCTGTTGAAACGCGGAGAGCAGAGCGGTAAACGCCTTTTCGATGTCACCTTTACACACGGAAAGTTGAGGATACCGTTTCAATAAATTTTCAAAAACCTCCATACAGCGCACCATGGAAGATTTTACTCGCGTGACGAGCAAATATCACTTCACTAAGCGGCGCGATTATGTCTCCTCTATTTAACGAGATCATCGAGCGGTTTAACTTTATCGTGACACAGATTCCGGCGGTGGGGCAGCGTGTCTTTTTGGCGTTTTTTATTGCTTTAGTGGCCGCGATGCTACTAGCTCCCTGGGGGATCCAAAAATTACGCCAGCGGAAAATCGAGCAAATCCAACGCGACGAGCAAGAGGTTCGTAAACTCGCACAACTCCATAGCCATAAGGATCACATACCGACGATGGGAGGAATTATAGTGGTGATCGCAACTATACTTGGAATCGCGACGCAGGTGCATTGGAATCTCCAAGTCGGGCTTATTGTGCTGGGATATCTGCTCCTAGCAGCGGTGGGCGCTTGGGATGATGGCATCAAAATTCGGCAGCGCAATGCACGAGGCATTCCTGGATGGCTCAAGTTATCGATACAACTCGGTTTTTCACTGTTGGTGTACTTTGTTGTTGAACAATACTCTGATCTTTACCGTGTTTGTACAACTCTACCGGTGCCGTTTACCGATCTTAATTGGACATTACCGCATAATTTTGTACCCATTTACTTCTTTCTTGTCTTGGCTGGAACTAGTAATGCGGTCAATTTGACGGATGGACTTGATGGGTTGGCGACGGGTTGTGCGATCCCGGTGTTGTTATTTTTCGGGGGTCTTTGCTTTATCGATAACACGTTGCCAATATTTAGCTCTATGGGGGTTTCACGCATACCAGGCGGTACAGAACTTGCTGTGGTATGTGCCGCGGTACTCGGTGGGCTTTTAGTTTTTTTGTGGTACAACTGTTATCCCGCGGTTGTCTTTATGGGCGACACGGGTTCGCTTGCGCTAGGCATGCTGATCGGTCTCGTCGCGCTTTTCTCGGGGTATTCGTTGTTTTTAGTCATTGCGGGTGGTGTGTTTGTGGCGGAGGCGCTTTCTGACATTCTGCAGGTGTTTACGTATAAATTTTGCGGCCATCGCCGGATTTTTAAAATGGCGCCGCTCCACCATCATTTCGAGCTCAAGGGGCATCACGAGGTCCAGATTACACTTCGGGCATGGTTGTTGAGTGTTTTATTGGCGGCTTTAGCGGTTATTGCAATGGTGCCGTGGATTAAGCCCTAATTATAATGAGAGGTTGACGTGCGGCATAAATTGATCTAAGGGAGTTGATTCTGTGTGTGGAATTATCGGTTATGTCGGGCGTAAATCGGCGGGGGAGATCTTATTAGATGGTCTCCAGCGAATGGAGTATCGCGGTTATGATTCCGCGGGAATTGCGGTATTGGATCAAGGAACAATCTGGCCGTTAAAGCGTGTCGGGAAAGTTGCGACTCTCATACACGCGTACAGCTTGAACTTCAAGCACTCAGGGACAGTTGGTATTGGGCATACGCGTTGGGCGACCCATGGAGGAGTTTCAGAACAAAATGCGCATCCGCACTTGAGTAATGATCATCGATTTGCGATCGTTCACAACGGCATTATTGAGAATTACGAAAAAATTAAGCAATTTCTCCAAGCGCATGGGTACGTTTTTTTCTCAGAAACGGACACGGAGGTCTTGGTCAATCTCATTGATTACCACTATAAAAAAAATCCTGCACAATCTTTTATAGAGGCTGTCCGTAAGTCGCTGCGCCATGTTGAAGGAACATATGGGATCGCTGTCCTAAGCACGGTATACCCTGAACAATTGATTGTCGCGCGGAAGAGTTCACCATTGTTAATTGGAATTGGCGAAGGGGAAAACATTGTCGCGAGCGATGCTGCGGCCGTTGCCCGTTATACCAAACGTGTCATTTATCTCAACGATGGCGAAATCGCTTCAGTGACAGCCGATAACTTTTCGATCTCAACCCTAGATGCGGGGGCGCCTAAAGCTGTGTTGCATGAGCTTGATTGGGAGATTTGCGATTCCGAGCTTGAGGGTTATCCGCACTACATGTTAAAGGAGATTTTTGAACAGCCAACGGTTCTTGAAAATGCGATGCGGGGGCGGTTTGCGGAGGATGACTGTTCGACAAAGTTCGGAGGATTACCCATCACGCTCCAGGATCTTCGCTCAGCTGATCGGATTTTGTTTTGCGCCTGCGGCAGTGCGTACCACGCGTGCCTCGAGGGGAAGTTTTGGATCGAAAAATTCGCGCGGATCCCAGTTGATGTCGAGTACGCTTCTGAGTTTCGCTACCGCAATGCACCGATGGGGCCACATACGATCGTTTTTGTCGTGAGCCAATCGGGGGAGACGATTGATACATTGGCGGCGCTGAACGAGGCCCAACGGCGTGGATATCGGGTTCTAGCCATTACCAATACCGTCGGATCAACGATTGCTCGTGCTGCGGAAGCGGGGATTTACCAGCACGCGGGCGTTGAGATGGGGGTTGCGTCGACAAAGGCCTTTACCTCGCAGTTAACCGTCTTATCGATGCTCGCGTTGCTCATCGCGCGAACCCGAGATATGGACGCAATTGCGGGCCAGCAGTACGTCCGGGCGCTACGCTCTCTACCGGAGACGGTCAAAGAGGTCCTGGATCTCTCCGTAGAGATGCAGGCGCTTGCCCAAAAATATCACCGTTATAAGCGGTTTTTATTTTTAGGCCGCCAGGCGATGTACCCGATTGCACTTGAAGGGGCCCTGAAGCTCAAAGAGGTTGCATATGTCGATGCCCAAGCATACCCGACGGCTGAGATGAAACATGGTCCGATTGCGTTGGTCTCAGAGGAGACAGTTTGCCTCTTTATCGCGACCCAAAGAACATTTTGGGAAAAGACAGCGAGCAATATCCAGGAAGTCCGTGCCCGTGGCGCTAAAGTCATTGTCATCGTCTCGGACGATCAGATTTTCGACGAACGACCTTATGATGCAGTGGTCCGGATTCCCGCGGCGCACGTGGGGATTAAGCCAATACTTTCGGTGATTCCTTTACAGTTCTTTGCGTATTACACTGGAATTCTTCTCGGTTGCGATGTCGATCGTCCACGAAATTTAGCAAAGTCGGTAACTGTGGAATAATGCGAAGCGTGGCGTCTTTCAACGAAAAGAGCCTTGCAGAAACCCTAAAAATCTACAAAATACGGGCTCATGCGGGCTACGGATTGGGTCGAGGTGTCGGCGGTCGACATCGTTTTTTCGCACGAGGCAGCATCGATTATCATGGGTAATGATGTGAACGAGAAGCATTTTTTGATCCATGTATCAATCGAGACAGGAAGTTTGTTGCTGAACCTCTTTCAAAAACAGCACTTTAAGCGACCTGATACGTTTACATTGCTCGTGAATGCCGTTACCTCCTTGGGCGGCGCAATCGAATCGATCCGTATCAATGATATGATCAATGGGGTATTTTTTGCCAAAATCGTCCTGCGACGAGGTAATAACGTGGTTACACTCGATGCACGAGCGAGTGATGCGATTGCGCTTTCGGTAATCGATGGTGTACCGATACAAGTTCCCCGGGCATTATTGGAAAAAATTTCCTGGGTCGATACCCATAAGGCTAATGCCCATAACCGTGCCAAGAATTTCGTCCTCTAGCGATTTTTTACCGTTTACAATACGGTCACGCTTCCCATGAATTGCACATTTGGTGACCGATGCGAATGTCAATCGCCCGCCGCTTGCGGTACGGATGCGCCCACGGACGCTCGATGAGATCGTTGGTCAGCGTTCGATTGCCGCACAAGGAGCGCCGTTAACGCAACTTGTCCGAAATAATGCACTCGGGAGCTTGATTTTGTACGGCCCACCGGGAAGCGGGAAGACGTCGATTGCAGAAGCGATCGCAAATGAGACTCATAAGTCATTTCAGAAAATTAATGCGGTTCTTTCAAATGTCGCAGAATTGCGGGAGTTACTCAAGGTTGCGAAGTTTACACATGAACAGCCGATTTTGTTTATCGATGAAATCCACCGTTTTAATAAATCCCAACAGGATCTTTTGTTGCCGGATGTTGAGGCAGGGACGATCCAGCTTATCGGCGCGACGACCCATAATCCGGGATTTTACGTCATCAATCCACTTCTGAGCCGATGCCGTTTGATCGAGCTCGAGCCGCTTGCCCCGGAGGACCTTGTTACGATCTTACGTCGGGCGCTTCAAGATGAAATTCATGGCCTCGGAACAATCCAGGTACCGATCGAAGATGAGACGCTTTTATTAATTGCCGAGCAGTGTAATGGTGATGCGCGTAAGGCGCTTAACGTTTTGGAGTCGGTCGTTCTCAATACCCCGATGGGGCAAAAGATCACTCCAGAAGATGCCGCGAAGTACCTCTTTAAGCAACAGCTTGCGTATGATGCCGACGAAGATGAGCACTACAACACGATTTCGGCGTATATTAAGAGCATGCGCGGTTGCGATCCCGATGCGGCGGTTTATTGGCTAGCCGTAATGCTCGATGGCGGTGAAGACCCGCGGTTTATCGCGCGTCGCCTAGTGATTTTTGCTTCTGAGGATATCGGTCTTGCGGACTCACGGGCGTTGACGGTTACGAATGCCTGTTTCGATGTCTGCGAACGCGTCGGACTTCCGGAATGTCGTATTAATCTCGCCCATGCAACGGTGTTTTGTGCGCTGGCGCCCAAGAGCAACTCAGCGTACATGGCTCTCGAACGTGCGTCGTCCTTCATCCATAAGCATGGCAAGGAGGCGGTCCCAGTTTGGCTTCGCGATGCCCACGGAAAAGCGGCCGAACGCCTCATGCACGGAAAGTTTTACCAGTATAGCCACAATTTCGATCAAAATATCTCAGGCCAGACCTATATGTTGACACCGAAATCGTTTTACGAACCTAAGGCAATCGGTGCCGAAAAAGCCCTCGCCGAGCATTTTCACGACCTCCAAAAGCTACGTGCGAAGCGGCAAAAAGAAGCCGGGTATTAATTCGGTCGGACAAAAGGATTGGTTGTCTTTTCGTACCCGATGGTCGTCGTGTGTCCATGACCTGGAATTACCATAGTTTCATCGGGAAGTGTGTAGAGTTTTTCACGGATACTGCGAAACAAAACATGTTTATCGCCGCCCGGTAAATCCGAGCGCCCCACGCTGTGTGCAAACAACGTATCGCCAACAAAGCAAAGTTGGAGGTCTTTGAAAAAGTATGCTGCGCCGCCTTGAACGTGTCCCGGGATCCAAAGCATTTGAATCGTTAATCCCAAGAGTAAAAACGTATCGCCGTCCTGTAAAACATGGTCGACCGGGCAGGGAGTTACAGTGACATCGGCATAGGTCGCCAGCAAGCGATTATCCGGGTGCTCGATCTCGGTCGCGTCGTGTTTCTGGGCGTAAATCGAAACATTTTGGTTATGCCAAATATACGCATCGGAAATGTGGTCCCAGTGATGGTGCGTGATCAATAATGCCGTGGGTTCGAGGTGTTTTTCTTGGAGGTATTGTGTCAAAAAATCTGCACTGTCCGGCGGCGCATCGACAATCATTGCCTGCTGATTTTTAGAAATGAGGCCCACATTGGTGCGTAGGGGGCCCAACTTAAATAATTCGACGGACACTCCATTTTGCGCGTAAATTTCCATGGCGCAGACGATAGCGCTCTTTGCCAACGTTTTCAAGTTTTGTCGTCATTTTTGCTTGGCATATCACCTGCTATGACCTTGACGTCGCGGGATTTTTAGCGACATTGCACGCCATGGCTGTTATTCCTGATTTTTTACGTGAATTAATGATTGCCCGGTCGCCATCGGGCCATGAATTCGAGGCCCAGCAGGTGATTGATCGCCATATGGCGGATATTGCGGATGAGTATCGGAAAGATATTATTGGAAACCGTTTTGCGACAGTGAAAGCCGGTGAAGGCCTTCCGACGTTGATGCTTTCGGGGCATATGGATGAGCTCGGATTCGCGGTGAAGTATATCGACGAGAAAGGGTTTATTTCCTTTGACGCGATTGGGGGCCATGACCGCGGAATTCTAATGGGGCGCCGGGTCCGCATTCTAACGAAGCACGGCGATATTTTTGGGGTCACCGGTAAGAAAGCGGTCCACATGCTTGAAGAGGAAGAGGAAAATAAGACGACAAAGCTCCATGATATGTGGATTGATATCGGGGCGAAAGACGAGGCCGAGGCCAAGTCGATGGTGAGCATCGGCGATCCGATTGTCTACGAAACCGCCGAGCCGGCGATCATCAACCAATCGCATAACGCGACGGGCCGAGCATTTGATGACCGTGCCGGGGCGTATGTCGCGATGGAGGTTGCTCGCCGGTTGTTAAAGGAGAAGTCGCAGCTCCACTGTAACGTTACGGCAGTCGCCTCGACACAAGAAGAGGTTGGGACCCGTGGCGCGATTGTTGCAGCATACGCATGTGCACCGTCGGTCGGGATTGCAATTGATGTCGGGCATGCGACGGACTTCCCGGGCTGTGATCACAAGAAATTTGGCAAGTTCGAACTCGGTGCCGGCCCGATTATCGCCCGTGGTGTCAACATCAACCCACTCCTTTTCGATCGCGTTATTCAGTGCGCAGAACGCGAAGCGATCCCGTATCAAGTGGAAGCCGAGACGCGTCCAACCGGAACGGATGCACGTTCCATCCAAATGTCACGTGCGGGAGTTCCTGTGGGCCTAATTTCGGTACCGCTACGGTACATGCACACGCCGATTGAGACGATCAATCTTGACGACGTCGAAAATGTAATCCGCCTGATTTGCGCCTTCGCCCGTTCCCTTACTCCCAACGATCACTTCGAGTTCTAGAAATTTTTGTTTGTCAATGAATTGCCAATACCGCGGAGATTCCCGCGGCGTTTTGTTTTGTTTTTATAATTTATTGACTAATTGAATCTATTTTTTACAATTCTTCCGTCTATGAATTGTAAAATCGTTAAATCATTATCGCTGGCTGGGGCGATGCTGGCAACGTCGTTCGCGTTCGGTGAAATTAGTCCTGAAACAGAGATGTGGATTCAGGAGCTCATTGAAAAAGCAAAACAAAGTTCCAAAGGGGCGGCATTTCTCACAAAGATAATGTCCCTTATGGAGCGGTATGCAGCGCTTCCACAGCGTTTGGCTAATCCAGATACTTTGACTTTAATGGATGCCGGGTTTTTACCGAAATTTTTTAGTTCTCTTGGGCACCCACTGGTACTAGAACAAGTTCCAGAAATACTTCATGTACTAAAGGGGCGATACCCTGTAGCGGATGCTAGCGCATCATCCACTAGGCGGGATATCAATGAAAGAATTAGAAGACTCATAGAAAGTGTCAAAGATCCAGAGTTTGCAAAGGAAGAAATTGTACAAGTTCTCAATATCGCAGAGGCCTATATTGACAGGCGGCCGCTTGATGCGGACAATCCTTATACAAAGTTTTTCTTTAGGGACTTTCCTAATAAGGGATTGGTACGAAAATTGATTGCTATTGCTAAAAAACGTCTCGCGCCAACGGATTCTGTAGACCCGGACGGTCCGCGCTCTGATACATCGTCGACGGGAAAAGCTGATGATCTTGTGCAATGGGTTATGGATAAGACGAAAGATCCGAAGATGACAGCAGCGGATGTTACATCGATGATCCACGATCTAGAGGAGTGTATCGAGGCATTGGAATCTGGCCAGCCAATGAGTGCTGATAATTTTTGGGCTGATCGTACGGAGCTCCCCAGTTTGGAGCGGCTTCAAGGGCTGCTTCGATTTTTAAGAGAACATTTATCTCAATTAGAGTCCACGGACACAAGATCTGATGATACTACACCGGAAGAGGACCGTAATGATAGCCCGGCTCTTAGGAAAAACGGTAATATTTGGATGCGCGGGAAGATCATCGAAATTCAGGGTACCGGCGTGCATCGCACAACGCTTCAGGAAACGATCCGCAATGTGGGTGAGTACCTTGCATGGCGGTTGAATCCCGATGCGTCTGATGCAACACTGCCTCATAATTCCTTTGTCGAAGAGCTTCGAGGGCGCAAACCGGACATAAAGTGGGTTCAGAAATTGATCGCTGTTGCGAAAGAGCGCCTTCTTAAAATAGATCCCGCTGCGGTCATTGACGATCCTAGCGCTGGGATTCCAACGGAAAATCCTGTTGTAGATAAGCCGACGATTCCAGAAGCTGCAGTTACGCCAAATGTTCGCAGTAATCAAAGAGTATCGCCAGAAGCTTTGAAGGCGGCGAAGCTAAAAAATAGAAAGCTCCAGGTGCTGGTACGTGAAAGCGCTCGGTGTTGGAAGGCTATGCATGAGGCCTATGTGAAGGCCGCGCAAGACAAGTTGGCAGATTATATGGCGGCGCATCCGGACAGTTCGCTGCATTCTTTGCAGCCACAGCTCGAACAATGGTATTTGGAATCCATTCACAACCCCAGCGAGGCCGAAAAAGCCTTGGCGACAATGGAGAAGAAATTGGCTGAGCAGCAGATTATTATTGACTTCATTGAGACTCGCATGAAAGAATATAGGTATTTCATGAATGTGTGGCTTGCGGAATATAATCGACGCAGGGAAGAGATCAATCAGGGCGACACACCGGATGGCACAGTCGAAGCATTTGGACAAGACAATCCTATTGCGAGTTACACGGAGTAAGTGTGAAGTGAAGTAGAAATTTTCTAAAAAAATACATTGACGATAGAAGACGCTGCGGGAAACCTCTTGTGGCGTTTTGTGTTTTAAGATTTATTGACAGTTTGGGCGGTATCCTTAAAATCGACTCGGATATGAATGCGAAATGGATAAAACTACTGTCGACTTCTGGTGCAATACTGGCGGCACCCTACACTTTTGGCGAAATCAAATCGGGGCATGCAACGAAAGATATTCCGTCCGCCGATGTGGATCTATACAAGCTTGATCCGGAGACGATCGCGGCCGAAAAGAACGAACTTCGGTCTATGATGGAGTTGATACAAAAGCGCTTGGACCGGATCCAAAAGATTGAAGCCCGTTTGGAAGATGCCAAGCGCGAGGAAGCGGCTCCAAAACAACCGGTATCTAGCGGCCCTCAGGCAGTACAGCTTTCGAAAAAAGAATCGGCCAAGAAGGTAACTCCGGCAGAAAATAAGCCGGTTGCTCCGAAAAAAGCGACACCAACTCCCCCAAAACCGGTAAAATCCGAACGCCCAGAGGTGGTGGTTGCGCCGGTTCCGGCGAAGGCGCCTGCTACCGTCAATTCAGAGCCGTTGGTTGTGCCCGCGAAAGGTGCGATTGCATTGCCCCCATCGGCGCCGGTAACGCTCGAAAATCTGCAGCTTTCAGAGGACGCTGTGCCGACGAAAAGTTTTTCTCCGGTGAAAGAACCGATTGTTCCAGCGCGCGAATTGAAAAAGCCGGAACTGCCATTTCCCGAGGAGGTACCGCAAGCAGCAAAGGAAAAGTTGGAGCCCGTAAAAGCCCAAACGGCGGTATTGCCTTTACCGAATTTCGAGGAGGAAGCGCAGAGTGATCGTGATGGAGGTGTTTCGCCGCAAGATGAGCTCTTTCAAGTTTTAGCGGAGATCCGTGCAATGGCTTCGCGCAATGACGACGATTTCGGCTTCGATATTGGAGAAGAGGAAACCAGTGTGTTGGGCAATATGGCCCTCGGCACGAGTTCCCAGTTCGGCCCCACGAACGCCTCAGTCCAAGTGCAATATCCCCGTGAGCAGGCGCCGATAGAGGTTTCAGCGCCAGAACCACGTCCTCCGCTACCGTCTTTCGAGTCGCTACGTGCGGAAAGTACGATGTTCCGCGAGGCACCCGATACCCCGTCGTCGAAGTCAACGAAGCCCGCCGAAAAAAAGGTTTCCCTGGAAAACGTATTGTTGGATGCGTCTGAGAAGATTGATTCGGCCGAAGAGGAAATCGATTTTGCAGACGCCGATATGGCTGATTTTGAAGACATGGGTATTTTGGTCGACTAACGCCATATAGCGGAAAGTTTCTGTAAATTTTTAAAACCACAGAGTGCCGTTGAATTTATTGCTCCGGCGCTTTTGCTTTTATGGAATAGAGCAAATTTTAAGATTTATTGACAGAATGCTTGACGTTCTTAGAATGCGCCCAGGTATGAAGACGCAATTTGCAGCAATTTTCTCTCTGATGGGAACTTTACTCACCTCGCCCTGTGCTTTTGGCAAAGAACTCAAGGATTATAACCTAGACGAGTTGAAACAAGCGGTTCAAGATATCGTGGACAGACTTTATAAGGGGTATAAGGAGCCATTCGGAACGATAATGTACTCGCTGGGAAGAAAAAGCCCTAAAGGCCCATGGGATGGTGCCGGTCAAAGTGAAAAAAAGCCATCGGATGACACGGATTCGGAGCCGAAGAAGGATGGTGTGAAGACTTCCCAAAATTACGTGGACTTACTTAAGAAAGGAAGCTTTAGCGTGAAGCCATCTTATGTAAAGCTTAACGCAAAGCAGGCACCAATTGTGAGGGGATTTAAAATCCACTACCAACTGGCGAGCGCAGACGAACTTGGCTCTGTTAAATTTGGTCAAGCGCAACCCGATGCCCTGATGTACGGCACAAAAATAGAGGGATATTTCTCAAACATAAATGGCGATGATAAAGATAAAACTTGGAGCGGTCGTAAATTCAAAAATGTCAATGGTTGCAGTGGTCGAGTGATGGTTTACTTTAAAAAACCCTTAGACGAAAAGCATGTGGAGGGCGGAGAATTTTTCTTTGAAGGTACTCCGAGTATTTGGGTTTGGATTGATTCCAAAGGCAAAGATTATGTTATGAACCTTGACGGACTAGAAATGGATCAAAGACAACTGATCGATGGGTTCAAAATCGAGAAGAAGCTGGTAGACACGATGGGAATGCCCGAGAGTGCGGTAAACCGGCGGACGGCGGCGTATCAGGATGCAATAAAGGGAGCAAAGTATGAGGAAACCGACAAATTTAAACGTTACCGGTTCAATAAATGGGAAAGGCTCACCATTTACAAAACAGTTTCGGACGATAAAGTGTGTGCGGATTTCCTTACAAAAGGAGATTCCAATATTTTGGTGACAATTTATTCGAACGGGACGGAGTCAATTAAGGAAGTTCCTGATGACGATATCAGCGAGATTGAAAAAGATGAACCTAAAAATGAGGGAGATGATGATAAACCTTGGAGTTCTAGCACTTCTAGTTCTGATGACAGTTCCGACAGTTCCAATTAGCGATAAATGGAGCAGAAAATGGTAGTTCAATACTTGATGACAAAGGGCATCTACTAATCTTGCGTTTTTAAAACTCCAACATGCCATAGGATTGTTTCCTGTGGCATTGGTTTTTGGGAATAGTAGATTGTTTTAAGGTTTATTGACATCATTGCTGATGTTTTTAAAATGTTTTCATATATGAAGACGATATTGATGGGCATTGGCTTTGTTATGGGGATTTTCCTGGCATCATCGTGTGTTTTTGGCGAGACCTCCCAGAAGCGCCTCAATGAATACAGCGGAGAGGAACTCAAGCAAGCGCTTAGCGAGGTGATGAACCGATTGACCAGCGCAGGATATCAACCGATACCTGGGACCTTGAAGTATAAGTTTGATGCTCAGCACACAACGGTGGGACCAGAAGGTGTACCGTTGACTAAGCAGCTCGAGGATTTGCAAAAGGATTTAGACCAATGGGGGCAAAAAATTGATGGAGCAGTAAAAGATTTGAATGCAAAAGCCAATAAGAGCGAAAAAGTCAAGGACGTCGAGAAACTAAGCGAAAAGAAACGGGCGTTCATTCGTTGTGTCAAATTTAAGGCAGGGTTGGAGGGAGCAACATTAAGCGAAGAGGATCGTAAGGTGCCGACTATAAAAAAATGCCTTGAGATTCTTGGTGATGTGGAAACAGAGAACTTGCTCCCGTTTTATCAGTTGAGTAACACGCTCTTCTTGTTTTTCGACAAGACGCAAGGTATAACGATTCAGTTCCCCGACAGTACCGAAATAGAAATTGCCCCTAATGGAAAAACCAAGACCATGAAATCTCCGACTAGTGAAAAGGACGATTGGTTTGACTATGATGAGTTCGACGCGAAGTATGGCGGGAAGAACTATTTCGCAGCAAACAAATCTGATGATAATGATGAAACCGATTCCATTACTGGCGGCGAAACCGGTGATCAATCTGATGATTGATACGCGGAAGGTGTTGGCGTAGAAGTTATTTTTCTTAATTGGAGAATCTGCAGGGTGCCATGGGAGTTGATCCCGTGGCGCTTGTGTTTTAAGTTTATTGACATGGGAGGCGGTATTTTTAGAATGCCCCTGGATATGAAGACGAAATTGTTGGGCATTTTATCGGTGTCGGGGGGCATGTTGATTTCATCGCACGCTTTCGGAGAGGACATTATGGGCTACTCGAAGGAGAAACTTCAGGAGAGCGTCCAAGAAACCGCGTATAAATTCTGGGAACATTGTCCCAAAGGAGATCACGATAAAGGAAAAATCAGCGGCTTGGAGTTTGTAAAACCGGAGAAGGCGACACCAGAAGTAGAGCCGAAGCCAAAAAAGAAGCCGGATCCAGGGGCAGCGAATAAGTGGAAAGGAAAGTCTTGGAATCAGCTTGAAGATGAAGAGAGGCGAGAATTTGCAAAATATATAAAGGAAAATAACCTACCGATACCGGACGAGGTAAGCCAGATGGATCGGATCAAATATAAACTCTTCAAACTTAACAAGAAGCCCAAGGGAAACCCGCCGCCGCCGCCGAAAAAAGAGCCGACTAATCCTAAAAATATGACTGCTCAGGAGGCACTGCAACAAGCGCCACAATTACAGTCACATGAATGGGAGAATACAACGCTAGAGGATATACAGGGACGGTTTGAAGATCTTAAGAGCGCTTTGGAAAAATTGGATGCCGAAAAATACAAGGATGCAATAGATGCGTTAGAACAGCTGGGAGATTTAACAGAAGAGATAGATGACGACAAAGGCGTTGGAGATTACGAAGCGACGAAAGAAAAGCTTGATCCACTGGTAAAAACGTTGACAGAACAACAGAGTAAGCTTGAAGAGATAAAGGAACAAAAAGAAAATTTAGACGAGATATTTGGTGTCCCTGGTACACAAGGGGATCTCGCGTACATGCAAAAGCAGGTAAACGATGGTATAGAGGACAGCACTTCTAGTTGGTAGAGTATGGATAAATGCTTATGGGTTCAGCAAGTTGTCTTTGTTAAGGTTTTTTACACTATCCTACACAATGTAAAGTATTTTAGTAAAACTTTTACATTTAAAACTTGTGAAATGTTGCTATAGTTAATACATGCGTATCAATCTTGGTGGCGGGCAGTTTATCGGTTTGAATGATGCCGCAAAAGTTCTCGCTGCGAAGAACAGTGAAACCGGTAAAGTGACATTTTTTGAGACGCTCATGTATAAAATCGAATTCAAGCAAGCGATTAGGGCAGGCGATGAATCGAAAATCATGGAATTTGTTAAGGACATTTGGACGGTCAGAGATCTTAATGGGCTCGTTAAGGGAAGAACTCAAGGCGAGTTTAAGTTTAGAAAGAGGAAATTCGCAAAAGTGCGTGATGCTCTGGAACAACTCAAGCGTGACGGAGGGGTGCTGTTCAAAGATCGGGAGATGAGGATGAAGGCGCAGCAGATCAGCGGCAAAAAGTTTTAAAGCTTTCGAAATTCGTCAAGCGTTGTAGTGCCAGCGTTAACATGTTGAGCTGCGGCGTTTTTTAGTGGAATGAGGCCTTCGGTGCGAGCAATTGCTCGGAGCGGGTGAGCATTTTAAAACGATCGTATTTTTTCGTCTGTAGATTGCAATATTTGTGTCAAAAGTTCTTTAGCAATAGCACGAGATTTATTTATGTTTCGGGAAAATTTCTCTAAAAACTACTTTTTTGTGGAGTGCGTAGGAAATTTTATTTTAAAATATAATTTTTTTTTTACTATATGACTCATGCAACGCATTAATCTCGGCAATGGACAATCCATCAGCGTGTCCCATGCAGCAAAAGTGATCGTTGATGAAATGGCGCTTCGGACCCATCAAAAGCCAAAATCCTTGTTCTTGGCGCGCATGAATATTAGGAAAGAGATTAGACAAGCTCTCCGAACAAACAATGAATCGAAAATTATGGATTCTGTTAAAGTTCTTTGGACAGTTAGAGATCTGGGTGGACTCGGCGTAGGTAAGACAAAGGGGGAATTCACGTACAATAAAAAGCAATTTGCGGGTATAAGCGGGAAATTGAGCGAGTTTTACAATAAAGGAGTCATTTGGAAGAATGTCGAGGAGCGTAATGCATTGCAAGAAAAAGACGCTGTGATGAGTGAGGCTCAGGAAGTTTGGAAGGGGTCTTTACCCGAACAGCCTAAAATGCCGACGCCATTGGCATCGACTCCGAAGAAAACTATGCCGAAAACTACACCTAAGGCTGTTCCCGAGCCATCCATAGCACAGCAGCCCACCGTTAAAAGCCCGAAAGAAGAAGATGTAACATCAGAAGCTCCGAAACCTGAAGGAGCGGGGGGGACGCAAAGACAGCGCAAGGTGGCATTCGGAACACTATCATTGGGGCCACTATCGGAACCAGTATCAAACTTGCATGGCATGGGTAATACGGCACAAGTAACAGATACACCACCTCCACCACCTCCACCACCTCCACCACCTCCACCACCTCCACCACCTCCACCACCACCACCTCCTCCTCCGCCTCCTGCGGCTTCGTCGAGTCAGAGTCCTATAGATTTAATCAAGCAAATTGGCGAAGGTGGCGCTCAGGATTTCTTTGCTACCATAAAGAAAAATAGACGGCAAGAGGCACAAGAAATGCCGCCTCCTCCTTTAAATGAACAGAAGTCAACTCGAGAGATGACTGCTGCTGAACTTCTGGCAAAGCAGGCAGATTCATTTATAAGAGACGACGATGAATTGACGTACGGTGAAGAAGCTGCTATTTTGGGGAGTGCACAAAAGGAATTGAAGCCAGAGATGTATGCACAGCTGACAAAAACATTGGATGACCTAAGTGAATATGTGCCAAAGAATATGGACGACTTAGAAGTAGATGTGCGAAAAGAATGGGAAATAATGGAAAATTCCTTGAAAGATTTGCAAACAAAGCTGCAAACAAAGGAAACGCTAACAGATGACGAACAGAAATTAAAAGGCAAGATTGATGATCTATTGGAGAAGATAAATGATTCTGAAGATAGCTGGTAGCCATTGGATAAGATAGAAAAGACTAAAGGTAATGACTGATATGTCTTATAACGGAGTTATCGATTGAACAGTAGACAAGCTATCTAATCCCCCGTAATTCGTCAAACGTCGTGGTGCCAGCGTTAACAAGCTGAGCTGCGGCGTTTTTTAGTGGGTTTAGATCTTCGGTGCGAACAATTGCCCGGAGCTCTCCAGGTAGATATAACTAACATGTCGCCTAGCAGAGCAGTGCTGTTCAAAGATCGGGAGATGAGGATGAAGGCGCAGCAGATCAGCGGCAAAAAGTTTTAAAGCTTTCGAAATTCGTCAAGCGTTGTAGTGCCAGCGTTAACATGTTGAGCTGCGGCGTTTTTTAGTGGAATGAGGCCTTCGGTGCGAGCAATTGCTCGGAGCTCTTCAAGAGGACGTAACTGACGCGTCGCCTCACGAAGCGGGTAGGTCATCGAAAGCCACTCGTAGACCCCAAAGCGGCCGCAATAACCACTGCCATCGCATTGGTCACACCCATGTCCGCGGTAAGTGTGCTCAATTTGGTACGCTTCCATAACCGTGCGCATTTCGGCCGTCGGTGTGGTTTCTTCCTGGCAGTGCGGGCAAATTTTGCGTAACAGCCGTTGCGCGAGAACCCCACGGAGCGTGTCCGCAATCAGGTACGGCTCTACAGACATGTCGATGAGCCGCGTAATCGCACCAGGAGCGTCGTTGGTGTGAAGAGAACTCAGGACGAGATGGCCTGTGAGCGCCGCCTGGACCGCAATCTTGGCCGTCACCGTATCGCGGAGCTCGCCAATCAAAATCTTATCCGGATCGTGGCGTAGAAATGCCCGGAGCACGTGTTCAAATGTCAGCCCGATGTCGTCGTTGATGTTGACTTGTACCAGCCCTTCTGTCTCGTACTCCACCGGATCTTCGACCGTGACAATCTTGGTATCTTCCTGGTTGAGTTCCCGTAACGCACCGTAGAGCGTCGTCGTCTTGCCGCTTCCCGTCGGACCCGTCGTTAAAATCATCCCCGACCCCGAAGCTAGTGCTTGGCGAAAGGATGCTAAAATGGCCGGCGTGATGCCCATCTGGGCTAGACTCCGCTGCCCAATGCCTGAGTCGAGAACACGCAGAACCACGCTTTCGCCGTACTGTGTCGGAAGCACCGAGATGCGGAAATCGATTGTTCGGCCATGGGTAACGCATTCAAGGTGCCCGTCTTGCGGTAGGCGTTTTTCGGCGAGGTCGAGATTGGCAAGGGTCTTGAGCCGCGCGATAATGGCCTCGCTCAAATGAACGTTAGGCGTGAGCTGCTCACTCAAAACCCCATCGACGCGAAAACGTATCGAAAAATGATCGAGAAAGGTCTCAAAATGTACATCGGAGGCGCCTTGCCGTACCGCGTGCTCGAGAACATGGTACACGAACTGGACAATCGGCAAATCCTCGGCGTTGAGCATTAACTTTGATAGCTTTGAATGTCTTTCTTTTCTACATTGTCTGGGCCCTGCATCGTGGGCTTATTTTTTACAGCGCCTTGTCCGATCTTGAAGGCGAAAGGCTTTGGAGCGGTAGATTCGGCTTTAGAGGCTTTAGTTTCCTGTGGCACACCCGTAATGCTAGGGGTAGCAGGTGGATTACTCGGTTTAAGACCGTTGATGCTCATAGCTTCATTATGCGAAAAATTATCTCAGGAACAAGGTCCGATTTGGAATTTTGTAAAAAAATTACCCCCACGAGGAGGTAGTGTTTGCCGACAAACTCAATCATTACTGTGCGAGTTGCGACACAACGGGTGCGATAATGGGAGAGACCCGATCTAAGATTTGCCCCCAAACGTCGTCGAAGTGCTTCTTTTCGGAGTCGTCTAGCAGTTGTGCCGGCTGAAGTTTGAACTGAGACTTCAATTTTTCCTGGATTTGGAGCGGCAAAAAATAGAAACTTGCCTTTTGGAAATCCTGACTCAAGAGTACAAAGTACAAAACACGATCTTCGACGGGAAGGTAGGCCAGTAACTGATCCGCAAGCGCCAGAGTTTGCGCATTGATTGCGAGGTGTCCATAGACGCTCGAGCGGAAGAATTCCGGAAGTAATGGAAAATAAGAAAGGATTTCCGTATTGGTGAAGCTATTCCACAAGTCGAAAAGAATCGCCAGCGGTAGATCACTTAAAAATCCCTCCTGGGCATTCCGATCTCCAAACTGCGCAAGATCGTTTCGTAGTTTTTGCATCAACTCCGCATCGGTTAAAGCCTCAAGTCCGTGCAATTGACGATAGTACGTGCGCTGTTCGTCTCCAAATTGATTGATAAGCTGGACCAACATTTGCCAGCGAGAAAATGCCTCCCGACGTGCGACGCGACGCCATGCTTTTATATCGACGACGTTATGCGTTATGAGCTCTTGAAAAATCGAAGCTCCCGCTTCCTGGCGCGCCCGTAAAATCTGTCTTTGCATGATCTGCATCGCTTGGTCTTTAAATCCACCCAACATCTGCTTACCGATCGGTATAAAAAAATCCTTCACCTTGCTCCAAAAACTTTTCTTGGGCTGAATTTCGACTGCCCCCGACAAAGCCCCGCAGAAATAGCAGCTCCCTAAGCATAAAACAAGCCATTTCTTATTTCCATTCTCGAATTTTCGATTCAATCCCATGAGAAGTAATTATAAAAAACGAGAAAAATTTTACAATATTTTTTAAAATTAAAACAAACACTCCCCTGAATTGGGGGAGTGTTTTGGTTCGTGCAATACGTATTATGTCGTTGGCTTACAACTCAATTTGCTCGGAGTCAGGGAGCAGTGTTGCGGGCGTAAGGTGGAACTTCTTCTCGAGCCTTTTTTGAATTGTGAGCGGTAAAAAGTAAAAGCTCGCTTTTTGAAAATTGTCATCAAGTAGGAGATAATATAATACACGCTCCAGAACGGGAAGATAACCTAGAAGCTGCCTACCAATCTCGGGTCTAGTTTGAATGAGCTCCCCAAAAACAACGGCTTGAAACAGTGGGGGACAATGAGGAAATATTGCGAGTTTCTCATCATCAGAAGCGTGCTGCCACAAATCAACAAGCGTTGGAAGACTCAACTTTTCTAAGAATTTTTTCTTCGCTCCTTGGCCTTCGATTTTGGAAAATTCCTGGTACTGAAATTTGTACAACGATTCCAAGAATTGAGCCTGGGGGTCTACGATTGTTGGCTTGATGTGACCTGGCTTACCGACGACGTCCCGAGGCCCTTTGAAGCTTCCAATAAGCTTGTTAAGGTCCTTCCATCGGGCCTTTGCTTCCTGCTCCGCGATATTTTTCCACATCGGCATATTGATCATGCCTGAAAGTTCAAATGCTCTTTTGAGTTTTTCCTTGACCTCTTTACGTCTAGAAGCAATGCCCTGCTTAAATAGCGCTAATTGGAGTTGCATGGCCGACGATGATTTGGCGGCGTTGAGGTTTGCTTTGGCAAAAGTTTTGGGATCTGAAGGTTTCTTGTTGACCGCTCCCGATAAAGTGCCGCAAAGGCAGCCGCTACCTAAGCAAAAAACGAGCCATTTTCGATTCCCATTTTTGATATTCGAATCCATTCCCATGGATGAGAAGTATAATAATTGGTAAAAAATTTACAATATTATCTGAAATAATTTTTTAACGATTGAGGCGGGGGAGAAATATTCTTTTGAGTTGTCCGTAAAGGGTTTTCCTCTACATTTCGCGGTTGTGGCCCTTTTTGCGCGCAAAGTTCACGATCCTCCGCCGGAAGATCCGTTGGTCGCCGCAATTAAGGGGGACTCTCAGTCCGCATTTACGCAGTTTGTCGAAAAATATAAGCAGCGCATTTTCGCGACGGTTTATAATATTGTCAATAACCCGCACGATGCGATGGAAATTACACAAGACGTCTTTATCAAGGCCTTTGACGCGATTCACTCGTTTAAGGCGAATGCCTCCGTGTCGACGTGGCTCTACCGGATTGCGGTGAACATGGCGCTTTCGTTTCTACGCCAGCGAAAAAAACGCGAGGCCGTGAGTTTAGACGTTTTGGACGAATCGGGAATCACGCCGGAGACGCTGCGGTTGATTCCGACAGAGGCGGGGAGCGATCGGGCGATGGCGCTCAAGGAATTACAAAAAAATTTGAACGAAGCGCTGCAAAAGTTGTCTAACAAGCATAGGGTTGTATTTGTGCTGTTTGAGGTGGAGCGTATGTCGCACGAGGAAATCGCGAAAATCGTTGGCTGTTCGGTAGGAACCGTTCGGTCACGTCTTCATTATGCGAAACAAGAGCTCCAGCAGTATTTGAAGACCTACCTGTAATATGAACACATCAGAAAAGGATCAAAAATTATCACAGCTATTTCAGCTTAAGCGGGTTGAGGCCCCGTCGGAGGCGTTTTGGCGTGATTTTGATGCCGGCTTTCGACGTAAGTTCGCAGCGCACATAGCACCTAAGCCCTCGTGGATCCAGTCCGTTCTGGAATTTCTCCAGCCGTGTCGCTGGGCGTTTGCAACGGTCGGGGGTGTCGCCTGTGCGTTTTTAGCAATCTCCTCGCTTTCTCTGCAACAAGTTTCCAAAGATATTGGGCACGGGATGGGCGTAGTGGCAGTGAAAAATTCGTTCCCGGGTTCGTTGAACTTAGCGGAGCATGCAAGTGGCGCGGCGTTGGCCCTTACGCTTTCGTCGGGACCAGGGGCCCACTATGTTTGTGACAACCTGTATAAATCAGAGTTGCAGACAGCAAGTCGGCCATTAGCGTTCTGACGCATGTGTCGCGTTGCTCTCATCACTGGTCTTTTAGGAGCTCATTTTGCTGTTCAAGCGGCACCCGTAGCGGCTGAATCCGAGGTTAATGCTCCTCAAACGGCTTCGAAAGAGGGAGATGCATTCGCCCTTACTGCTGCAGATGAAAAAATCTGTGAGATTGCGACGTTGATCTCAGTTTCACGTGATACCCAGGCGATTTTTGCGCAGTATAGCGACTGTGTTGTGAAGGTATTAGGTACACGCGATGAGACCGGAAGTGCGCCACTTGTGTATGGGACGGGATTTTTCATCGATCCGCAAGGGCATGTTTTAACGACAGCAACGGTTGCTTCCGAAGCGACTCAGCTGTGGGTGCAGTGTGGGGCGATTTCTTATGCGGCGACGATGATAGGGCAAGACCCGCGAACGAATCTCGCGGTGCTTCAGCTTGTGACTTTACCCAAGGGGGCGCATTATATTGCGTTGCCCATGGTTTCCAAAATTCTGAAGCGCCATGCGGGTGAGTTATGTGTCGCGATTAGCAGCACAAAAGGGATGTCGGTAGAGCCAAAACTTGGGATGATTACGGGGCGCGATCTAGTTTATGGCGAGCACATTTTAGCGCTGGGATATTTTCGGAGCAGCCTTGAGATTTGCGGCGGCGAGAGCGGCTCTCCGGTATTTGATAGCACGGGGCGTTTTTGCGGTATCATGATCGCGGCACTACCGGACATCCGTTCAAGTTTTATTATTCCAGCGGAGGCGTTGAAGCGGGTGGCTGATCGGCTATGTGCGGGGCTCGAGGTTGACTACGCTGCCGCGGGATTTTGTGTACAGGGCCAGATGTCTGTGGATGGCCAGAAGGAGCTCGTGATCTCGTTATCGGAGCGCCCGGGGCTGCGTGTCGGGGATAAAGTTTGTTCAATAGATGATGTCGAAATTCAAGACGAGGAAGACATTGCCGATATTTTGTTTTTCAAATCTCCTGGCGAATGCATAACCGTGACGGTCGACCGCCCAGAGGTAGGGCGTATATCTGTCGAATGCATGTTGAAGGCCCGGGTAGAGCCGTAAGGTTTCAAGCAATATTCGATTAATCGTCATAGAATAATCGCCAAAGAGAAGAGGAGGGCGCCTTGGCTCTCCTCTTTTTGATGTTTTCGAAAACTAACGGGAGGCATGGGTCGGAATCGAACCGACGTATAAAGGTTTTGCAGACCTCTGCCTTACCCCTTGGCTACCATGCCTCGATTAAACTTTATTCGTTGTTCGGACTACTGGAATTTGAATTGTTCGACCTCCTCGACTGCTGCGCATTCTCCCGCCGATCTTCCTTCCATTTTTCATACGACGCAAGATCCGCCCTGATTGCATCAACTGTCGTCGAGGTAAGATACTCACTTACTGTACGCAGAAGATTCTTGTCCGCCAGCCTAGAGAGCTGCTCCTTCTTCTTCTCTTGTTTGTTAGACGTGCTCTCGGAGGACATTTCGTTAAACTGCTCTTGTGTCAAGCAGGAAAGTTTCCTTTCCATATCGTCCTTTTCCTTTTTTTGGTGGCCTGAAAGCTGGTTATTAGATATTGCCTGAAGCACGTTTTTCTGCTCCAGAACTCCGAGAAAGATATTCTTGTGGTCCTGCCGACATAAATCAAGGTCTTTTGCCCGTTTGGGAAAAGTTTTAAGGCTTTTAAGAAAATTACAGGCTTTCAATATGGTGAAAACTTTCTGTTGTCTTTGGGTTTCTTCTTCCTCTCTTCTTTGCTGTTCCTTCACGAGATCCGCAAAAGAAGTAGTGAAGATATTTTTATGCTTGAGCGGATTTCCCGAAGCATTTAGGTCTGAAGATACCTCCTGAGTTTTCTGATCATCAGGGATAGTCGGTGTACCCTCGATCGCCGTAATGCCATTCGTCTGAATACCTTTGCCTTCTATTTTATCTTGGGTAGGATTTTCTGAATTCTTTAGAGTCTGATCATTTGGATCTCCTTGTTCGGTGGGGGGCTCGTGATGTTTTTTGTGTCTCCTTCTATTCTGCTTACCAGTATCATTCTGATTGAATTTATCATCAGAAGAATCCTCGTGATTCGAATTGCTCGGATCGCTCCCATTATTTGAGAGGTCCCGATTTTCATCCTGATCCTCGTCACCTTCTGTTGCGTCTTCGCTTCCCTGGTTACTTTTTGTCGCTGTCGACAGTTCTTTAGTTTGATTCATGTCATCATTTAGCAGGAATGCTCGGACTACAGGACCTATCGGGACTGTTTGTTGCTGTTGATCCGCTGTAGGTTTTTCCTTGTTAATCTGCTGGTTCAGCGTCGGCATCCTCATCATAGCATCAGTCATTTCCTCAGATGCAAAACGCCCCAGCAGCCAAACCAGAAGTTCTTCATCTGAGGGATCTTGATCCGGGTTCTTGGCCTCCTTGTATTCATTTCTGAGCTTTACTTTTCTCTCAGTCAGGCTTGCTTGTCTTTTCTTTTTATTTTCCCATTCCTTTTTATCTTTGTCACTCTTCGCACCCTTCGCTCCTTGTTCATTCCAGAGTTTCGTAATCGCGTCATCAGACATCGCCTTAAGGAAGCGATTTTTGACCGTTTTTTCCTCTTTTGTCTTCGGGGCTAATACAGTGTTGAGAAGCGTTTCCCGATGTTTTTGTCCCTCGGGATTGCCCACAAAGAACTGGGCCTTCTCCTTCGGCTTGAGTACGAGTAGATCTCTCCCGCACTTTTGGATCACGTTAAGATCCTGAATGAAGTAGTAACCCGTTAGGATTGGAAGTTGTGCCTCTTTGCTCCTACGCGGTGTCTTTGCTTCTGGTGTCGCAGATTTTTTGAGACGTATAGGGGTAGCAGGTTCACTCGCACCTCTCTGGTTATCACCTGTTCCCTCTTTCCCACTCACAGCAACAGGACATAGCAGAAAATCTGCTCTTTCAAAAGCACCTTCCTGTTTTTGGAGCCGGTCTCTGAAGTTTCCTAAAAACATCCTGGTTTCATCTTGAAAGTCATTCTCAGGATCGTCGAGAGTGCCTTGCATCTCGTTTGCAAGCCTGTCTAACGAATCCCGTCCGTACTTTTGTTCAAGCTCATTAATGCGGTCGAGGGTGATTTTGCTCAGAGCTTCTGTCGAGCACTTTCTTGCGTCCTCTTCATCCTTTTTAGCCTGCTTATTGTTTGGATTTTTCCAGAAGTTTCCAGCCGCCTCCTGCCAATCATTGAGAGGTGCCATTGTTGAGTTATAAAGATCACTCAATTCTCGCGGATAGTTATTCCCGTCCTCATATTGCTCCTCTTCTTCCTTTTCTTCCTCTTCTTCCTCTTCGCCGTTACGTTCATCAGACAGGGAATTTTGTTGCGACAGAACATCGGAAGGGTTCTTTGTTTCTGTTTTAATAGGACTTATCTCGCGAGGTCCATTGTAGTCGTTGTTTGCTCCATTTCCTTGGTCATCGGTTACAGAATTTTTGACTTCACCAGTAGCCGTTGTGATAGTAGCATTGACTGACGATTGCTCAGGCAGAGGATTTTGTTTTGTGGACAGGGCACCATTTCCGTAAACGTTTTGCAAAAGGGTGTCGGGCTTCGGGAATTCAACATCGGGGAACGACGAGACAGGGACAGGGACAGGGCTGCTATGGAGGTTCTCATAATCATTAGAGCGTTTTCCTTGCTGGTCCATATTTGATGGTGATTGATTCAGCGAATTGATATTGCCCTTTTGAGAAGTCTCGCTGGACGCCAAGATTGCCGTACTCGACTGTATTTGATTGATTTGTTGCTCTTGCTGCAACGTTTCCGTTCCCAAATTTTGAAGATCTGATCGTCGGGTAATCTTAGCAGTAGATTGTGAGGGGATGACGGGCCTTAGAGAAACATTTTGAAGAGAAACGGGCCTATTGATTTCTGGTTTTTCATCGTCACTAAGGTGTTCTCCATTGTGGTTTAAAGTGAAACTCTCCGGTTGTTGCTGAGGTACCTGAGGTGCCGGAACCGTTGGTTGTTGCTGAGGTACCTGAGGTGCCAGAACCGTTGGTTGTTGCTGAGGTACAACCTGTTGTTCGTCCCTTTGATAAACCGCGAGTCTCCTTGCCTCCCGTGCTCGTTCCCGCTGACTCATACCTTGAAACAAGACCTGATTCGGTTGACTTTGTGGTGTTGAGACTGTCTGAGGTGCCTGTTGTTGCTGAGGTACCTGAGGTGCCGGAACCGCTGGTTGTTGCTGAGGCACAACCTGTTGTTCGTCCCTTTGATAAACCGCGAGTCTCCTTGCCTCCCGTGCTCGTTCCCGCTGACTCATACCGGATGCTTGCAAATGGTCCACCGAGATGCTCACTAAGAACATCAACGATAGAAGTTGACTAGAATATTTTTTCATAGCAGGGTGGACACTCACCCCTTTTATTTTACTGTCAAGTGTTTTTTTTGTAAAAAACATGCTGGATTTCGCAGCTCTTTGCGGTGTTTATTTGAGTTTAGTTTAGTATTTGTTTTGTTATTTTTTATAAATTCCTGTAAAAGTTGCATTTTATGTAAATTAAAACTTAAAAATAAAGTATTTTATCGCAACGGCTTTGATTATTTTAGAGAGTGATTGAGATCATTATTGAGTCGAAGTGGCTTCTGAATACTCGATGCCTTGATGGAAAAATTTCACCAAAGGGTGGATTTATTCTTGCATTAATGGCGTCCATTCTAGCGACGTTGACAACTATGTTGGCCAGATACTCGTTGTTATTACAAAAATAACAAGATATCAAACGCCGAGTTAGAGAATGTCTATCATGAATAGCAAGCACTCCTTTGAACGGAAGGAGTGCTTGCTAGCGCATCTGCAGTAACATCAGCTAAGGAGCACGTCATATACGATTAAACACTGCTTAGTTGTTTGGAGCCGGATTTTTGGCTTCTAGTGCGATCAACTGTCTTCTTAATGATTCTAGCTCCTGATTCTTCAATTTCAGTTCCTTTTCTTGCGACTCTATACGTCGCTTTAATTCTTTGTGACTTGGTGAACTTGAGGAAATGGAAACTATTGCTGGAAGACTTGAATGAATATAGATGGTATCATTTGCTTTGTACTGGGTTTTGACCTCTGGGTTTGTGTCCTCTTTTCATGTTTTTGGCAGGAACAGGATCAGGAAGAGTAACCGTTGAATTCATGGTATCTGGAACTCCTTTCAGGCGACCCAAACCATTGGCTATGAGTTTTTGTAAATCACCCTCACATTTTGGTTCCAAGCACTCCAAATACTTGAGCATTTGAGTTTTTTTTCTGTTGAATTCCTTAATAATGAAGTTTTGGGTGGCATTGGGGAACAGTGCGCGGATGCTCAGCATGAGCGCTTGGAAGGCATCTGGTTTGAGCAGTTGTTGGGCTCGTAGTACCCGTTCTCTATATTGTTTTACTTGGTTGCGCAATGCATGAATACGCTGAGCACGGAGGTTTTCAGGGTTGTCGTTCATCGCGCGAATCAACCTTTGGTGACTAAAATACCACGTTATGGCAGCGACTAACCATGGTGCTTCTGATGTGTTTGTTACCCTTACCTTTCCTATGAGAAGACAGTCCTTCTGTGCTTGTTTTACGTCCTTTGGGAGCATGTTTTGTGGGTCTATTGGAGGGAAATCTTTATATACGCCCTTTCCTCTGCGTGCGTTGCTGGTTGTGTTTTTGTTTTTTTTCACAGATTCACTTGATTGGCTCTGAGATGCTGTTAGCTGTGTTGGCGCAATTTCATCACTTTCGGACTGAGTGCTCACATCATCAGGAATCTCGACGGCTTCATTAATATCTAGAGAGCTTGATGAGGACTCCACCATGGATGTGCTTTGCGCTATCGGCGTTTGAATGTGCGATACAAATTGATCTTGGATTGGTTCGGTTTCTCGTTGCGCGTTTTGTGTATTATCTATCCCAGGTGTCGGTAGTAACATGGGTATCGCTGGAGGAAGCATTGCATATTCCTGTGATATGGGTAAGCTGTGGAGTGTTGAGGTCTGAATTGGATTGTTGATCTCTAATTGAGGATACGCGTCGTAATTGATGTTGTTGGATTCCAGCAGACTCGATACTGAGGATAATCTTGGTGTGAAATCGAAGGATTTCCTCTGAATTGTAGGTTCATTGTCGAAAGAATCTAATAAAGATCTCGGTTCGGCATTGGGGTAATTCGATGAATTCCGGGGTCTGAAATCGAGGGGATTGGATAGAAATTCTGGAGCAAAATTAAAAATGTTCGTTGAAGTTTCTTCAGCGAAATCCAAGGAATTTTCATGAGTTTTCTTCTGAAATTCACGTTCGATGCCGAGAAAATCTAATGAAAAACCCTGGTTCTGTATCGAAATAATTCGATGAATTCTGAAGCCTAGAACCGAGGGGGCTTAGTGGAGATTGTGCTTTCCACAAAGAACTGCTTGCCAATAGAGAGCTAATAGGGGCACTCATTGAAAACATCAACGAAAGCAGATGAGTTGAATATTTTTTCATAACGTGGCAAACATCTTATGGACTTTTTGATATGTCAAGGAATTTTTATAAAAATTTATTAAATGAAATTTAATCTAACTACTTATTGGCCCGAGATTGTTATTTATTAGGTGATCGCGATTGAATCGTAATAACTTTTAAATACGTTGCGAGATGATGAGATTTCACCAAAAAGATGGATTTATTCTGGCGTTGACGGCGTCCGTTTTAGCGATGCTGACGACGATTTTGGTCGGCTATTCGTTGCTGGCGCTATTGCAAAAACAACAGACGGCGGGATTTAAAAACGAGGCTAACGACCGTGCGCGACGAAATGCGCTCCAGGGGCTACAGATGGCGCTCGCGCAATTGCAGGCAACGACGGGAAGCGATTGTACCGCGACGGCAAAAGCGCAGATTTTGCCCTCATGTTTGCCGAAATGCCAGCATTGGATTGGGGCGTGGCGTGTACGAAAGTGTGATGAGACTGTTCCAGATGCCTCCGATGAGAAGACATTTTTAAGCTGGCTGGTTTCGGGGGATCAGAGCACGATCGAGGACGTGCAGCAACCAAAATCTTTTACCAATATACTCAGTTTTCTTGAAAACGTGGACCCCGTTGACGTTCCGTTGGTCGATGTGGAAAAATCTGATTTTAAGGGACAATACGCGTACTGGATCGAGGACCAGAGCTTTAAAATCGCTACCAATCGTCAGAATAGTGATGCGGTGCCGGAGCTATGGACGCGACATTTGCGTGTGCCGGAGCAGGCGTGGTTTGTGCGGCGTCAGTGTCCTCAGCAGTTCAATATCGCGATGATGGGTGATCAGGTTCCTGAAGACTTCGATGTTGCGTATTTTCTGGCGTTAGCACGGGGAGATTCCGAAACAGTGCGTACATACAGGCAGAAACGCTTCCATCACTTGACTCGATTTTCTTGGGGACTTTTAACCGATACACGCACCGGTGGGTTCCGGAAAAATTTGCGTTACGGCCATAACTACCTGCAAGAAATCCCGGAAGGCGCATTTCTCTTTACGCCGCCCACAACGTATCCGGCACCACCACCGACTTGGGATTTTTTTAAGAGCTTTGTTTCACTCGAGGGAAAAGACCTATTGCCGATTCGTGCCACGTACCCGCTCTACAACCCGCAGGCTGGCGTCGATTACAGCAGTTGCCAACTGAAAATGACGAGCGACGGCGATTATGTGACGGGGCAAATTACTGGGCGCCATGCCGCAGATCTTGGAATCGCGACGCAGTATGGTGTGTACCCCATTATGACAGAGTTTCTGAACAACATGAGTCTCCGTTATGTTGCGCCGTCGGACGTCGAAAATGCGGCAACACCGCATGATCTATTGTTTCGCGCACAGGTGGGGTTCCACTTGGAGAATCCATTCAACCGACCACTAAGCGGTACAAAGCTATCCGTGGCACAGGAAGCGCCATCCGTTGAGTGCAGCCAGATGAGCAGTAAAAGTTACGTCCATTACCAGAAAACGCCAACCTTTCGCTGCAAGTTATTGGATGTTAACGGTGCCACGCTTCGCGACGGACTTTTAGGGGATTACGTACCCAATTGGGGAGCGGATGCGTCTTCTGGTTATCTACGTCGTGTTTGGGGCGGTGCGCTCGAGGTCGATTTTTCCCAAAATACATCACGTTATTTAGTATTTAAAAATAGTGGCTACGAGAGTGGAAAGAGTTGGGAGCTGACGTTGACGGACTCAATGGAGGCAACATATTACAGCGCTCGCGAGTTGCGGATCGATCTCTCGGGATCGCCCCGTGCGGCGTCGTGTTGGTGGGAAAGTTACCCACAGTTGTCGGGACAGGGCAATTGTTGGCCCAACTTGTACGACTCTTGGGATCATCTTTACCTGCGTGTGACGGATCGCGATAACCGTGTTTTGCAGCAAATCAGTGATCTGCCAATGGGTCCGGGAAATGTGCGATGTGATCGTAACTTCGCGATTGCGATTGGGGCATTGAATGGGCAAATGATCCCTTTATACGGTATGCACCTGAATTTGAAACAGGCACCCAGCACCTCGCCTTACAAGACGCGACCTTTTTTAGCGGGCAACCCCCATGCACCTGTTGCGGGACGGACGGCGTGTCAGGATGCCGTGACGGGTCTGAATCCTGGAACTGGTGCGGTACCGGGTTATGGTTCTTGGGAGACCGCGTGGAGGGGACTTTCCGACGCCGATGCGCTGGCTAGCGGTTCCATTAAATTGGCCAATACATGGGAACAATTCAACGACTATTCGCGCTTTCGGTCTATTTTAGACCTACCGGAGGCGCATTATAAGTTGCTCAATCTTGGGTTTTTACAGCACATGAACGTGGGCGTTTTTTCGTATCATCCGCTGTATGCGATTGGAAATTCGTTTCAAAATCCATGGATCGAGCGTGATCGATTTTTCCAAGAGAACCCGGCGTTTACAAATTCGGTGTGGCCGTCACACCATCGCGTTGAGTTGCTGTACGACTACAGTTATGCGCTCAATCGTGCGCTTTGGGATCACTATTTTATCGCGTCGACGGGCCTCAATCGTCCAACTATTTTGGTCAATCCGCGACAAAAGGCGTGGGTTGGGGCGGATGAAGAAGCGCTTTATTCTTTTCATGATGCGGCGAAAAACCTCGTGTTACGGGGAGCGTTTAACGTCAACAATACTTCGGCGGAGGCCTGGGCGGCCTTGCTCGGCAGTACGGCGGGCGCGATTACGGGAGATACGCGCTATGTGGAATATTCCCGGATTCAAACATCGCCAGACCCGGCGGGGTTACGGCAGTTGGAGCAACAAGCGGTGTGGGATTTAGCGCAGGCTGTCGTACAGCAGATTCAGCGGCGAGGTGTTGCTGGCAGTTTAGGAGAATTCATCAACAGGAAACTCGTTTCAAAAGAACATCCCGATGCGGAGTTAGGTTTAAAAGGAGCCCTACAGGCGGCGATTGACGCTACGAACACCAATGCAGAGTATGGCGGGGAAAACGTTATTTCACAGGTACACTCACCCTTTTTCGATGATGAGGCTGCGAGTGGTCCAACATGGGCAGGGGCACCTGGGTTTTTAACGCAAGCAGACCTTTTGCAATCCATTGGAACGGTTCTCTGTGCGCGGGGCGATACGTTTAAGATTTACGTTTATGGTAATACATTGGATGATGAGGGACAGGTTTTAGCAGAAACCCATTGCGAAGCGTTGGTGCAACGTTTTCCGGAGTGGCTTGATGCAGATAAGCCCGAGTTAGGGCGGCGTTATCAGGTGCTTTCGATGCGCTGGCATTCGCCTAAAAATCCAGAAACGTAAACGTCTTGGGCGCTTTTTTTTGAAATTCCACACAGCGAGCAGTATTCTAAAATGTCGGGATCGATGGGCCCAATCGAGGTACCGTGTTCGCAATTGGTATCCCGTGAGGCGACGCGCATGATCGGCGTTGCGGTGATGGTTGCAGACGAAGAGAGTAATAATCCGCGGAAACGCTGTGTTGCGGTTATATTTTCTACTTTTTCAGGAACTTCAATGGTGCCGACGTAATCGAAATGTGTGGTATCTTCGCCCACGGCGTTTACAGTGACCGTGGATTGGCCCTGTGCGCCTATGTGATGTTGCGCGGTTTTGCAGGAAAAGGATTTTCCGGCAGTGCCACGGTATTGGATTTGGAGTGAGAGCGTAGCGTCGGATTCAATCGTGAAGTCCGCATCGAGTGAGGAGAGGGATGAAACGCGGTGGGGCCACAGCTGGAGGGCGAGTTTACGGCCAGCCGGAAGATGTCCGCGAATTCGTAACGCGTCATCTGCTTCTTGGACGACAAGATCGAAGGAGTCATGGGACGTTACTTCGGCGATGGCATTAAAGATGTCTGAGGTCACGATTCCGGAGTTGAGGACTCATCGGGCGTTTCGGCTAATACCGTGCCACCAGAAACGTTGACCCGGGCGACGATCGCTTTTTGAATTGCCGCAGCTAATTGCTGATCCTGGCGAATCGCTTGCTTGGCACTTTCACGGCCTTGACCGAGCATTTTCCCGTTAAAGGCAATCCAGGCGCCCTTTTTTTCTAAAATATCGTACTCGATGCCGAGATCAATGAGGGAACCTGCTTGTGAAATTCCTTCGTTCCGCATGATATCGAATTCGCATTCCGTGAAAGGTGGCGCGACTTTATTTTTAACGACCTTAACGCGTGTGCGATTGCCGAGGAAATGACCGGTGTTGTCCTTGATTTGGTTGACACGCCGGATGTCGAGGCGTACGGAGGCAAAAAACTTAAGCGCACGGCCGCCGGGTGTCGTCTCGGGGCTGCCGAACATAATCCCGATCTTTTCGCGGATCTGGTTTGTAAAAATACAAATACATTGGGTACGGCTGACGGCAGATGTGAGTCGTCGCATGGCCTGGCTCATCATTCGGGCTTGGAGGCCGATGGTGGTATCGCCGATTTGGCCTTCGAGTTCGGCCTTTGGGATGAGTGCAGCAACAGAATCGATTACAATCACATCAATTGCACCGGAGCGAATGAGGGTTTCGGCGATATTGAGCGCATCTTCACCACTCTCAGGCTGAGAAACCATGAGATTATCGAGATCGACGCCGACAACTTTGGTGTATTTGGGGTCCAACGCATGTTCGACATCGATAAATACCGCATTGCCGCCCTTGCGCTGGGCTTCGGCAATAACGCTGAGACAGAGCGTTGTTTTCCCCGAGGACTCTGGTCCGTAAATTTCACAAATTCGCCCACGCGGTAGACCACCAACACCGAGGGCGAGATCGAGCGATAGCGAACCGGTTGAAATCACCGAAACGTTCATTTTTTTCGCATCGCCCATCCGCATGACGGACCCGTCGCCAAACTGTTTATTAACGGCCGCAATCGCGAAATCGATCGGCCGATTTTGTGGTTCGTTTTTTTGGGTATCCGTCGTCATAGCCGTATCTTCTACTGCGATTACCGGCTACTTCAAGATAAAAACTTTTTAGAGTTCGGCGCGGATTTGTTGGGTGTAGGATTCGATGACGGTTGCGGATTTATCGAGGCCGATCCGTTCATTTTCGCTGAGCTTCGGGTGTAAAACTTGTACAATTCCCTGACGATTGACAACTGTTGGCATCGCGAGACAGATATCGTGGGCGGACTCGAGGCGCTCATGATGCGACGAAACCGGGAGAATCGCGTTTGCATCCATAGCGATTGTATGGCAGATTTTGGTTAAAGCTCCGGCGATACCGTAGAACGTCGCACGCTTTCCGGCGATAATTTTATACGCGGCATTGCGGACATTATCATCAATTTTACCACGGACTTCTTTAGTAAAGACTTTGCCGACGGTTTGAGCGAAATCTTCGATACCCATAATCCCGACATTGGCTTTCGACCAGATGAGGACTTCGTTATCGCCGTGTTCACCAAGTACATACGCACTAATAGTCTCGGAGGAAATCCCTAAAAACTGAGCAATTTCCGCTTGGAAACGCGCACTATCTAAAAGCGTCCCACTACCAATAACACGCGTTTTCGGAAGACCCGATAGCTGAAGGACGATCTCGGTCATGATATCGGCTGGGTTAGAGGCAACAAGGAAAATCGCATCTTTGGCGTATTGCATTACCTGCGGAACAATTTCCTTAAAGATCGAGGCGTTGACCTTGAGAAGATCAAGGCGTGTTTGACCGGGTTTCTGATTCGCACCAGCAGTGAAAATAATAATATCGGATCCAGTGAGGTCTTTGTAATCCCCAAAAGAGATCCGGTTATGGTGGCCACAAGGAGTCGCGTGAACGATATCGATGGCCTCGGCTTCGGCCCGCGCGGCATCCTTATCGATGAGGAGAACTTCGTGCGCCGTACCACTCATCACAAGCTGAAAGGCCGTTGCACTGCCGACAAATCCCGAACCTATAATTGCAATTTTCATAGTAGTGCTGATTTTATCAGGAAATCGCTGGATTTACAAGGTAATTTTACATTTATTTTAAATTCCGATGTACCAGCGTCTCGTCGAAGTAATTGAAGTCCATACCTGCGTTCACAACGATACCAGCGCCATTGATACCCGTTGAAAGGTTACTCAATAAGAATAAAATCGTTTTAGCGACCTCTTCAGTCGTGACGGCTCGTTTCCGAAGCGTCATCTGTTCCGCATAAAGGTAATTATCAACATAACCGGGGATTCCTGCGGAGGCACTCGTTTTCAACGGTCCTGCTTTGACACAGTTGAAACGTACTTCGCTATCGGCACTGAAAGATTTCGCTAAAAATCGAACAACGCTTTCGAGCGCAGCTTTGATCGGAGAGAGGTAACCATAGGTCGGTGCCGTTACTTGTGACGAAATACCAACCGTTACGACGGACGCATCATTGGCAAACAATGATTTGAAGGCATTCGCGAGCTCGACAAGTGAAAAACAGGAAATCTGGGTTGCCTGTAAAAAATCTGCCCGCTTGGTTGCGTGAAAGGGCTTAAAGCCATCGGCGTAATTCCCAAATGCAATCGAGTGAACAAGTCCATGTAAGATGGGATGCTTTTGTCGGATGTTTTCCGCAAGACCCACGATTTGATCCGGATCTTCGACGTCGCAAATATAAATTTCGCGTCCCGGTAAAAGCTTTTGAACGGAGTCGCGGCGCTGAGGCGAACGGACACTGTAAAGAACCTCCGCCCCAAGAGCTCCTAAAAGCTGAGCAACAGCCCATGCTACGCTCTTTTTATTCGCAACACCCATGACGAGGATACACTTCCCCGCCAATTGCAACAAATCCATGGCGTATCTCTAAAAAAAAACGCGCCATGAAGACAAGGCGATTACGCAATCGTAATCGAGTGATCAAGGTAGACGTCCTGAATGGTATTCAAGAGTTCAACACCCTGAGCCATCGAGCGCTGGAACGCTTTACGTCCGCAAATCAATCCGGATCCACCGGCACGCTTATTGATAATTGCCGTCCGGACTGCTTCTTCAAAATCGTTATCACCGGAAGCACCACCAGAGTTAATCAGTCCCATCCGGCCCATATAGCAGTTGGCGAGCTGGTAGCGGGCCAAATCGATCGGGTTATCCGTGGTTAACTCGCTATACACCTTGTCGTGCGTTTTACCGAACTTAATCGCCTTAAACCCACCATTATTAGTCGGTAGCTTTTGTTTGATGATATCCGCTTCGATCGTGACACCGATATGATTCGCTTGTCCGGTTAAGTCTGCTGCGGTATGGTAATCTTGATCGGCCTTAAATCCAGGGTTACGGAGATAGCACCAGAGAATTGTGACCATTCCGAGCTCATGAGCCCGCTGAAATGCCAGCGAAGTTTCTTGGATTTGGCGTGTTGATTCTTCCGAGCCGAAGTAAATGGTCGCTCCGATTGCCGCAGCTCCCATATCATAGGCCTGTTCGACTTGGCCGAAGTAGATTTGATCGAACTTGTTCGGATAGGTTAACAATTCGTTGTGGTTAAGTTTCACAACAAACGGGATTTTGTGTGCGTACTTACGGCTGACACTTCCCAAGACACCTAGTGTCGAAGCAACGGCGCTACAACCACCCTCGATCGCGAGCTTAACAATATTTTCAGGGTCGAAGTAAAGCGGATTCGGTGCAAAACTCGCCCCAGCCGAGTGCTCGATGCCCTGATCAACCGGAAGGATCGAAATATAGCCGGTTCCCGCAAGGCGACCGGTATGATACATCCACGCTAACTGATTAAGGACGGGTGTAGGGCGATCGGTGTGAACAAAGACGCGATCGATAAAGTCAGGCCCCGGAAGGTGAAGATCTTTTTGGGAAATCGTCTCGCAACGATGCTCTAGAAGATGTTCCGAATCGTGATCAATGAAGTTTTGAATATGCTGGTTCATCACCTTTAGGATATCACTTTAAACCAACAAGTCAAGCGAGGATGGCATCGCGTAAATGTCGCGCAACATTGGAGAAATCACCGTTGGAGAGAAATAAAAAGACTTGCTTTTGACCGGTGACTTTTTGGGGAAACGTCGCTTTGATCTTTTCCGGATCTGTTGCAAATGCCGGACAGGAATGAATTTCACGGACTAACCGTTCGACATCGAGACCGTGTGCTTTGTTCTTAAAAATTTGGGAAACATATGCTTCGTTGCTTCCTTGAAAGGCATCGATAAAGCGCGCTTGAAAAAAGTCCGAGCAGGCCGTATTGCTTCGCGGTTCAAAGGCGGTAATGATTTGGTGTTCCGGAAATGCCTGACGAATCGCCTCAATTGTTTTCGCAATCGCCGTAGGGTGATGCGCGAAGTCCTCAATAATCACCGTTCGTCCATTGTTAAAGATGACCTCCTGGCGTTTTTTGACACCCTTAAAGCCCTGAAGGTTGAGATTGAGCGGCGCTTCGAAAAGTGCCCCCTGTTTGTGATGATAGGCGTAGAGGGCTGTAACGGCCATGGCGACATTGCGCACATTGTGATGGCCAAAGATGGGACTTTTAAGTGTCAGTACCGTGTTTCCGCTTTTTAAGGAAAACGTTGTGCCTTGATCGGTTTGAACTTCATCGGTAATCACGACGTCGTTTGTATTCGATGTTCCGACAAAAATCGTCTGTGTCCAGGAAACAGGTAGAAGCGCACGAACGGTTTCGGAATCTCCGTTGGCGATAATGCGCCCTTCGGAAGGAACGATACGGATCAGATGCGAAAAAGAGCGCTGGATATCGGCAAGATCGCGAAAGATATCCAAATGATCTTCCTCGATATTATTGATAACTAGAATCTTTGGGGAGTAGTGAATGAATTTACTGCGCTTATCAAAAAACGCAGAGTCGTACTCGTCGCCTTCAATAATGAAGGGCGAATCTTTTGTGCCATAGTAGGCTCCGGAGGGGAAGTTTAATGGAACGCCACCAATAAAGTATCCCGGCTGGAGATTGTTTTCTTGAGAGAGGTAGGTCGTGAGTGCTGTTGTCGTCGTCTTGCCGTGGGTCCCCGTAATAACAACTGCATCTCGATTGGCGATAACATGATGATGAATTAACTCGGGCAGCGAGCAGTACGGAAATTGCTTGGTATTGAGAAGCCATTCCATGGTGGCGTTTCCGCGGGTGATCACATTGCCGACGACGACGAGATCGGGGGATTTTTGAATGAGATGCTGCGGATCGTAACCTTCTTGAATTTCAATCTTGGATTGCTGGAGTAGGTCGGACATCGGCGGGTAGAGCTTCGCGTCGGCCCCCGAAACGGTATGCCCTTGGGCCTGCATTAAGATCGCTAAATTCCCCATCGCAGTTCCTCCAATCCCCAGAAAATAAATCTTCATTGCTCTGGGCCCTGCACCGTATCGTTTGGACTAAAAAATCAAGTTTTTACTGTAAAATTTTTATATTTTTACCAATTCGTTTCATTCATGGTATTGAGCGGCGACCATCAAGGAACTGATTCCACTTCCGATACCGAGTAATGCTAGGTGATCACCGGGGTTAATCCGTTCGGATTCGAGTGCGAGCGAAAGCGTTATGGGTAAGGCGACAGAGCCGGTATTACCCAAAAGCGGAAAGGTTGAATAATCCGTACAGAGATCGAGTTCGAGGGCCTCATAGAGCGCCGCGCGATGGCGGAGTCCAACCTGATGGCAAATGGTATGTTGAAAAGTATTTTTTGTATAGCGATGCTCGTTTAAGAACTTTTGCCAATTGTCTTTTGCGAGCTGAATACCGAGTTCTAGGAGTTTTCCGGAATCTGTCTGCATCACGAGTCCTTCGTCGTCGCTATCGCCTTGGCAAAGTGTACATCCGGCACTGTTGCTACTGCCTGTTATCGCTTGGATATGCAGTGCTGGTTGAGATAGAAGCGTATCGTGTGTGATGAGGGCAGCGACGGCACCCGACCCGATCGTAAGGTTTGCGAAAAATGCTTTTATTTCTTGACGGGAGATGGTGGTGTTGTGCTCAAGTTGAGCCAGCGTTCGATCGAGGAGTGGCTTCCCATTTTCTCCGCAAACGATGAGTGCCGAACGGATTCTTTGCGTTTCAATAAGCCCCGCGACCATCATGAGTGCATTGAGGAAGCCAAGACAGGCATTCGAAAGATCAAAAAAGAGCGTTTCTGGCGGAAGGTGTAGCGCTTGGTGTACGTAGGCGGCCGTTGCCGGTTCCAAACGATCGCGACAGACGGAGGCGTGGATCAGTAAATCGGGGACGATATCGGCTTTTTTGAGGACAGCTTGGCCGGCTAGTGTACTCGCGGCGGAGGGAAGGATGGGCTCTGGCCAAGCCCGGCGTTCCCGGATCCCGGTCATTAGCTCGAGGCGTCCGTGTGGGAGGTGTAGACGTTCATAGAGTGTACGTAAACGTGTTTCAATCGCCTCCGAAGTAATGACGACTGAAGGGAGGATATGTTCGATCGCGGCAATGGCGACGTGTTCGAATTTCATCGCTCAGAATCGACAGGGGTCATCGCACGCGCTTTAATAACGAGGGCTTCGCGGTATTCGTTGGGTTCTGGGTCGCCCATCACTGAAACCTGCTTGCCGACGAGGTCAAGGAGCGGCATCCCCAGCACTAGCTCTGAAGTGTCGATGTAGGCCAAGATCTGACCATGATCCCCCGTGAGCGCATAATCATACCGGGGCCGGATCAAGCCGCCGAGAAAACACTTCAGCCGTCCGCCGTACGTTCTCGGGGAAAAATCTGACTTCGGCCGTTCGACTACCTTTTTAGCAACGGGTTCTGGGCGTTTGGAGCGTGGGATTGCGGGGCGCGCCGTTAGAATTATGGGCACCAACGCGGCCAGCAAAGTAAATACATATTTCATGCGGTATATTTTACTGGAAAAGGTGTCTAATTTTTCAAGTCCGATTTCACACGCTGCGGTTTCTTGTTAAATGTTTTATAAAAAGCATTGAACTTACCAAAAAAAACCTAAAATGGTCCACTGAACAAAAAAGGTAAAGATATGGATAAAAAGGGAATTACGAAAATCTTAACGGGGATGCTATTCTTAAGCCCTCTCGTTTCGGAAGCCTGGAAGTACAGCACATACGTCGAGGAGCTTAGAGGTAAGTGGAAATTCACTAAAAACGTGAAAGACTGGAGCGATAATCCAATTGATGAAGGCAAGGAAGAAAAAGATGTCTACGAGGGCTCGCGGTCCGTTGTTATTTCTAAACCAAATACATTCGCTATTTTTGCCGATATCGATGGCAAATTCAAAAATGATCACCAGATGTGGCTGGCGGAAACATCAAATGAGGACGGAGCCCAAGGCAAAGGTGTTATAAAAAATGGAAATTCAAAAACCGTGTCTAATGGAACGCGATTCACCTACTACAAGCACCCGACGATTTATATTTCGAAAGGTAATCCCAAGGATTGCTCGATGGAAGCCGCGTTTTATGATCGCATCCCAACCATTAAATCGGGAGAGCAAAATGTCAGTGTCTTATTCGAATTGAAGGCTCTCAAGGATGGCAAAGGCAGTCAATCCGTCAAAATTCCCACAGCGCCGTTGTTTTTCCCATTGAGCACAAAGGGCAAGGTCGGGGACGTCCCAATGTCCAAACAAATTTTCGACGCAGCTACAAAGAAAACATTTGAAGATCGTGCCAAGGAACCCTGTCTAGATTTTTCGAATACGCCGATTATACACATTGATTTAGGCTTAGGAAAAGCGACATACAACGGTGAAGAAATCGATGCGCAACGTTTCATGGAATTTTACATGCTTCCGGCGGAGGTTTCTAAGTGGTATTTCCACCCCGCTATGGCGCTCCACCGTGCGGGATTACTCCAAGAGGAATTCTCTCCTGTGGAGTATACATTTTCAATTTCCAATGATATGACGCCAGATGGTATCAAGACTTGGCCCAGTAGCGTCGATGGCATGAAGGGTTTGGTCATTGATGATACTCTCACAAGCATCAATTGCAAAGCCTGGGCCTTGAGTAAAGTCTCGTGCGCCGGAAATGAGGTAATGACTGTTGCATCTGCTCCTCGAACGAAGTACTTCAAGGATGGAACTGAGGCCGAGACAGATCAACTGGTCGGAGTGGAAATTCAACCCGATGGCGACATACTTCGGGCGGCGGTGTTCTATAAGATGGGGGGCACTACAAAAGCCTTCACGGCGATTTACGGCTTCCTTCCCTACGACCCCGCGATGGCGATGATCCAAAAAATGTGCACGGGAGCACTACCAGATGGCGGCAAGAAGTTCACGGAGTTAGAGACCTACAGCGAGGAAATGAAGGCGGTTGCTCAGATCTTAAATGAATTGAAAGATGATCATGGAGGTGCTTTACCGGCCAACTTCGAAAACGTCATCACCGCTATGGATAACTTGAGCAGCATTGACGTTTTGGCATTAAAAGCATGGGACGACATTGCAAAGCTATCAGCAGACGACATGCTCAGTGCGCATGAGAAATATCTGAAACTTAAGCCAGAGAACCACGGGTTAGATGTTTTTGTAAGAGCTGCTGTGGAAAAACCCACAGGTATAAAGTGGGACGATAACTGGACGTACGCAGGTCATAAGAAGACTGTTGAAGATGAAGTTGATAAAAAATTAGGGTCGACAACAGGTACGAAGCCACAAGCCCATAACTATGTTCAGTTTAGACTAGCCATAAACGACTTAAAAAGAGACAAGGCAGATACTAATGCGCTCAAGATTGCTGCGAAGAAGTTAGCGGACCTTTTAGGCGTTAAGAGGCCAACTGACGGCGTCTTAACCAAGGCAGAAATTGAAGCAGAAGAGGAGAAACTGAGGGAAGATTTTGAAGCGCTTGACGGGAAGACGAAAGGAACAGAGTTCTGGAATGCGTATGACGCAATGAACATCAAGAAAGGAGCTCCCGCGAAAGATGTCGAGGTGGCGATCAATAAATTCCTCAATGAGAATAATTGCAATAAAGCCCTAACAGATCAATTAAATGCGTGGTTGGAGTGCTATAAAGCTGGAGAGGCGATTAATACTCAGATCAATGCTGTTCCGGATGATGTTTCTAAACTGACAAAGCCTTCAGATGCACAAAAAGCCCTTGAAGATGCTCAAAAGAAATTTGACGCCCTCAAAGCTCTTCTCGAGAAAGGTGGTGGTAAATTCGAAAAGAAACCTGCCGGCGGCGGTGGTGGCGGTGAAAATGGTACAGCCATCCTTGCGAAGTTGCCGGGTGACAACGAGGCTAAGAAAGACCTCGATGCGTTTTTAGGTATGCCGGAGAACGGAAAGCTGAAAGATGCCATTGCTGAAATCGATGCGCTTGCAATTAAGGCGGATACGCTGCCGATGGCTTTGATTAAGACTCTAGATGATGCAAATAAAATAGACAACTCGGTGTTTCGAGCTCAATTATGTGCATACGTAGAGCTCCTAAAAACAGTGCGAAAGTACAATGAAACTAACACACCGAAGAATTTGGCGGAAGTCAAAAAGGCTTTGACGACATTTCAAGAGACCAAGGTATGGACACCTGCGGAAATCACGGCGAAAACCGATGCAATTAAGGCGGCTGCAAAGAAACTCAGAGAAGAGCATGCGGCGTTCGATAAAGCGATAAAAGAGAGCATTGAGGCTAAGCCAGTAAAGAAGATCAATGACTATACTAGTGATGATAAATTACAGCAGAAATTAAGTGCGTATGGAGCATATGTAAATTACATGAATCTTGCAGAAGGAGAAGATTGGGATACCTTTTTTTCCGATGCAGTTCCGCCTCCGCCTCCGCCTCCGCCTCCGCCGGGAAAGGGGCCGAGGAAGGATACCAAGCAGGCTCATATTGAATCTGCCCAACAAAACCTCACCGAACTCACAAAACTTTTAAACAGTGCAGAGCATCACGACGAACCGACACCTCCTGGGGTATGGACTTGGAAAGAGATTGACGCTAATACGAACAAATTTAAAGCAGATTTTCAAAAATTCTGCGATAAATTAGGAGAGGGCGATTTCAAAAACGCGGTTACTGAAATCAATGGACTCCCGTGGAATGACATTACCAAGGGTAAAGAACGCAATGATAAAATCAATGAAATCCTGGGAAAATCTGGTGACTTAAAGACGTTATTAGAGAAGTATGTCGCATGTAAGGAGGAAGCGTGCAAAATTCCCATGCCTCATCTTCCAGAGGAGCCTAAGGAAAAGACACAGCAGCAAAAGGACATTGAAGCTGCCCAAGAGAATCTTAAAGCTCTCGCAGCACACTTCAAAATTGACCTTGGCGGCGGCGACGATGGCGGACATCATGACCCGACGCCTCCAGGTATGACTGCAGAAAAGGCCAAAGAGGAAATCGCCAACGTTGAAAATGCATTAAAAGCAGCTTTTGGAAATGACGTTGCGTGGGAAAATATTGCTAATGGTACGACTATCAACTGGACTGCCGGTGATGCCGCAGTTGCAGCCGCAATCAGCACACAACCCGCAAACTTGCAGCCTAAATTGAACGCGTACTACGAGTATCATAAGCTCATGCAGGAGGTCCTCAACGACAAGATAAGTGGCTCCGAACGTGAAGCGAAACTTAAGGATTTACAAGGAAAGGTCGAAGGCTGGAAAGCGATCCTATCGAAGAAGGACGAAGAGCATCATGAGGACGACGCAGCACTGTTAACCGGCGCTTGCGGTCCGGAGACTTGGACAAAGGAGAAAATTGCGAAGGGTATCGTGGATCTTACCAAGGCATTAGGGGATATTCTGAGTGCGAATTCGGACCTTAAAGGTGTTGGAGATTCGATTGATTGGAAAAAAGATGATCTCTCTAAAAAGATAGAAGAGGTTGCAGATGAAACGCTGAGGTCAAAATTGGAGGCGTATGTTGTGACTCAACTGTGGTTGGGGCTAGCTCAATCCAACGGCGAACGAAAAATTCAGATACCTAGCGATACAGATCCGAAGGTAAAGAAAGATACGGCAATATATTTAGCGCAGAGGAATTTGGGTGTTGCTCAAATTGGTCTGCAAAAGCTTCGGGAACTTCTCGGAGAGACCAAGGTCGTCACTACTTTGAACGGATCACAAGAGAGTGCTCGGGATGAGTTTTTAAAGTTTGCCAAAGAGTATTCCAAGAAAATCACGCTATTGAATCTTCCAGAAACGGTGTCTGAAGGGGAAAAGGAGGTGTTTTCTAAAGAGATTAAACGTTCTAAACTACGCATCTCTGCGCTGCGAATACTTGCAGGGGCAATGAGTGACAAAAACTACGACAAATTGAGTGGAACATGGGCAACAGGAATGGTCTTAAAACAAGAGATCGAAGAGTTTTTTGTTGCTGCCAGAATGGCCTATCAGTTGACACAGGAGCAAAAAGATACCTTAAAACCCTTCGCGGAAAAAGAGAAACAAGCCGAAGATGGCATAGCGCAACTGCAAACAGAAGTTCAAAAGTGGAATGACGAAGGAAAGCCCAAAGTCGATATTACTATTCAAAGTAAAATCATTGCCGACAACGAAAAGCAGCTCGGTATAGTTTATGAAACACTGTACAACGGCTTCGATTATGATGATTTGCTGGCAAAGGTTAAAGAATATTCTGAAGCGCAGGAGAAGGCACTGCAAGAGGCAACAGCGATATTTAACGAAAAGAAGAGCCAATTCGCAGATATACCTTCAGAACTCCAAACGCAATTTACAGATTGCACGAATAAATGTAGTGCTCTATCCTCAAAACACAGTGAGTTGGAGAGTAAAATAAAGGCAATCAGTGTTGATGGCATTGAGGGTGCTTTCCTTGAAACGATCAATAAGAGTAAAACCGACGCAAGCGAAGCGTTGGCGCAATACAACGCAGCACTTCAGGCAGCTAATGCGTTGTTGGGGAAACCGGGTAAGGATATTACGCAAGAAGATCTAGATAATGCGAAAGCCAAACTCGAAGAGGCGGAGATCAAGTTGAACAGCATCCCCGCTCTCTTACAGCAAGCTGAAGAGGCAAAACACAACGCCGAAGCGGAGAAAGAAGAGGCCGAGAAGGTTCAAAAGACGATAGCCGCGCTGAAACAGTGCGAGCAGGCACTTCTCGAGGGCCTTGGGAAACTGAAAAATTCCGCACAAAAGAGAAGTAAGACCGCTGTTGTTAATGCCTTGAGCGTGGCGGAGTTGTGTGTTCAGCTGCACGAGCTCTTGTGGAGCGATACAACGAAGACTGTGAGCAAGGTGGTTGCTCAAGCGGAGTTTGAAGCGAAGGTCCAGGCTATTGAGAATGCACGGAAAGGTATATCGAATACGTTCGGTGACGATACCTTTAGTGGCGGAACCCAGTCGCCGACTCCGACACACTCCGGTGGTTATGAGAGTGGAAACCCCTCATTTGATCCCAGTAAACATCCGGGCGGATGGATACCTAACCGGCGTAGGCGTTCTCAATCGCCAAGCTCACGAAACGAGGCGTACGGTAGTTCATCCTCGGATTCTAAATCAAGGGTGTTACCTCATGGGGTAGGAAAGGGATCATCTCAGAGGGAACGATCGAGAGCAGCTCGGATAAGAGCAATTTGGGGAAAATAAGGAACACTACAGAACTAGGTTTCGCGCTATATCTGTGCGCTCAAGCTTCAAGAGGCTCCCGGGAACCGGGGGCTTCTTTGTTTTTTAAGGGACATAATGCAGATTTTTCTGGGAATTCTTGGCGAGTTGCAAAACCTCTTGTGCCCAATTGTCTTTATGAGATGGTATAATTTTTCGGAGAAAAATGTACGATCTTGGGCTTATAAAAATGAAGTGGAATATATTTCTGAGGTGAAAATCATAGGGTATAAATGAGAAATTTTGCAAAAAATACACAAGGTCAAAGGTGTATCCGATCAACGCCGACGGTAGACCCGAATTGGTGCCCGGATGCACAGCATGTGTTGTCCATTATTAATACGCTAGAAAGGCCGTATTTGCAGTGGTTGCGCGAAGGGGTTAAAAAGGCCGAAGGTCGTATCAATGGTCCCGCTTGTCGTAAGATGTATCCGGGCGAAACAATCGTTTTGCAGGATCGGCGTTCGCAGGATTTTGTGTTTGGAACCATTACGTTTAAGCACGTTTATCGCTCGTTTGAGGAAATGCTCATCGTAGAAGGTGTTGCTAATATGTTGCCATTTTTAGGAGCAGACGATCTCCAGGCTGGCGTGAGAGTGTATCAGCAGTTTCCTGGGGCCGAGCGTGTTAAAACGTTGGGATGCGTTGCGATTGGAATACAGGTAACTAACAGCAATTGTTAGCGCTCCAAGCAGAAATGCGTAAAAAAGGGCCGCTTAGGCCCTTTGAAAGTTTTGGATGTTTTGCTCTACTTAAGCGCGTGATTTTTGCCAGTCTTCGATGAGCGCGCGGAGTTGGTCCTCGATGGCGTCGGTGAGCTTCTGTTCTTGAGCAATCGCAGTGAGAATGTGTAGACCGGCAGTTGCGCAGTAACCTAGAAGTGAGTCTGCAGCAGCATTCACATGGTCTAGCGGGATTTTGTCGAAAACACCGGCGTTGATCGACCATAAGAGAACCACTTGGGAGGAGGCGCTGTAGGGCGTATTGGCGGGTTGCTTGAAGAGTTCGACGATACGTGCACCGCGATCGAGTTGTTGTTGAGTTTGGGGATCGAGATCGGAGCCAAACTGTGCAAAGGAGCTCAGTTCGTAGTACTGTCCGAGTTCGAGTTTGAGCTTCCCGGCGACCTGTTTAAAGGCTTTCATCTGTGCTGAAGATCCGACACGGGAAACTGAGATTCCAATCGATATCGCCGGACGAATACCTTTGTTAAAGAGACCGGTGTCGAGGAAAATTTGTCCATCGGTGATGGAAATAACGTTCGTCGGAATGTAGGCTGAGACGTCACCCGCTTGCGTTTCGATGATTGGGAGTGCCGTGAGAGAGCCTCCACCGTGTTGCGCATCAAGACGTGCGGCGCGTTCAAGTAATTTGGAATGGAGGTAAAACACGTCGCCCGGATAGGCTTCACGCCCGGAGGGACGTTTTAAAATGAGGCAAATTTGACGGTACGCGACGGCATGCTTGGAGAGGTCGTCGTATACAATAAGGGCATCCATCCCGTTATGCATGAACCATTCCCCCATGGCGCAACCGGCGTAAGGGGCAATGTATTGGTTTGTCGGATTATCGGCAGCGGATGCGTTAATGATCACCGTAAACTCCATCGCATTGTGATCGGTGAGCGTCTTAATCGTCCGGGCGATCGTTGAATTTTTCTGACCAATCGCGACGTAAATGGAGTAAACCGGGCGGAAGTTTGGATCACCGGAGGTAAGGCCTTCGCGGTTAATCTTAGCTTGATTGATAATTGTATCAATTGCGATGGTCGATTTCCCGGTGGAGCGGTCACCGATAATGAGTTCTCGTTGACCACGACCGATAGGGATCATGGCATCAATGGCGAGAATCCCCGTTTGAAGCGGTTGGTTCACGGACTTACGGGGCATAATCCCTGGAGCGATGGTCTCAATCGGGTATTGTTCCTCGGTGAGAATTTTCCCATAGCCGTCGAGGGGCTGGCCGAGGGCGTCAATGACGCGTCCCAATAGTGCTTTCCCAACGGGTACGGAAAGGAGTTTACCGGTAGCCGTTGCTTGCATCCCGGATTTAAGGGCTGTATCGTCACCTAAAATAACGACGCCGACGAAATCTTCTTCCAAGTTGAGCGCGACACCGAAAATACCGTTTCCGAAATCGATCATCTCGTTATACATCACCTCGGAGAGGCCATTAACCACCGCTACACCATCGGCGACAGAAAGAATCGTACCGACATTTTTCTTTACGGTCGAGGGCTGAACGGCGAAAATCTCCTCACGGATTTGCGCGATAATCGAGTCAGACATGGGTACATTTATAATCTCTAGGCCTGCAATCACAAGGATAAAATCCTTGCGCTTGGGAGTACATTTGGCGTGATACGGGTATGCGCATCGATCTGATATCACTTTTTCCGGATATGCTCGATGGGTTTATGGCGTCATCGATTTTAGCGCGGGCGCAGAAACAAGGTTTTTTAGAATATCACAAACACAATTTACGGCAGTGGTCCGAGAATAAACATTTCAAGGTAGATGATCGACCGTTTGGGGGTGGTGCAGGGATGTTATTACAGCCCGGACCGGTTATACGTGCGATCCAAGCGTTACGGACGGAGGAGAGTTGTGTGATTTATCCCTGTCCGGATGGGGTACCGTTGACGACGGAACAGGTACAGATTTTAGCGCAACATACGCATCTGATTTTTTTATCGGGGCATTATGAAGGACTCGATCAACGGGTTCGTGACCGGTACATTGATCAAGAATTTTCTATTGGTGATTATGTTTTAACCAATGGGACGTTAGCTGCAGCGGTGATGATTGATGCGATTTGCCGTTATATTCCAGGGGTTTTAGGTAATAATGTTTCTCTTGAACAAGATTCACTGAGCGATGGGCTTTTAACGTTTCCGCAGTATACACAGCCCCGGGAATTTGAAGGAATAACGGTACCGGAAGTGCTTTTAAGTGGGAATCATGCGGAAATTGATCGCTGGCGATATGCGCAACGTTTGGAAAAAACCCGTCAACGGCGTCCCGATTTATGGGCGAAATACATCCAATCGCATAACGACGGCTCGTAAAAAAGTTTGACTCAGAGAGGGACTTTCTCAAACCTAGGCGTATGAACCGCATCATTGAGGAATTGACCGCGAAACAGCTCATCGCGGGGCGTGATCATTTCAAAGTCGGCGATGGCGTCCGGGTCCACGTGAAGGTACGCGAAGGCGATAAGGAGCGTATTCAGATTTTTTCGGGTATTGTAATCGCCAAAAAGCACGGTGGGATTTCCGAGACCTTTACGGTACGCCGTGTGGTTGCGGGCGAAGGTGTTGAGCGGGTATTCCCTAAAAACTCACCGAGTATCGCGAAGATTGAGGTGGAGCGTGAAAGTATTCCGATGCGCGCGAAGCTCTACTACATCCGGAAGCGGATTGGTAAGGATGCGATGAAGGTCCGGGAGCGGAAACGCTAGGATGGTTGAGTTTGCCGTTATTGTTAAAGCGGTCATCTTCCTGGTGCTCTTAGCACTTGGAGGATACTTTTTTGTTCTCTTTCGTCGTCGCAACTGGTTTTTAACGGCGGAGCATAAGGACAAAGGTCCGGATACGCTCCAGGTGGTCCGGCAACTACCGATCGGGGGGCGCAGTTCATTAGCGATCATTCGTTGTAATCAACAAAAGTTTCTGATCGGAGTGAGTCCCTCAGGCATTACCGCGATTGGAGAGCTCCAGGCAACACCGACGGACAGTGCTTCATTTGGTAAAATTGGGGCTATCAATACCTCCTATGTGGTGAACACACCGCCCGGGGAGTCTGCGGGGAAAAGCGAGACTGAATAACGGATATTTTTTGTTTTCACCCAATGATGTTTTTGCCAGGATGATGATTCTTGGTGGAAGAGACGTTGTTGGAGTTGATGAAGCGTGCGGTCCGGTTTTTAGAGCAACGGGGTGTGCCGAGGCCGAAATGCGATGTCGAATGGATGTTTTCCACCATGCTCGGATACCAACGTCTGGCGCTCTATCTCAACGGGCACAGGACGATTAGTACTCATCAAAAGCAACAGCTTCGAACGTGGCTTCAGCGCCGAGCACAACGGGAACCGCTACAGTATATTCTAGAAAAAGTCGAGTTTTACGGCATATCCCTTCATGTTGACCCACGCGTTTTAATTCCGCGACCAGAGACGGAATTTTTAGTCGATTGGCTGTGTACCCAGCAGGTGCAGCAACCCAAAACGATTTTAGATCTCGGCACCGGTAGTGGCGCGATAGCGATTGCGCTCGCGAATCATTTCCCGGAAGCCCAAGTCGTGGCCGTAGATATTTCGCCTGATGCGCTTGAGGTTGCACAAGAAAATGCACGTCATCACCAAATTTCAAACATTCACTTTATCGTTTCAGATTGGTTTAAAAATATTCCGCAGCAGCGTTTTGATTGGATTATTGCGAATCCGCCTTACTTAACCGAAGAAGAGTACGCAACCGCAGAAGCAGAAGTCCGACAATATGAACCGAAAAATGCCCTCGTTGCTGAGCAAGAAGGCTTTCAGCACCTTGATCAGATTTTACAGACAGCGCCCCGGTTTCTTCAATCACAGGGTATAGTCGCTTTAGAAACGGGCATCCTCCATTCCCATATTTTACAAGAACGCTACCAAGCTTACAGGATGACGAAAATCCTCCAGGATCTTACAGGCCGTGACCGCTTTTTCATCGCAATGAACGGTGGGTGAGGCTTGCTATCTTTCAAAAAATCATTACAAGTAGTGGCTGGATAGGGGTGGTATGGATCAGGATTTCATCATCAACATTACGGAGCAGGCGATGTTGCTCGTGCTCATCCTCTCGATGCCTCCGATCTTGATTGCGACTTGCGTCGGGTTAATGACGAGCCTACTCCAAGCCCTAACGCAGATCCAGGAACAGACGCTGAGTTTCGCGATCAAACTCTTTTTCACCGTACTCGTCCTGTCGCTTTCGGCGTATTGGATTGGTGATCAGCTGATGGCCTTTGCGAACTTCTTGTTTACTTCATTTGCGACGATTATCCGATGAATCCAGGGATCCAATACCTCGGCGGGGTGCTCATGATGATGATGCTCTGCCTTGTGCGTCTCGCCGCGGCGCTTTCGTTGACGCCAGTTTTCGCGAAGCAGTACATTATGGGAACGGGACGAAATGTTGTGATCTTAGCGATGGCACTTCCGCTATTTTACACGGTTTTCCCGGAATGTCCATCGACGCAGCTTCCGATTTCGATCCTGATTTTAACGATCTGCAAAGAAGTGATTATTGGAGCGCTTTTGGGATATCTTTCGGGCTTTATTTTTTACGCTGCGGATAGCGTCGGGTTTATTATCGATATTCAACGGGGATCGTCGATGGCGATGACGTTTGACCCAGTTGCGGGTTCACAGACCTCCTTAATCGGTAGCTTTTTGACGCAGATGATCGCAACGCTGTTTTTTACGATGGGGGGATTCTTGTTCTTCCTCGGACTGATCTACCAGACCTACATTATCTGGCCGGTTTTCGGGTTTTATCCGACATTTGACGCCAATTTCCCAGCATTTGTGATGTCCTTTGTCGACGATCTCATGGAGGTTATTTTCTGTTTTTCAGCTCCGATTCTCCTTGTTTTATTTCTCTCGGAATTTGGACTCGGTATGATCAGTCGGTTCGCGCCGCAGCTAAACGTATTCTTTATGGCGATGCCGGTCAAGAGCTGGCTATCGATGTTTTTTTTACTGTTTTACTTTTCGTTGCTTGGAGAACTGTTCCACTACTACTTCTTTACGCAGAGTAAGATGGCGTTGTTCGTCAATAAGGTGTTTCATTAACGATGGGAGAAAAGACTGAAGAGCCGACACCGAAAAGAATCCGCGATGCCCGGAATAAAGGGAATATCGCCAAGAGTCAGGACGTTACCTCGACCGCAACCCTCATCGGTGCGTTTTGTTTTGTCGGCCTCGGTTGGGATTCACACCTTAATGATCTGGCCGAGCTTATGCTCATTCCGACGGTTTTTATCGGCAACTGTAACCTTGCGGACTACAAAGATCAAGTTCTCTGGGCGGTTGTGGCCAAATCGGGAGCGATCATTACGCCTTGTCTTGCGATGGTTGCGCTGATGGGGCTCATTGCGAATTTTGCGCAAGTGGGACTTTTATTTACGACGCAGCCGATTATGCCGGATCTCAACAAGATCAATCCGATATCGAAAGCGCAACAGATGTTTTCGATGAAAAATATCGTTGAGATGCTCAAATCGACGGTCAAAATTTTATTTCTCGGATTTTTAATTTATGGTCTCATCAAGAGTGTTTTTGATGACTTGTTGCTCTTGCCGTACTGTGGATTAGGGGGTGTGTTTAGTATTTTAGGTCCGGTGATGAAGGACTTTGCGAAGCTCGTGATTTTCGCATACATTGCGGTTGCGGCGGTCGACTACGCCTACCAGAAATACAACTGGAAGCAACAGCTTATGATGAGTAAGGACGAGATCAAGCAAGAGTACAAAGAATCCGAAGGTGATGGGCAGGTCAAAAGTAAACGTAAGCAGATCCACCAGGAGATGATGGAGGAAGACCCGCCACAGCGCACAAAACACGCATCCGCTTTAGTCACAAACCCGGAGCACGTCGCCGTTGCATTGCTCTATAATTTCGAACAACCGATTTTTCTTCTACCGATTGTATTGGCGAAAGGCGTAGGAAGGGTCGCCGAAGAGATGATCAAAGTCGCTAAAGACGAAGGGATTCCCATTGTCCGGAACGTTCCACTCGCTCACGCACTATTGGATACTTCCCAAGTCATGCGCTACATTCCGCGCGAACTCATTCTTCCGGTTGCCGAAGTCCTCCGCTGGGTCAAAGAAGCTCGCTCCCCGCAGTATCAGGGCCCGCTCATTCGGGATGATGAGGACAATTTTTAAGTACTCGTTGTATTTGTAAAATAGTTTACTTTTATTTATTTTACATACAATTGTCAAATTTGTGAGTACGACTAAAAAATTGATGGCGTTATGGGTCCTCTTCCAAGGAAGTTGGGGAATACAAAAAGTTTTAGGGAGTGCCTCGCTATTTCCGGAATCGCTGATCCAAGAGATCCATGATAATCTCGAGAGCGGTGATGAAATAGAAAAAACTCTATCGGTGATGCGCAGCCTGTTTCGTTTGCATATTGGACCTTACACTCAAGATAACTTTAACGTTCATAATTTGGCGTTTTCCACACCGGTAATGAAAGTTCTTCTGCGCCAGCAGGCACAAGAAGGTGTGACCAAGGGTGATGATATTTTGGGAATTTTGTCATTCTTATGTCAGTTGCCGGTCATTACACTTGATGTTACGGAAGATAGCACGGGCCCTGGAAATCCTGTTAATTTTTTTCGCCGCATAACGATTTGCTTCCCAGGAGAAGTTGAAAATCCAGCGGCACTCTATCTTCAAAACTCCGGCGATTTGCCGGCACTACGGAATCAATTTGAGGTGAGCACCTATGCGATCCCTGAGGACGCGGATACAGACGATGCGATCCGTCAGGTGATTTTAACGGATGGTGGGCGTATTGGCGATGATGATGGCTGGTCATCCAACGCGTACTACCTTTCCGATTGGGCCCATTTGTGGAAGCAGGGAGAGCTTCTATTTTTCATTCGCCACCACACGGCACAATCGCTTCTGTGGGTATGTTACAACGACAATGGCGACGGATTTTTCCAGGTCCACGATGAGAATGGTGCATAAATTGTAAAAATAGAGCAAATGTTTCTTGACATTACCGCCAGCGGCCTTTGCATGACGGAATGGAACCGTGCGCATTCGTCGCGTCGCTCGCGCAAGATTGTCTCCACAGTGGGACTTTTACAGAATGTTTTTGGCAGGTCTTTCTTGCCGTCTGTCCTTTAGCGGTTGTCGCACTTTATCTCAGCATGACGATCGAGTACACGGTTAAGGAGCGCATCCGAACAGCGTGTACGGCGTGTCTCGTTTCTTGGGGATTCATGGTTTTGACGGTACTTGCGGGACGCAAGGCACTTGAAACTATTGGTGTCGAGTTTAATGCGTTTCAGATCGCAGGTGGTGCGCTACTTCTTTTGACGGGATTTAGCATGGTCCGCTCTGGAGATCCGGAAATTCCCGGCAAGAACGATAATGGCCAGACGAAGAGGAAGCGTGCGGATATTTCGATTGTACCTGTGGCCATTCCGCTCATTTCGGGGCCCAGTGTACTGACGATTATTATTGCGAACCGTGGCACCTGTCTCGACTACTCCTGCTGTATCTCTTGCTTGTCCGCAGTCACAATGGTCGCCGTGCTCATGTACGGCATTTTGTACCTAACCGCTCGAGGTGCGCAGTGGCTCACGCCGGCAGTCCTCAAACTCGCATTCCGCCTATCGGGGCTCTTTCTCATCGCGATTGGTGTCCAATTTATGATGGATGGCCTCAAGTCGACCGAGTGGATTTTGCAGCTCGTTAAGTAACTTTTTATGAAGCCTGGTTGATCGATCAGGCTCTTTTATTGTCCTTAGGCAGCGTCTTCGACTTCGATGAGGCGGCTGATGCCGACGAGTTTGTCGCCTTTTTCGAGATTGACGAGCCGAACACCTTGAGTCGTCCGGCCAATGACACGGACGCCTTTGACAGGGAAACGTACCGCTTGGCCGTGTTGGGTTACCGCCATGATCTCGTCCGTTTCGCTTACCGTTAGGGCTGCGGCAACACCGACTTTAGCGGCCATTTTAATCGCAATCACGCCGTGTCCCGCCCGCTTTTGTAGACGATAGCTCTCAAAGGAAGAGCGCTTCCCTTGGCCATTTTCGGCGGCAATCAGAAAAGTCGCTGCGTCGTCGACGATTGTCATTGCGACCACGTAATCGTTGTCATAGAGGGAAATGCCCCGAACACCACGAGTTGCTCGTCCCTGATCCCGAAGCTCGGTCTCGCTAAAGCGGATCGACATACCGTTGTGGGTAATTAAGACGACTTCGTCAATGCCACCTGAGAGACGCGCCGAAAGGATATCATCGCCCTCATCGACCTCGATCCCAATAATCCCGCCGCGACGGTAATTGGCATAGGCGTTGAGGTTAGTCTTTTTTACGACGCCCTTCTTTGTGCACATAATGAGGTGTTTTTCCTCGGAAAATTCTGGGAAACAGATCATCGCCGCGATCTTTTCATCGGGCTGCATTTCGAGGATATTAACGATCGAACGGCCTTTCGATGTCCGTGCTCCCTCGGGGATTTCGTAAATTTTTTCGACATATACGCGTCCATTCGTCATGACGAACATGATATAGTCGTGCGTACTTGCGGAGAGCAGGTTCGTAATTGTATCGTCTTCGTGCTGTCCCGCGCCGATAACCCCTTTACCGCCACGCTTCTGGGAGCGGTATGCATCGTTGCTCGTACGCTTAATAAAGCCATTAGCGGTTACCGTCACAATACACCCTTCATTCGCAATAACGTCTTCGATGCGAAATTCGTCTTCAGCAGGTAAAATTGCGGTCATCCGAGGCGAAGCATACACATCCTTAAGCGCCAAGAGCTCTTGTTTGACGACACCCAGTAGGAGCTGTTCGTTATTTAAAATGTGACGATATTCCTCGATCTGTTGGATAAGTTTTGCGTACTCTTCTTCAATTTTGGCCTGTTCGAGTCCCGTGAGCTGGTAAAGGCGTAGCTCTAAAATTGCATCTACCTGGCGTTCCGAGAGGGGATAGCGCTTTAAAAATTCGGCTTTCGCAGTCTCACGATCCTTAGATTGCCGGATAATACGGACGAAATCATCGAGATTCGCGAGTGCAACTTTGTATCCCTCTAAAATATGGGCCCTCGCTTCGGCCTTTTGGAGCCGGAATTGTGTCCGACGGAAGATGACTTCGCGACGGTGATCGAGATAGCACTCGAGTAATTCCTTGATGTTCATCTGCTTCGGCCGACGTCCGTCGAGCGCGAGGAGAATGACACCAAAAGACGATTCCATCGGCGTTAGCTTCCAGAGCTTATTAATGACAACCCGTGGCGATTCGTTGCGTTTGAGTTCGATTACAATGCGAGTGTTTTCGTCCGATTCGTCGCGGAGATCGCTTGCTTCGTCAATAACCTTATCGTTGATCAGCTCCGCAATTCGTGTAACGATCGCTGCCCGATTGGTGTTGTACGGCACCGTTGTAATGACCAGCTGTTCACGGCCATTACTCTGTATTTCAACTTCAATAACACCGCGGTTACGGATAATGCCTCGTCCAGTACGTAAGTATTTTTGGATATTTTCGAGTCCAATAACTGAACCACCGGTAGGAAAATCCGGGCCCTTGATAATTCCGCAAAGGTCGTCGACCGTTGTAAGCGGATCATCAATCATCCGGCATAGTGCATCAATGAGTTCGCCGAGATTATGGGGAGGAATATTTGTGGTCATCCCAACCGCAATTCCCGTCGAGCCGTTCATCAAGAGATTCGGGAGCGCGGAGGGCAGAACGGTGGGTTCTGTCGTGCTTTCTTTATAATTGGGCTGGAAATCGACCGTTTGCTCGTCGATGTCCTTCAAAAGGTCTTCGGAAATCTTTTCGAGCTTACATTCCGTGTAACGGTAGGCCGCTGGTGGGTCGCCATCAATGGAACCAAAATTCCCCTGGGGGGTGATGAGCGGATACCGCATAACCCAATTTTGCCCTAAGCGTACGAGGGTTTCATAGACCGATGAATCGCCGTGTGGGTGATAATTTTTTAAAACCTCACCGACGACACCCGCACACTTATCGAAGGGCCGTGCATTGACAAGTCCCTCCCGGAGCATCGCATAGAGGATACGGCGTTGGACGGGCTTAAGTCCATCACGTGCATCGGGTAGCGCACGGCTCACGATGACCGACATGGAATAATCGATATACGACCGTTGCATGACATCGCTAATGTCAGACGGCAGAATTTTTTCAGTTAAAGTGTTTTCGGTCATAGTATTTTAGGCGTCAATGTACGAGGCGTTAAGGGCATTATCCTCGATAAATGCACGGCGGATAGCGACGTCCTCGCCCATAAGCATCGAAAAGACACGATCCGCGGCGGCCGCGTCATCGATAGAAACTTTCAAAAGTTTACGGGTCATAGGATCCATCGTTGTTTCAAAGAGCTGTTTAGGGTTCATTTCTCCGAGACCTTTATAGCGCTGGATCGAGAGACCTCTGCGGCCAAGTTCGCGGATTTTAGAAACCATTTCGATTCCCGAATACATCTCTAAAACGGATTCGTGGTCGGTACCGATATTTTCAACAAGGTGGTAACGCGGTTGTTTGGTGGGCTCGAAGGTACTGAGGTCGAGACCGAGTTCTGTCAGTTGATCGAGGAGGTTTTTTAAGGAAGATGCTTCAAAGATTTCATGAACGGTAATCCGTTGACGAATTTTAACGCCATCGATTTCGAGTTCGCGCGTTGCAGAACCCTCAAAAATATGATCGGTAATGCCGTACTCCGTGTAAAACTCCAAGCGCTCATCTTCATTAAACAAAAACTGGTATGATTCTTCGTTCCCCGAACGGATACGAACAATGAACTTGGGGAGAACATTTTCCGGTGTGTGTTGATCGAGATAGAGCGGTAAAGGACAGCCGTGACGGAGGATATTGGCTCCCAGCAGTTCAATACGTGCAAAAATACCGATAATTTTTGAAACCTCTTCTTTTGAAAAGGCGTGGGAATCGACTAACCGGATGAGCGTTACATCCTCTTCGCCGAGCTCGAGTAAGATACGATTCATCTCGGCATCGTTATCCACATAGCGCTCTTTTTTACGGCGTTTAATTTTATAGAGAGGTGGTTGAGCGATATACACGTATCCGCGCTCGATGAGTTCGCGCATTTGCCGGAAGAAGAAGGTCAGCAACAATGTCTGAATATGGGAACCGTCGACATCGGCATCGGTCATGATGATGATCTTATGGTAACGGCACTTATCGGCATCGAAGCCACCGCTATCGTCATGTTGGCCAATACCGGTTCCGCAGGCGGTAATAATCATGCGGATTGCTTCGCTGCTCAGTACACGGTCGAGTCGTGCTTTTTCGACATTGAGGATTTTTCCGAAAAGCGGTAATATGGCCTGTGTGGCCCGGTTACGGCCTTGCTTTGCGGATCCCCCTGCAGAATCTCCCTCGACGATGAAGAGCTCACATTTAGCCGGATCTTTTTCGGAACAATCCGCGAGTTTCCCAGGAAGTCCTCCGGCAGAGAGTGCACTTTTACGAACGGTTTCGCGAGCTTTACGAGCGGCTTCGCGGGCCCGAGCGGCGTTCAGACATTTTTCGACAATTGATTTTCCAAGACCGGCCTTGGTCTCCAAGACGTATTTGAGGTTATCGCCGACAATTTTTTGGACAATGCCATCAACTTCGCTGTTTGAGAGCTTGGTTTTCGTTTGCCCTTCGAATCGGGGTTCGGGAACCTTGACGGAAATAACCGCCGTTAGACCTTCGCGGACATCGTCACCGGTAAGCTGTGGATCCTTGTCTTTAACAAGATTATTGGCCTTGGCGAAAGCGTTAATCACGCGTGTGAGTGCGGTACGGAAGCCCGAAAGATGTGTACCGCCCTCAACATTGCCGATCGAATTGGCATAGGCGCAAATCTGGTCGTTGTAGGTATTCGTGTACTGCATCGCGACGTCAACGGTTACCGTTCCGCCGTGGCCTTCGGCATTGCCCGACAACGCAATCACTTCGTTATGAATGGGCGCTTTCCCGCGATTGAGAAATTCAACATACTCCGCGATCCCGTTCCGGAAGTTGAAGATTTCGCGCTTATTCGTACGCTCATCGCTAATCGCGATGGTGATGCCGGAGTTTAAAAATGCGAGCTCCCGGAGTCGCTTTGCTAAAAGGTCGTAGCGGAATTCACGGGTTTCGGTAAAGATCTCTGGATCGGGTAAAAATGTAATCCGTGTACCAGTCTTAGTCGCATCTCCCGTAATGGTCATCGGCTTGGTCGTCTTACCGCGTGAAAAGCTCATCGAATAGACATGCCCGTTTCGGCGTACTTCGACTTCAAAATCCTCCGAGACAGCATTAACGCATTTGGCTCCAACACCGTGTAATCCACCAGAAACTTGATAGGCACCTTTGCCGAACTTACCGCCCGCATGGAGATTGGTCATAACGAGCTCGAGTGCAGGGATTTTATACTTAGGATGGATATCGACTGGGATTCCACGGCCATCGTCTTCGATGGAGCAGGAACCATCGATATGGAGTGTTACGGTAACATTTTTACAAAAACCGGCGAGTGCCTCATCAATGGAATTATCGACGATCTCGAAAACACAGTGATGGAGGCCACGTTCGAGCGTATCGCCGATATACATATCGGGGCGCTTACGGACGCCTTCGAGGCCCTCGAGCTTCTGAATTTTGGAGGAATCATACGCATCGCTCTGCTTCGGCGGGACGTCTACGCTCATAATGCAACAGACAAAAATGTAAGTAACGTCGCGGCAGAGCAAGCAAAAAGCTTAGGAATACCAATAAATTTTACAGCATTGGTCCAGCGGGCGCTTCTTCAGTGTCCTCTTCTTCGATAAACTGGATTTCGTCTTTCGGGAGGTCACCTTGAAGGTAACTTGCTATTTTGTCTTTTTCTTGGAGGTTACGCTCGATAAATTTTTCTAAAACTTTTTTGAAATTTTCAAGATCAAGAAAATCCTTGTAAAGGAGATGTGCCATACCGATTTGCTTATTGTCGGCGTCGTAGCTAAAAGTCATTCCGCCAGAAGTAGGTTGCCCATTTTCGTAAACGTAGTGTCTCAGGATTTCTTTTCGGCCGAAATCAGGAAGCTCTCCCAGCTCAGAATAGAGAATGAGACCGTTAAAATGCTCATTAAACTTCAGGTGAACTTGCATATCATCGCCAACCGCAAGACAGCAGTAAGCGTCCTCATCGATTTCAAGTTCCGCTCCAATTTCATTCCCAAAATCCTTGATCACTTGCTCCATTAACTCTTTGGACATAACCGACTCCTAACGGTAGTCTAAAGAACAGAGATTGATTGTCAATAAATCTTAAATATTTTGCGCCAGTTGTTTAAGATTGTCACGGATAGCTGCGGCGACAACTGATGGACGTAGCGACTCAAAGTGTTCGGGATCGGGTGCGCGCAGGATTGTAACCGGAGCGTCATATCCGGGGCGTGTTTTTTCAGGACTAGTTGGACCAAAAAGCACAAGCGTCGGAATACTAATAAAGTTCGCCAGATGGACGCCCCCTGTATCGTTACCCACCACCAACCGGCAATGCGCAAGCTCGTCAAAGAACATGCATAGGTCGGTTTTCCCTGCACGATCAACAATACGCGGATTGTTGGGAAAGCGTTCCTTAATGGCCTGTGTAATAGGAACATCCTGTTGACCGCCGAAAAGCACGAACCGCGCATCGATTTGCGGCAAAAGCTCCTGAATTAGTGCGACCCAATGTTCGATGGGCCAACGTTTAGGGCTATGATTCGCGCTTCCGCAGATGAGACCGATATCATTGCGCTGCGGAATTCCAGTTTTGATGGCCGTTCGATCGCAGATTCCAGTGTACCCCATCTGGCGTGCGAAGTAGAGATGATCCTCCATCTGATGCGAGTGCTCTGGATTGGGCAACGTCATCAGAACATAATCGCAGAAAAACGGGCACTTTTTTTTCGGAAACCGCAACGCGAACGTATGTCGGGCCCCGAGAATCACACCCCCAATGTCACCGCGGACAGAATTATACATGCGTAGACAGATATCGGGCGTCAAGGCCCGAAATTGCCAAAGCAGCTTGTAGTGAATCGCACCGCGTTTTGGCAAGGACAGAACCTGGTTAACGGGTAGCCCATACCGTTCTCGCAATAGTTCTAAAAAGGGCGCAAAGTGTGGTTGAGCGACAAGCGAAATCTCTGCCGTCGGATGAGCGTAGCGGACCGCTCGGACAAGCGGTAGGAGCATGACGACATCACCGAGCCAATTGGGCATGTAGAGAAAAATCTTCGTCGGGCGTAGTTTAGAAGGGTCCGCGATGCTCGGATATTGAGGCAAGCTGAGCCAATCGCTGAGCTGATTGCAGACATTCCAACGGTTATGAACCCAGAGCCAGTCGCAGCAGGTAGCGGTATCCGACAAGAGCTTCTTTTCGAGCCATGCATTCATAGCCGTCGTGATGCCGTCGGTGTTGTAACGTTGGTTGCCAATTTTTGGTTTCAGCGTCAGGCGCTCTACCGTGCAGTGAGCTTGGAAAACACCCGTCCTCTTCGGGAAAAGCATGTAGATGGGGCCGTGAAATTGTCGGTAGAGTGCATCGGGGAGGTGCGTTGTCGAAGCGAGATGGCCTAAAAAGTCACAAAGGACGCCGGAGCCGCACGCATTTTGATCGAAAAGAATGACAACAATCCCCTTATGTTTGAGAATTTTTCGTGCTTCGCGGAGACCTTGATGTCGCGCTAATAATTGAAGGCCAAAGCGCCCACGCGTTTTTCGGACCCATGCTTCGAGTGCCTTGTTTTTAAAGGGGCGGTAGAGGACACCGATTTCACGCTCTTTGAGCTCCGGTACCAGAAGCGGAAGAACCGTCATGGCCTCCATCTGCGAGAAATGGGGAAGGAGGATGATCGTCGGCTGATTTTTAGCGGTTTCGAGGCACTGTCGAATGGAAACGTCGATCGTAAACGCGCGGCGAATCTTTTCCTCGGAAAGAAAGGGCATAGCCACCGCTAGTAGGCCGAGTTCGACCATTCGGATGGAACTTTGGAGGGCGAGTTTTTTACACTCACGGCGCGTTTTTCCGGGGAAAGCACCCAGAAAGTTTTCAATTGTAATTTTACGGCGGCGCCGAAAGATAAAGAAAAAAAGACGCCCGACAACCGAACAGATAAGCGAAATGATCGGGAGCGGAAGGTGTGCGACAATCCAGCCGACACTATTGAGTATCCAGGAGGTGAACATTACCGATATTTCTGGAACATTAATGCCGCGTTTTGTCCGCCAAAACCGAGATTCTCGCTAATAGCGACATTCACAGGTTGCTGAATTGCACGATTGGGAACGCAGTCGAGATCGCAATCAGGATCGGGATTTTCGTAATTGACTGTTGGTGGGATAATTCCTGTTTCGATCGCTTTCGCACAAGCAATTGCCTCGATTGCGCCTGCAGCGCCTAGGAGATGTCCCGTCATACTTTTGGTGGAACTGATTTTTAAATGTTGAGCGTATTCCTTGAAGACTTTTTTTATCGCGAGCGTCTCTGTTTTGTCGTTGAGCACGGTCGAAGTCCCATGCGCATTGATGTAGTCGACATCCTGCGGATTGAGTTTCGTCTCTTGAAGGAGGTTTTTAAGGCAACTGGCAAGGCCGTTCGCTTCTGGATCGGGGCTCGTCATGTGGTGCGCATCGCCGCTGGCCGCGTAACCGACGACTTCACAGTAAATTTTTGCTTTCCGGGCGAGAGCACTCTCTAGGGTCTCTAATAACAGAATACCAGATCCTTCTCCCATTACAAACCCATCGCGTTTGGCATCAAATGGCCGACTAGCACGTTTTGGTGTGTCGTTGAAGTGTGTTGAAACCGCCTTCATCATGCAGAAACCCGAAAAACTCAAGCCTGTCATGGAGCCTTCGGAACCACCGGTAAAGATTGCATCGGCTTTACCGAGTTTCAACATATGGTAGGCTTCTCCGATGGCATGTGAGGCGGAAGAACAAGCCGTGACGACGGAAAAATTGGGGCCTTTGAAGCCGTAGGTAATCGCAACCATCCCCGGGGCGATATTGCAAATGAGAGATGGAATCATGAACGGTGAGACCCGTAATGGACCAAGCTCATGAAAGCGCTTAGTCTGATGCTGAATGGTCGTTACGCCGCCAATCCCTGTGCCAATAATTACGCCAACGCGGTAGGGATCAAAGTTTTTCAAGTCGAAATCCCCATCGTCGATTGCTTTCTGAACCGCACCACAAGCTAAGTGCGTAAACCGATCACTATGCCTCGCCTCTCGGGAATCCATATAGTCCTCTGGGCGAAAATCAGATACCTCTGCACCCACTTGACAGGGATAGCCTGTAACGTCAAAGAGTCGGATTTTAGAAATCCCACTCCGACCCGCGATGAGGTTAGACCAAAGCTCAGAAACACTATGGCCGAGCGACGTAATCGCGCCTAAACCGGTAACAACGACTCGGCGTAAATCGCTCATGCGCACGGGCTATGCGAGGCGGCTCTTAATATAATTCACAACGTCCTTGACGGTCAGTAATTTTTCCGCGTCTTCCTCGGGAATACCGCCTTCGATTTCGTTTTCAAATTCATCTTCGAAGGCCATCATGAGTTCGACAGTACTGAGGGAATCGGCGCCGAGATCCTCTAAAAACGAGGCATCGTCCGTCACTTTATCCTCGCTTACGTTCAGCGAATTGACGATGACTTCTTTAACTCTTTGTTCGATCGATTTTTCGGCCATAATATTCAATATTCCGTACACATATGAAGTTTCGCGTTTGAAGTCAAGCGACTTTTGGCTACGATTTTCGCCCCAGAATTTTGTGTATTTTTTTCAATCCTTGGACAAGGTGATCGATATCCTCTTCTGTGTTATAAGGAGCCAATGAAACACGGGTACATCCGGTGATACCGAGGTGTTGCATAAGAGGGTAGGCGCACTGGTGACCGGCACGAACCGCGATGCCTTCACTATCTAAAATACTCGCACAGTCATGGGGATGTACATCGGGCTGCGTCCACGCGACAATCGGGATACGACGGTTTTGCGGGCATAAAATATAGACCTCTGGGAGTAACCGTTCGAGGAGTTCGTCTTGGAGTTTCTGAAGATACTTTTGCAAAGAGTCCCAGTCTAGGTTATTTAAGAACTGAATTGCGGCACGAAGACCAGCGACGCCGATAATATTCGGTGTTCCCGCTTCGAAACGCTCTGGAATGGAACGAAAGATGGCCGGTCGACCTGTAAAGATACGTTCGACGATCCCGCCGCCAAAACGTACTGGTTGACAATTATTTAAAAGCGCTGATTTGCCATATAAAAATCCGATGCCTGTGGGACCGTAAGCTTTATGAGCCGATGTAACCCAAAAATCGCAATCCATTTCTTGGACATCAATCGGGCCATGTAGCAGAGCTTGAGCACCGTCGACGACACAAAGCGCTCCGACCTGATGCGCCGCTTTTGCAATCCTTTTAACGGGATTGATCGTTCCCAAAACGTTGTGGTACTGCGCGATCGAGACAACTTTAGTCTGCGGTGAGAGTTTTTTTTGAAAATCGTCTTCGTCGAAATCCCCCTCCGGCGTCATCCCAATAAAACGCACCGTCGCCGATAGCCGCTGCCAGGGAAGAATATTGGAGTGATGATCTTGGATAGTGACGAGAATTTCATCTTCGGGAGTGAGATACGTAAACTGTGAGGCAATCCAGTTGAGACCTTCTGTCGCTCCAGAGTTAAAAATAATTTCCCCGGCTGAAGCTGCATGGATATAGGAAGCAATTGCTTGGCGCGTCGATTCGTACATGAGCTCCGATTGTGTTCCGAGATCATAAACACTGCGATGAATGTTGGCATTTTGTCTGCGAAAATGTGTGTCAATCGCCTGAATCACGACTTCAGGAACCTGAGTTGTTGCGGCATTGTCTAGATAAAAAAGTGGCTTCCCAAAGCGGTTCTGGGTCGCTAAGATCGGAAATTGTTGACGAAAAGCCTGTGGATTAAAACCCATTTTTTTCGAAAAAGTATACCAGCAGTGAGAGCGCCGCAATGCCGTGATTAATATTCCCTTCATCGATACATCGACGGCATTCTTCCGGTGAGACGAGCATAATCGAAATTTCTTCATTGGGATCTAAGTGTTGTGTATCGATTCGTTGACACTGCTCGATTAAGACGATATGGAGCCGATTATTCATCATCGCCGGATTGGGGTAAAGCGATAATAATTCATGTCCGGGTTCACCGACATAACCCGTTTCTTCGCGGAGTTCTCGGGCCGCGGCGTGAATCGGATCTTCACCGGCATCCATAATACCTCCGGGAGGTTCGAGCGAAAATTCCTGTGTTCCGAAACGGAATTGTTTTACCAGAATAAGCTGCTGTTCCGGCGTTATGGCAATCACCTGCACCCAGTCGTTCGCCTCGATGGTATAAAAAGTCCCGTGACGATGATCGATCGGGTGTTCAAACTGCTTCGCATAGACCTGAAAAATCGGGCAATTGAGCACTAATGCTTGTCTTTGCAGTTTCCAACGGCTCGGCATGTCACCTTCCATAAGGTGCGTACTGTTCGCAGATCGGGTTCACGAGTCAATCAAAATTCAAACGACGCTAACATATCGATTAGGAAATCCCGTATTCGGTATGAGAATTACGTTGAAATCCGTCTCCGTTGTTGCTACTTGTTGGAATACATGAGGTTGACAAAATATGAGCCCGGAAGTTTTGCCGAAATTTGGACCCTTGCGTGGCCAATGGTCCTCGCTGCGATGTCAAACTACCTCATGAGTCTTGTCGATCGCTCATTTTTAGGGCGGTACTCGACGGAGGCGATGGTTGCTGCAACGGGCGCCTACACCGTTTATTGGACACACGTACGAACGATGATGTCGTTTATCGCGATGGCGACGGTGATTGTCAGTCAATGTCATGGTGCGCACAGTTATCGTCAAATTGGGCGTATTGTTTGGCAGGTTCTCTACGTGGCCTTTGGATATTACATGGTACTCATTCCCTGTGCGATTTTCAGTAAAGATCTGTTGGCGGATGCTTACAGTACACTCGGAGCACCCTACTTATCCATTATTCTTCTGACCTTACCATTTCATTTAGCGGGGTATGGTGCGATTGGAGCATTTTTTCTGGGGATCGGTCGAACACGGATTGTACCGGTTGTGATGATCATCTCCAACGTCGTCAATATTGTTCTCGATTATTTATTAATCTTAGGTCATGGTGGATTTCCACGCTTAGGGATTATTGGTGCGGGCTTAGCGATGGGGATTGCGCAGATGGTCGCGTTTTCCATTTTCCTCTACCTCTTTTTACGGCGTCCATTCCGCCGCTATTACCACACGCATGTACCCATTTTTTGTTGGCCATTAATGAAGCGTCTCTTTTCGTCCGGGACTCCAAATGCGATTAACTCTCTATTTAATGCGGGTGGGTTAGCGCTAGTTTTTCAAATTGTCGGTAAAGTTTGTTCGCCGGATGCGATCGTTGCATTTTCGGTTGCCCACACCATTCACCTTGCATTTTGGTCGTTTACCGATGGTCTCGGCAAGGGCGTTTGTACCATTTGTTCAAACTATATCGGGAACGGCCAGATGTGGCGTTTACGAAAAATCATTCGGCCACTACTGACGCTGATGGGTATCTTTGGTGCGGTAACCGCGATTTTTATGGTGATCGCGCCCCAACTTGTCTTGCCGATTTTTGATATTCCCAATACCTCTCCCGAATTTTTTGCCGTATTCCGTAGTGTCTTATTTTGGGCGTGGGTTGCTTTGGTGATCGACTCCGTTCGCTGGTTAACACAAAACGCACTCATTTCTGCGGGGGATGCGTTATTTACGATGTTTTCAAATGTCGGATGCTTTTGGGGATTTTCATTGCTACCGATTAGCCTCATGGTCTACGTCTATCGTTGCGCGGGAGCACGGTTTTGCTGGCAGTGCTTTGCTACGGATGCGGGGATACGGATCATTTTAAATTGGCTTCGTTTTTGCTCGAAACGCTGGCGGTATCACGCACGTCGTTCTTTTCGGGTTTCGCGAATGGACCGGCAGATGCGTCGCCGTTCGCGAAATGCACGTCGGGCTTCAATATAGGTTTTCGAGAAACCATTGACAACGCATGCGGTTATGTAAAATCCCGCGCAGAATGATGTTCAGGTCCGTCGTGTGGGGTATTCTGTGTTGTGTGACGTCCCTTTGTGCGGGAAAAAGTTTCACTCCTCCGCTTCGAGAGGAGGTCAGTGCGCTTTCCTTTGAGGTATCGGCTCTTCAAACTGAGGTCCGTAATCTCACCGCAACCGTACAAAGTCTCCAAAAAGAAGTTGAAGTCCAAAAGCTTGCCCGGGATACGTTGAGTGATGCGTTGCGTGAAAAGGTCCAGAAATTGGTGACGGATGCCCTAACGCCATACGTCAATCGTGAAGAACTCGTCCCCCAGTTTCAGACATTTTCGGCGCAGGTTTCCGAAGAACTCACAGCGCTTGCAGAACGCTTTCAAGTCGCGCTCAACCGTATTATCGCGGTGCTCAACGCGCAGCACTGTTTGTCCGAGGTAGCTCAGGGAACGATGAAAAATCCGGGCGAAGGCATCGCTTATGAGGTCAAGGCCGGAGAGACGTTAGAGGGTATCGCTAAAAAATTTGATACGACGGTCGAGACGCTCGAAAAGCTCAACTTTTTCCCGAAAAAGGGCCAAGTGACGCCTGGTCAGATGCTCTTTATCCCGATTAAAGGAGCGAAGTAGACAATGGTCAACGGGAAGCGATCGCGATTAGGCCGTGGCCTTGAAAACCTCATCATGCACGGTGTGGGGAGCAGTCTAGAGCCGGTGTCGACAAAGGAGGAACCTATAGATGCTTCGTTAGTTTCTGTAGAGCGCCAAAGTATGACCATTGAGGAAGTTGTGCCCGTTGCGGAAGTTCGGGAGATCGCGCTAAAACACATTATACCGAATGTCAAACAGGCTCGGCGGACGTTCAATGAAACCGCGGTTAAGGAGCTTGCTGAGAGTATCAGCCAAGAGGGGCTTTTACAGCCGATTCTTGTGCGGCCTTCTGAAGGGCAGTTTTTTACAATTGTCGCCGGAGAACGTCGTTTTCGGGCAATGCAGTCGTTGGGAAAAGAGACCATTTTAGCGCGTATCATCCGAGCTACGGAGCGTGATTGTGCGGTGATTTCACTGATCGAAAATCTCCAACGTGAGTCCCTTAATCCGGTCGAAGAAGCGCTTGGGTTTGCGAACCTCGTCGAAGAATATGGTTTTACGCAAGAACAGATTGCGCAACGTGTGGGTCGGGCGCGCGCGACAGTGGCGAATGTCATTCGGTTACTCAACCTCGAACCGGATATGCTTCATGCTCTCGAAGTGGGACAGATCATGCCAGGGCACGCCAAGATTTTGTTAAGTGTCGAGGATCCCATTGCACGCCGTAAGCTCTTTGAAAAGATCATTGACGGAAATCTCAATATTCGTCAAACGGAACGCCAAGCAGCACTTTTAAAACCAAATCTTACAACGGTTGTTGCTTCAACGCCGAATGAACTTAGCACGTCGCTCATGAAGATTGAAAAACAGATCGCGGAGCAACTTGCAGCTGAGGTTTCGTTGCAACATGGACCCAAACACGGGAAAATCGTCATCGAGTACAGCGGTGAGCAAGAATTGTTAAGGATTATCCAACTCATGGGGATTGCTTAATGTCGATTCAGCTTCAAACTTTTTGTCGGAAATTGGGTCACTTTGGGCGTTCGAGTGGCCGTTTGGGTGTTTTTCTCCTTTGTGTCCCTTTTTTTCTCATCTATCTCGGGTTGGCGTTACTCAAAAATGCTTATCGTGGGCCACGTTCCGGCGAAACGCGCTAGAGCATTGACCTCGGCGCTTGTCGTTTTAACGTGGGGCCCATGGATGTGCTGGAACAGTTGACCAATGGTGTCGATACCCTCGTAAACTGCGAATTGTTGGCGAAAAAGCTCGCAGAGCGCCGCCCGTTACGCGTAAAGTTAGGGGTCGATCCGACACGCCCGGATCTGACCTTCGGGCATATGGTGGTTTTCAATAAACTGCGGCAATTTCAAGACTTGGGGCACCAAGCGATTCTTTTGATTGGCGACCATACCGCGACCGTCGGTGATCCGTCGGGGCGTTCTGCGACGCGTCCTGTCCTTACACAAGATGAGGTCGAACAAAATGCGAAAACTTACCTCGAGCAGGTCTTTCGTATTCTTGATCCTTCGAAAACGGTCGTCCGCCGAAACAGCGAGTGGTTTCGGAAAATGACATTCGATGATATGCTCATCATTGCACGGAAGATGACGGTTGCGCGAATGTTAGAGCGTGACGATTTCGCAAAGCGCTATCATGATAATGCTCCGATTTCGATTGTTGAGTTTTTGTACCCGTTGATGCAAGGGTATGACTCGGTGATGCTCGAGGCGGATGTCGAGCTCGGTGGTACGGATCAGCTCTTTAATCTTCTCGTGGGGCGCACGCTCCAAAAGGATTACGGGCAACCCGAGCAAGTAGTGATGACAATGCCGCTTCTCGTGGGACTCGACGGCGAACGCAAGATGTCGAAGAGCTACGATAATTATATTTCGTTCAACCATTCAGCTGCTGAAATGTTTGGAAAAATCATGTCGATTGCGGACGAGACGATGTGGATCTACTTTAAATTGCTGCTACTGTACTCAGACGCACAAGTCGAAAACCTTCATCATCAACACCCAATGGAAGTTAAAAAGTTACTAGCAAAAACACTCGTCGCGCGATTTTATGGGGACGAAGTTGCAAGCGATGAATGTCGCCAGTTTGAGTCGGTTTTTTCGAAAAAAGAGCTTCCCGATGTGATGCCCGAAGTTGCGTTAGCGGCGCTACCCGAGGAAAAGAGAATGCTCGCGGATATCATGGGGGTTTCTCAGCTCTTTGAAAGTAATCGCGAAATTCGGCGACTCATCGACCAGGGAGCAGTGAAAGTTAATGGCGTAAAAGTTGCCGATCCGAGACATCCGATCGTTCCAGATGATGTGATTCAATCCGGGAAGCGCGTATTTTTCAAAGTTACAGCTTAGCCAAACTTTTGGTGTATTCGGACAAAAGAAATTCGATGAGTACGCGATCTTGAGGATATGTCAGCTTAAAATTCGGGGTGTGATTTTCCACAATTTTTAGCGTCCCCGTGTAGATGCCCGTATCGTCGGTTACGTTTTGAGGATTTTTAAAAAATTTTTGATAGTCGTTATAGAGTTGCGGCAGATAAAATGCCTGCGGGGTTTCGAGCGCCCAAAGTTGTTCGCGTGGTGGATAGGTACGTTGGGGCTCCCATAGAACTGTATCTGTAATTCGGTGAGCGAGTGTTGCTCCTACATCTTTTGTGACGACGTTGCGGAGATTTTCTAGATTTTGTGCGGTTAGTAGCGGACGAGCACCATCGTGAATAAAGACGATAGTTTCACGCTTCTCGTGGTTAAAAATCCACTCAAGTGCATTGAATACCGAATCCGTCCGCATTGCGCCACCAAGGATGAATTGTAATGAGGCTAAGGCTTGTGGTAGCCATTGTTGAGCGGTTTTTTCGACGATATCCCGCTGTTCTTCCGAATGGCAAACGATGATTTGTTGATTGAAAAATCCGCTCGAGATAAAAGCGTGAAGCGAGTACAAATACGCCGGAATTCCATTCAGAGGCGCTAGGCATTTATCACCGAAACTCCAGCGTTGGCTTTGCCCGGCGACGAGAATAATCGCGACATATTGCATCTAGGCACGCGAAGACTGGTATTCGAGCACGTGCGCGATGAAATCGGCAAAAAGCGGGTGGGCGCGGCGCGGTTTCGACTGGAACTCGGGGTGAAACTGGACGCCAACGAACCACGGGTGGTCGCGGAGCTCCATGATTTCGACAAGATTGTGCTCCGGATTAATGCCGGAAAAAACGACGCCATGCGATTCGAACTCGTCGCGATAATCGTTGTTGAACTCGTAGCGGTGGCGGTGACGCTCATTGACGTAATTTGCCTGGTATGCGGCAATTGCCTTGGTATTTTCAACGAGTTTGCAGGGATAACTTCCGAGGCGCATGGTGCCGCCCTTTTGCGTGACATGGCGCTGATCGAACATCATCCGAATGACGGGGTAGGTCGTTTCGGGGACCATCTCTGTACTGTTGGCGTCGGCGTAGCTCAAAACATTGCGCGCGAACTCGATGGCGGCGATTTGCATTCCGAGACAAATGCCAAAATACGGAATATGATGTTCTCGGGCAAACTGTGCCGCGCGGATTTTCCCTTCGATTCCACGGATACCGAAACCGCCGGGCAACAAAATGCCACTGATACCCTCGAAAAACTCCCCAAGATCATCGGCCAGCTCGAGTTCCTCCGCGTCGATGACTTCGACATTGACCTTGCAATCATTTTGGATGCCGCTGTGCGCGATCGCTTCGTAGACCGATTTGTACGCATCTTTGACATCGAGGTACTTGGCGACGAGGCCGATCGTACAGATTTTTTTCGGAAATTTAATTTTTTCAACAATTGTCTCCCACGGCGCGATATTGCTTTCGTGTAAAGGGAGCTGCAATTTTTGGCAGACGATTTCGTCGAGTTTTTCTGAGTGCAGGAGGTACGGGAGTTCGTAAATCGAGACCTTGAGGTCGAGCTCTTCAATAACACTGGCGACGGGAACGTTACAAAAGAGACTGATCTTCTGTCGCATATCGTCCGAAATCGGGATTTCCGTTCGACAAACAATAATGTCGGGTTGGATGCCGATTTCGCGCAACTTGGCGACGCTTTGTTGTGTTGGTTTGGTCTTCAACTCGCCCGCGGCGCGGAGAAATGGAATTAATGTTACGTGGATAAAGAGCGCATTCTCGTGACCCAGCTCTAACGCAAGTTGTCGTAGTGCCTCGAGGAAGGGGAGCCCTTCGATATCGCCAGTCGTTCCTCCGATCTCGGTAATAACGACATCGGCATCTTCGCCGGAGCCGTAGATTCGCTCCTTAATCTCATTCGTCACGTGCGGAATAACCTGGACGGTTTTGCCCAAGTAATCGCCATTGCGCTCTTTTTGTAAAACTGAAGCGTAAATCTGACCCGACGTCAACGTATTGCGCTTCGAAAGTTCCGCGGACGTAAAACGCTCATAATGTCCGAGATCGAGGTCGGTTTCAGAGCCATCACTAAGGACATAAACCTCGCCGTGTTGCGACGGATTCATCGTACCTGGATCGATATTGAGATACGGATCGAACTTCTGCATACAGACCCGGAGTCCGCGGCATTCCAAAAGGGCGCCGAGAGACCCCGAAGTCAATCCCTTCCCAAGCGACGATACAACGCCCCCTGTGATGAAAATGTACTTCATGGACCTCGAGAATTAACGGAACCTCGACCAAGGACAAGGTAAAACCATCGCCCCTGAGGCCGAGACCTCTTGATACTCAGTTCGCTTTAAAAGAAGTACTCCTATTCGAACGTGAGTTGAAAGTTCACCGCTGGAACCGGTACATAGCTTGGGAGAAACCAGAGGCTTTCCTTGTTCGCGAAAGGCATGGGAGCATATCGGCTATTGAAGGCATTCCTATCGTCACCGATTGCGTAAATTTTTGCGGAAGATTGGATGAAAAATGCAAGAAGGATTTGCACCATGTGCGCGACTATGTAAAAATCACGCGGACACACGAAAGCTGTGGGAAAAGTATTTTCCTTCGCTAAAATGACACCGAGTGTTTTGTTCAGTTTTTCAATAGCGTAATAGATAACTGATTTTCCATTGATGAGATTTAGATGTTGAGCAAGTTTCGCGTAGCGCGAAATAGTACGTGCGTCCTTGTTATGCTTGTTCATACGAAATAGTAGTTGGGCGCCTCCCGTTACGTTCACTTGGCCCATAGGGTTTGACATGCCATTTGTAAGCATAAGCGCACACCACCTTTCTAGTAGGTCTACTAGGCGTTGCAGATCGTCGATGTTATGGAAGTCGTACCCGAAACGCAACGCAAGATCATCCATTTTACAGGTATGAGGAATTCTTTGAATATCTTGAAAAATTGTCGTCCTTTTAAGGGCATTAATTGCTTCCAAAATGTCCATCAATATTGCGCAGTAGGGAACTAAATCTGGATTATGGGGATTGGAAAGGAATTCAAGATACATCGCCTCAAGCGTGTCAATGTCCGGAGTAACCGCTTGCTGGTGCGCAGCAACGGGAGCTTGTGGTGCTCCTTGGTGGTGAGCGTTGGTGCTACCAAAGAGAGAAGAACCCGTTAGTAGTGTAAGAATTATACAATTTTTTCGAATATTTAGCTTCATAGCGATGGACCTTCTGCCACTGCTTTTAATCGGAGTCAAGATTATTTTTAAAAAATTATAATCTTTTAAGAAACGGCTAATATTTGTTATGATATTGTGAACTTTCGCATCCATAAAGGGGTTCCCTTAATCCCGATATCCCATAAAATTGATAATGTATGACAGGTATTTTGACCTATTCGCTGCGCCAGGAAATGGCGTCGAGAGAATGATTGTTGTCGCCAACGGTAAAAAAAATGACCTTTTCGCGTAGCCCTTCTGGAGGGACTTTTTTTTGAATGGAGCGGTAGGAGCTAAAAATGTTTTGAGGGATCAGAACATCGTCGTCCATATCGCTTTCGATGACAAAGTAAATTTCGGGGTTATTAAAGCGATCCGCAAGGCGTGTTCGATCAATTGTTTTTTCGTTTTTCGCAATCCAAAAGTCGTCGTCGCTAAACTCGATAAAAGTTGTTCCGTTGGGGTTCAGGTACGCGTGCTCGTCGCGGAGCGCAGTGATACCGTCGAGTTCCTTACCAGAAAGCGCGCGCATGAGGTTCGCCGAAATGGCTGCGTCAAGAGCAATAACTTTTTCGGAAGGTAGTTCCTCGGATTCAGAGAGAAGTCGAGGAAAAGCGCCATATTCATTAAAATAATCACGCATGCCGACGGCGTAACGATTCAGCTGGACTCGGGATTGTGCGAGATGCATCGAACGTTTGACGCGGTTGAAAGTCGGCCAAATGAGCCCGATGAGGATCGCGATTGTGGCAATAACGGCAAGTAGCTCGAGGATCGTGAATGCTCCCCGACGACGAACGGGGGCAACACGCAATAAATCCATACCCATGCAGACTCTGCTAAGAAATTTTTCGGTTCCGTCACGAAAGAATGTGATAATTTTAAAGAAAACCGCCGTTAGTGATAATGAGATCGCCGGCAATCCTGCTATTTTCGAGAATGACGCCATCCTCAGTAACGTTTGTTGATATATCCGCGTTTTTGGGGGAAATCAGTATGTAAGAAGGATATCCCCAGCGATCGGGATCTTCGCGCAGGCGGTAGTAGTAGATGTAAGCGTTGCCAAAAGGGTTAACCAATGCTCCCTCGATTTCAGTAAGGGCAATGTCAATCCAATCAGTTTGACTTTCTGGAGTGCTACCATCGGGGAGAATTTTGCCATTAAGTGCCGAACAGAGAATTTTCCCTTGGCGTGCGTTGTGTTGGGCGACCCAGGGGTAGTCCCCGTAGGCCGTGCGATAATTTTCTAAAATATGCGCGATTTTGATCATTTCAGCCCGCGCCAGCATCGCTTTTTTACGCCCACGGAACGTTTCCATGCCAATAGCGCCAAAAGCCCCCAAAAGTAGGAGCAGCAAAAAAACGACGCAGACCATTTCGATCAGAGTGAATCCGCGGTGCTTTTTGTGCATGAAGTTTCTCACCTAAAAAATGTGGTCTAATGTCAGGCCCGTTGCCGTAAACTTGTCACGTCGATGGTAACTGCCAGAGAGATGAAAAGTTAAAAGCCAGTGCGAGGCGAGCGCATAGTGGAAATCGGTCGATAATAGGAAGTGATTTTTGATCGGCTTCGTCGTTTTTGGAAGTTCTGTCTTGCCGTGATAATTCAAGGCGCCACCATGCTCGCGATGCCGGAAGTTATGTTGGCCCCCGAGAAAAAATCGGATATCGAACTTCGCGCGATCGTGTACAAGGTAAAGGCCCGCGATTCCATCGAGATCCGACGCGTGGAAGTTCTGTTGATCCCAATCTTTTGCGCCGTGGTACTTGATGTGGTCGTTGATAAGGCCAATCATCGGGCCAAAGGACCAGGCGTGATGATCCCATAGGTAAGTAGCGGTGTATTGGCTGTGGAGTGTTCGGCACTGGTGTTTTTGGTAATTCAATGACGTGTGCCCTAAATCAGTCCGCGCCGAACCGAAGGAAAGGAGCGTGCTCGTTGCAATTTCAAGACCCCAAATATGAAAGTGACCGCCGTATCCGAAAAATCCCTGTTCGATACGTGTGCGTTTTAGTAAATCTCCCGAAAACTTGAGGCGATCCCGTGCGCCACCGCCAAAGAGTCCCAGCGCATAGGCCCGACGCAGTAGAGGGCTGTTATAGGAGAGATTGCAGCCTGCAAGCGCAAGCGCTGTTGAGCCATGAAATTGATCCCCCGAGTGCCAAGCGTTGTGAGCGCTTCCATAGATTTGAAATGGGAACTTTTTTTGTGGAAAGATTTCGTGCCACTCAATGAGATGTTGAAGTCCCGTTTGACTAATGACCTTTGCATTATGACGTAGTGCCGAGGTCATTTCGGTGTATCGGTTCTCGTACGCGGAGCAGGCTAAAGTGCCCAAAATAAGAAAAATGCCCCAAAGTTTCGTTTTACTTGCCACCATTCCCCAAAAAAAGTGTCGATTGAGACGTAGGGATCAAGCTCGATTCTTTTTATTGCACTTAGATAAAAATTTTTTCAGAATGGATAGCTACGGTGGACTCGGCCCTGACAGTACACGACTTGACTTTAGCCTATGGGGAGACGGTCGTGATGCGTGATCTCGAGTTTCAGATTAAACACGGCGAAATTTTTTTAGTTATTGGTGGCAGTGGATGCGGCAAAAGCACATTGCTAAAGCATCTCATTGGGATTGAGCCCGTTCCCCGGGGAAAAGTACAATATGGCGAGGAAGATGTGAATGACGTGGTTACCTCCGAACAAATCGCTCAAAAACTTGGTGTCCTCTACCAAAGCGGAGCGCTATGGGGGGATCTCACAATTGCGGAAAATGTCGCCCTGCCACTGAGCTATCACACTGATCTCTCGGAGCGCGATATTGCGGATCTCGTAGCATTTAAGTTGTCGTTGGTCGGCTTATCGGGGTTTGAAACATTCTATCCCTACGAAATTTCGGGGGGAATGAAGAAGCGTGCTGGCCTCGCGCGGGCGATGATTCTTGATCCCGAGATTTTATTTTTCGACGAACCCTCGGCGGGTCTCGATCCGATTTCGTCGAAACACCTCGATGACCTTATTCGGGAAATTCGAGATTGCTTCGGGACGACGATCGTAATTGTGACCCATGAGCTCGCGAGTATTTTTTCGATCGGTGACCGGGCGTTATTTTTAGATGCAGAGACGCAAAGCGCACTCGACATTGGAAAGCCCACATGGCTACGGGATCACTCAAAGCCAAAAGTACGGGAATTTTTAACGAGAGGAGGGGGCCATGAGCCAAAAGTGTAGCCCAACTCTAATTGGTATCTTCGTTGTTTTCGCCCTAGCAATTTTGGTAGGGATGGGAGCGGTGCTGTTTAATAACAAACTTTTTAAGCCGACCACGAAGTTCGTGATGTATTTTGATAGCTCGATGAATGGGCTCGATGTTGGTGCCCCAGTCAAGTTTAAGGGAGTTCGCATCGGTGAAGTCAAATCGATTGACGTTTCATACGATACCGAGACTGGCGTTGTTTTGACTCCAGTGATTGTGGAGCTTAATTCGTCGATTTTTGCTCCCAGTGCGCGTCCACTTTCTCGGGCTGAAAGCGATCAGTTCTTTAACCACCAGATTATGGGTGGGCTCGCGGCGAAGCTCTCGATGGAGAGCATCATTACGGGGAAATTATTTGTTGAGCTCGATTATCACCGGCCGAATAAGGCGCGATTTTACGGGAAAAATGAGACAAAGTGGACGCAGATTCCGACTGTACGCTCTGCGATCGAAAAGTTTATGTCGAGTGCGGATAACATCATTAAAAAGCTCAGCGCCATCGACTTTGGTGCGCTTTCTCGACATGCGACCTCGATCCTAGCCTCGATTGACCAACAGATCCAAAAAACCGACCTCCGCGAGCTCGTCCATAATTTCTCTGTGATGGCGGTAACGATCCGCGACTTTTTCTCCTCGGAAATGATCCAAAACCTTTTGAAGTCGATTCAGTCCGCGGCAAAGGGCTTTGACCAGGTATGCGCGAAGCTATCATTGGCAATCGACCGCCTTGAACAGAAATGTGATACAACTTTGGAGGATGCGCAAGGAGGGATCCACGAATTTATTGCGGTATGTCGGCGAATTGAGGAAATTACATCGCCGGAATCGGATATTCGACAGAATGTTAAGGTACTTTTACTCCGTGGGGCCCAGGCGATTCGCTCGCTCCAATCCCTTCTTGATCTATTAAATAAGTCGCCCAATGCACTTTTAACGGGAGTTGATTATGGACATGACGCGCGTTAGTATCGTTCCCCTCATCTTGTTCCTTGCGGGATGTCAGATATTAGAGCCAAAGCCCGACGAGACGCGGCTTTTTCTGATAGCGCCACGGATACCAGAAGTTTCAGCGCCAGCGATTAATCAGGCGACCGTACGGATTTCGATCCGGCATTTCCCAAAACATCTCGAGAGTCCTTACTTTATCGAACAACTTGGGCCGAATGAGCTCAAAGAACTCCCGAAGTACCGTTGGGCGGTCCCGCTTGAAGAGAGTATTTTGGACCTGCTCCGGCGCTATATTCGCAATAGCTTCCCGCGAGTTGCCGTTGAGATCTTTCCCCGAGATAGCGCGCAGGACGCCGATCACGCGATCCGCATTGATGTCGAGGAGTTGGCAATTGATATCCGTAACCAGCGCATTAGCTTTACGGGAGAGTGGGAGTTTTATAATCTGAAGCAAAAGTCATCGGATCGCTCGCCATTTGAATTTCATATGCCCCTTCCCGCATCGTCGGACCGTTACGCTTCCATTGCGGCCCAAATTGAACAGGCCATGATCGCCCTCTGTCTGAGTATTGTTCAAAAGATGGATCTCCTATTGCTTAAGAGCGAATCTGAGACTAATGCCCCCTAAAATGGGCTTGCGAAAACAGCTCTAGCGCGTAAACTCGCCATACTTATGGTGAAGCGGACGATTTCAGATATTGTAGCGCGAGAGATTATCGACTCGCGTGGCAATCCAACGGTAGAGGCCGATGTCATTTTGTCGGATGGTACGATGGGGCGCGCGGCAGTTCCTTCGGGAGCGAGTACGGGGGAGCGTGAAGCGATCGAACTCCGTGATAAGGATGCGGTCGATTTTGCGCCCGAGCACATTGACGTGAAGCGCCGGTTTAACGGAAAGGGTGTCCTCGCCGCGGTCCACAATATCCAGGAACGAATTGGGCCTGCGCTTGTTGGTTTAGATCCTTTTGACCAAGCGGGTATTGATGGCGTCATGTTGGCGATCGATGCGACGGAAAATAAAAGCAGCCTTGGCGCAAATGCCGTTCTAGCGGTTTCGCTCGCTGTTGCAAAGGCGTCGGCAAAAAGCCTCCAGATGCCGCTCTACCGTTATCTTGGTGGGGTTAATGCCCGGACGTTGCCGATCCCAATGATGAACGTACTCAATGGTGGCGCCCATTCCGATGCGCCGATCGATATTCAGGAATTTATGATTATTCCGCACCGCGCAAAGACTTTTCGCGATGCCGTACGGATGGGAGCCGAGACCTTCCATGCGCTCAAATCGGTCCTCAAAAATCGTAAGCTTTCGACGGCGGTCGGCGATGAGGGTGGTTTTGCGCCCGATCTCGCGTCAAACGAAGATGCATTGGGCGTTATCGTCGAAGCGATCGAGTTAGCGGGATATCAACCCGGAGAAGAGATTTCCATTGGACTTGATGTTGCTGCTTCCGAGTTCTTCGATTCCGAAAAGGGTCGTTATATCTTCAAAAAGTCGGATCAGTCGGTTCATACCGCTTCGGAGCTTGTCAGCTGGTACCATGAGCTGGCACAGAAATACCCGATTCGCTCGATCGAAGATGGTCTCGACCAGAACGACTGGGAGGGTTGGGCGGAACTCACCAAGCGCCTCGGCGAAGAGATCCAGCTCGTCGGTGATGATTTATTTGTAACGAATCCAGTTTATCTTGCCCGTGGGATCGAGCTCGATATCGCGAATTCGATTCTGATTAAGGTCAACCAAATCGGCTCGCTTACCGAAACCTTAGATTGTATCGAACTTGCTAAAACTTCAGGTTATACGAGCATCGTTTCGCACCGTTCGGGGGAAACGGAGGACACGACGATCGCCGATATCGCTGTCGCTACAAATGCCGGACAAATCAAAACCGGGTCGATGAGTCGTACCGATCGGATCTGCAAGTACAACCAGTTGATGCGGATTGAAGAAGAATTGGGTGACAGTGCAATTTTTGCTGGTAATGTCGATTAGCGTTCTTTCAATACCCACTCACAGATTCTTTTCATATAACAACCACTTCCTTTAAGGGAGTTATCGGGGCGCAGTCGAAAGGCTGCGCTTTTGCGTTGAAAGATCTCTTTCGGCGCGCACGATCTTTCTATGGGTTCTTTAAGACAGGCGTTGCGCTATGAGTACCGCAGTCTACGCACATCACCGCAGCTCTATCTGCTCATTGGACTTTTTGTCCTAATAATGGGAGTAGTCTTGTTAAGTGCCATCCGAGATTATACAACACTACATCAAAGTGAACCTCTTTTGACGCGGTTATTTCAAGCGCTTTGGGTACCTTCATTGTTGATCTTACCGGCATTGAGCATATCCGTATTTTTTTCAAGACTGCCGCGGCAGCTTTTAGAACTTCCGCCATGGAAGACGGTGTTTTCGAAATTTGTTGTGGCCATGACCGCGTATTTGGGCTTGTGGCTATTCGCGAGTTTTTCCTGTGAAATTGCTCATTGGATTGCGCCGAGTTTACCCATTGAAAAGTGCGTGGCCCCTTATGTCCGCTGGGGAGGACTGTATTTCGTGGCGGCGTGGAGTAGCATTCTCATCGCGATAGATTTGTGGATTTGTAGTTGTATGTCTACTCCCATAGCGGCGTTGATAGCGACCAGTTGTGCGCATTTTCTCATCCTATTGTTTGGAGGGATGTTCCAAGGCCTGGCGTTATTATCCCCACCGATGGGATACTCTCTCTATACAGATTACAACCTGTGGACACAACTTGGTGATTGTTGCCACGGCATTTTGGATACACGGATCGTGACCGGTTATGGAGCGGTGACGTTTGTATTTCTCTGTCTGGCTGTAATTACCTTGCGTCGCGAATGAAAAAAGAGTTGTATTCTGTATTTTTCTAGTCATATCAAGAGCACTGCCACTCGTAATTGAGCAGAGCGGCGCGCGCTTATTCGCTTTTTAGACGGCTTGATCACACATCGTAGGCGCGATTCGATAAAAAAATATCATGGAGGATGAAATCTTAAACGAAGAGGCGTCAGCACCGAAGAAAAGGGCGACGCGGAAGTCAACGTTAACGACAGAGGCAGCACCCCAAAAACGTACGGTTCGGAAGTCTCGAGCGGCCAAAACAACAACGACCGACGAAGCACCTGCCGAGTCTACGCTCACATACGAGTATTCCGATTCGGTACGTCTTGAGGCTGTCGAAGATTGGTCCCCGGTTCGTAGCGAGTCCGTTAGTGACCAGAGTGTTCGAGAAGTTTCACAACCTGTTGCGGAGTCACCGGTATCGAGAGGGGACAATACCATGATGGATACCGTCGAAGAGCCGCAATACCGCCGATTCCGACGGCTACCGCGTCCTCCGGAGTCGCTCAATTCGGAGAATCAAAACCGAAACGATCACCATCGATCACAGTCCTCGGATCGAGGAAATAACCCGATGCGCAACAATTTTCGTAATAACGAGCCCCATAATCCGCGGCAAGGGAACGAAAACAATTTCCGCAAAAATCCGCCGTTTAATAATAATCGACAGAATAACAATAACCGACGGCGTCCGGCGGCGACAATTCGGATCGGGGCATTTTCTATCGGTTACCTACGTGGCCTCGAGTGTATGGAAGGTCGCGCCAAGTTGGATGAATTTTGCCAAACAATTGTTGACGAATCTCAAGAGCCACTCGACCTCAATGAGGTTCTGGCGAAGTCGAATGACGATCTGGCGGATTTCGCGAGCTCGATCGATCTCGACGAGGCAAACTCACGGGGACGAATTATCGATAGCTGTATCGCCTCAGCAGTAGAGGAACACCGTCCGGTGGCCGTGCGCGGGATTTTAGAATCGATGGAAGGCGGCGACGGCATCATCACCTATGCTTGCGATAACTACAAGATTCGCGCCAAGAGTACGTTCGTTCCGCGGTGCCTCATTCAATCGCTCGGGTTACGTCGGGGACAGACACTGATGGCCTACGTTCACGGCCCACAGGAGCAATCGACTTGCCCTTTTGCAATTAAAGTTACGGAAGTCCTAGGGCATCCCGCCGAGGAGGCGTCGAAATTTCCGCGATTTAAGGATTTGGTGCCGTACTATCCGACGGAACGTATTTTTCTCGAACAGCCAGGAGCAAGTTCCGGCGATAATTTGTCGATGCGGGTGATTGACCTGCTTTCGCCTATTGGGTTTGGTCAGCGTGGATTGATTGTCGCGCCGCCGCGTACCGGAAAAACAGTACTGTTACAGGGGATTGCGAATGCCATTATCCATAACCAACCGAAGGCGAAGCTCATCGTATTATTGATTGATGAACGTCCGGAGGAGGTTACGGACTTTTCGCTCCAGGTGAAAGGCGCAGAGGTAATTAGCTCGACATTCGACGAGTCAGCGGAAAGCCACGTCCATGCGGCGGAGATCGTTATCGAGAACGCACGCCGTTGGGTTGAGGCCGGTGAACACGTCATCATTTTGCTCGATTCCATCACGCGCCTCGCTCGAGCGTACAACACCGAACAGCCGAGTTCCGGAAAGGTATTATCAGGGGGCGTCGAGGCCAATGCGCTACAGCTTCCAAAGCGCTTTTTCGGTTCTGCACGAAATATCGAGGGTGGCGGGAGTCTGACGATCATCGCGACCGCGCTCATCGAGACCGGAAGCCGTATGGACGATGTCATTTTTGAGGAGTTTAAGGGGACAGGGAACATGGAGCTCCACCTCGATCGATCGATTTCCGATAAGCGTATTTTCCCGGCGATTAATCTTGAACGCAGTGGGACACGCAAGGAGGAATTGCTTTACCATCCCGATGAACTGACGAAGGTCTACAGCCTACGACGCGCGTTTCAAGGCGTTCCACCCGTCGAAGCAATGGAGATGCTTATCAACCGCTTAAAAAAGTGCCCAACGAATGTTGAATTCTTGATGAACCTCAATCGTTAACCGACCTGTTCCAGTATTCCGAGCGTGATAATGGCGACGCCACATACAAATACGCCGAACAGTACGAGTTTGTTTTTCAGCAACAGTTCGCACTTGAGGTGCCCTCGAGCCTGCATCTTAAACGCAAGAATAACGGGGACGATAATCGCTAACGTCGCGAGGATAATGCCCGCAAGGTTAAGGATTTTGATAAAAGCATTGGGGACAAATGCTGCAACGAGTGCCGGTAGAAAGACGATACTAGCAACTGAAAGCCATTTTGAAAAATGCTCCCGGCGCTGAAAGATATCTAAAAGTGCAAGTCCGACGCCCAAAATCGACGTCAATAGCGCAAACAACGAAACAAACCAGACGATAATTTGAATGTTTTTCGAAGCAGCAGCTTTGCTGAGGACGGTCACGAGTGCGCCGACATCGATATTCGTATCCATGAGCATGCGTTGGAAAAATACGGCATCAGTATTCGCGACAATTAAAAGAACTGCCAGCGTCCAGACAATGTACACGATGGCGGGTATCAGACTTCCCCAGAAACATGCATTTTTAATGAGCTCGCGGTCGTTTTGACAGAACTTCGTCATCGAATGGATGGAACCCTGAAGCCCAAAAGACGTAAAAACAATCGGGACGAGACAAGTCCAGTCCTTGAGCGTGATATGAGCAACGCATTGAGGAACAAACGCGATTGGTGTCCGTATGAGCAGAAAAACGATCAACAGCAGTAACGTGCTGAATAACGCGATGAAGAAAAATTTGTTGACGTGGACGATGAGGTCTGAGGCGAGTAAGAATAGCAGCGCAATCCCAGAGGAGGCGTAGCAAATCATCGTCGTCGGCGTGATAGTATTGCCGCAAAGCGAGCACAAAATCGACGAAAAACTCGGGATGTAAGCGGCAAGAAGGGCGAAGTTTAACGCGATTAATAAAAAATTACCGAAACTTCCCCAGAATGGACAATGCAGCTCTTTACCGAGTTCTTTGAGGGTTGCGTCGGCATGCGCATTGAGATTGAGGTCGGAGCGAATGACTGCCGTAAGGTAGATGAGCAGGGCGAAAAAGAGCATGATGAGGCATGTGTTTACGATACCAAATTTCGCCAATACAATCGGCAACGAAAGAATTCCCGAGCCAATCGCTGTCCCCGCGAGTAAAAAGATCGCCCCTAGCTGTTTTTGTAGTCTTGCAATTCCCATCATTGAACTCCTGGCGCGGATGCAACGAAGTTTTATGGATTTTACAAGGAGAATTGTGGCTATATCAGGCGTTCGACGAGCATTTGCGTCTCAAGTCCCGGAAAGCGCTCCGAAAATATCTGGCTTTCGGGTGTCGATGCGAGAAGGTGCGAAACCATTCCCATTTTGGCATCGAGATTGTCGACCAAAGAGACAAAAATTGCTTCCGGTGTCGACGGCAGTACCGCGGCGCCATACTCGAGTTGGCCTTGGTGGCTTAAAATGATGTGCTCTAGGCGTTCGAGGAGCTCTGTTGGGAGGCCGCACTTAAGGCCCGCTGCCCGGGTGATCCGGTATCCCAAAATAATGTGCCCCTGGAGGTTCCCGAGTTTTGTCCGCGTCACCGCGAGGTCGCCGGCGTACTCATGAACCTTGCCGATGTCGTGAAGAATCATCCCCGCGACGGTGAGATCGTATGGGATGTCGGGGTAGACCTTGAGCAGAGCAATACCGGCGCGTGTGACATGAACAGTGTGCTCGAGAAGCCCCGATTTATAGGCGTGGTGCATCGATTTCGCCGCAACGCTCGTAAAAAATGCCTCCCCGACGTCATTGAGCGCGACCTTAACGGTTTTTTGTAGGAGTGGATGCTGGATAGACTCAATGTCTTCGAGAAGTTCTTGCCGGAGTTGTTCGGGGTCTTCCATCGAGGTCTGCTCGAGCTGTGTACGCCAGTTGCCTTCTTGGATCTCCTGGTCCGATAACCGACGCGCTGAAAGGATGTCAGGGCTAAATGTGCCCTGGTAGTGTCGACTCATCCCTTCGATAAAAATGACATCGCCGGGATTGCAGCTGTGGAAAAAATTAAAGACCGAGGAGCTCGAAAAACACGTAAAACCAAATGAGGAAAACTTATCGCCAACCTCGACCTTGAGGAACTCGGAACCATTTTTGGCATTTCGCGATTCGACTTTACGGACGACGACGACCGCTTTAAAGATGACGGATTGCCCCTCGGGAAGTGACTTCAACTCGACGGTATTCGAGAATTTCTCCATGAATTGAGACAAATCGAAAGTGAAGCAGAGGCAACCGGAAACCGCGCATTTAGAGCAATAAAAAAGCGCCGCATAAGGCGCAGCGCTTAGGTTATAAAAAAGGAATACATTTCGCTAATACCTATAAGACGAGCTTCCCGGGAGAACGTTCAAAAATTTTTTCGATAAAAAATTTTTTTCGAAAAAACGCGCTCTATTGCCGGATTTCAAACGTCTGGACGTAGTGCTGAACCTCCGGAGCGAGGCCTTCTAATGTCGCGCGCTCAAAGGGTAACTTTCTGCCAAACGTTGGATCCAGTGTCCGGTCGGGGATAAATTCTTGGACGATGTAACGTTTGGCTCCCGTAATTTGTTGGGCCATTGTGACGATATCTTCGGGGTTATGGAACTCACGAATGACCGTTGTGCGGAACTCGTAATCGACTTTATTTTGGAGTAAAATCGCCGCAGAACGCTGAATGTTGGCAATCGGAAGCTGTTGAAGTCCGGTAGCAAAGGGGTAGCGCACCCAGGTGTGCTTGATGTCCATCGCAACGTAGTCCAAAAGTTTTTGATCGATGAGTTGCTGGAGCATCTCAGGAGCCGTACCATTGGTATCGAGCTTCACAGCATAACCCAATGCACGGATCTTTTTTACGAATTCCGGCAAATCGTGGTGGAGTGTCGGTTCGCCGCCAGTAATGACAACACCTTCAAGCTGTTGCGTCCGTTGGGCTAGAAAATCGAAAAATTCGGCTTCCGAAAATTCGTTCGCGCCTCCTGTAACAAGTTCGGGATTATGGCAAAACGGACAACGGAAATTACAGCCAACGGTAAAAACAATGGCGGCAAGTTTCTTTGGAAAGTCGACCAGTGAAAGCCGCTGTAGCCCCCCAATGCGCATGATTACATTTGTCCGAACTCGAATTCAACAATCCGGCTGAGCCGACGTTCGTGGCGGCCGCCTTCAAACTCTGTCATCAGAAAAATATCAAGCATCTTTTTTAAAAGTTCAGGATCGATTTCTCCCGAGATACACATGATATTGGCGTCAGCATGCTCGCGGGCAAGACATGCATCTTCCTCGGAATGGACTAATGCTGCCCGGATTCCCTGAAATTTATTGGCAGCAATCGACATCCCAATACCGGTATAGCACCCCAGAATACCGAAATTCGCCTGCATTGTCTTGATGTCCTTTGCGACCTTTCGGGCGACATCCGGGTAGTCAATCGGGGTCGCATCACTAGCGCCGCGGTCTAAGACCTCAAACTCGAGCCCCTCGAGGTGATCGATGATGACGTCGTGTAGATGGGCTGCCCGGTGGTCTAGTCCTAAACTAATAATCATGTAATTCCTTTTTTAAATGGTTGCTGGCAGGCGACACAGGTCTACCAAAACTTCCCGAATGTTCCAGACCCCATGAAGAGAGCGCCGAAAACGGCACTCCCGAGCACAACGGGTGACGTATGAATTACCGAGTAAAAGACAAAACTTTTTTCGGAAATTTGTTTGAAACATAGGGGAAAGCCGATACCGAGTGCTACCGTCGCCAACTTCGACTGAATATCGCGGCCCAAGGCGTACCTATGGCGCCCATAAGGCGCTACCACTCGAAATCGCTGCACTAACCCTCTCATATCAATGCCCTCCCCACGCATGAAGAATTACGGGACGGCCTATCAGCTAAAACCTCCCGTGTCAATAACATAATGAAAAATTCTTGGGGATCGAATGGAAACTGCGAAGAGTGCGATTTTTATAAATATTTTTATTGTCCCGTGCTGGAATTTCGTGATGTATCGTGGGATGGTCGCTCAAGCGCTTGTAGTGGATGCGTCGACGAACCGCTTTCAGGCTGGGATTCTGGCAGAGGATCGCTTTGTGGAATTTTTTGCAACGGAGGATGATACGGTACGGGGATTTTTTGCCCTACTTGAGCGTATTTTTGCGGCTAAGCCGTTATTTCAACGCATTATTTTTTGCCAAGGGCCTGGAAAATTACTGGGTGTTCGGATGACTTTGATGCTTGTTCGTGTCTTGAAGATGACGCGTCCGGAGTTAGAAATTCTTTCTTATGAGTCACTCGCTTTGGCACACAAGATTCGCAATCCGCTTTCGCTCCAAGATATCGATTGGGGTTCCATTGAAAGTGAGGAAGAAAAACTTCAGGAGGTTGCAGAAGCCAGTGAAGATACGGATGAAATCGATGCTTTGGAGTTTCGCAAAAGTCTTCGCAATGCAGTCCCCGATCGCCCAGCAATCGCCTCCCAGACGCATCCCTTTGAGGACGTTGTGTGTGTACGGAAAAATAGCGAGCAGTTTTACACCTATCTGAATGGTCACATCAAGCTTGTGGGGCGCGATGTATTGGAATTCCAAGAAGGGCCAGTTTACAGCCTTCCGACAACGCATAATATAAGTGACGATCCGATGCTACTTCCGATGGCCTACGATCTTGAGGAGTGCGCGGAATATATTAACATGCTCGCGACGTCCAATGATTCAGTGGACACGAACTTCGATCCCCAGAGCGACTACCGTAAGTGGGAGCCTGTGCCGCATAGCGCGGTGCGCTGAGTCTTATAAAACAAAACAACCCCGCGAACAGATCCACGGGGAAAAACATTTAAACTTCCTGCCGCAACTTCGTTAATACTCGGTAAAGGCAGAGACGATGATTATTTTGCTGGGTTGCTTGTGAGATAACCTTTCGCCCGTTCGACGATCGCTTCGAACGCCTTCGGATCCCAGATTGCAAGCTCGCTGAGCGCCCGACGATCGAGGTTGATGTTGAGCTGTTTCAACGCGGCCATAAAACGACAGTACTGGAGGCCCAATTCCCGACAGGCGGCATTGATACGTACGATCCAGAGCTGGCGCATCGTCGTCTTTTTCTTCCGACGATCACGGTAGGCAAAAACACCCGCCCGCCGAACCTCCTCACGTGCATACCGAAACAGGCGCGATTTGTTTCCGAAGTAACCTCGCGCACTTCGCATTAACCGATTTCGACGCTTTTTCGTCGCAACTGCATTTACTACTCTTGGCATATTTTCTCCTTATCTCGTTAACAACAAAGCCGCAATACCAGGCCGCCAAAACGCCCGCATACCACGTAATCCGTTTAGAAAATCAAAGTCCAACCGACACCGCTGCCATGATTTGTTTCGAAAATCCAGGCGAGACCGATTGATCCTGTCGGGCCTTCCTCCGCTGCTTTACAGTTTTGTTCCGTAAAAAGTGGCGCACGCCAGCCGTCCGGCGTCGAATCTTTCCTGAGGCGGTGATCTTAAAACGTTTCGCGATGGCTTTGTGTGTCTTTTGCATAACCCGATACGCCCGTAAGGGAGCGTTTTTAGCGGTCTTGTAAAGCATTTTTTGCGAAAATGGGTGTACTTTCTCTCAAATCTACACTATGTTTCGGTACATGAAGGCAGCAGTAGCGTTAGCGCCATTAACACGAGCGGCGACCCGTCGGCTTCTGGAGCAACTCGATAAGCGGCCTTCGAAGTGGCGAGGGCAAAATTTTTTAGTCGATCCGAAGGTCGTTTGGCGTTCGGTGTCGCTCGCAGACATTCACCCCGAAGATGACGTTGTCGAAATTGGTCCGGGACTGGGGACGTTGACACGGGCCTTACTTTCAAGGGGCTGTACGGTCGATGCAATTGAGGTCGATACAATACTCTACGACTATCTTCGAGACACGTTCGCCGAGATTCCACAGTTTCACCTTATGCAAGGCGATGCCGTACGTTTCCCGTATGCCGGTTTTGCCGAAAACAGGCCATTTAAAGTCGTCGCGAATCTCCCGTACAATATCTCTACGCCGTGGTTGGATGCAGCTCTGTCGCAAGAAAATTTACCGGAAACGATGACGCTCATGCTTCAGCGTGAGGCTGCTCAGCGACTGACGGCAATCCCGGGAACAAAGCACTTCGCGGCAATTTCTTTGATGCTTTCCGGGCTCTATCGTTCGACAGCGATGGTCCCCGTAGCACGCACAAGTTTTGAGCCGCCCCCCAAGGTAGACTCCGTAATTTTACACCTCCAAAAATTGGAGCAAGGGTGGAGATTTTCTGGACCAATGCGCGCACTGATTCGTCAAATCTTTACGCAACGCCGGAAGCAGTTAGTATCAATCCTCCGGAATCTCGATAAAACACTTATCCCAGTTGCGGAAGACTTGTTGCGCTGCCATGGTGAACCCATCACTGCACGTCCCGAAGCGCTTCCGTTATCTTTTTGGCAGGCATTTGATCATCGTACCCAATGTACAGAAGAAAGTAGGCCCATTAATGAGGCGCCAATGCGCGAAAAAGATTGAGCTCTGGGGAATTTTTGTAACATACAGGCGCGTTAGCGATTGCAGCGAGGGTTGGAAATGAACGAAAACGAAAATTTAGAGCCAGAGGAAGGTGAAGCAGAAAACGTAAAGGCGACGACGGTCGGTGGACAGGCCGCTGCACCGGATACTTCAATTATTGGCGATTTAAAAGAACTCGAAACAATGACGTTTGGGACGCGTTGGACGCCTAATGAGAACGCGCCCTCGGGGGATCGCCCTCCTCGCCGGCCATTTAATAAAGGCCCGCGCCGTAGCAATTTTTCGGGCCCTCGCGATCGGAATTCGTTTCAGCGTCCCCGAAACGATTCGAATGCCGAACGTAGCGATACACCCCGTACGGAGAGACCACCACGAAGGGAAGGGGAGTTCCGCGATCGGAAATTTTCAGGAGAGGGAAATTTCCGTGGAGGTCCACGGCGATTCCAAGAGCGTCGTATTGTTCCACCGCCATTTGAGGTACAGTTTTATCAGGAAGATCAGTCGTTCGACCTCTTACTGGAAGAAATGCGGAAAAGCGGTAAGACCTACGAACTGTTTACGGTCGCGAAGCTGATCTTGCAAAAACCCGAGCGTTTTGTCGTTACTATCCGCCGGAAGCCCGATGCGGAGGGCGTGATTGCACCGTTGTATCTGTCACTCCTAGATGATCTGCCTTTTGAGTCGGAGCGCGAGGCGATGATGTATATCGTCGACCACCACGTTGCGGAATTTTTCGATATCCAAGAGGAAGAAGTCGAGCCACCGAAGGGGAGCTTTACGTGTGTCCATCGCTGTGGAATTACAGGGCAATTGCTTTCGGCACCCAATTACCACCGCTACAAGACGATTTTGCGGGATCACTTCAACTCCAAGATCCATTCGATGTCGTTTGAGCGCTTCCTAACGAAGATCGAGACGACGAAAGATGAAGCCGATATTCAGCAGTGGGTCGAAAGCATGCGACATAAGGTGACCTATACACCGAAATCGTTGGATGAGTCCGTAACCGACTTGGCGCCGATCGAAACGCTAGAAGGTGTTCGCAATTATTTATTAAAATACTACCGTGACCGTATTTTGCGCGACGTTACGACGGTACGGATCTTAGGAACGGCCTGTGCGAGTCTTCCGTCGGTTCCGCTTTCGCGCGCGATCAATTTTTACCTAACGCGTCAACGGCAGTTTCCTCTTGATACCGCCAATAACCTTCGTAACCGTTTCCGTCGAGCAGGCTTTGGTATCTACCGGAAAGGCAAGAACGGGATCTCGTATGTGTGCGCGATGAAGCGGAAATTCCGTACAGATGCGGATGTCTTTACGCCGACAATCCATGCGCTTATTACTTTCCTTGAGCCTCTTGAAAAGATCGATCTCGCAAAAATCCAACACGGCTACATCGAGACGAACCAGTTGGCGGAGTCTGAGGTTTTGGAAGGACTTAATTGGCTGATTCATGAGGGCTACGTCGTCGCATATGAGAATGGTGAGCTGTTTTTGAATCCAAAATTGCCGGCACCGAAGAAAACTGAAGGCACGTCAGTGATCGCGTTGGAGATGAAGGAGACCGCAATCGAACAGCGTACTGATGGGACGTTGACGGTATCGCAAGAGACGACGCTGCTAATTCCCGAACAGGAAGTAAAGCTCGATCTTCCGGGCGAGATCCCGGAAGAAAATCCTCAAAAGGAGTAATTCTAGGCGAAAGCGTCGTTGCCAGCGCGCGTTCCTTGTGTTGAATGACGCTATGGAATCGTTTATGGCGCGACTCGTCGAGCGGCGTTTGCTATCGGGAAACCAAAGCACGAAGCGCGTCTATCACCTTGCATTTGCGATCGACCCCAGGTGCGTCGTTTACCAGCCCGGCGATGCACTTGCGGTCTTTCCGAAAAATTCCCCTTCAGCTATAGAGCGCGTCGTTACTCACATTGAGAATGGCGCAACAATCGCTCAGGATTTGCAGCAGAATTATTGCCTCCAACATCTGACAGAAAAATTTTGTTCGGAGTTGCGCCAAAGACTATCCCCAGAAGCGTGTGCGCGCCGGGATCAACTGGGTGCTGATCTTTCTTTAGCAGACTTACTGGAGCAATTCCCGGAGGTACATTTTACGGGTACTGAGCTTTTGTCCTTACTGAAACCGCTGCGCCCGCGGCTCTATTCTATCACTTCCTCGCAGAGAGCGTACCCTAGCCAGATCCAGCTGATCGTCGCGGAAGTGGCCTATCAAAATAGCTTGGGCAAAATGACCTACGGCGTGGCGTCGCATTATCTTTGTGAAACCCTAAACGTTGGAGATGAAGCACGTGTTGCCGTTATAAGTTCAAAATTTAAGTTGCCGGAGGACGATACCACGGCTGTTGTTATGATTGGGCCCGGGACCGGGATCGCGCCTTTTCGATCTTTTTTGCAGGAACGCGCAGCACGCCATAGTCATGGCTCTCATTGGCTGTTTTTTGGGGATCAACACCGCCGCGAGCATTTTTATTATCAACAAGAGCTCGAGGCCTGGCAAAAGAAAGGAGTCCTAACGCGCCTTGACTTGGCGTTTTCACGCGACCAAGATTATAAAATCTATGTCCAAGACTGTATGCGGGAGCACGCGGCAGAGCTCTGGCATTGGATTGATGAGGGGGCGTATATTTATATTTGTGGCGATGCTGCCCGGATGGCGGTCGACGTCGAAACACGGCTATTGAAAATTTTCCAAGAGCAGGGAAAAATTACCGCTCCTGAGGAATATCTCAAGCAACTCAAGCAGATCGGGCGCTACCAGCGTGATGTCTATTAGGAACCTCCGTGTCATTAAATCTTTACAGAAATAGCTTTTTCGATAGCATCGCCTCTGAAAATGAAGCTGAAACGAGTCGGGATCCTCACGGCAGGGGGCTTAGCGCCTTGCCTCTCCGCCGCGATTGGCGCTCTAATTGAGGTTTATAGCCAAGAATGCCCTAAAGTTGAAATTGTCTGCTACCGCGACGGTTATAAGGGATTGCTTCTGGGCGAAAAGGTACTCGTAACAGCGGAAACACGCCAAAATGTCGCAACGTTTTTCGAATATGGTGGCAGCCCAATTGGCAATAGTCGAGTGAAACTGACGAATGTCCGGGATTGCGTACGGCGGGGATATGTCACCGAGGATGCCGATCCTCAAGAGGTTGCAGCTGAGCAGCTCATGCGCGATGGAATCCAAGTTCTCCACACAATTGGAGGCGACGATACCAATACCGCAGCGGCCGATTTGGCAAAATTTTTAGAGCAAAACGACTACAAGTTGAGCGTCATTGGGCTTCCGAAAACCGTTGATAACGATGTTTATCCGATTGCCCAGAGCTTGGGGGCGATTACGGCGGCCTGTGAGGGAGCACGATTTTTCGAGAATGTCGTCGCGGAGTCGACAGCGAATCCACGGATGTTACTCGTCCACGAAGTGATGGGGCGTAACTGCGGTTGGTTAACAGTTGCAACGGCCCTGGAATATCGTCGTCGTCTCGCGCAGAAACACTTTTTACCGGAACTAGGCCTGAGTCAGGGCGCACTTGATGTCCATGGCGTCTACATTCCCGAGATGAAGCTTGATATCGCGGCTGAGGCGGAACGTCTCCGAGATGTGTTAGAGCACTACGGTTGTGTGAATTTATTTGTCAGCGAGGGTGCAGGTGTTGAGAGTATCGTTAAGGAACTTGAAGCGCAAAAGAAGGAAATCGCCCATGATGCATTTGGACATATCAAGCTCGATGCGATCAACCCGGGGCAGTGGTTCGCGAGCGAATTCGCCGAAAAGATCGGGGCGGAAAAGAAACTCGTCCAAAAAAGCGGTTATTTCGCGCGCTCAGCAAAGGCCAATGAACGCGATCTACAGATGATCCGTGAGTCCGCGGCGCTCGCCGTCCAATGTGCCCAAAATGGTAAATCGGGCGTAATTGGGTATGACGAAGAGGACAATAATCGCCTAGCTTGTATCCAGTTCTCGCGGATCAAAGGCGGCAAGCCGTTCAATATTCATGATGAGGAATTTTTAACGATGATGCGGGAAATCGGGCAAAGCGTCTCGTAAGTAACAATGGGGAAAAGGGATGGAGCAAAAGTTAACACTAGAAAAAACAACACGGCAGGCGGTCGCGATCGATAATGTATTTTACGGCCGAGAGGTTCGGTTTACGACTCCGGTTCCGGGTGGCGAGTTATCCGTTGAGTTACGGCCACATGAGGCGCAGTTACCCTTTCAGATTGACGTAAAGGTTGGTCAATTCCCCTGCTATCTTTTGATTGATACTTTTCCGCCACTCGAGCAGTTGACGACAAAGTTTGGCGAAGCGGATCTCTTGGCCTTACCGGAATCGCTACAATTGCTTGTCCTCCAGGAATCGCTTGAGGGGCTTTGGAGTGAGTTTTCGAAGAAATTAGGAGTTGGTATTACGTGTGAATCGCTTTCCAAGACATCCCGTGAGACACCAACCGGGATCAATTTCGTCGTTGAGATGAATGGCGAATATGCGACAGCGGGGCGGTTGGTTGCTCCAGAAGCACTGCTGGCACAGCTCGCAAAAAAGATGACTCAAATCCCTAAGTTACGCCACCTCGATAACGTCGAAATCCCGTACCGGATCTGTGTTGGACAAACCGATCTCTCCCGGGCAGAATATAAGGATTTAGGCGAAGGCGATATCATCTTTTTGGACCAATACGATCTTGCTAAAGGCCAAGATGTCGCTATCCTCGGGCTCGGTGAAGCGCGGGTACGGGGGCAGGTAACTGACCAGGGGCTGGTTGTTCGGCAGATCGGGTAACGCGTTACAGGAGGGTTATGGGATTTTCGGGGCAGTACGGGTGTCACGGCACACAACGATTTTTCGGTCGGGAGGTTGGCGATGGCAGGGGATGATGATACCGTATTGGTCATCGATATCAGCGATTTGGTTGGTATCCCAGAGGAGGAGATAGCCCAAGAAACGGTTACCGAGGAGGTTCCGAATCGGGTTCCCGATGCGGTGATCTCAACTCAGAATCAAACGGGTGTTCAAGAAGGAGTCTCCCAAGGAGCTACTGTTAAAGCAACTTCTGCATTACCTTCGGAGATGGCGGTTCAGCTCGAAGAAGCACCCGAGCGGTCTCCGGATGTAGCGGCTCAAGAGCGCGATTTGGTTCGTATTTCGGAGGAATTACCACAGGCATCTGCCGATGAAACGGCACCTACATTACCTTCCGATACAACGGTCCAACTGACACTGGGAGAAGAGGAAGTCGCCGGTGGTACAGATCCTGAAATCGACGCTTTGCTGGCGTCGGCTTTAGGGGAATCTTCAGGTGGTATCATCATTCAGCAGAGTGGTGCGCCCGAGATTGCGATAAAAGATGGTGCACCGACGCTTAAAATGCCGTCGCTAAATCTTTCGATCCCGTTGCCAAAAAAATCCCCAAAGGGACCAGCTGCTACAACGTCATCAGCAGCGCCACGGAGTATGCCCCAGATCCGCAACGATCGGTCGGAGGTAGCACAAGCGCCGGAAGGACGTTTGGAGGCGACAACACCACAAGTGACAGCAAGCATAGAACATTTAGAAGGAGATATAGGAGGGATGAGTGACGAGGAAACAGAAGCGATTTTAGAGGATGCGGCCCCGGAAGGAGGAACCCCTCCGGAAAGCGACCCGGCTCTAGATTCAGTCGAAGAGGGTACGGAAGCTCCCGTAGCCGAAGAGAGCGACGTAACCCCGCAGGAAGAGGCAGCCGATACTGAAGAAGACATCGACGAAGATGAAGTAGAAGATGCCGATAGTCCTGAAGAGGGTAACGACGATGTCGAGGACGCAGGGGATGACGATACACCAGACTCCGAAGGTGACGATGTAGAAGAGGAAGCGGCTTCGGAAGGCGATAACGAAGAGGATGATGACGACGGTGAATTGCCAGAAGATGCGGGTAGTGATACAACTTCTGCAGAAGGTGATGGTGCCGAAACTGATGCAGAGGATACCGTTCCGGAGGAGGAAATGGAGTCTGCAGCTTCGGAAGGTGTTGATCCTGAATTCGCCGAAAAAATCGCCCAGACCGTGAGTACCGATACCGAGGCACCGCAGACAGAGACCGTTTCGATGCCTGCAGCGGAAAATCTCACAACGCCGTCGATCGATTACAAGCAACCCGAGGTCGATCCTTTCGAACCGCAACCCGTGCCCAGTGTGCCAGCGCGTGGCGCGATTCCGGTAGAGTCGATGCCCGTGACGCTAACTTTCGAGGTGGGTCGCAATAAGGTAACAGTCGGAGAACTCGAGCAACTCAAAGAAGGTTACACATTTGAATGCGGTAACCCGACAGAATCCCCAGTAACGATTTGTGCCAACGACGCGCCGATTGGCGTCGGGGAGCTCATCGACGTCGATGGCCGAATTGGGGTCCGTGTGATTAAGTTTTACAGCAAATGAATGGGGTAACATTAGACCCGACAACCATCATCATTCTGCTGGTGTCGCTCACCATGGCACCATTTGCACTGTTGATGGTCTCGTCATTTGTTAAGATTGCCAGCATCCTGAGCCTCGTCCGTAATGCGCTCGGAGTTCAGCAGGTTCCGCCGAATCTCGTTCTTAACGGTCTCGCGATTCTTCTGACGATCTATATCATGTATCCGGTGATGCAGGAGACATTCGATGTGTCGCGTAATATCGATTTCGATATGAATAATATTGCATCGCTGGAGCCGCAGATATCCGAAGCCTGTGGACCGTTAAAAAAATTCTTAGAGCGGCATACAAAATCACGGGGCCGGGCATTCTTTTTAAAAACAGCACAAAAGATCTGGCCCGAGGAGATGAAAAAAGACCTAAAGGAGGGGCACCTTCTCGTACTCATTCCGGCATTCGTTGTCTCAGAATTAACCGACGCATTTCAGATCGGGTTTCTCCTCTACCTACCGTTTATCGCCATCGATATGATCGTTTCGAATATTTTGTTGGCGATGGGTATGATGATGGTCTCGCCGATGACGATTTCGCTGCCGTTTAAGATGATGCTTTTTGTCCTGATTGATGGCTGGACGAAGATTGTGGAAGGGATTGTGAAGACCTACTAGCCGGGATGCGGACGGTGTGATCACAAGGAGCTTTTTCGTCTCGCCGTACTGGTGCTCAAACAGAGAATAAAGATCGAAAACTTTCGCATCCCTCGGAACACGGCAATCACCGCCGGTGAGATAAAGAATTTGGCCATGGCACCGAAGTAATGGAGCCGCAAGCGTACGAAACGCCTCAACCGACGTAACCGCGCGCCCGGTAATGTAGTCGTAACGCTCCCGGAGGTGTTCCGCGCGATCGCAAATACAGGTCACGTTATTTAGCCCGAGTTGTTGGGCGAATTCCTCGACGGCCCGGATTTTCTTCCCAACGGAGTCAACTAATGTAAACCGTACCTCTGGAAGTACGATTGCAAGCGGGATTGCCGGGAAACCGCCTCCAGAACCGATGTCTAATACAGAAGACTTTGAGGGAATTGTCACCAATCGAGCAATCGCGAGGCTTGGCAGGAAGTGGTGCTCGACGATTTTTTCAGTATCTTTCCGCGAAATGAGGTTCAGCGATTGGTTTTTTTCGAGCAGTAGGCGACAAAAATGATGAAGCTGTTGACGTACAGGTTTGGAAAACTCAGGGAAAAATTGTACGATCGGCTGAAAGGAGATTTGCACTTGCCGGATGTGAATATTCGTCCAGCCTGTGACAAGGTTTTTATGGCGACGATCCACCTACTCCCGGAGTTGATTGTGAACCAAATTGCCGCGGGTGAGGTTATCGAGCGCCCAGCGTCGATCGTCAAGGAGCTGGTCGAAAATAGCCTGGATGCTGGGGCGACGCGGATCGTGATTCGCTTTGAAAAGGGTGGTGAGCTGCTCGTTTCGGTCGAAGATAATGGCATTGGGATGAGTCCCGAAGATGCAGAGTGTTGCTTCCAACGCAATGCAACGAGTAAGCTATCGTTGATCCAAGATCTTGAATCCCTTGCGACCTTCGGGTTTCGCGGTGAGGCAATGGCGTCTATCGCAAGCGTAGGACGGGTACGGATGCAGACGAATGATGGACATCAGGGCACCGAAATTCGTTACGATTCCGGCCAAAAGATTTCTGTTAAGCCCTGTAGTTGCCCTCGCGGCACGACGATCGAAGTCCGTAATCTCTTTGAAAAGATCCCGGCGCGAAAACGCTTCTTGAAATCCGAAGCCACAGAGGCGATGCGCATCATTAAACTCGTCCGGGCATTTGTACTGGCAGAGCCCGAGGTCGTTTTCGAGCTCTATCGCAACGGGAAACTCGTATTGCGCTCCCCGGAATCTCGTGATCTAAAGGAACGCATTGAGGCCGTAATGGGCCACTTCGATCCCTACACGCCTTTGGAGCGACAAAGCGACCAGATGTGCCTTGCGGGATTATTGTTTGAACCGTCACTCGAGAGTACGGTTAACGCCCCCGAATTTTTTATTTTCGTTAATAAGCGACAAGTGATGAACCCCGGAATTGTCCGAACGGTACGCGAGGCGTACGCGATGACACGCGCCCGGGCCACCAATCTCGGCGCCGTTCTCTTTCTCGAATTTCCCGAAAAATTTGTCGATTATAATGTCCATCCGCAGAAAAAAGAGGTGCGCTTCAAAAATGAGTTTCTCGTCAAAAAATTGATTGAAACAGCGGTTAGTGAGGCTGTATCCGCGAATGTTGACCGTTGGAGAACAGATTTTGCACCAAGGCCCCAGAAGTTCTACATCTCCGAAGCACCACAACGAGTGTTCCTCTCTTTCAGAAAGCCGGAAACCATTGCAGCGACCCTTCAAATCGGGGAAGCAGTAGCGGGTATCGAATGTGCCCCATGGGATAGTACGCCCGAGAAAGTTTCTGGAGAAGTAACGTTAGGTAATGAAGATAGGGCAGCGTCACGAGGTAGTGCTACTCAAGTGTTCGAATTAACGTGTGAGCAAGGGCTGACGGGTCTTTCTACACAGCCCGATATCACGGCGATGTGGCGCTTTATCGGGACTTTTAATGAGCACCGGTTTGCGATTTTCGAGTCTAACTCGGGTCTCATTTTCGTCGATCTCGCGGCAGCCCAGCGCTGTATCTTGTTCGATCGTTTGATACATCATTCCGAAGGAACAACGTCACAACTTCTACTCATGCCGAAAACGGTTCTGGTAGACCCCGAGCGGTCCGAAATAATTGCCACGTTGCTTCCGGTGTTGGCGTCTTTAGGAATTGAGATCGAGCCTTTTGGTCAAAATATTTATAAAATTACGGCACTTCCTCGGGGGGTTTCTGAGGCGATGATCGTCTATTGGCTCCAAGAAGGTGCACTTGAACAACAGCTAACGCCCGAGATTTTAGTCAGACAAATTTGCGCTTACCTTTCGGTGAGTCCTTGTACTGATGAGGAAATTCCGGCCTTAGTCCGGGAGCTATTGCGCTGCTCGCAATTCCTTATAGCGCCTAATGGATCAAGTGTCCTGTTTGAAATCGACCGCTGCGCAATCGCAAAGAAATTTGGGTTGCAATCGAGGGATAAAGCCTATTGTTCAAAGGCGTAATCTCTGGCAAATCGCTAGTCGTCGTATGTTTGGGGGCAAAAAGTTGGGCCGGGAAAAATTCTCGGAGTCGATTTACCGCTGGCGCTCCCGGTCGAGTTTCCGCGATATACCACGCGGCTTGAATTGGAACGAGTCGCGTCGCCGTGTACTTTTCTGGATCGGTATCCTTTCAATCATCGTTTCGGTAATCTGTTTTTGGGGACAAGACCTCATTTGGGTCCAATTTGTACCGAATAAGCCCGCATGCCTTCAGATTGTCGCAGAGGTTCCGTTTTCCTATCCCAGTAGGATAAGAACCGATCACCTTCGAGAACAGCGCCGGAGCCTCGTCGCGCCGGTCTATCGGATCGATAGCAAGCAGTACGATAATTTTGAAAACGATATTCTCCGTCTTGACGAGTTGTTAGATTCTTTCCCGACGATGAAGTTGCTCACGGAGGCCGATCGCTTCGAGGTCCGAAAATTTGTTCGCCAGTTTAACGAAAAACACGAAACGAATATTGGCCCCATGGATGTCGAAACTATTGTTTCTGGCGTTGATGAGTACGCCCGGACGGGGATCCTTCTCGAGGGATTGGCGATGGTCCGTGATATCCTTTATGACGGTGTATTTGACACCAGTTTAGGTGACCAGAAAAATGACCAATATTTTTTGAATATCGAGATCGAGGGTTCCGCGGCCCATCGGCGGAGCCGAACACAGGGGGATGCGATACGCTTCTTCCAACGCCGAATCTTATCAATCGATGCGAATCCGGAGGTATTGCAGGCGTTATTTCGGTTGTTAAGAACGGGAGTCCAGCCCAACATCATGCTTGATGATTCTGCAACGACAGCAAAAATCGCGCGTGCAGTTCAGGAAACACCGCCGGTTATCGAACGGGTTTCGCCGGGGGATGTACTGGTCCGCGTCGGTTCGACTGTTACGGAAGAAGATTATGAGCGACTGTTGCAGTATCGGAAAGCGATTAAAGATTCGAGCGCTTCGAAGCGTTCGGGCCTCTCCCCGATGAACGCCAATCGCAATTTTTGGGAACATCTCGGAGTGACTTTTGCTGTCCTTGCAACAATGTTTTTCTTTTTACAGGCCGCACAACGGCGACTCAAAATACTCACACCAAAGGAGATCGCACTTATCGTAACACTTCTCTTGGCCAATTTATTGCTCTGCCGCCTCATAGTATGGTCTTTTGAGGTCAGTGCTCTTGATAGCTTTGCGACGTCGCAATTAAAAGCCGCGGCAGCATTGGAGGAAAAAGAATCATGGTTACTGAAAGTCTTAAGTGATCCCATTCATCTATTGCCGACGCTTTTGCCGATTACGCTTTCCTGTCTCTTGGGTACACTTTTGTTGCGAACCTATGTCGGCATCTTGCTTGGGATTACAACGGCGATTTTTGCGTGTCTGATGGTTACACAATCGGCGGAATTTCTCATCATGGCGCTTGTTGTCGTCTGTGTCTCCATCTACTTTTCACGGCATTCCTATACGCGGACACAGATTATCGCCAGTGGTAACATCTCGGGAATTGTTTTTGCTGCGGTTTCACTCGTTTTGGAATTGGGCTCCAACTTGCCCAAAGAGATTATCTTTTTGCAGATGGTGTTAGCTTTCTGTAACTGTTTTTTCATTGCACTGTTGGTTTCTGCAATTTTGCCAATTTTTGAAGGTATTTTTAAGTGCTGTACCAATATTCGTCTCATCGAGTTGACGGATTACAGCAATCCACTCCTTTCCAAGCTACAGATTCTCGCCCCGGGGACCTATCATCACAGCCTTATGGTCGCGAATTTGTCAGAACAAGCGGCAATTAACATCCGCGCCAATCCATTCCTTTGCCGGACATTAGCGCTCTATCATGATATTGGAAAAATCGCGAAACCGGAGTATTTTACAGAAAATCAGAGCAATAATAAAAATCCTCACGATGAAAAAACACCGTTTATGAGTGCGCTGATCATCAAGAGTCATGTCAAAGAAGGAGTGGCCATCGCGAAGGCGGCGGGCTTACCACCTCGGATTATCGATGGGATTATGGAACACCACGGGACCTCCGTGATCCGATATTTTTACACGAAGGCGCTTAAACAACAAGAAGAAATCAAGGCGCGTGAGGGTGCGGTTCCGGAAGCACTCCCTTCGATTGAGATCGAGAAATCGGCCTTCAAGTACGATGGGCCGCGGCCACGATCAAAAGAGACGTTAATTCTGTCGATCGCCGATTCAATCGAAGCTGCTAGCCGATCGCTGTACAATCCGACGCCGCAGTCGATCAAGTCGCTGGTAAACAAGATTATTGATGGTAAGATCAGTGAAAGTCAATTCGATGAGTGTTCGGTAACGTTCAAGGAAATCGATGAGCTACGGCAGGCATTTTACTTTACGCTCCTCAATATGATGCATTCGCGCGTCAGTTACGACGATGTCAAGGTTTGAGCGATGGGGAGGTTTTTGCCCGTAGCATTTGATCCTAAAAGTGCCACTGTTGCGATTATTGCTGGGCGTGGAGAATACCCACTGTTACTTGCTCAACGCGTAAAAGCACGTGGTATTAATTGTCGCTTGATTGCGCTAGAGGGGGAAGCTTCCGAAGAGCTGCAGGCGCTTTTTTCAAAATCAGAGCAGGCAAAGGCGAATGTCGGACAACTCGGTAAGGTATTGCAATTGCTTAAATCATTTCGGGCGACCGATGTTTTAATGGCGGGGCAAATCCGCCCGATGCGGTTGTTTCACGGATTGAAGTTAGATCTGTTGAGTTTTCGTCTCTTGCGGAAGCTCAAAGAGTGCAACGCCCAGACTCTATTTTCGACGGTATGCGAACAGATCGAGGCAAGTGGTATACGTGTTCTCGATGCGCGTAGCTTTATGGAGGAAGACCTTGTCGTGCGCGCGAAAAAATTCCCCGTCGATCGTGATGTATTAGAGCACGGGATTCGCATCGCGACGGAGGTTGCGCGGTTGGAGATCGGACAGAGCGTGATCGTTAAAAACGGAACGGTGCTTTGTGTTGAGGGTTTTGACGGCACCGATGCGATGTTACGTCGCGCGAAAGAGTTGAAGCTCGAGGGGATGTTGTTCGTAAAAACCTCTAAGATCCGCCATGATTTTCGATTCGACGTTCCAATTTTCGGTATGACGACGCTCCGGTTGTTGCGAGAGGCCAACATCCGCGCCGCGGCGTTAAAATCGGGAGAAACGATTATTTTGCGACAGAAAGAGGTGCTATCCCAGGCAAAAAAAATGGGTGTCGCCGTTTTCGGTTACTGATATGCGCTGGGTCTTTTATTGGGCGTGGAAAAATCTGTTCCCGAGTCGACGGAGGGGAACGTTTTTTACGGCGATGGCGATCATCGGGATTACACTTGGTGTCGCGGTATTGGTGATTGTCCAAAGTGTGATGAATGGATTTCAGGCCGATATCCAAAAAAAGCTCGTTGAGACGCAAGGCGAAGTGCGTGTCGAAGCTCGAGGTGTTACAGATCCGCAAGTGTTACGGAAATCATTAGTGAATTTTAAGGAAATTACAGCTATGGCGCCCTATGCGCAGGGGATGGTTATGTTGATGTACGATGACGTACCGGCTTTTGCGTATGCGAAGGGCATTACGGCGGAGGAGCCATTGGTAACCGGATTGGAGCGTATGTTGATACCCGGTTCATCCTCAAACCTCGCCGATGATCAGATCGTAATCGGTGAAAATATCGCGCAACGCCTCGGGATTCAATTGGGCGATACCGTGACAATCTACTCGCCGGTTTCTTTTGAGGGTCTGACGCATGACGAAATTATTTTTCCTCAAGAGTTGAAAGTAGCAGGATTTTTTAGTGCCGAGAGTTACGCGCGCGACGCCGTCATTTGTTCCCTGACGTGTATGCAAAAACTCTATGAGCTGGAAGACGGAATCCACGGGATGACGCTAAAGGTCCGCAAAGGTGCATTGCTTGCACCGTTGGTACAGGAACTACAACAAAAATTGGGACCAGAATATGTCGTCGTCGACTGGATGCATAGCAACCGCGATCTCCTATTCACGCTGCGCTGGGAAAAAACGATGATGTTTTTTGTACTCTTGTTTATTTTGCTGGTCGCGTCTTTTTCCATTTCGAGTATGCTCATCACGAATGTCGTGCGTAAGACCCGCGAAATCGGGACTGTCATTGCTATGGGAGGACGCTCTTGGGGTATCATGGGCTGTTTTTGTATCCAGAGCATTTTGATTGGCATGCTTGGTGTCACCGGTGGGTTTTCTTTGGGATTTACAGTGCTCCATTACCGCGATGCCATTGTCCATTGGCTCTACCACGTGTTGCATTGGGAGAACGCACAGCATTATTTGTCGCAATTTACCCATCTGCCTGTGACTTACGAGATCCGCGACCTGGTGATTATTAGCACGTTTGCTTTGTTGATTTGTATCGTTGCAGGGCTGCTCCCTGCATTTAAGGCCGCGCATATCGATCCCGCAAAGGCTCTGCGTTACGAGCAGTAATTAGGCAACTTCCGCGAGCAGCGACCGTAGTGCCTCTTCGCCCAGTGTGCCACCGAGATAGTGTTGTATTGCGATGTCACGTAATGTTTCCATGCCCTCATTTTGGGCCTGTTGTCGAATTTCGTCTTCGCTACACCGTTGGTCAATCATCTTGCGGATATTTTCGCTGATCGGTAGAATTTCCATAATGGCACGTCGGCCCTTATAGCCCGTATGCGAGCACTGGTTACAACCTACCGATTCGCCAACACGGATTTTGTTGAAAGGTGGAAGCACGACCTCGGGGGCGATTGTTGAAAAAATTTTCGGGTCAAAACTTTTGATTTGAAGACAGTGGGGACAAAGCGTCCGAACGAGGCGTTGTGAGAGAACTGCCCGTAACGTTGCTGCAATGAGATAGGGAGGGATATCGAAGTCGAAAAATCGCGTAATGACGTTGATGGTGTTTTTCGCATGTACAGTAGTTAGAACGAGATGTCCGGTGAGTGCGGCACGTACCGCGATTTCGGCGGTTTCGCGATCGCGGATTTCGCCAACTAAAATGATATTGGGAGCTTGCCGAAGGAGCGAACGAAGAGCGGTGGCGAATGTCATTCCAATGGCTTCATTGACCGCGACCTGACTAATGCCGGGCAATTGGTATTCCACAGGATCCTCTACGGTGATCACCTTGCGTTCCGGAGACGCAATTTGGCGAATGATGGCGTAGAGCGTTGTCGATTTCCCCGATCCTGTAGGGCCCGCGACGACGATCATTCCATTTGGGACCGCGGTAAGCTGTGTCAGTAATTGGACATCTTGGGTGCGGGCGCCAAGTCCTTGAAGTGAAATCTTTTCCGATCCGACATTGAGTAGGCGCAATACCATGCATTCACCGAAATACCCTGGAATAATGGAAACGCGAATATCCCACTTTTGATCTTTGTAGACGAGGGAAAATCGGCCGTCCTGTGGTACCCGTTTTTCATCAATTTTGAGATTTGCTAAGATTTTAACGCGCGTGACCATCCCGCTATGCAACGGTACGGCGAAGCTGGCGGATCGTTTGGAGTTTCCCATCAATCCGGTAACGTACCTTTAGGTAAGTCTTGTAGCGCTCAAAGTGGATGTCCGAAGCCGCCATATCGATCGCTTTGTAGAGCCAGTAATCTAGTACATCTTCTGCGGAACGGCTACTGCTAATAGCGGTTTTGCGGCGTGGGGCAGCATAGATACGTCGGATACTTGGGGCAATCGATTGAAACCGTTGTCGAAAAAATAAACGAAAAAATGACATTATTGCTGGAGTTTTTGGAGCTTCACGAGGGTATTGTTGAGTTCCTTAATGAGTACATCGATTTGTGTATCGGCAACTTCTGGAAAAATCGTTATCGTGCCTTCGAAGTTCTCAGATTGAAGTGGGGAAGAGACGCCAAGCGGTTGGCCATTTACGCAAAGGACGATCTTACGCCCAATGCCTTCCATCACGAGCTGGCAGAATTGGATCATCGCGCGCTGCCTGAGGTGAAATATGAGGCATGGGCCGAGATTGGATTCCGAGCGGCTGACATGCGCGATATCGCTTGCTAACAAAATCGGTTGTGCACAAACTGGCATTTGAAGTTTGCTGATCGGGAGCTGTAGGCGGTGTGACCAAATGAGACCTCCCGTACGTGGGGACTGCTCGATAAAGAACTGAAAATCCGTCTGTGGCAAATCACGTGCCGTTCGACAACCCGCGCACAAGACAATTGCCCACAAAATAACTTTTCTCCAACCCATTATAAAGGCATTTTAAAATTTATAATGGTGAAAGTGAAGCCTAGAGAAAAAGTGCTTCAAGTTGCTCTTGTTTGTCAGTAGGGACGACGATGACCATGTGATCGCCGGCGCAAAATGATATCGTCCGCGGCAGGTACCTTGGTTTTGAAATTGTGGCAAAGCGCAATAACAACAGCGCCCTGGGGCCACGTGATCTCCTTAAGCATTTTCCCGATACAGGGGCTATGTGCGGCGACTTCGAGTTGAACAAAGTGCCCCGAGTGGTCGTCAAAGGAGGAAATTTCCCAACATTTTTCCCCTGAGAGATAGTGTTCGAGTTCGAGGCAAGTCGCGATCCGCGGCGAAACAAACTTCTGGATCCCCAGCTTATAACTGATGTCTTTTAGCATCCGGTCGTAGTCGCCCTTATTGACGACAAACATGATGTTTTTGGCGCCGATGTGGCTTGCCTGAAGCGATGACATGATGTTATCTTCATCGCGATCCGTACAGGCGACAAAATAATCTACGGAGCCGATCTGTTCTTCACGAAGAAGATTGGCGGAAGTTGCAGAGCCATGAATAACCGTTACAGAAGGAAAATGTTCCGCAAGTGTTTGACAAGTCGCCAGATCGTTCTCGATAATGCGGAGGTTAAATTTTGGAGAAAGTAGTGCCTTAACCAACGCGATTGTCGTTTCTCCGCCACCAAAAATAGTAACACTTTGTGCACTTTGGTAGCGTTCGGGAGCCAGGCGCTGACGCTCGCTATTTACGGATTGGCTTGGGCCAAAAATCGTGACGAGATCGCCAGCCATAATACGCGTCGCCGAAGTCGCAAACTCGTAGTGGTCACCGCGATAGATACACCCAATCCGGACCTGTGGTGTAAATCGGATTTCTTGTAGTGATTTACCGACCAGCGACGACGAGGCACTGACCGCAATTCGTTGAGCTTCGATGAGGCCGTTCGAAAAGCGCTCGACGGCAACGCTGCCCGGTGCTGCGGATTTCTTTTGCAAGTTCAAAAGCGCAAAGTGCTTCTGGATTGATAAAGTTATTGATGCCGAAATGCGCTTGGTGGTTGAGCAAAGAGTTGTCGGTGTAGGTTTTATCGCTAGCGCGAGCAATCGTCATTTTGGGACCCAGGGCTTTCGCGATCGAACATGCCAGGATGTTGGACTGATCGTCGCTGGTCATGGCGATGAAGTAATCGCAACGCCCGACGCCGGCCTCGAGTAGTACCTTTGCCGAACACCCATGAGCGCAAATGACCCGGACATCGTAGAGGTTATTGATGTTGCGGGCAACTGCCGGGTTTTGTTTGATCACCGTAATGTCGTGATCTATGCTAAAGCGCTCACATATAAATGCTCCGACGTCGCCGGCACCTAAGACGCAGAGATTCATTATTCATCGCGTTGTCCAGCAATACGATCGACCGCCAACATCGCCGGGAAGCGATCTTCGGCTGCCGCAATCTTATCGATCATGTCTTGTACGTTGCGCTCTTCTTCGACCTGTTCGTTGATAAACCACTGCAATTCGACTTGCGCCGGAAAATCTTCTAGCGTGACCGCCGTCCGATACATTTCGTGAATTTCTTGGGTTACAAGGCGTTCATGTGCGAGAGATTCTTTGAAGGCTTCTAGCGGTGAACTGTAGGCGGTCTTTTGTCCCGCAATTGGACGTAATTCGACCTGATGTCCGCGATCGCAAACATGACGAAAAAGTCGCATCGCATGCTCGGTCTCTTCCTTAGCCTGTAAGTGCATCCACTGCGCGAAACCATGGAACGGCGTAGTCTCGAAATAAGCCGCCATACCAAGGTAGATGTAGGCCGATTCGAACTCATTTTTGATTTGCTGTTGATAAAGCTCCAGCAACTTAGCGTTCATTAACATAGCACCCGCGAGCGTGTGCTTTTTGCTGGCGGCTGCAACCTTTTTGTCTTTTCGCTTTGTTACCCGAGGCGCGTGAGCTCCACCCCGAGCTTTTGGAGTTTTTCCTCAAAATGCTCGTAACCGCGGTCGACGTAATCCGGCCGAAAAACAGTTGTCGATCCATCGGCCAGAATTCCTGCCAGATAAAGCGCTGCACCCGCACGAAGATCTGTTGCCGTCACTTCACCCGAACGGAGCTTGGAATGAGGCGCCAGGTGTAGAGTATCATGCTCGACTTTTGCCTGGATACCTAAACGGCGAAATTCCGGGATATGGGCAAAACGTTGAGGAAAAACTGTATCGCGGACACGACTTGCGCTAATTGCTTGTGACGCCAGTACCGAAATCTGTGGCTGTAGATCCGTCGGAAATCCTGGATAAGGTAAAGTACAGATGTCGAGCCCTGGAAGATCTTCAATCCGATGGACTTCAAAGACGCCATCACGGAAAAGGCTGTGCCGCCGAGCAGATGGAATCGCGTCGAAGAAGCCTTGGAAATTTTCTGTCAAAAATTGGGGCGTCAGTCCATGAACGCGAACCGGGGTACCGCGAAGGTACCCCAGGATGATAAATGTCCCGGCTTCGATGCGATCGGGAGGGACCGTAAACGAAGTCCCATGGAGAAAAGGAACGCCCTTGATAATCAACGTCCCGCTGTTCAACCCTGTAATTCGGGCGCCCATCTGATTGAGCATATGGCAGAGTGAAGCAATTTCGGGCTCGCGTGATGCGTGACGAATAATCGTCGTTCCCTTAGCTAGCACGGCCGCCATAATGGCATTCGAAGTACCTGTCATCGAGGGACCTCGAGGCCCGAGCATCGATAAAACCGTTCCCATCAGATAATCGGTTTGGAGGGAAACGTAACCTGTTGGCTGATGAATTTGTGCACCTAATCGATGAAATGCCCGTAGATGGAGATCAATGGGGCGCGCCCCCAACTTACACCCGCCCGGCATCGCAACCGAAGCGCTGCGTTTTCGCCCTAAAAGTGCTCCCAGCAGACAGACCGAAGCCCGCAAATGTTGAACGACTGGGTTTCTGGCGTCCGTGTGAATATCCTTCGCACAGATTGACCAACTTCTCGGGCCTACAGAAGTAACCTCAGCGCCCAGCAACCGAAGTGCCTCCAACATGTTGGCAACATCTGTGAGTTCAGGGACATTATGAAGTACACATGGCTGATCGGTTAAAAGTGTTGCCGCCAAAATGGGTAGCGCCGCGTTTTTAGAGCCACTGATAGCGATATCGCCTCGTAGTGAGGCTTGCCCTTGAATGACACAACACGGCGTCACCATGCCACTATTCAGATTTTGTGCGGTTATTGCGTGGTCGCCGTCCGTTGCTGGAAGATCGACGATGGCGATTCTCACCTGTGCTGCCCTTACTGCTATGGGTGTGAGGACGCTTCGACTTAAAACCTAAAAACTCGAGTAACTTGCACCATGCGCGTTTCAGTGCGTGACAGCAGGCACATTCCTTGTACTGTCCGTCGCGGCTACAAGACGGATTTTCGGTTGTCCGAGGAGCGGACCCTTCCGGGCGACATGAAGAACGGTCATGCGATGTCTTAGTATCGTGATGATTGGCATCACGACGACGGTTTCGTTGATCATTTCGAGGGCGTCGATTGGGCTTTGAGTCGAGTACTTCATCGACAAGAAGCTCGTCAACGGTTGTTGTCTTCCCAGTTGGCGCGCTTTCCACTGTCGTCTCTTGAATCAAGACCTCAGCCTGCTGTGAAGACGACGGACTGTTTTTTTGCGAAATACTATCGTTTAACACACTGGTAGGATCGGAAATCTCGCCGACGGTTGCATTCTTTTTCGGGGCTCGCGCTTTACCAGAGACGCGCCCACGTTTTAGTTGATTTATTTCTTCTGTCATAATGTGTGATTTTGCTCTTAAGCATGAATTCAGACGCCTTCAGGCGCGTTGACACGATGGCCACGCCACAATTGCTAAAAAAAATCGGCAAAAGGCAAGCCGTTTTTGCGCAATTGTAAAATCTCTGCGATAGTTGTAGTGAAGCGGAATAAAAGATTGACAGGTAGAGGAAAAAAATACGCTAGGTGAAACATTTAAATAGCAATGAATAAGTCAGAATTAATCAACGAAGTCTACGAGCTTTTGAACCAAGGGGCAGGTGGTAGTAATTCCGGAGAAGCGAAATTAACGAAGATTTTTGCCGAAAAGACGTTAAATTCCGTTCTGGAAGCGCTTACAAATGGGCTTAAGAAAGATGGTAATGTCCAAATTGTGGGTTTTGGAACGTTTTCTGTTGGGACTCGTGGTGCACGTACCGGCGTAAATCCGAGAACAGGAGCAAAAATCCAAATTAAGGCTTCGAAGAACATTAAGTTTAAGGCGGGAGCCAAGCTGAAAGAGATTCTGTAGCTGGTACGGAGCAGAGTTGTTTGATTTCTGAATCAATTCGCAGGAGGCGTCTGAGGGCGCTTTTTGTGTTTTTCGCGGAAAGAGTTATGTGAAAATTTGAAGAAAAAGTCTTGCGGCATCCCGAAAAATTTTTTGAGTTCTTCCCGGTTGGGTATTTATGTCAAGTGGGAAAATAAACCTTGGTATAGTGGGATTGTCATTCGCGTTCTTGAGCGTCTGGGGAAGTGGACTCTATGGAGATACTGCCTCAGCATTACAGCCGACGGATGCGGCGTCACAGCAAAGTGGCGATATTTCCTCAGAGGTGGTGTCGGGCGCGGTGACCGCGACCAGTGCATCGTCTGAGACGGTTTCACCAGAAGTAACGGCGACATCAACTCATACTTCTGAAGTGACGCAGTCGGGCTCTGAGGGTGAAGAGGTAGTGATTGGGGATTCCGCAAGCGAAATTGGGACGGATGCCTCCGGAGAGGAGACGATCGCAACGGAAAAAGCGGGAGACACACAAAAGGCGTTATTAGCGGCTACAGCAGCGGAGATGCCACGCCCTGATCTTTCGAGTAGCGACGCAGATGACGAGAAAGAGCCTGTTGATGCTGAAGCAAAAGAGGCGGTACCTGAGCCTGAAAAATCTGCACTCGAAGCATTATTTGATATTATCAGCGAGAACACTTCTGAAGGAAATGATAATGCCTTCAAGATTCTGGAGCAACACCCAGGGTTCGTTACGGACAAAACCGAAGATTGGCTGATAACTCCACTTCATGTTGCCTCTTTTGCGGGTAATGATGCGGTGGTTCGGTATCTCATCGCCCACGGTGCTCCTATCAATGCACTTAATGATCGAGGCCGTACACCGTTGCACGCGGCGATCCGCGAAGGACATCTCAGTACGGTCGAAATCTTACTTGAAGCCGGAGCAAACGTGCTGCTTAACACTTCAAAGGGCGATGTCGTCCATCAAGCACAAGCCTATGGGCACGACCATCTCGTAACACCGCTACAGGAGGCACTCGATCGTGTACGTGCCAATGAGGTTACCGAGGAATCTACGGATCAACCCAAAAAAGAAGAAGTAGCTCAGGAAACAGAGGCGGCGCCTTCTGTGCCAACTGTTATTTTAGATGTAAGCGTTGGTGTCGTAAATGAGGATCGCGTTCAACTCGGCAACTCTATTCCTCGGCCTTCACGCCCTGCGACAATCATACGATCTGAAACGCCAAATCCTTATGCAAAGATCAAAGAAGCAGCTCGGGAACATGCAGACGCTGCAAAGAATGAAGGGAGTCCTGAAATTGGAATTATTAGCTTTCTCGATTTCAGCACAGGCGATGGACTACAGGCCATGATTGATAAAGTGAAAGCACAGAATTCCGAAGAAAAAGACGCTGAGGCCATTACCGAGGAGGCGCACCACGTTACGGATGAGCTCAACCGTCTCCATGCGATTATTGAGGAAAACATGAAAAATCTGGCTGCGTTTATGGAGGAGACACCTTCGAGTGAGATCTCGGCTGTTGAATCGAACGAAGCGGCGAAAGAAGAACCTGCGCCTGAGGCTCCAAAAGCAGAAACGAATACCGACGAAGTTGCGCCTGATATCAGTGCTGATATGAATAACGTTCTGAAGATGGCAATGGATTTTCGCGAGCGCGAACTCCAAAGAGCAAAAGATGAACAACGGATCATTGACGCTTTGGCGCACAATGCAGAGTTAGATCAGATCAATATCCAACATAGCGCCGAAATCGAGCAGTTGACGCAGCGTATCAAGGAACTTGAAAAGCAACAATCGACACCGCTTTCGTATAACGATAACCGCGTGTATCAAAAGAATATTTTTCCTAATGCCTACAACGGGCGCCGCAAATGGAGCAAATATAATACCCATGCCAGAGGTCATGATTACAGGGCGCGGTATTAATCGCAGATTTTGATCACGAACATTGGAGCTCCTTCGGGAGCTCTTTTTTATTTTTGAGTTCGAAAAGGGCGCACGTACTTCTCGGCTTTACTTCCTGAATTAAATGCTATGGAGATTCTCTATGACTTTGGTGAATCAAAAGGCGCCGGTTTTTCAGGCAAAGGCAGTTGTTAGCGGCAGCGATATTGTTGATTTTGATCTGAGTTCTATTATCGGGAAACATTACATCGTGCTGTTTTTTTATCCAAAGGACTTCACGTTTGTGTGTCCGACGGAGCTCCATGCATTTCAGGATAAGTTACCGGAGTTTCAGAAGCGCGATACACAAATAATCGCATGTTCAACAGATTCCGAGTACGCGCACCTCGCCTGGCTCAATCAGCCGAAAAAGCAAGGCGGTATCCAGGGTATCACCTACCCAGTGGTAGCGGATATCAATAAAACGGTTGCGCGATCCTATGGGGTGCTCGATGGCGAGGTCCCTGTGAGTGCATTGAAGCAAACGCTGACACATCAGTTGCAGCAAGTACAAGCGGTTAAAAATCTCCTACAGTCTAAAGCGGCGTCGCTTCCAGGGTTAGAGAGCCTGACGTCGGCGGCCTCACTCATGGAATCTTCAGAAGCTGCGATTCCTGCATTAACGCCGACCGATCAAGTCGCGTTCCGAGCGCTTTTTATTATCGATAAAAAAGGCATCATTCAGCATGCAAGCGTGAATAACATGGCACTGGGGCGGAATGTTGACGAAGTACTTCGGCTCATTGATGCACTCCAACATGTCAAACGGTACGGTGAAGTTTGCCCTGCAAATTGGCACTCCGGCGCCCCAGCGATGAAACCAACTGCAGAAAGTACGGCGGCGTATTTGGCGAAATAGCTTGTTTTTGGAGTTATTTATGTTTCTCGTCCGCGATATTGTCGCGGATTTTTTGTGTGCCTCTGAAAGCAGAATTTCTTCGTGTAGATATCATGTAAGGATTGCCAGTGTCCATGAATAAATACGAGAGCAATGAAGCGAGACATAAAGGAAAAGCAGTTAAAATAGAAAAGGCTTGCAATTGGTAAATAACAGTATTTCACGTGTCCCAATTCCAAAAGAAAGATTATGAAAAAAGATATAATAAAAACATTATCAATGACGTGGTTGTTGATTCCTGCTATAGTTTCAGCAAGTTCATCTAAATGTGCTTGGCTGTCTTCTGTTGTAGACGGTAAAATTTCGTGGAGTAGTCAAATGACATTAGAAAAGCGATTCTACTTCTTGTTAAGTAATATCATGGAATCGATACGCAAGTGGAAAAGTCTGGGTGCTAACGCGGGATTCTTGTTTGATGCTTCTGGTTCAGAGATTAAGCGGACGAAGATCCTTATCAATTTTTGGGTTTTAATCGGTTCTCTTATCAAGAAATTTGGAGAAGAACAATATCAAATTGATGAAAAAGGTGCTCAAGTAATGTTAGAAATGTTTAGGATAATCGCGAGCGAAGAATGGGTGTTGCGCGATCAGTTATACCAACGCAGGGTATGGGTGCAAGAGACGGTGAAGAATACGAAACCAGAGTATTTTACGCGAGATGGATTAAAGACATGGGAAGATGGTAAAGAAGCATTATTGGCTGTATGTCAAAAGACGATACCTGATCAGTGTTTTCAGCAATTAACTAAGCGGTTTGAGGATTTTAGTCAAAATTCTAAGCCTAAGTCAGAAGATTGCAAGAAATTAGCAGCGGATATTAGGAAAGTTCGTGATGCAGTTTTGGAAATGCGTAGGTCAAAAGTAAGGGACGCGGTTACAGAAAACGAGATGCTGGTACTCATGAATAGTTTTTCTAAGATATTTCCTACGTCTCGACAATCTCCCGTTTCTGAGGAAAAACAGAAAATACAGGATTTGCTATATTCGTCGGGAGTTTTGGAGGCATTTACAGGTCTTGTAATGGAAATATACCCTATTTACGTTTTTGATTTATTAATGGAGCCTGTTCTTTGTGATTCTGATGCAGGCGAGGCTGAGTGGAAGCTGGTAAAGCATAAAGAGCAAGAATTTACATCTATTCAGCGTATTGCGTGGAAGCTGAAATATTTTAAAAGTAGGGAGCTGGTAGATGTGTGTGATCAGAGTGATGAAGATGATGAAGGTAATGAAGATAATAAGGATGATAAAGATGATGTTGTCCGTAAGAGTTTCTTCTTGAGCTGTGTGAGTCCTAAAAATCGGGATAATCCTAAATGGATGCGTGTTTTGAATCAAAAATTTGATGAGAAAGGTGATTTTTCTCAGATGATTTTGACATCGGGATTGCATAAGTGGCGCAGTAGAGGAACCAGCGGAGCAGGGAAAGTAATGAGAAGTCCATTGATGCATCGGATGATAAAAGAACTGCTTAGAGTAGTGAGGGACAAAAATAAGCAGTAAGCGAGGAGCTATAGCAACGATAGTTCAGCAAAGAGCCCTAATTGGGGCTCTTTCAAGGTCGTGTCTGCTGGACTTAAATCGCTATGATGCATTCTGTTCGGTCAAAATGGGACTCTTAGGGGATCAATACTCTTGTGTTACCGTTCGCGGTGTTATAGGAAAGTAGGCTGAAGATTTGATATTTGAAATAATGTCGCGGATGGTGTTCTTTGGAGCAGTGAAAATGAGTGCAAACATAGTTTTAAAGCGAGGGAGAATTCTTTCGGAAAAATTTTTTGAAAAACGCTTGACTTCGATTCTGGGGTTTTCAAATTGATCCCTGTTCCAGTGATCTGGGGCCTGTTGTGAAAACAATCGCTCTGAGGAGCGGGAGGATCATGACAGTGGTTGTTCTTTGAAAGTTACTTGTGCGATTTATTCGGTTCACGAATAAATTCTGAAAAGAATACAAAATAGTAATTCCTTATTTTTAAGAAAGATAAGGGAGCAAACTTTCTAACTAATGGAGAGTTTGATCCTGGCTCAGAGTGAACGCTGGCGGCGTGGCTAAGACATGCAAGTCGAGCGGGATTTATCACCATGAGTCTTCGGATGAATGGGGATGATGAGAGCGGCAAACGGGTGCGTAACACGTGAACAACTTGCCCTTTAGTCGGGGATAGCTCGCCGAAAGGTGAATTAATACCGGATGTGGTTTCCTTCCGCATGGAGGGGATACTAAAGCTTGTAATGGCGCTAGAGGAGAGGTTCGCGTCCTATCAGCTTGTTGGCGGGGTGAAGGCCCACCAAGGCAAAGACGGGTAGCTGGTCTGAGAGGATGATCAGCCACAGTGGAACTGAGATACGGTCCACACACCTACGGGTGGCAGCAGTTTCGAATCATTCACAATGGGCGAAAGCCTGATGGTGCAACGCCGCGTGGGGGACGAAGGTTCTCGAATTGTAGACCCCTGTCGTTAAGGAGCAAAAACTGGGCTCATACCTCAGCTTGAGTTAACTTAAAAAGGAAGCAGTGGCAAACTCCGTGCCAGCAGCCGCGGTAATACGGAGACTGCAAGCGTTACTCGGAATTACTGGGCGTAAAGGGTGCGCAGGCGGCTAGGTATGTCAGATGTCAAAATGCGGGGCTTAACCCCGTACCGCGTTTGAAACTACTTGGCTAGAGTTTTGGAGAGGTAAGTGGAATTCCTAGTGTAGCGGTGGAATGCGTAGATATTAGGAGGAACACCCATGGCGAAGGCAGCTTACTGGACAAATACTGACGCTCATGCACGAAAGCGTGGGGAGCAAAAAGGATTAGATACCCTTGTAGTCCACGCCGTAAACGTTGTACACTCGGCCTCGGGACATTCGACCGTCTCGGGGTCTCAGCTAACGCGTAAGTGTACCGCCTGAGGACTACGGTCGCAAGACTAAAACTTAAAGGAATTGACGGGGGCCCGCACAAGCGGTGGAGCATGTGGCTTAATTCGATGCAACGCGAAGAACCTTACCTAGGCTTGACATGTATTGGACGACGTGCGAAAGTACGTTTCTCTTTGGAGCCGATACACAGGTGCTGCATGGCTGTCGTCAGCTCGTGTCGTGAGATGTTCGGTTAAGTCCGGCAACGAGCGCAACCCTCGCCCTTAATTGCCAGCAGTTCGGCTGGGGACTTTAAGGGGACTAACGGTAACGTGGGAAGGTGGGGATGACGTCAGGTCAGCATGGCCCTTACGCCTAGGGCTGCACACGTGCTACAATGCCCGGTACAATGAGACGCAAGACCGCGAGGTGGAGCAAATCTATAAAGCCGGGCCCAGTTCAGATTGAAGTCTGCAACTCGACTTCATGAAGCCGGAATCGCTAGTAATGGCGCATCAGCTATGGCGCCGTGAATACGTTCTCGGGCCTTGTACACACCGCCCGTCAAGTCATGAAAGCCGGTTTTGCCCGAAGTGCATGAGCGAACCTCTTCAGAGGAGGCAGTGCCCTAAGGTGAGGCTGGTGATTGGGACTAAGTCGTAACAAGGTAGCCGTAGGGGAACCTGCGGCTGGATCACCTCCTTTCTAAGGAGAAATCCCAAGTCCATTAGGGCTGTGGGGATATTGGTCGAAGCTGAGGTAATCAGTATTGCCTCGGCAGCCGAAGGATCCGCAAGTAACTTTCTGATAATTTTCTGTTCGAAAGGCGGTTTGAGATCTCCGGATCTCGCCGATGATCTACGCTAAAAGTGGGGTCGTAGCTCAGTTGGCTAGAGCGCCTGCTTTGCAAGCAGGAGGTCGTCGGTTCGAACCCGATCGACTCCACCCGATGCGGGCTCATAGCTCAGTTGGTTAGAGCACACGCTTGATAAGCGTGGGGTCGGTGGTTCAAGTCCACCTGGGCCCACCAGGGTTGGGTGGAAATTTTAGGGTTGACTTCGGTTTCGAAGTGAAAACCGTCGAGCAAGCTGCCATTACGGCAGGAAGAATTTTGTTCTTTGAAAGTTCAATGTATTGTGGGATTATACAATAACTGAGAGAAAAACGTCTAGAATGTTAACAAAACAGGCGAGAGAAAGTTATAAAGGGCAGTCAGTGGATGCCTTGGTGATATCAGGCGAAGAAGGACGTGACAAGCTGCGATAAGCTTCGGGGAGCGGCACATACGCTTTGATCCGGAGATGTCCGAATGGGGGAACCCGGCGGGAGTAATGTCCCGTCACCATACACTGAATCCATAGGTGTATGGAGCGAACCTGCTGAACTGAAACATCTAAGTAAGCAGAGGAAAAGAAAGCGAAAGCGATTCCCAAAGTAGTGGCGAGCGAAATGGGAACAGTCTAAACCGTTGGGATTTATCCCGGCGGGGTTGTAGGAGCCTAACATTGGATCACAGACGATAGGAGAATCCTTTGGAAAGAGGAGCTATAGAGGGTGACAGTCCCGTATCCGAAATTGAAAGTGACCATAGGGAATTCCTAAGTAGCACGGGCCACGTGAAATCTCGTGTGAAGCTGCGCGGACCACCGCGTAAGACTAAATACTCGATATCGACCGATAGTGAACAAGTACCGTGAGGGAAAGGTGAAAAGAACTCCTGTTAGGAGAGTGAAATAGTACCTGAAACTAGCTGCCTACAAGCGGTCGGAGCATCCTTTAGGGTGTGACGGCGTACCTTTTGCATAATGGGTCTGGGAGTTATTGTCTACGGCAAGCTTAAAGCTTTACGGGCTGGAGGCGGAGCGAAAGCAAGTCTGAATAGGGCGATGAGTCATAGGCAATAGACCCGAAACGGGATGATCTATCCATGGTCAGGTTGAAGCTCGAGTGAGATCGAGTGGAGGACCGAACTGTTTATCCTTGAGAAGATATCGGATGAACTGTGGATAGGGGTGAAAGGCTAATCAAATTCCGTTATAGCTGGTTCTCTTCGAAATATATATAGGTATAGCCTCATGCGCTGACGATCGGGGGTAGAGCACTGAAAAGGCTAGGGCCCATACCCGGGTACCAACCCTTATCAAACTCCGAATACCGGTCGGTGTAGCATGGGAGTCAGACTGCGGGGGATAAGCTTCGTAGTCGAGAGGGCAACAGCCCAGACCGCCGATTAAGGCCCCTAAACCGCTGCTCAGTGGTACAAAGGAGGTGAACTTACTTAGACAATAGGGATGTTGGCTTAGAAGCAGCCACCATTTAAACAGTGCGTAATAGCTGACCTATCGAGTGAGTTTGCGCCGAAGATGATCGGGACTAAAGCAGCGTGCCGAAATTGCGGACTTATAATATTATGAGTGGTAGAAGAGCGTTCCAATCGGGCAGAAGCCGAAGGGGTGACCGACGGTGGACTGGTTGGAAGTGAGTATCCAGACATGAGTAACGATAAATGCGGTGAGATTCCGCATCGCCGAAAGGACAAGGTTTCCTGGGCAAGGTTCGTCCTCCCAGGGTGAGTCGGGAGCTAAGGTGAGGCCAATTGGAGTAACCGATGCCAAACAGGTTAATATTCCTGTACCATCGAATTGACGTTATCAGCAAAGGAGTGACGGAGTAGGTTAGTTCTACGCGAGATTGATTGTTCGCGGCTAAGCACTGAGGCTGTCTGGTAGGCAAATCCGCCAGGTATATAGGCTGGGGTGTTATGGGACTCGGCGGCTACGGCCAATGGGGATTGAATGATATCAAACTTCCAGGAAAAACTTCGTTGTGAGTCAATTAGGTGCTCGTACCAAAACCGACACAGGTGTCCGGGATGAGTATTCTAAGGCGCGTGAGTGAACTCTCTCTAAGGAACTCGGCAAATTAGCCTCGTATCTTCGGTAGAAGAGGTGCCTGGTAACAGGCCGCAGTGAAAAGGCCCAACCGACTGTTTAGCAAAAACACAGCTCTCTGCTAAGTCGTAAGACGATGTATAGGGAGTGACACGTGACCGATGCGGAAAGGTGAAAGCTGGAGGTGCAAGCTTCTGGTCTAAGCCCCCGTGAATGTCGGCCGTAACTATAACGGTCCTAAGGTAGCGAAATTCCTTGTCGGGTAAGTTCCGACCTGCACGAATCGTGTAACGAGTTGGGCACTGTCTCAGGGAGACGCTCAGTGAAATTGTAGTCGCGGTGAAAATGCCGCGTTCCCGCAGCAGGACGGAAAGACCCTATGGACCTTTACTATGTAACCTGGTATTGTTGTTTGATTTTTAATGCGTAGGATAAGTGGGAGGCATCGAGGATGTGTTTCAGGACATATCGGAGCCAACGTTGAAATACCACTCTTTATTGGTTAGACATCTAACACTGAATCATGATCTGGTCAGTGGACATTGCTAGGGGGTTAGTTTGACTGGGGCGGTCTCCTCCAAAAGAGTAACGGAGGATTACGAAGGTCTCCTCATGCCGGTTGGCAATCGGCAGACGAGCACATGAGTATAAGGAGGCTTTACTGTGAGACCTACAAGTCGAGCAGTTGCGAAAGCAGGTTCAAGTGATCCGGTGGTTTGAAGTGGAACTGCCATCGCTTAAAGGATAAAAGGTACCCTAGGGATAACAGGCTGATAACGCCCAAGCGTTCATAGCGACGGCGTTGTTTGGCACCTCGATGTCGGCTCATCACATCCTGGGGCTGGAGAAGGTCCCAAGGGTTCGGCTGTTCGCCGATTAAAGTGGTACGTGAGCTGGGTTCAGAACGTCGTGAGACAGTTTGGTCCTCTATCCGCTGTGGGCGTTGGAAATTTGAGGGGTTCATTTCTTAGTACGAGAGGACCGGAAATGACGAGCCGCTGGTGTTCCGGTTATTGCGTCAGCAGTAGCGCCGGGTAGCTAAGCTCGGACTGGATAAGCGCTGAAAGCATCTAAGCGCCAAGCCATTCCCAAGATGAGATTTCCTAGAGGGCAACCTCGAGAGAGCCCGGGTAGACCACCCGGTTGATAGGTCGGATGTGTAAGTGCAGTGATGTATTGAGCTAACCGATACTAATGGCTCGAAGGCTTTTGCTCGTTTAGACGTCAATTCTCGCCCACAATACATTGTTTTCAATACATTTTAATAGAAAACTATGCCCGGTGTTACTTCTGAGGAAGTACAGATCCGGATATGGCAATGGTTGAGGAGAAAGACTGCATAGTTAGGGACTCTGGTGATCATAGGTGAGGGGAAACACACGTTTCCATTCCGAACACGATCGTTAAGCCCTCAACCGCCGATGGTAGTGCCGCCTCGATGTGGTGCGAGAGTAGGTCGTTGCCAGTACTTGTGCGTTCGGCGCACCATCACCCCACTGGCCCATGAGACCAGCGGGGTGTTTTGCGTACAAATATCAAATCGGTTTTGGTGTCTCCAATTCTAGTAAGAATGAGTTGTTTATGCAATGGGTTCTTGACATTTTGAAATCCTTAGTACATAGAACATCCTATTGTTATGAGAGCTCATATATTGAAAGTACTGTTTTTAACGGTTATTTGTTATAATTCTACTGTTTATGGAGCATTAGAGAAGTTGGTGACTCCCTTTGATGATCTAAATTGGAATGAATTGCCAGGAGATGATGAAAAAGAGGAGGAGAAAGGACATTTTGTCGACCAAGATGCTATATGGTTGCTTAATTCAGATTTTAGGTGTGGAGAATCTATCGTGGATTTTCAGCCAGAGGCTGTGGAGGAAAATACGGAGGGATTCACACCGAATATTCGTCTTTACCATTTCCGTAAATATAAACAGACTTTAGTTGAGATTAATGAATTGCGTCAAAAAATACTTGATGGTGATCACGGCTCCGAAACGCTAGAGCAGTTTCTTAATAAAATGAATAAATTACAGTCCGTGGGGCTTCTCGATGAGGATGTCTGTGAATTTTATCTGTTCCCCTCGGATACCGTTCAAGAGGAAGAAGAGGAAGAAGAGGAAACGTCTGCGGATGCGGGAATTCTCAGAAAGCAGTCCATAGTCGAGATTATTTTAGGTGATTGGGAAAATCGCCCTGCAAATGATAAAGTACTCGTTGCGTTCTTAAACTTTTTCAAAGGACGTTTTGATAAGGTATGGAGCGCATCGATTGACGATCCGAGATTGTTGGCCAGAATTGTAACGACTAAGCTTGGAGAGGTTGAGGAATCGGAGAGTGTGAAAAAAGATATACTGCCTTGGAGTTTTTTCTTTACCTACGCTCGTGATATTTTTAACGATATTGTTAAAATAGTTAGCAGCGAAGAACTTCCAAAAGGGACTAGAGTGGAATTCCCTATAGAATTTACTCTTTCTAATGGTAGAGGTGTGGTACTGTTACCGGGTATAATATAATAGTGGATTATTGCCAGCACTCGTACGTTCCAATGCACTTCGCCCCGTGGATTAATATAATCTGCTGGGTGTTTTTATGTTCATCTAGGCGCTAAACTTCAGCGATTTATGTTTTTTCAGGGTCAGCAGTATGAGTAGTTCATTTTATTTTAAATAAACGTAGATAATGCTTGACTTTTAATGAAGACGATGCGAGAAGCAACTTCATTATGAACGGAAAAGTATGGAAGCTTCTGGTTATTTGCATGGTCTATTTAGGCTCAAATCCATTGAACTTTGGAACTACGCCTCCTGTCAATCCTGCCAAAGAGATTTTAGATGAACTAATGTCCGTCATCAATAATGCGGCGAGGTCTAACGACGATGATGAGCCTGATTTTGGACATGTTCTACACGCCATGTTTCAAATATGTGATTGGATTTGCGATGGACATCCTGTGGAGACATTCGATATGAGTATCGTGAGAAACATTTGTACCAGGCAAATTGAAATCGACGCGGTTTGCGAATATAAAGATGCATTAAATGAGGTTTGTAGTTTACATCAGGCGGTCATCCAGAGGGCCTGTTCTGCTGAAGAGATGTGTCAATATCTGGATAAGATGGCTCATCTCGGAGGATGTGTTTTATCAAGCAACTTGATCGAATACTTTTTATTTGATACGGCGGCTCGCCTTTCTGAAGGTGAAAATGTGGGAATTCCTGTATTAAACTTGATTTTGCGAAATTGGAGAGCGCGCAGAACTCCCGAAGTTCTTGTCGCAGAAGAAGGTGTGCATTTTTGGAAAAATTCGCTGCAAGATGAAGTACTCCGCTCGTTTTTCCACTTGTATGACATGATTGCAGAGGTTCAAGGCAAAGACTTAATTAAAAAGATTTTGACGACGAATATCGCTAACGATGGCCCTGTTTGGTTGTTTTTATTTTCTAGCGCTAAGGATGTATTAATAAAGTCGCTAGAAGATAGATGCTTCGACGGTTTGGATGATATTTTTGCGCTTAAGACAACACTATCGAATGGGCAGGCGATCTGTTTGAAAGATGTTTTGCAGTTTTCACCTAAGGAATTCGAGATAGACCCAGTGAACGGTACATATTCTCTCCGAGAAAAAAGGAATAATGAAGTAAATGTAGATGCGATGATTGAAGCTCATAATTTATTTGAGAAAATGCTTTTTGATAGCACTCCAACTCTGGGGTTTACGCATGATGGTCAAAATGCAAATGACTCTGACTTTTCAAGATTGCCATGTAACGATAATTCGCAGGCAGTTGATCTAATCCATGATTCTGATTCTGATTCTGACGCAAAAACAGAGTGGACCGAGGAGGATATTCTCGCGCTCTTAGATTAGTGTTTTTACATAACATTGGCTAGAAGGTGTGTAAGAGGAATAAAATGCGGCAACCGAAAGCTCGTTGATTGCGACTTTTTTTGACAATTTCCCAAAGGAGCATTGAAATCTCTGGTGATTTGATTGAAATGTCCCCATTTGTAGTTCGATGGCGCTGCGGATCCAGTCACGTCGCAATTTCGTTGTCCAAAATAAGCTTGGATTACACGCGACGCCAGCGGCGCTGATTGTGCGTACGATCAACAAATATCCGGGAATTGACGTGTGGGTGCGCCAAGGCGATGAACAGGTCAATGGGCATAGTATTATGGGGCTGATGATGTTGGAGGCTCGATATCACACGCATCTCTTGTTTATTCTCGAAGGCGGGGAGTTTGCCCAACAAGAAGCGCTGTTGCACGACCTCGAGGTGCTGTTCGATCAGAAATTTAATGAGGATTAGCGCGCTGAAGGAAATTTACTTGTAACGCCAAATCCCGAAGACGATAATACCGGTATGTTTGTTGATGAGGCAAAAGTTGTTTTGTCGGCGGGGAAGGGTGGCAATGGATGCCGTAGCTTTTTACGCGAAAAGTATCGTCCGAATGGCGGGCCGAACGGCGGCGATGGCGGCGATGGCGGCGATGTCGTCCTCGTCTGTGACCGCAATGTTTCGGACCTCGTGCAATACCAGTTTATGCCGCACGCTTCGGCGAAAAATGGCGAACCGGGGCGCGGTTCGAATTGTCATGGCGCTAATGGGGCTCACTGCCTCTTAAAAGTTCCCGAGGGGACTGTTGTCGTTAATAATGATACGGGCGCCGTTGCAACGGAACTGCTACATGAGGGCGAATGCGTCGTCTTGCTCAAGGGGGGCAAGGGCGGCAGGGGAAACACAACATTTAAAAGTTCTGTCAATCAGGCTCCACAACGGATCACCTTGGGTATGCCGGGTGAGTGCGGAGAGTTTACTTTCGTGCTCAAAACGATCGCTGATATTGGGTTGGTCGGATTCCCGAACGCTGGTAAATCGTCGCTCATCAATGCGCTGACAAGGACGCAGCAAAAGTCTGCCTCCTACCCATTTACGACGCTCAATCCCAAAGTTGGAATTATTCCTTATCCAGAGCATTACAAAACGCTGACGATTGCCGATATCCCGGGGTTGATTTCTGGCGCGCATCAAAACCGAGGACTTGGAATTAAGTTTCTTAAGCACATCGAGCGCTGCAAGGTGCTATTGTTTTTAATCGATATCGCAGCCGAGGACGAGCAAGATCCTCTGGCGCAATACCAGGTTTTGCGTCAAGAATTGCAGTGTTATTCCAAGAACTTGTTGTCGAAAAAGCAGCTCATTATACTCAACAAAATGGATTTACCGTCAGCAGCGGAAAACATTAAAAAGTTTAAAGTGGCTCTTCGTGAAGAGACTTTGGAAATTTCCTGTACACAAAACATCGGGTTGGAGGCTCTGAAGGAAAAATTGTACGCGATTTGCGAGGCATAGGTTGAAAAAAGTCTTTGGGTGACTACAATGCCTCTCGTGAATTCGGCGGTGCTTGTAATTTGTGACGGGTGGGGTATTAATAAACGACCGGAGTTGGCGCCTTGGGACGCAATTGCGCGTGCGAAAACACCGGCGTTTGATCGATTGCTCACGACGTGTCCGCATACCGAGATTGCGACCTGTGGACGTGCAGTTGGATTACCCGAAGGCGTTATGGGCAATAGCGAGGTTGGCCACCAAAATATTGGCGCGGGGAGGATTGTTGATCAGGAAATTGTCCGCATTGATAAGGCATTCGAGACCCATACAGCGGACCAAAATTCGGTGATTCTCGAGGCAATCCGTCGGGCAAAATCGAAAAAATTACACCTGATTGGCCTGTGTTCAGACGGTGGGGTACATTCCGTTTTGCGGCACCTCTATGGTCTACTCCGAATCTGTAAGCAACAAGAGTTGAAAGAGGTTTATATCCACTTTTTTAGCGATGGGCGTGATACGGCGCCGGAAAGCGGGCTTCAGTTTTTATCGGAAATCGAACAGCAGTGCCAAAAAATTGGTGTCGGAAAAATCGCAACGGTTATTGGGCGTTTTTGGGTGATGGACCGCGATCATCGTTGGGAACGAGTCCAAAAAGCGTACGATTGTTTAACTGGGATAGATGGACTTAAGGCGCATAGTGCCCGCGAGGCGTTGGAGCACTATTACCAGAATCCCATTGACGAGGTCCGTCGTGGCGATGAGTTTGTGTTGCCGATACAGATTATCGATCCCAATGGAAAATTCTCCGGCGCGATTGAAGACGGCGATTCGGTAATCTTTTTCAACTTCCGTGGAGACCGCCCTCGGGAAATTACGCGTGCTTTTACCGATCCAAACTTCGACGGATTTACGCGAAAAAAAGTCGTCAACGT